>CAZTOP010000007.1:0-89087 GCA_964615145.1 uncultured Chitinophagaceae bacterium
TATTGGTAGGTTTATAAATAATGCAAATGAGTGCCATAGGCACGATATATTGGTAAAACAATTACAAAACAAAAAAGCCCCAATAAAGGGGCTGTGTTGCGAGGAGAAGGATCGAACTTCTGACCTTCGGGTTATGAGCCCGACGAGCTACCGCTGCTCTACCTCGCGGTGCAATGATAGTGGCAAAATATTTAAAACAAAGAACTAATTAATTTAAAAAATAAAACTATAGTTGTAACTCGCTGCCATAAACTTCCTTTGGTTAAATCACGCTTATAATAAACCACCTTGCTAGACAAACCATAGATTGAAAGAAGCAATCGAATGTTGAAAAATAAAGGTGAAAATATTCTTTGAATATATAAAAAATGATCTCACATTAGATCTAAATCTTAGAAATGAATACTTCTTTCGAACGTTCAGAGTTGACAAAAGTTGAATGGTTAACACCTCCAGAATTGGTGAAGAAATTAGGTGAATTTGATTTAGACCCTTGCAGCCCAATCAATGCACCATTCCTTCACGCTAAAACAAATTATACAATTGAAGATGATGGATTAACTAAACCTTGGTTTGGAAGAGTATATTGTAATCCGCCTTATGGTAAAGACTTACACTTATGGTTAGCAAAACTTCAAAAACATAGAAATGGAATTGCTCTAATTTTTGCAAGAACTGAAACTAAGTGTTTTTTTGAAAATGTTTGGAATAAGGCTGATGGTTTATTATTCGTAAAAGGAAGAATTCGTTTTTATCACGTTACAGGTGTTCAAGGGGGAACTCCTGGTGCACCAAGTGTATTTGTAGCTTATGGAAAACAAAATGCAAATGCATTAAAAAATTCAGGAATTGAAGGAAGATACTTAGATTTAACTTAGATAATTTTATATACAATAAACTCAGCTACATTAAAGCCTGACTCCCAAATCCAAGAGTTTTCAATTAACAATTTCTTTAAAGCATCATCCTCATTTTCCACGTTATCTACTATACCTATGACTTGCATATTATCTATTTCTATATTTTGGTTTGGAGCTTGTGTAAAACCTTCTTTTGTTATAAAAATATACTTATTCATTACTGATTTTTTTATAATTACCTCTTCCTACAAATTCAATTATCCCCTTATCTCTTAATTGTTGCAATTGCTGTCTGATTTTATCTTTAATAAAATTATTGTTCGGATATTTCAATTTCAATTTTGATTCAAATCTATAAATATCGTCTAATGAAAATGAATCTTTTTGGATAGAATCTACACATTTCATTATATCTAAAATCCATCCTTTTGATTCTGCACTTTTGCTTCTTAGAAATATCATTTTGTTAAATGAATCTTTAACAATATCCCTATCTACACTTTTTGAATTTTTAACTATAAATACCTTTCCTGCTTCTGTAATTTTAGAAATATCGATATTGCATCCAATCCATCCTGCTCTTTTTGCTATGACTGATAATGGCTTTCTTTTTATAATAATTTCCGGTGTAAAAAACTGTTTTGGAATGATTAAGAAATTATTTACAGACCAATTTTTTGTGTAGGTCAAAAAGAAAAAGTTAGGATTCTGATTTGAAGTAATTCTCTCAATCATTGTTGAATAGGCACCATCTGTAATTGTATTTGTCAATGAACCATTTTTGCTTTTTAATTCAAACTCTTCACGACAAATGCTACAATAAAAGTCAGCTACAGGCTTGTTATTTGCAAATTCATTTAAAGGGTGGCATCCACAACTTGGGCAATATGAGTTTTGTTTCACCCAATCTTCTGTTAATATTCTGGCTATTTGAGAATTGCTTGAATAACCATTTGCAAGTTTAGTGTTGAATTCTAGGTTCATTAATCAACTGTGTTTTACCACCAGCCCATTTTAAAAAAGGTTTTGCTATTTTTTGGTTTGTTATCAACGTATTTTCCTTGTACTTGCAATATTAACTTATTTGCAATATTTCTCAAATTGTTTTACATACTTAAACCCTACCTAAAGCATAGTTAAAGCATACTTAGAGTATGGAGAGAGTATGAAATAAACTGAACAAATGCTAACAACATTTTTTCTTTTTAATCCCCTGTCATTTTTACACCTCACCATTTGTCAAATACCCACTAAAGGCGAAGAATCAACGAACATACATTTTGGCAGTACGAGTAATTTTTTTTTGGTATGTCCTATACTAAATAATCTTTACATAAGCCCGAGGTAACTCCCACTTGAGTTCCATAAAGTTCTACAGAATCCCATCTTTCGGGGCGGGACAAAAAATCGTAAATACACAATCACTAAATCCTACCTAGGTTTAATGTGCATCCAGCCAATTCTTACCATTCCTAAATTCCGCTACTAAGGCACATCCTTAGGCAAAGGCAAAGCAGCTTTCAAACTATTTGTCAGTATTTTTCTTTTTTAATTCTTCAATATCGGCTTTATCTTTATATCTTCCTGCTGCCTCTTTTGCTTTTATTAATGTTGTAAGATTTATAAATGGAACTTTAAGCAATCCAATATCAAAGAGATTATGTGTGCTGTAAGATTCATTAAATTCAATGCCTTTAACAGCAGTTAATATTTCTATTTTATTGGGTTCTCTTCCTATTGCCCACACATCAAAATCATTGCTTAAAAAGTCCTTTTTAGAAAAAATGGGTGCACCAAATTCTTTAAACGCGTTTGCTAAGTTCAAATAATTTTCTTCTGTATTATCAATCCAAACATCCATATCGGCAGTGCTTCTCACATAGCCATTCATAATAACAGCATAGCCACCAACCAATAAATACTTTACCTGATTGTTTTGTAACGCTTTTAAAAAATCAATAAAATCATCATTAAAAAAATTACTCATTTGTTGTCGTGTTTTCTTTTAGTAATGATTGTTCTATCAACTTTTGTGTATTGATTGGTTCCATAAATATTGTAAATAATGAAACACGCTGCATTAATTCTTTCCTGAATAGATTTATTATCGTAAAATGTAGTGTGATCATTAGCCTCTTCAAATGTTTGAGAATAAACCAATGTTCTATCCATTTTAAATTCATTGTTCATAATTCAAAATTAAAAATAATTTAATGCTTCTTCAAAAAGAGGAGACTCCCTAGCAACGCCCTATTGACTCCCTATAAAGCCCTATCATAAATATCGTACATAACATATCGTAAAACGTACATAAGTTTAATGTGCATCCAGCCAGTTTTTACCCATACCAAGTTCTGCTTCAACAGGCACACCATTTGGCAGTAGCAATGCAGATTTCATATTTTCTAAAATAAGTGGTTGTAGTATGTCCATTTCTTGGGGCACTGCATCAAATATCAATTCATCGTGCACCTGCAAAATCATTTTGCTTTGTAGTTTCTCCTTTTCAAGTTGTGACTGTATTTTAATCATTGCAAGCTTTATCATATCGGCAGCAGTGCCTTGTATAGGGCTGTTAATAGCATTGCGTTCGGCAAAACCACGCACTGTAAAATTGCTGCTGTTAATATCTCTTAACCAGCGTTTTCTGCCCATCAGGGTTTCAACAAAGCCATTCTCACGGGCAAAGTTGATGGTGTCGTCCATATACTTTTGAATGCTGGCAAACTCCCTTTTATAGTTATCTATAATTTCCTTGGCTTCGGTTCTGCTGATGCCTAAGTTATCTGCCAGTCCAAAAGCTCCTTGTCCATAAATAATTCCAAAGTTCACACTCTTGGCTTTGTAACGCATTTCTTTGGTTACTGCTGCCTCTTCAATATTATACACTTTGGCGGCTGTGGCAGTATGAATGTCTTTGCCCAAACGAAAAGCCTCACACATATTAGGGTCGCCACTTATGGCAGCAACAATTCTCAATTCTATTTGAGAGTAATCGGCACTTACTAAAATTCTATCAGCACTGCGTGGTATAAAGGCTTTGCGAATTTCTTTGCCTCTGTCTGTTCTAATAGGAATGTTCTGTAAATTAGGATTATTACTACTCAATCTGCCAGTAACTGCAACTGCTTGTGCATAGCTTGTATGCACACGACCAGTCTTGCTATTAATTAGTTTAGGCAAAGCATCTACATAGGTAGATTTTAGTTTCGTCAACTCTCTGAACACCAAAATATCTTCTACAATTTGATGGCCTTTGGTTGCTAATTTTTGCAATACATCTTCTCCAGTCTGATATTGACCTGTCTTGGTTTTTTTAGCTGAACTATCCAACTGCATCTTATCAAACAATACTTCACCCAGTTGTTTTGGCGATGCCAGATTAAACTTCACCCCTGCCTGCATATACACACTTTCCTCTGCCTTGCGTGCATCCACATCAAGCAGTTTGCTGTATTCGTTTAAAAAATCAACATCTACTTTAACACCCTCAAACTCCATAGCTGTCAACACTTTCACCAATGGATTCTCCACTTCATTAAACACTTTCTCTACCTCTTTTTCTTTTAGCAATGGAAATAGTTGATGTTTTAATTGCAAGGTAATATCAGCATCTTCGGCAGCATAATCTTTTACAATCTCCACATCCACATCTCTCATATTTCCCTGCTTTAATGAAGCTGCATCTAAGCCCAATTCTCCAATTTTATTGGTAGCTTTACGAGTTTTCTTACCAATCAGTTCATCAATATGTATGGGCTCGTAGTTTAGATATTGCTGTGCAAGAGCGTCCATACTGCGTTTACCTTCAGGCTCCACCACATAGTGCATTAGCATAGTATCGCAGATATTTCCTTTCAATTCTATGTTGTACCACTTCAGCACCAACATATCATATTTAAGATTTTGACCAACCCAGGTAATAGTTGAAGAGGTGAATAAAGGTTTGAAAAGTTCTAATAAGTTTATCGTTTGTTGTCTATCGTTAGGACAAGGAACATAGTAAGCTTCGTGTGGTGTTACAGAAAAACTCATACCCACTAACTCTGCTTCATTAGCATCAATATTGGTTGTTTCGGTATCAAAGCAAATCTCTGTTTGGTTACTTAGTTTATTGGTTAATTCGTTAATCAGTTCTGGTGTATTTATTAGATGATAGTTGTGTTCTACATCTTTAATTGTTTTGAACGAAGAAGACCACCCCTGCCCCTCCAGAGTATGGGAATCGGAACCATCATTATCTGAAACACTTGTATTTGTTGGGGTTATATTCTGCAGAAATGATGGCAAAGCAATAGAGCCGTGTCTTTCTTCTGTAGGGTTAATTTTTTCTGCGTGTGTGGCAGTAGATTTTTTTGTGGTTGCCGGCTTTCCAATTGGGTTTCCAAATAAATCTTTTGCCTGATTTGTTTCAATGCCAGTTGCACCCTCTCCAAATAATCGTTTGGCAAGGGTTCTAAACTCCAGCTCGTTGAATATTTCTTGTAAGGCATCTTTATTCCACTCACTTATTTTAAAGTTTTCTTCGTGAAACTCAACAGGTACATTGGTAATAATGGTTGCCAGCATTTTACTCATAATGGCATCTTCTTTTCCTGCTCTTACCTTTTCGCCAATAGAACCTTTTATGTTATCTGCATTTTCTAGAACACCTTCAAGGGTATCATACTCTTTCAACAGTTTAGCAGCAGTTTTTTCGCCCACGCCTTTAATACCTGGAATATTATCCACCGCATCACCCATTAATCCTAAAATGTCAATAACCTGATCAACACGTTTAATGTCCCATTTTTCACACACTTCTTTTGGTCCTAAAATTTCAACATCTCCACCACCCGAGCTTGGTTTGTACATGTAGATGCCCTCACGCACCAACTGACCATAATCTTTATCGGGGGATACCATAAATACTTCATAGCCTGCATCGTGAGCTTCCCAAGCCAATGTACCAATCACATCATCCGCCTCATAACCCTCCACACCAATAACAGGAATGTTAAAGGCTTCAATAATTTTTTTAATATCAGGTACAGCTGCTAACAAATCTTCTGGAGCGTCTTGTCTGTTGGCTTTGTAAAACTCATATTTTTCATCTCTTACAGTGGGTCCACTCACATCAAAGCACACCGCCAGATGTGTGGGTTTTTCTTTTTTAATTAGTTCAATTAAAGTATTGGTAAATCCAAACTGTGCATTGGTGTTACGACCTTTACTGGTAATGCGTGGATTACGAATAAGTGCATAATAAGCACGAAAGATGAGTGCATAAGCATCGAGAAGGAAGAGTTTTTTTTCCATATAGTTTTTTGTTTCACGCAAAGCTGCAAAGAAGCTAATACGCAAAGGTTTATATTTTCAATTTACCACATAGGCACATAAGACACATAGAACTTATTAAGTATTTATAAAAAGCTATTTTTCTATATGGTAAAAATATTTTTAGTTATTCAACAAGATTACAAATATTCAAATCTTCTTTGGTTGGTGCTGTTATTAAATGTTTTTGATTGCTCATTATTTTTTGCACCAAACCTAACTAAAAATAGCGTGAATAGTGTTTTCATAAACCTGGTTTATAACAGAAAAAAATGTGTAAGCATCTAACAGAGCTGCTTTTTTCTGGCACGTAGCAAAGTAAAGAAATCGAGTTGATTTTATTTAAATAGAAGTTGTAATAGCCATATTCTGATAATTCTATATCTGTAAAATAGAGTGTTTATGGTTTTGTTTTAAATAAAACTCTGATTTTAGCTATATAAAAAGGGAATAACCCCTACTTTTGCCGCCGAAAAATAAAACTACTTGTTATATGGCTTCTGTAGGTAAAGTAAAACAAATAATTGGTGCGGTTGTGGACGTGCATTTTCCAAATGATAAAACATTGCCCGAAATCTACAACTCCCTAGAACTTAAAAAGCCCAATGGCGATATTCTTGTACTTGAAGTACAACAACATTTGGGAGAAGACAGTGTTCGTACCATTGCAATGGATGGAACAGAAGGATTAGTACGTGGAATGGATGTTATTGATACTGGCAAAGCAATTTCAATGCCTGTTGGCGATGGAATTAATGGCCGTTTATTTAATGTAACTGGCGATGCTATTGATGGTTTACCACAATTAGATAAGAAAGGAGGACGCCCTATTCACTCAAAACCACCTGCGTTTGAGAATTTGAGTACAGCTAGTGAAGTGCTTTTTACTGGTATTAAAGTAATTGACCTTATTGAGCCTTATGCAAAGGGAGGTAAAATTGGTTTGTTTGGTGGTGCTGGTGTGGGCAAAACGGTATTGATTCAAGAGTTGATTAATAATATTGCTAAAGGTCACGGTGGTTTATCAGTATTTGCTGGTGTGGGAGAAAGAACTCGTGAAGGAAATGACCTTTTGAGAGAGATGATTGAAGCTGGCATTATGAAATATGGTGATGACTTCAAGCATAGTATGGAAGAAGGTGGATGGGATTTGAGCAAGGTTGATATGCAAGGTTTGAAAGATAGTAAAGCTACTTTCGTATTTGGTCAAATGAATGAGCCGCCAGGTGCTCGTGCTCGTGTGGCATTATCTGGTTTAACTATTGCTGAATATTTCAGGGATGGTGATGGCACAGGAAAAGGAAAAGACATTTTATTTTTCGTAGATAATATCTTCCGTTTCACACAAGCTGGTTCTGAGGTTTCTGCGTTGTTAGGTCGTATGCCTTCAGCTGTGGGTTACCAACCAACTTTAGCTACAGAAATGGGATTGATGCAAGAGCGTATTACTTCAACTAAAAATGGTTCTATTACTTCTGTACAAGCAGTTTATGTACCTGCAGATGACTTGACTGACCCAGCTCCTGCAACTACATTTGCTCACTTAGATGCAACTACAGTATTGAGTCGTAAAATTGCTGACTTAGGTATTTATCCTGCGGTTGATCCATTAGATTCTACATCTCGTATCTTAACTCCTGCAATTGTTGGTGATGCACATTACAACACTGCAAACAGAGTTAAATTAATTTTACAACGTTATAAAGAGTTACAAGATATCATCGCTATTTTGGGTATGGATGAGTTGAGTGATGAAGATAAAATGACAGTTGCACGTGCAAGAAAAGTTCAACGTTTCTTATCTCAACCTTTCCACGTGGCAGAACAATTTACTGGTTTAAAAGGTGTGTTTGTAAGCATTGAAGATACTATCCGTGGTTTTAATGCTATAATGGATGGAGAAGTAGATGAGTATCCAGAAGCAGCATTTAATCTTGTAGGTACTTTAGAAGATGCTATTGAGAAAGGTAAGAAAATGATGGCAAACTAATTAGCAAATTAGCCAATGTGCTAATATGCTAATAATTCTTATTAGTACATCAGCACATCAGCACATTATCGCATTTAAAATGATTTTAGAAATATTAACTCCAGAGAAAAAAATTTACAGTGGGGATGTTTATGGGGTACAATTGCCAGGTGTAGAGGGTTTGTTTGAAGTTTTGGACAAACACGCACCTCTTGTAAGTGCACTTGGAAAGGGTAACTTGAAAGTATTAAAAACAAAAACTCAATTTGAAAACTATACCATTCAAAGTGGATTTGTTGAGGTACTTAACAATAAAGCTACAGTGCTAATTGAGGGTGCCATAGAAGCATAGTTAATTCATTACTGAAATTTTACAATACCAAAGCCCAATAGAAATATTGGGCTTTTTTAATGCCCTACAACTTTATAATTAAGTGTAGCCCAAGCAAGGGAAACAGCAAAAACAACTAACACGATACCTGATATTTTATTAATGATGTGTAGATTATGCGGTGTTAGTTTAGGGCGAATTTTTCCTGCTAATAGCACTTTGGCAATATCTGTACATAAAACAAAAAGCAAACAAACTGCATATACTGTAATTAAATATCTTGTTGGGTGCATTAATCCAATAATTTGAGTTTGAATTTTTGCAGTAGCAGCTAACCAAAAAATAAATACACCAGGGTTAAGCAGGTTCATAAAAAAACCAGAAAGAAATATACCTACTAATTGACGTTTCTTAAATACTTTGTCCTGAATACCACCATTATCATCTATCATTACTTTTTTAAAAAATAATGTATAAATACCAATAATTAGTAAAAAAGCACTTCCAGAAATACCTATAATAGTTTGGTGGCTTACTGCCTGAGCAAATAAACTTGTAAGCAAGTTACAAACTAAAACGATAATAATATCGCTGGAAGAAACACCTGCTACAAAGAAAAAACCACCCTTGTGACCATTGTTTAAACTTTGTTTAATAATGGCAAAAATGATTGGCCCAATAGAGATGGCAAGCAGTAATCCTAAGGTTAGACCTGTTATGATGGCTTCAATCATTCAGTTATTTTAGTGCGGTGAAATTAATGCCAAACAGTTATGTAGAAAATTTTAAATAGATTTTGGATAATCAAAAAACCAAAAGTCTTTTTTTGCAGTCTTGAAATTTGTCCAAGAGTTAGAATGTATTTGAACTGCAAAAATGCCACAAGTGGGCATATCGTCAATTTGAGTTTTACTTAATTCGTTTACAAACTCTGTAATGCCAGGATTATGAGAAAACAAAGCAACATTGTTGAATTGATTACTTAAGTTTTCGATTGTTTTATAAAAGATATCTGGCATAGCATGATATAATTCTCCTGCTTTTAGTATATTATTTTCGTCTTGCTGATACGCTTTAGCAAAATATGTAGCAGTTGTTAGTGCTCTTTTAGCAGTGCTTGAAACAAACAAATCTATTGAAATATTTTTGTCAATTAGTCTTTTAGCCATTGCTTGTGCATCTGTATGTCCACGGTCATTAAGACCTCTATCAAAATCATTTAAAACACCTAGCTCCCAACTACTTTTTGCGTGACGAATGATTAAAAGTTGTTTCATAATTTGGTAAAAATAAAAACAATCTGTGTAAAAAACGATCATTGGTTAACTTTGTACAATGTTATTGCATATACATCCACAAAACCCTAACCCTCGTCATATTAAAACTGTGGTAGAATGTTTGTTAGATGGAGGTGTTATTATTTATCCTACAGATACAATTTATGGTTTGGGCTGCGATATTTTTCAGCATAAAGCCATTGAAAGGGTTTGCAGAATAAAAAATATAGATGTTGCAAAAGCCAATTTAAGTTTTGTATGTTATGACTTAAGTGATTTAAGTAAATACACCAAAAGTATTTCAACCCCGTTATATCGTATTCTTAAAAATTATTTACCCGGTCCTTATACTTTTATTTTACCTGCAAGTAAAGAAGTGCCCAAAATATTGCACAGTAAAAAAGATACTATTGGTTTGCGTGTACCAGATAATGAAATTGCAAAAACGATAGTTCACGAATTGAACCATCCAATTTTATCAGCCAGTTTGCCAGGAGAAATGGTTGAAGAATTTACTGATCCTGAGCTGATGTTTGAAAACTTTAAACATCTTGTAGATATTGTAATTGATGGTGGTATTGGAGGATTTACTCCATCGACTATTATTGATTGTACCAAAGATATTTTTGAGGTGGTGAGAATGGGAGCGGGTGAGTGGAATGAGTAATAAACTTTATTTTTCAAACAACTCCATTTGATTTGGTAAAATATTAAAACTCATTCTATGGTATTTGCATACACCAAATTCTTCAATGGCTTTTCTATGAGTTAAAGTGCCATAACCTTTATTTTTATCCCAGCCATATTTTGGAAATTTTTTGTGCAATTGCAACATATAATCATCTCTGTATGTTTTAGCTAAAATGCTTGCTGCTGCTATGTTTGCAAATTTTCCATCGCCTTTTATAATGCATTGGTGTGGAATGTTTTTATAGGGCATAAACCTGTTGCCATCAATCAATAATAACTCAGGCTGAATATGCAATTGTTCTACTGCATTATGCATTGCTTTAAAAGAAGCTTTCAGAATATTGATTTTATCGATTTCTTTATTATCAACCTTTGCTATAGCAAATGCTATGGCATTTTGTTCAATAAATAAACGCAGTGTGTTTCTATCTTTTTCTTTTACTTTTTTGCTATCGTTTAGTAAAGGATGATAGAACGTATTAGGCAAAATAACAGCAGCTGCAAATACTGGTCCTGCATAACATCCACGACCAGCTTCATCGCAACCAGCTTCAATTAATTTATCTTGATAAAATGTTTCTAACACATTGCAATATTATGAAACTGTACGGCAAGAAAAGAGCGATTTTTAATGATGATTTTCTAATCTCGACTGTATCTTATTCTACATTTGCAACATATTTTTTTAGCTATGCAGCAAAGTTTGTTAAAAGATGATTTATTGAAACAAAATCAAGAAATGCGTTCAAACAAAATAATTGCCAACTGGATTTTTGTAGGTGTGGCAATGCTTATCATTCAGGTTTTGTTAGGAGGGATTACTAGATTAAGTGGTTCTGGATTATCTATTACTGAATGGAAACCAATTATGGGAGCTTTGCCACCCAACTCTGAAACTGAATGGGAGCAGTTGTTTTTAAAGTATCAGCAAATTGCACAGTATAAATACATCAATAATCATTTTACCATAGCCGACTTTAAATTTATCTTTTTTTGGGAATGGTTTCATCGTTTGTGGGCAAGGTTAATAGCAGTTGCTTTTGCTATTCCATTTGCTTATTTTATCATAAAAAAACATATTAAACCTTGGATGATAAATCCATTAATAGCCTTATTTGTTTTAGGTGGTTTACAAGGATTAATTGGTTGGATAATGGTTAAAAGTGGGCTGAATGATGAAAATGTTTATGTAAATCACATAAAGCTTTCTGTACACTTTGTATCGGCAATGGGTTTAATTTGTTATGCCTTGGTTTTTGGTTTATCGTTAAAAATGAAGCAACAAGATTTTGTTATACACCCCTCGCTTAAAAAATTTACAATTTTTTTGATTTGTTTATTGGTCATTCAGCTTTTTTATGGTGCTTTTATGGCAGGTTTAAAGGCTGCTAATGTTGCCCCAAGTTGGCCACTTATTAATGGTATGGTTGTTCCTGACAGTATGTTTAAGAATGGTATAAATGATGGTTTGTTTTTTAATAAAATTACTATTCATTTTATTCATCGCGGATTGGCATATTGTATAGCTGCTTTGGTGGTATTTTGGTGGATTAAAAGTAAGCATCAAACAAGCTCACTTACATTCTCCCAAATGAAAAATTATCCTTTAATTCTAGTGTTTTTACAAGTTGTTTTGGGAATTGCAGCAGTATTAACTAGCCCCAAAATTGTAATGGGAAGCTTTGGCGTTTTTGAGTGGATAGCCTTGTTGCATCAGTTGGTTGGAATGTTGTTATTGCTTAGCTTGGTTGCTAATGTATATTTGATAAAAACTAAGTAGAAAATTCATTCCCTTATTTTTGCAAAAAAGCCTTTAGAACTTACTTTTATGCAAGACTTATTTGAGAAGATAGACCAACAAAAATTACCAACTCATATTGCTATTATTATGGATGGTAATGGTAGATGGGCAGAAGAACAGGGACAAGATAGATTATTTGGTCATTACCACGGCGTAGAAAGTGTAAGAAATATTGTAGAAGGTTGTGCAGAATTAGGGGTTGAATTTTTAACCTTATACGCATTTAGTACAGAAAATTGGGACAGACCCAAAAATGAAGTAGATGGATTAATGGTTTTATTGGTAGAAACTATTAAAAAGGAAGTACCCACACTTAATAAAAACAACATTAAACTACACGTAATTGGTGATACATCAATGCTTCCAGATTTTGCACACAAGGAATTACAAGAAGCATTACGACTAACTGAAAATAATACTGGGTTAAACCTTGTAATGGCTTTAAGTTACAGTAGCAGATGGGAAATTGTAAATGCTGTACAACAACTTGCACAAGATGTTAAAGATGGAAAACTTGAACCATTTTCCATAAATCATCAGGTTTTTCAAAACTATTTATGCACTAAAAATATTCCTGACCCCGAGTTAATCATTAGAACTAGCGGGGAGTTTAGAATAAGCAATTTTTTGTTATATCAACTAGCCTATTCAGAATTATATTTTACAAATACTCGCTGGCCAGAGTTTAGAAAGCAAAACTTATACGAGGCTATTCTCGATTTTCAAAACAGAGAAAGAAGGTTTGGCAAAACCGGAAATCAAATAAAACAAGAAGCAGAATCTTAAATTCTATATGTATATATTACACAATTAAGTAAAATCATACTACCTTTATTCTTTAAAGGAGATATCCCTTTGTTCTCAATATTAACACTCTAACGAATTTTTTAATTATGTCTCTAAAAAATGGAGCATCTTTAGTTGCTGAATACCCTAAAATGCCTATTACTGTTGATTGTGTAATTTTTGGTTTTGACGATAATGAGTTGAAAGTATTACTTATTAGGAGCGATTTGGAAAAATATCAAGGTATGTGGAGTTTATTGGGCGATGTTGTAAATGAGGCTGAAGAAATTGATGCTGCTGCTTACAGGGTTTTAGACCAAAGAACAGGAATGACCGACATTTATTTAGACCAGGTTAAAACATTTAGCCATCCAAAAAGGCACCCTGGCGGCAGAGTGATTACTGTTGCATACTGCTCCCTATTAAACATTAAACACCATAGCCTACAAATTACAGAAAACGAGTTGCATTGGCATAATGTATCCTCAATTACAGAAATGGCATTTGACCACAAAGAAATTTTAGACACTTGTCACGAATGGTTGCAAAAAATGATACAAGAACACCCACTTGGATTTAATTTATTGCCAGACAAATTTTCCCTTCGTGAGTTGCAAAATTTGTATGAAGCTATTTTAGGTGTTGAACTTGATAGAAGAAATTTTAGAAAAAAATTTGCAACTATGGATTTGCTTATTGATTTAAACGAAATGGAGCAAGACGTTCCGCATAGGCCAGGTAAACTATATAAATTCAATTTCGAAAAATACAATAAAAGCTCACGAAAATGGGTTGGTATTGATTTTTAAAAATTTCTTTTCTAAATAGAGAAAAATTTAACAATTTTTTAAAAAAACTTTGATTGTATCAAGTAAATAATCATCTTTGTAAAGCAATGTGTTAAAAATACACATATAAAAACAAACGATTGCGAACGCTATATGAAATTAAGTAATGTAATATTATTTTTATTTATTGCTATAAGTAGCAATTGTCAACTGCTTAGTTGGTCTCCTCAATACATACAAGAAACATCGCCTACCATCGAAATTACCTGCGATGCTACACTTGGAAATAAAGGAATTAAAGATTACACTCCCACTAATGATATATATGTTCACATAGGCGTTATAACAACAGCAAGTACTAGTAACAGCGATTGGAAAGGTTCAAAATTTACATGGGCATCAACAACCGCTTTGGCTAATGCAGCTTACTTAGGCTCTAATAAATGGAAGTTTACAATTACAGGCGGATTAAGAACCTATTTTGGAATTACAAATCCATCTGAAAAAATTTTAAAAATTGCCATTCTTTTCAGAAATGGAGCAGGTACAAAAGTGTTAAGAAATGCCGATGCAAGTGATATGTATGTACCAGTTTATGACAACGGACTTTACACAAGAATTGACAATCCTTTAAGAACACCATTTTATAAGCTAGGGACAGAGGTAATAACAAAGGCAGTAAATGACAATGTTGCCATTACAACTACAGCAAGTCTGTCCTCTACAATGAAAATATATTTTAATGGTAATTTACTATCTACTAACTCTGGGGTTACACAAGCCACAGCAAATCCACAAATTACTGCTGTGGGTGTACAAACAATAGTTTCTGAAGTTACAGATGGTGTAAATACCGCTACAGATACAGTTAAGTTTTTAGTTGCAGGAAACGTAAATATTGCAGCATTGCCTGCAGGTATTACTAAAGATGGTATTTATTATGAATCAGACCCAACTGCTGTTACTCTTGTTTTATATGCACCCGGTAAAACCACTATTTCTGCGCTAGGAGATTTTAATAATTGGACAGAAACATTGATTCACCAAATGAATAAAACTCCTGATGGAAAATATTTTTGGTTAAGAATTACAGGCTTAACATCTGGTCAGGAATATGCATATCAATATTTAATAGACGGCACATTAAAAGTTGCAGATTATAATGCAGAAAAAGTTTTAGATCCTTGGAATGATCAATATATTTCTGCATCAACATACCCTAATTTAAAGCCTTATCCAACTGGGTTAACTTCAGGAATTGTAAGTGTGCTTCAAACAAATAAAACACCTTATAACTGGCAGTATAGTTTTACAAGACCCAACAAAAAAAATCTTATGATTTATGAAATGTTGGTGAGAGATTTTGTAGCCAATAAAAACTATCAAACTATTAAAGATTCTATTGCATATTTAAAAAATCTTGGAGTTAACACAATTGAACTAATGCCTGTAATGGAGTTTGAAGGAAATAATAGTTGGGGATATAATCCTGCTTTTTTTTTGGCTCCAGATAAATATTATGGAACAGAAACAGCATTAAAACAATTGATAGACGAATGTCATAAAAATGGAATTGCTGTTGTGTTAGATATAGCATTGAATCATGCTTTTGGAAGTTGTCCAATGGTTCAAATGTATTGGGATGGCGTTAATAATAAACCAGCAATTAATAATCCTTGGTTTAATCCTGATGCCAAACATCCCTTCAATGTTGGGTACGATTTTAATCACGAAAGCCAGGCTACAAAAGATTTTGTAGATAAAGTTATTACACATTGGTTAACAAATTATCAGGTAGATGGATTTAGATGGGATTTATCAAAAGGATTTACTCAAGTAAACAGTGGAGCAGATGTTGGTATGTGGGGAAACTATGATGCAAGCAGAATTGCCATTTGGAAAAGAATTTATGATAAAATGCAAGCTGTTTCTCCAAACTCTTATTGTATTTTAGAACATTTTGCAGCCGATAACGAAGAAATTGAATTAGCCAATTATGGTATGTTGCTTTGGGGTAATAGTAACTATAATTTTAATCAGGCAAGTATGGGCTATGCTACAGATTGGGATTTTAGTAGAGCTATTCATACTAACAGAGGCTGGACAACTCCTAATTTAATTACATACGCCGAAAGCCACGATGAAGAAAGGCTCATGTATAAAAATATTAATAATGGTAATGTAAATGGCAGCTACAATATAAAGGATTTGAACACAGGTCTTAGACGTCAAGAAATGGTAGCAGCTTTTTTAACGATGATTCCTGGTCCTAAAATGGTTTGGCAAATGGGAGAGTTAGGTTATGACTATTCAATTAATACTTGTTCTAATTTAACTGTAAATAATAATTGCCGCTTAGATGAAAAGCCAATTAAATGGGATTATTTAAACAATACAAATAGGAAAAACCTGTATAATATTTACTCTAAGTTATTTGCTATTCGAAACAGTTCATTATATAACTCAGCTTTTATCTCTGGTGCAGTATCCTCTAGTTTGTCTGCTGCAATAAAACAAATTACCGTAGGAGATGCAAATTTACGAGTTGTGGTAGTTGGTAATTTTGGTACAAGCACTACACCTGCTTCTGTAAGTTTTCCAAATACGGGAACTTGGTATAGTTACTTAACTGGAACCACTGTGAATGTAACAGGTACAACCTATAGTATGCTATTTCAGCCAGGAGATTATTATGTGTTTACAAATCAAAACTTGAATGCTTTGTTAAGCATAGCTAATAACCCCAATGCACCGGTAATTGTAAATAATATTAATAAAATAAGCGTATCTGTTAAACCAAATCCAGTTATTTCAAGTTCTGTTGTTGAATATGAACTGCCAAATTATGGTAAACTAAATTTGAATATATTAGATGCTAATGGCCGACTAATAGCTAATATTTTCAATGGTTATAAACCAAAGGGTGTTCATCAAACCAACATAAAAAATAATAATGTATTACAAAATTTAAGTGCTGGTATTTATTTTTTACAGTTTGATTTCAATGGCAAAATACAAATTGAAAAACTAATAGTAACTCAATAAAAACAATCGACTATTATATAACAACAAAAACAAAACTATGAATCTTAAACGACTGTTTGTTGCGATGATGGTGTCATTATTTGCATTTGTAATGCAGGCACACGCACAAGACAAAGTGGTTACTGGTAAAGTAACTGATGCATCGGGAGCTGCTGTTTCTGGTGTAACTATTAAAATCAAAAATGGAAAAGCATTGGGGTCAACCAAGCCCGATGGAACTTTTTCGGTAAAAGTGGTTGGGAGCCCAACTTTAGAATTTTCTTCAATTGGTTTTGCCACAATGGAAGCTCAGGTGCCGGCTACCGGACCTATGAATGTTTCAATTAAAGCTTCAAAAGATGATTTAAATGAAGTAGTGGTAAATATTGGTTATGGCTCATCAAAAAAGAAAGATTTAACAGGTTCAGTTGTATCTGTAACTTCAAAAGATTTTGTAAAGGGGGCTTTAACTACGCCTGAACAATTAATTACAGGTAAAGTTGCTGGTGTTGCTATTACTCCAAATGGAGGAGCACCGGGAAGTGGAAGTGTAATTAGAATTAGAGGTGGAGCATCATTAAATGCTAGTAATGACCCATTAATTGTTATTGATGGAGTTCCATTGGATAACAATGGAATTAGTGGTTCGGCAAATGCATTAAACTTGATAAATCCTAATGATATAGAAAGTTTTAATATTTTAAAAGATGCGTCTGCTGCTGCTATTTATGGTTCTAGAGCATCAAACGGTGTTATCATTATTACCACAAAAAAAGGAAGAGCAGGAAAAGCATCATTTAATTTTTCCACAACTTCAAGTATTTACACACCTACAGGAAGTGTAGATATATTATCTGCTCAACAATTTAGAGATTACGTAAAAGCAAATGGTTCATCAAGCGATGTTGCAATGCTTGGAAATGCTAATACAGATTGGCAAAAAGAAATCTATAAAACTTCTTTTGGCGTAGATAACAATTTAAGTATGACTGGAGCTATTTTTAAGAAAGTACCATTTAGAGCAAGTCTTGGTTATTTAAACCAACAAGGCATTTTAAAAGGCGGTAGTTTAAAAAGAACAACAGCATCTATAGGCTTGAGTCCTAAATTTTTTAAAGAACATCTTAAAGTAGACATTAACTTGAAGGGTGTAGTTAGTGAAAATAAATTTGCTAACGAAGGAGCCATAGGTTCTGCTGTTTCATTTGACCCAACACAAAGTATTTATGGACCCAATAATGAATTTGGAGGGTTTTACCAATGGGTAGATCCAGGAGCTGATCCAAACTTGCGTTTAAACAGTTTGGCACCAAAAAATCCGGTTGGTTTAATTAACCAATACGATAATCGTTCACATGTAGAAAGAAGTATTGGCAATGTTCAATTTGAGTATAAATTTCACGGGTTTGAAGACTTAAAAGCTACTGTTAATTTAGGTTACGATATAGCTAGTGGACACGGAAATGAAATAATAACAGATAGTGCTGGATCGGATTATAGAAGATTTAAAGATGCAAATGGAAAATTCCATGGTGGAAAAAACAATATTTATAAGCAAACAAAACAAAACACCTTATTAGATGCTTATTTAAATTATGTTAAGGAAACAAGGTATGGTAAGTTTGATGCAATGATTGGTTATTCTTTTCAAAACTTTAAGTCTACAACTTATAATTATAACGACTTTACTTATGATGGATCAGTTGTTTCAACTCCAAAGTTTGATTACGACAAGCCAGAAAATACTTTGATTAGTGTTTATGGAAGATTGAACTATAATTACAAAGGAAAGTACTATTTAACTGCATCTGCACGTAAAGACGGGTCTTCTCGTTTTTCAAAAGCGAACAGATGGGGCATCTTCCCTTCTTATGCTGTAGCTTGGAAAATAAACGAAGAGTCTTTCTTAAAAAACAGCAAATTGGTTAGCGACTTAAAACTAAGAGCGGGTTACGGAAAAACTGGTCAACAAGATGGTATTGACTTATATCTATACCAACAATCGTTTTATTACGGAGGCAATCAAAGCCAATATCAATTTGGGAATACCTATTATTCAACAGTTACACCTTCAGGGTATAATGCTAATTTAAGATGGGAAACTACCGAGATGAAAAACTTGGCTTTAGATTTTGGCTTTAAAAATAATCGTTTAACTGGTACAGTTGAATACTATGAAAGAACTACAAATGATTTATTAAACGATGCTCAACAATCTGCTGGCACCAACTTTACTAATAACATTAAGGCAAATGTTGGCTCAATGAAAAATAGTGGTCTCGAGGTTTCATTAAATTATGCGATAATTAAGAAGAGAGATTTGAATTGGGATGTTGCATATAATATTACATATAATAAAAATGAAATTACCAACCTAACTATAGCACCCGATCCAACTTTTAAAGGCAATCAGTATGGTGGAATTTCTGGAGGAACAGGTAACACTGTTCTAGTAAATTCAGTTAGTTATGCAAGAGGGTCCTTCTTTATGTACAAACAAGTATATGATGAAAAAACAGGGAAACCAATCGAAAATTTATTTGAAGATAAAAACAGAGACGGTCAAATTAATTCAAATGATTTGTACCAGTACAAACAAGTTGACCCAAGAGTATTTATGGGTTTAAGTTCTAATGTAACATACAAAAAATGGAATGCAGGTATTGTATTGCGTACAAATTTGGACAATTATTTATATAATAATATTAGAAGTGCGAGAGGCTTAAGAACAGAAGTATTACCAGGAAAAAAATATTTAAGCAATGCTTCTACTGAGGTTTTAGCCACAAATTTTAAAGGCGGCAATGATAAAATGTTTATCAGCGATTATTGGATTGAAAATGCTTCTTTTTTAAGATGTGATAATATTAATGTTGGATACAACTTTGGAAAAGTTTTAAATAACAAAGCAGATTTAAGAGCAACCTTAAATGTTACAAATGTTTTTGTTATTACAAAGTACAAAGGTTTAGACCCTGAAATTTCTGGTGGTATAGACAATAATATTTACAAAAGACCTAGAGTATTTTCTTTAGGATTAAACTTATCATTCTAAACTTTGAAAATAAAAGAATTATGAAAAATAATATATTCAAAAGTGTGGGTATTGCATTAATGCTTAGTACAGCATTTGCTTCTTGCACTAAAAAACTAGATTTAACACCAACAAATTCCACTACAAGTACCGACGTATATGCATCTGCATCAGGTTATAGACAATCAATAGCAAAAGTATATAGTACGATGGCATTAACCGGTGGTGGTGGAGCAGGATCTAGCGACATTGCAGGAATTGACGCTGGAACATCAGATTTTTTACGCCTTTTTTGGAAGGCACAAGAGCTAAGTACAGACGAAGCTGTAGTTGCTTGGGGCGATCCAGGAATTCAAGATTTTCATTTAATGAACTGGGGTTCTACCAATCCAATGTTAACTGGATTATATTATAGAAGTCTATTCCAAATTACACTAGCAAATGATTTCATTCGCCAATCATCCGATGCAAAACTTGCTGAAAATGGAATAACTGGAACCGAAGCTGATGAAATTAGAAAGTATAGAGCTGAGTCTAGATTTTTAAGAGCATATCAGTATTGGGTTTTAATGGATTTATTTGGAAATCCTCCATTCACTACTGATGCAGACGTTGTTGGTGCATCATTGCCAAAGCAAATAGGACGCCCTGCTTTGTTCAATTATATAGAAACAGAACTAAAAGCCATTGAACCATTAGTTGCTGCTGCTAAAACTAATGAATATGGCAGAGTAGATAGAGGGGCTGTTCAAGCACTTTTGGCTCGTTTGTATTTGAATGCAAAAACATATACAGGAACTGCTAGAAATGCAGATGCTGTAACTTATTCTAAAAAAGTTATTGATGCAGGTTATTCATTAATTAATGACTATACTCAATTAATGCTTGCAGATAATCATCAAAATACTAGTGAAAATATTTTTACTATCAATTATGATGGAAAAAATACACAAACTTATGGCGGTACAACATTTTTAACACATGCATCAGTTGGGGGTGCAATGGCTGCGAGTGATTTTGGAATTAATGGTGGCTGGTTTGGTACAAGAACTACAAAAAACATTGTTAACTTATACGTAGATTTAACATTTAACTCTGATAAAAGAGCACAATTTTTTAGAAGTGGACAAACTTTAGAGATAAATGATTTATCAAAGTTCACGGATGGTTACGCTGTTTCAAAATATAAAAATGTAACCAAAACAGGAACCGCTGGAAGTGATGCTACTTTTTGCGATATTGATATGCCAATATTTAGATTAGCCGAAATGTACTTAATTTATGGCGAAGCTACTGCACGTGGTGGTGGAGGAGATCTTTCATTAGCTCTAACTTATGTTAACAAACTCAGAGAAAGAGCTTATGGAAACGCCTCAGGAAATGTAACATCATCAGATGTTAATAATGTCGATTTTTATTTAGACGAAAGAGCACGAGAACTTTTTTGGGAAGGATTTAGAAGAACAGATCTAATTAGATACAACAAATTTACTACTGCTAGTTACCTATGGCCTTGGAAAGGAGGTGCAAAAGGTGGAGCTGCTGTACAGGATTTTAGAAATCTATATCCAATTCCAGATAAAGATTTATCTGTAAATCCATACTTAAAACAAAATACTGGTTATTAATAACAATTAAAATATCATAATATGAAATTTATTTCAAAAATATTAATGCTATCTTTTATATCATCTATATTGCTGATAGGTTGTAAAAAAGATGAAAATCAAATTTTTTATACAGGCGGCACAGCTCCTGTATTAAAATCTAGTTTGGCGAATGCTTCTGTTTTGCCACTTACTGAAGATAAAAAAGACTTGACAGCTCTTCAATTTTCATGGACAAATCCTAACTACACCTTTACAACTGGTGTAAGCTCTCAGGATGTAACTTATACAATTGAAATTGACACTACAGGATCAAATTTTACATATTCCAATAAAAAGGAGTACCCTGTAATTGCTGATTTATCTAAAGCAATTACTTATGGCGATTTAAATAAGTTTTTAGTGGTAGATATGAAGTTAAAGGCAGAAGTAAATCACGAAGTTGAGTTTAGAGTAAAATCTAGTTTTAGCACTGGTGCTGGAGCTCTTTATTCTAATGTGTTTAAATACACAATTAAGCCTTATGCTATTGTAAAAGTTCCATTACCGGCTGGTGGAAACTTATATTTAGTTGGAGATGCAACTCCTGGTGGATGGAGTAATCCTGTACCCGATCCAAGTCAAAAGTTTACAAAAACTAGTGCTACTACCTATGAACTGACAGTTGCATTATCGGCAAATGCACACTTTTTACTATTACCTGAAAACGGAAGTTGGAGCAAAAAATATGCTGTAACAGATAATACACTAGTAGATTTATGGAAAGGAGGAGATTTTCAATTATATAGCTCTGGTGGTCAAGATATTCCTGGTCCACCAACTGCAGGTAATTATAAAATTTCTGTCGATTTTCAAGAAGGAAAATTTACAGTTGTAAAATTATAAACAGCAATTCAATTAAAACTATCAAATAATTAATTATGAAATATTTATCAAAAACAATTTTGCTTTTTTCAATGGCAACTACTTTAATGGTAGCTTGTACAAAAGAAGGGGCATTACCAACATACAGCTCTGGAAGTAGTGTAGTATTAAGTAGCTCAAAAAACACAGTTGCTGTTGCCCCAGCAGATTCTAATGCAGTAGCACTTACATTAAGCTGGACAAGCCCAATGTACGCAACAGACTCTAATACTGTTAAATATGTTTTGGAAATAGATTCTGCGGGAAGAAACTTTGCAAAATCTGTTAGTATGACTCTGTCCGGGTCACGCACAAAGTCTATTACAGGAAAAGAGTTAAATGATATTTTACTTGGTTTTGGATTTAATTTTAATGTGGCTTATGGAATAAATGCTCGTATTACTTCGTCTTATGCTAACAACAATGATATCAAAGTTTCTAATGTAATCAACATTACAGCTACACCTTATAAAGTGCCACCAAAAGTTGATCCTCCTGCAGGCGGTAAGTTGTTTTTAGTCGGTGGAGCTTCTGACGGAGGTTGGAATAATCCAGTACCGACTCCAAGTCAGGAATTTGCAAGAATTGATGAAACAACTTTTATGGGTGTTTTTAATTTAAAAGCAAATGATGAATTTTTAGTACTACCAGTAAATGGAGATTGGAGTCAAAAATATGCAACACCTAGTAATACTATAGCAGGAATACAAGATGGTGGCGATTTTAAATACTACACAAGTGGCGGTGATAATTTTAAAAGCCCTTCAACTGCAGGGATGTACTTAATTACTATGGATTTTCAAAGAGGAAGATTTACAATAGTACCATTCACAGGACCACAATTACCTAATGATTTATTTATGGTAGGCGATGCTACTCCAGGGGGATGGAATAATCCTGTTCCTGTGCCATCTCAACAACTCACAAGATTAAATTCTTGTGTTTGGGAAATGACATCTTTAGCACTTACTGGAGGAAAAGAATTTTTGTTGCTACCTGTAAATGGAGACTGGAGTAATAAGTATTCTGTTGCTAATAAAACTTTGTCTGGCCTTTCGGCAGGTGGAAAATTTGGTTACAATTTACCAGATAATTTCCCTGGACCAACCAATAGTGGTAATTACAAAATACAAGTAAATTTTGCTACGGGATTATTTAAGACAACCCAATTATAATTTTTTATATAAAATTTATCGAACAGCTCTACAAATCTTGTAGGGCTGTTTTTTTATCTGTTATTGAAAACTACTATTCCTATACTTTTACAGCTATTAATTTTTTTCTATGCTTTATTCAATGACCGGTTATGGACGTGCAGAACAAACTATTGGCGATAGAATTTTTATTGTTGAAATAAAATCGCTCAATGGCAAACAGTTTGATTTAAGAATGTTAACCCCCCAAATTCTTAAACCCTTTGAAATAGAAATTAGAAATATAATTAATGAAGGATTAGAAAGAGGAAGTGTTGAATGTTTATTTAATATTAAATATAATGGAGCAACTAAACCAGTTACTGTTAATACAGAGCTGCTTAAAGCCTATTATAATAGCGTTAAGGAAGTAGCAGTAGAATTAAATGCAGACGATAATAATCTATTATCAGCGATATTGCGTTTGCCAGATGTTGTTATAAACTCAACAGATAACCTTAGCGAAGATGAGTGGCATCAATTTGAAGCATTGTTAAAAGCGGCAATTGACAACCTAAATAAACACCGGAAAAATGAAGGTGCAGCGTTAGAAGCAGAGCTCCTTAAAAGAGTTGATAATATTGAACTACACGAAGAAGCAATTAAGAAATTGGAACCACAAAGAAGAGAGAAAATAAAAGAAGGGTTAACAAAATTATTAACTGAGCAAGTGGGGAAAGAAAACTATGATGCTAATCGTTTGGAGCAAGAATTAATCTATTACATAGAAAAAATAGATATTACAGAAGAACAAGTAAGATTAAAAAATCATATTTCTTATTTTAAAGATATTTTAAAAGGCAAAGAAAAAAGCAAAGGGAAAAAGTTATCTTTTATTTTACAAGAATTTGGACGAGAAATAAACACCACAGGTTCTAAAGCCAATAATGCAGATATTCAAAAGTTAGTAGTTTTAATGAAAGATGAAATGGAAAAAATGAAGGAACAAGTCTTAAATGTTTTATAAAAAGGTTGGATGTGTGCTTTTTAGTGCATTATAATTGTTAAACCTTGAAGGCTCTAAAGCCTTCAAGGTTGTGTGACTGTTTTATACATTACTCTCTCTATCTTTCAGCTCCTTAATTTTATCTAAAGCTCCTGCAACTACATCACACATTATAGTATATAACGCTCCTGGTTTTGGGTTTTCGTAAATATATTCCAAGGCAAGGTTTTCGTTGGCAATAACTGTTTGTGGAATATTAGGGTTTACTTTATTTATGCCTTCTTGTAGCAGTGTAATAATTTCTTCTGGTGTTCTACCACGTAAGTTTTTATCACAACGTATTATTATTTCATCGAAAAAATTTGCAGATATTTCGCCAAGTTCTCTAATATCCTCATCTCTTCTATCGCCTGTACCACTAATTACGCCCACTTTATATTTATAATCTAGTTTACTCACAAAATCGCAAAGCAATTTTAATCCGTGTGGATTGTGTGCAAAATCGGCAAGGAAACTAAAGTTTTTAAAGTGTATAAAATTTAATCTGCCTGGTGTTGTGTTTACACCTGCAGCAAAAGTTTGTAAGCCGGTTTTAATATCATCAATAGAAATAGATTTGAATAAATAAGATGATAATACAGCAGGTAAACAATTGGCTACGTTGTGTGTTGCTTTTCCTTCAAAGGTTAATGGAATATCTTTTACGTGTGCCACACGAATTTTCCAGGTGCCTTTTAAAATAGTTACAAACCCATTTTCATAAACAGTTGCTAAACCGCCTTTGTTGCAATGTTCTTTTATGCGTGGATTATTTTCATCCATACTAAACAAAGCAATATTGCATTTAAGTCTGTCTTTTATTTTATATACCAAATCATCATCTGCATTTAACACAGCATAGCCGTGTGGGTAAACAGTTTCAGCTACCACTGCTTTAACATCAGCCATTTGCTCAATGGTGTTGATACCCCCAAGTCCCATATGGTCTGCAGCAACATTAGTTATAATACCTACATCGCAATGTTGAAATGATAAACCATTTTTAAGTATGCCACCACGTGCACATTCCAATACAGCAAAATCAACAGTTGGGTCTTTTAAAACAAAAGCACTGCTTACAGGACCTGTGCAATCGCCTTTCATCATTAACTGGTTTTGTATATACACACCATCGCTTGTGGTGTAGCCCACTTTTTTGCCTGCACTTTTACAAATATGGGCTGTAAGCCTTGTGGTAGTTGTTTTTCCATTAGTACCAGTAACAGCTATGATTGGAATACGACCATTACTTCTATCAGGGAATAACATATCAACAACAGGTTCTGCAACATTTCTTCCTATACCTTCACTTGGGTCTATATGCATTCTAAAACCTGGAGCAGCGTTTACTTCTAAGATAGCACCACCATTTTCTTTAACAGGTGATCTTAAATCTTTTGCCATAATATCAATGCCACATATATCCAATCCAATAATCTTAGCTATACGCTCACACATAAAAATATTATCAGGATGAACTTCATCTGTAACATCTGTAGAAGTGCCACCAGTGCTAAGGTTGGCTGTTGTTTTAAGCAAAACCAATTCATCTTTTGCAGGAATGGTTTCAAGTGTGTAACCTTTATCTTCCAGCATTTTCATGGTGCTGTGGTCAACATTAATTTGTGTTAAAACTTTTTCGTGACCATAACCCCTGCGAGGGTCTTTATTGGTTTCATCAATCAACCATTGAATAGTATGCACACCGTCGCCAGTAACGGCTGCAGGCGTACGCAATGCTGCACAAATAAATTTTGAATTGATAACGAGAATACGAAAATCGAAGCCAGTAATAAAACGCTCAACAATTACACTACGCCCATATTGCTTTGCATTTTCTAATGCAGCAATGGCCTGCTCCCAGGTTGTAATGTTTGTAGTATTGCCTTTGCCATGATTACCATCAATAGGTTTTATTACCAAAGGATAACCATATTTATCAACTGCATCTTTAAGCCCAGCTTCTGTACGAATAACAGTACCACGAGGTACAGGAATTTCAGCAGCTTCCAATAGGTTTTTTGTTTCTTCTTTATCGCAGGCAATATCAACAGCAATATTGCTTGTAGTGCTTGCAATGGTTGCTCTTATTCTTTTTTGATGTACGCCATAACCCAACTGTACAAGACTATGTTTATTTAAACGAATGTATGGAATGCCACGTTTAGCAGCTTCCTCTACAATGCAGCCTGTGCTTGGTCCAAGCCGAGTATCTTCTCTTATTTCTCTTAGCTGCTGTATGTCTTCTGCAAGATCATAAGTTTCGCCATCAACCAAAGCCTGAGCAATACGTACAGCAGCTTTTGCAGCATATACACCTGCATCTTCTTCTATATAACTGAACACTACATTATACTCACCTTCTTTGCCAGTGCCACGTGTTCTGCCAAAGCCAGTGTCCATACCAGCAAGGGTTTGAATCTCTAAAGCAATGTGTTCTATAACGTGTCCCATCCAAGTACCTTCTTCTACTCTATGATAAAAGCCACCTTTTTTCTCTTCACTACAACGATGATCGTAAAGGCTTGGCATTAAGGTTTTCATTCTGTCTAAAAATCCATCAATGGTATTAGTGGGGCGTTGTTCCAAATCCTCCAACTGCAAACGCATTTGAATAAGTTTTGGACGACGAATACTCCAATAATTGGGACCACGTAAAATTTTGATTTCTTCTATTTTCATACTGTGTTAAGTTTTAGTTTACCATTCATTCATATAAT
This sequence comes from uncultured Chitinophagaceae bacterium, assembly GCA_964615145.1. Taxonomy (GTDB): domain Bacteria; phylum Bacteroidota; class Bacteroidia; order Chitinophagales; family Chitinophagaceae; genus CAIVPM01. Next base: position 27,285 of record CAZTOP010000007.1, read on the forward strand.
TAGCTTAAAAAATTTTTTAGTAAATATATGAATGAATGGTACGGTTTTTTGCTTAGGATTGAAAGATAGGGAAAATTGAATATGAAGTATGAGACAAGTTTATTTTTTTATCTTAAAGTAGAAAAGGGTAACTACTAATTAATAATTTTACTAAAAAAATTATATGACTGATGGTAATTTTTTAAGTGCTGCAATTAAACAATTTGAATATTATAAATCTTTAGGTGAAAAAACATTTACACAAATTGATGATGAAAGTTTTTTTTGGAAATTCAATGATGATGCAAACAGTATCGCTACAATAGTTAAACATTTATGGGGAAATATGCTTTCTAGATGGACTGATTTTTTAACTACCGACGGAGAAAAAGATTGGCGGAATAGAGATTCTGAATTTGAAAATGATATAAGAACAAAATCTGAAATATTATTAAAATGGGAGCAGGGATGGCAATGTTTATTTAATGCACTTAACAATTTAAGTGAAGAGGATTTAAATAAAATAATTTATATCCGTAATCAAGGACAAACTGTTGTAGAAGCCATATGCAGGCAGTTATGCCATTATAGTTATCACGTAGGACAAATTGTATTTGTTGGTAAAATGATTTGTAAAAAACCTTGGTCATCTTTATCAATTCCAAAAGGAAATTCTAGTTTATACAATGAAGCAAAATTTGCAAAACCAAAACATCAAGAACATTTTACAGATGAGTTTTTGAAAAAAGAAAAATAACAAGCTTTAGAAAAACTTTAACAATTTAAAAGTGGCAAGCTCACTTAATAAAATATTTTTGCCACTAGCTAAAACAAAACTAATGGATCAAGACTACTCAGGAAGTCTGATAAAATCTATCAGACAACTATTTAAAATATTGCGATTAGATAAGAGAGACATTTCTAACATTTATTTTTTTGCCATTCTTGGTGGGTTAATATCATTGAGTTTGCCTTTAGGTATTCAAACTATTATAAGTTTTGTAATGGCTGGATCTATTTCAACTTCTATTATTATTCTAATAATAATGGTAGTATTTGGAGTTTTTTTTAATGGTCTTGTACAAGTAAGACAAATGCAGGTAATTGAAAAAGTAAAACAAAAAATTTTTACTCGATACTCCTTGCAATTTGCAGATATTTTACCAAAACTAAATGTTGAAAAACTAGATAAGTACTATTTGCCTGAATTGGTTAATAGATATTTTGATGTGCCATCGTTAACCAAAAGTATTGACAAGCTATTACTCGATATTCCTAGTGCTATTATTCAAATTTTTTTTGGTTTATTATTGCTAGCATTATACCATCCAATATTTATTGGCTTTGGTTTCTTACTCATCTTTTTTGTAATACTTATTATAAAATATACATCTCAACAAGGGTTAGCAACTAGTATGAAAGCTAGTGATTATAAATATGCTATAGCAAGTTGGTTAGAGGAAACAGCTAGAGTTGTTAAATCTTTTAAGTATAGCAATAACACTAATTTGCATATTGATAAAACTGATGAACTTGTTGGTAGTTATTTAGATGCTCGGAACTCTCATTTTAAAATTTTACTAACACAGTTTTGGAGTTTAATAACATTTAAAATTGTTATTACCGCAGCAATGCTTTTGGTTGGTGCTGTACTATTGGTAGATCAACAAATAAATGTAGGGCAGTTTATTGCAGCCGACATTGTAATACTTGCTATCATTGGTTCGGTGGAAAAATTAATATCTACCTTAGATAAAATTTATGACACACTAACATCCCTACAAAAACTTGGAAAAGTATTAGATAGTGAAATAGAGCAATCTGGCACTTTAGAACTTGAGGCTGTGAATAAAGGTGTAGCTATAAAGTTTGATAATGTAAGTTTTAAGTATGCTGAAAAGAATGTACTAAATAATATTACATTAGAAATTAAACCCAATCAACTCGTTTGCATTACTGGTGTTTCTGGCTCTGGCAAATCGTCTTTATTAAGATTATTAACTGGAGCTTTTAAACAATTTGATGGGAATATTTTAATTGATGACGCCCCTATTTTAAATTATAATTTAAAAAACCTTCGTTCAAAAACTGGAATATTATTAAGTCAGCAAGATATTTTTCATGGGACCTTACTAGAAAATTTAACTATGTCATCTGATGATATTTCTATAGTTGAAATTTCTAAAATTTCGGAAAAACTAAAAATTAAAAACTTTATTCAAGAACATAAAAATGGTTACGATACAATTTTAGATGTTCAAGGTAAAAAGCTATCTAATAATATTAGACAAGAAATTTTATTGATACGAGCTTTATTAGGAAAACACAGATTGTTATTACTTGAAAATCCTTTCAATCACCTTGATGATTTGGAAGTGGAGGCTTTAATAACATACTTACGAAACGAAAAAAATGCAACCATCATTATTACTTCTGAAAACAAGGAAATAATTGGAAAATGCGATATTGTATTCACACTTGAAAATGGTAGAATAAAAAAATAAAAACTAAGAAACTTATGCAGCCATTTATTACAGACGATATTGATGAAAAGTTTGATAATAGCAAACTACAATCCTACAAAAAAATATATAAAATTAATAAGCAAAGCAACGTTAAACGCTGGGCTTTAGGTATTATTTCATTGTTAGTTATTGTAATGTTTTTGCCATGGACACAAAACATAAAAGCCAAAGGAACCATTACCACTATTAAGCAAGAAGAAAGGCCTCAAGAGGTAAACACAATACTTGCAGGAAAGGTGTTAAAGTGGTTTATTAAAGAAGGCGATTTTGTAAAAAAGGGCGATACAATACTACAATTAGGAGAGGTAAAAGTTGATTATTTTGATCCTGAATTATTAAACAGAACCAAGCAGCAAATTGAAGCAAAACAACAATCGGCTAAAGGTTATCAAAATAAAGCATCTACCGCCGATGTTCAAGTAGAAGCCTTATTAGAAGCAAGAGAATTAAAGCTATCATCTTTAGATAATAAAATTATACAACAACAGCTAAAAGTAGCTAGTGATAGTATGGATGTAATGGCTGTTACTAATGAACTAGCTGTATACAAAAGACAATTGGATGCAGGAAAAACGATGTTGGATAGTGGAGCAATATCGTTGGTTGATTTTGAAAAACGAAAAGTTAATTTTCAAAATGGATTTTCAAAGAAAATTGGTACAGAAAATAAACTGGCTCAAAACAAACAGGAACTCATTAACTTAAAAATTGAAAAAAATAGCGTAGTACAGGATTATTTAGATAAAATATCAAAAGCACAAGGCGATAAATTTGCTTCGGTTGCAACAATAGCAAGTACAGAAGCAGAAATATCAAAACTTGAAAATGCTTATGCCAACTATGATATCAGAAATAAATTATACTATATACTTGCCCCACAAAATGGTCAAATCATCAAAGCAAAGAAAGCAGGTATTGGAGAGTTTATGAAAGATGGAGAAATGGTAGTAGAAATTGTACCCAACAATATACAATATGCTGTTGAGTTATTTGTAGAGCCAATGGATTTACCACTTATTGATATTGGACAAAAAGTAAGATTTGTTTTTGATGGTTTTCCTGCAATAGTTTTTAGTGGCTGGCCAAAAAGCAGCTATGGTACATTCAGTGGTCAGGTAACCGCAATAGAAACAAACATTAGTAGTAATGGTAAGTTTAGAGTTTTGGTAGCCGAAGATGCTGATAACACTGAAAAAAAATGGCCTAGAAATTTAAAAATGGGAGGAGGTGCACAAGGTATAGCATTGTTGAAAAATGTTAAAGTGGGTTATGAACTTTGGAGAAATATTAATGGCTTTCCTCCTGAATACTATAAGCTGAATACGAAAGAAACATCTGATAAAAAGCCAAAATAAATAATGAAGATTTTTTTAACATTCATACTACATATCATTGTTGTAAATGTTTTTGCACAGCAGCAAGAAAAAATTTTTTCTGTTTCAGAATTTATTGAGCAGGTAAAACAATTTCATCCAATAGCTAAACAAGCAAATCTAAAAGTTGCCAATGCCAAAGCAAACCTAATGGCGGCAAAAGGTTCATTTGATCCAGTAATAAATTTTGAAGCAAGTAGAAAAACTTTTGATGGTAAAAATTATTATTTCTATACCAATCCTGAAATTAAAATTCCATTGCCAATTGGCGATATTAAAACAGGCATAGAAAATAATGGAGGTAGTAATTTAAGCAGCGAGGAAAGCCTTGGAAAATCTAGTTATTTTGGCGTAGAAATCCCTTTAGCAAAAGGATTAATTTTAGATAAACGCAGGGCTGTATTGCAACAAGCAAAAGTGTTAGAAGCTCAAAGCCAACAAGAAAAATTAGAAGCCATTAATAATTTATTATTCAAAGCTTACACAACATATTACCAATGGGCAGGAGCTCAACAGTTAGTTGACCTATATACAAAATATATTCAAATAAATTCAGATAGATTAAAGCTGATAAAAATTACAGCTTTGCAAGGTGATAGAAGTATTATGGATACTGTTGAAGCATACACTCAACTGCAAAATTTTCAAATACAACAAGCTGATGCTTTATTGAAATTAAATAATGCAGCCTTAGAACTTTCGAGTTTTTTGTGGCAACAAAATGATAGTGCTTATTTATTGCCAGAATATTTTGTTGCTGATGCCAACCTGTTTTATAATAACAGCGAAAAACTTAATTCTTTAAACGATATTATTGCAAACGCTTTGCAAATAAACCCCAGCATCAAATCGTATAATTATAAAATTGAAATTTTAGAAATTGAGAAAAAACTTAAGAAGCAAAGTTTGCTGCCAATGCTCAATGCTAAAGCTAATTTATTGAATAAGGATTATGCTGTATTTAATGGTTTTGATGCTGCTACATTACAAAACAATTATAAATGGGGTATTGATTTTAAGTTGCCCATTTTTTTACGAGAAGCTCGTGGAGATTATGAAAAATCGAAAATAAAAATTAGTGAAACAAGTTTAGATTTAAAACAAAAAATTTGGGAAGTTGAAAGTAAAATCAGAAACTATTACAATGAATCTATTTTGCTGAAAAAACAAGTTGAAATAGGACAGTCTGCTTTCGAAAATTACAATCGACTTTATAAAAATGAATTACTAAAATTTAGTAATGGTGAGTCGAGTTTATTTTTAGTAAATTCTAGGGAAAATAAAACATTAGAAATGCTCCAAAAAAATATTGACTTAACTGTTAAATATTACAAAGCAAAATATGCTATTGAATGGGCTGCCGGCACATTAAATTAATTATTTATAATCCATCACAGGATGTCTTTCAAAACTATGTTTTGATTCATCAAAAACAAAACGATAAGTAATCATTTTACGACTTTGCTTGCCACCAAGACTTTTATAAATGTTGTGCATAATAGGATTCCAATCGCCAGCCCAGCCCATTTCATAACTATCGTACCAGCCTTTGTGTTGCATAAAATACCCACAAGACTGAATTAAAAAACTATCTATTCCTAATGCTTGATATTTGGGTACCACACCAAAAACTAATCCTAGTAATTTCTGACGTTTCATTGTAAATTTTCTATAAAACAATAGAATTTTTTTCCATAAACCCAGTTTTCCATTAAAGCCTTTAATGTATTGATTAACATCTGGAATATTGATGAACATTGCAATTGGCTCTTCTTTATAGTAAGCAAACCAAACAACTCTTTCATCCAAAATGGGTTTCATTGTTTTAAAAAGCTTTAAGGTTTCTTCTAGTGTTATACTTTTAGCTTCTCCGTGTTGAGCCCAAGCTGTATTATAAATAGTAGTAAAATCAGATGCGTATTTTTCTAAATGTTTTATCTCTAAATGTCTTGCACTATAATCTGCTTTTGCTTTAAAGCGATTATATCTTTCTTGAAATTTTGTTGGCAAATCATCATCAACACTCATTTTAAACCAATATTGGTTGTAATAATTTTTAAAGCCATAATTATTAAATAAAGATTCGTAATAAGCAGCATTAAAAGGCATTCCATAAATTGGAGGCATATCAAAACCTTCGACCAATAAACCCCAATATTTATCTCTATCACCAAAGTTTATTGGTCCATCCATGGCTTCCATGCCTTCCTCAATCAACCATTGTTTAGCAGTATTGAACAATAAATTTGCAGCATCCTGATTATTAGTACAATCAAAAAAGCCAAAACCACCAGTTGCAAAATCAGTTCCTTTATTTATATATTTCGAGTTTGTAAATGCAGCAATACGACCAACTAAATTTCCAGTATCATCTTTTAAAATCCAACGTTTGGTTTTACCATATTGATAGTTTTTATTTTTTGCAACATTGAAGATGTCATTTATTTCACTATCCAAAGGACGAATATAATTTGGTGTGGTTTTGTTAATAATAACATTCACCAAAATAAACTCATGTTGTGTAGTGCTATTGTTTACTTCAATAATCTTCATTTTGCAAATTAATGAAATAAAGAGGTATCTATTTTACAAACAACTTTTCGCTCATTTTATTATCGTGACCATAAATATCATTTCTAAAATTTAACATACCATTTTTATCAACCCAACTTGTAAAATATACAATAAATACAGGAATTGTTTTTGGTAAGGTAACCCATTTCTCTTTTGGTAAATTCATTAAACTATCAATTTTATTACTTGTATAAGTAGTATCTTTTCTTAATAAATATTGAGCAAGTTTTTTGGGTTCTCCAAGCCTAATACATCCATGGCTAAAACTTCGATTGTTAGCACTAAATAAATCCCTGTTTGGTGTATCATGAAAATAAATATCAAAGTTGTTTGGAAACAAAAACTTTACTAAGCCTAATGAGTTTTTTTGACCAGGTTTTTGACGATACATTGGATTATTATCATCACTACCATATTTTTCCATATTATTTTTTTCGAGATAATTTCTATCTTTTTTTATTCCTGGTAATATTTCATTTTTAACTATACTTGAAGGTACGTTCCAATATGGGCTAAAAACAATATACTTTAGATTGCCAGTAAATATAACTGTACTTGTAGCTGTTTTTCCTACAATAACATTCATATCCCAAGTATTAATGGCACTATCAAAAATGTGCAATTTGTATTCGGGAATATTTACTAAAAAATAATTGCTGTCCTTTTCTGCGGGCAACCATCTAGCTCTTTCAATATTTATTAAAATTGTTTCAATTCTTTTTTTAATTGGTATGTTAAATGATTTTATTACATTATTTCCAATAGCTCCATCTGCTACTAGTCCATTTCTTTTTTGAAATTGTTTAACAGCAGTAAACATTGAACTATCATATTTATTTACAGTATCTTCTTGCTTTAAATCTCCTAATAAAAACAATCTAAGCTTTATATCTCCTATTATGCTTGAACTATCTCCTTTTACAATACTTTTTGCAGGATATGCAATTGTATCTGAGGGATATTTTCTTTGTAAATTATAATAAAAAAGTAATTGATCTTGTAGTTTTTTATACTGTGAATTAAAAGGTGCATACACTTCTGCTTCTTTTGCTTTATTGTTTAATACCGAATCCAACAATGCTGTTAAATCAACCTTTTTTCTGGGTATAAACCATCCTAATTCTGTTGCATCTACATCAATACCTTTATATACTTTGGCAGCATAATTAAAAAACTGACCAGTAATTAAAAGTTCAGTATTTAAAACATCTTTCTGATTGTATTTTTTGTTATTATTACTTTTAAAAAAGTCGTACAATTTCATTAATTCTTTATTCAATAAACTGCTATCCTGTAGCTCTGAAACAGTTGTGTTTAAAAGGTTGTAAAAGTTATTGGCTTGTTCTGCAAGCCCACTGGAATCAAACCATGCAAACTGATAATTTCTTTCTTTGTAAAAGTCAAAAAATTGTTCTCTGTATTTTGTAAATGACGAATCTTTAGAAAGAAAATTATCTAATTGTATACTATCAAAAAATAAATTATTGAAAGATGTTTGTTTGTTTATGGTAGTATCTGTAATTATTTGTTTACGATTTTTTTGCTTACAAGAAATGCCGATAATAAATAACAGAAATGAAGCAGAAATCAATTTTTTCATAAAGTGAAAATAAAGCATTTGTACATTAACTCCTTAGTTGGTATTAACTTGTTGTAAGAATGATGAAACAATATTACATATAGATAGTTGCATAAACAACTTATTTGTATATTTGAGTTTTAAAAATATTTTTATGCAAGAAGCATACATAATTGCTGGATATAGAACAGCTGTTACCAAAAGCAAAAAAGGTGGATTTAGATTTTTCCGACCAGATGATTTAGCTATAGAAGTAATAAAGGGATTAACAGCTACCATACCACAGCTTGACACCAAAAGAATTGATGATGTAATTGTAGGAAATGCTGTACCCGAAGCGGAACAAGGATTGCAATTTGGAAGAATAATAGCAGCAAAAGCATTGGGAATTGAGGTTGCAGGAATAACTATTAACCGATATTGTGCAAGTGGGCTTGAAAGTATTGCAATTGCTACTGCAAAAATAAGAACTGGAATGGCAGATTGTATAATTGCAGGGGGAACAGAAAGTATGAGTATGGTGCCAACAGCAGGCTGGAAAACAGTTCCATCGTACGATATAGCAAAAAACGAACCTGACTATTATTTAAGTATGGGCTTAACAGCAGAGGCCGTAGCTAAAGAATTTAATGTTAGTAGAGAGCAACAAGACGAATTTGCTTTTAATTCTCACCAAAAAGCAATGAAAGCAATTGCTAACGGAAACTTTAAATCTGGTATTTTGCCAATCAATGTTGAAGAAACTTATTTAAACGAAAAAGGAAAAAAAGCAAAACGAAACTATATAGTAGATACCGATGAAGGTGTACGTGCAGATACCAGCATTGAAGGATTAGCCAAACTAAAACCAGCTTTTGCACAAGGTGGTTGTATTACCGCAGGTAATAGCTCGCAAACCAGTGATGGTGCAGCTTTTGTAATTGTGATGAGTGAAAAAATGATGAATGAACTTGGCTTGCAACCTATTGGCAGGTTAGTAAATTGTGCTGTTGCAGGTGTTGAACCAAGAATTATGGGAATTGGTCCTGTTGCTGCAATACCAAAAGTATTAAAACAGGCAGGAATGAATTTGACTGATATTGATTTAATTGAGCTCAATGAAGCTTTTGCATCTCAATCTATTGCTGTAATTGATAAACTTAACCTTAATAAAGATATTGTAAATATTAATGGTGGAGCCATTGCATTGGGTCATCCTTTGGGTTGTACAGGTTGTAAATTAACCGTTCAAATTTTAAACGATTTGCAACGACTGAATAAAAAATATGGAATGGTTACAGCTTGTGTTGGTGGAGGGCAAGGTATAGCAGGAATTATTGAAAGATTGTAATTTATTAAGATAAAACGAAAGACCTTGAGAGAATATTTTCAAGGTCTTTTTTATAAAATGATATGCTTAAAATTTGTCCCAAATGTAACCAATCATTCGAATGTTGTGCAGATGATATTTCAAAATGTCATTGCATTTCTGTAAAAATAGATACCGATACTATAGCACAATTAAAAGATGAATTTGATGATTGTTTATGTGGCAAGTGTTTACAAGAACTTGCTTCTAAAATACATAACCAATTCTGATGGCTAATTCATAGTTAAATAAGGTTTGCTTGTAATTAGAAAAACCATCATAAGCTTTAGTACCATCACTTGTTGCAACATATTTAGTTCCTTCAACCTTCCTTAACCCAATAGCCGAAGAATATTCAAATGCAAAGTGTCCATTAATGTTTTGAACTCCGTAGTGCAACATAAAATCTGTAATTTTTTCTGATTCATTTTTCTGAGCCCCATTAAATCTTAAACCAGAAGTTGCATTATAAGTAGCAGCAGGCGTAGAAAATTTGTAGTTATAAACACTATAGGAAAAACCAATATATGAACCATCTAAAGCATCGTCATCAGTGTAAAACTTTGGTTGAATAGAGAACATTGTACCTGTTTCTGCTTTTCTGGTATTAAAACTATACAAATTTTCAGATTCGTCAGACGAATAGATTGGAAAATTTGATGGATAATCGGTTATTATGCTTCTTTCTTGAGCTTTCATAAAAAGCGTTCTAACATAGTTTTGATTTGTTAATCCAATAGCAGTTTGCACACTAATATTAGGTGTCAGTTTTCTTTCATAAATCAAAGGAATTTGGCCAACAAAGATTCCTGTTGGGGCTATTTTTATGATATTATTTTGGTCTGTTTTCTTTTTTGCCTTTGGAGTGTACTTACTTTTTTCGCCTGCAAAAATTATAGTTACAGTAGAGTCGTTTTGTGCTATTAAATTATTTGATATGGTACTTATCAATAATAAAATTGTAATTTTTAAAAGTTTTTTTTGATCCATTAAGTTTTTTATACAAAACTAGCTTTTATTTGTAATCAACAAAATCTTTAAAATGAAAAAATTAATTTTAAGTATTGGTTTCCTATTCATTATGATAGTTTCCAATGCACAAAAAGCCACTATTACATGGGGAGAAATGAGTAAAAAGGAAACTCAGTTTGAACAAATGATTAATGGCTCCGATGGCGAAATCATTAAACTTTCTACAGAAGTTAAAGGCGGCGGAGGTTTATTTGGAATAGGAGCAAACTTTAAATACTTACCTATTTTGACAAAATATGATAAAAGGTTCAACGAAATAAAATCAAATAATTTTCCCGCTGATGAAAAAGGAACAAGAATGAATGGTTTTTTGAGGTTGAAAAATTTAATTTATTTAATGAGTAATCGATATGATAAAGAAACAAAAAGCACCAATTATTTTGCACAACCCATTAATGTAAATACACTCAATACAGAAGGAGGGTTGGTAAATTTCGGATCATTCGAGGCCAGAAGCGGCGGCATTTTTAGTGGCGTTAGTGAATCATTGGTAAATTTTGTACAATCAAAGGATAGCTCAAAGCTTTTGGTATTTGCACTTACCCCATATAAGAAAAAAGAAAATGAAAAATACTATATGGCAGTGTATGATAATGACATGAAAAAGTTGTGGGAAAAAACTATTGAATTACCATACGAAGATAAATATGTGTTAATGTTTGATTATTTCATCACAAATACTGGAGCAGTGGGTATTTTATTTAAACATTATGATCAGGAAGTAAAAAAAGAATCCGTTAAGGTAGATGGAGCAAGGGTGCCTGCTTATAAAACAAAACTCTTAATTTATGATGCAAAAATTTCAAACCCTAAAGAAATAGTTTTTAATGTTGACAATAAGTTTATTGAAAATGTAGACCTAACTACAGATGCTAGTGATAACCTTACAATGTTTGGGACCTATAAAACAAAAGAGAGTGGTCATTTAACAGGTTATTTCATCTCAAGTATTGATAGACAAAACAATTCAACTACGCTTAAAAAAATGGAAGCTTTTCCTCAAGAATTAAACGATTTGCTTGATGAAGATAATCAAGGTCTAAAAAAGGAAAAAGACCCTGGACCTCAAATATTTTTTAGACTAAGAGAATCTTTGCAACGTGATAATGGAAGTTTAGACTATTTATTGGAATATTACAGAGTTGTTGAACATACTGTAAACAGGAATAATGGAATGGGATCGATAGGAGGAGGTACTGTAAGCATTGGGTCAACAAGTTCATACACCTACAGAATGTATTATTATGGCGATATTCTAGATATTAATATATCAAAAACTGGCAAGTCTACTTTTGTAAGAATTCCTAAAATGCAAGAGTCAAAAGATTTTACAATGTGCAGTGGTTTTGTAGCACAAACTTATGGTAATAAACTTTTCTTATTTTATAATGATGATAAAGACAATGTTACTAGAGATTTGACAAAGAAGCCTGAAACTTGTACCCGATTTGGAAAAAGTAGTTTTGTGATGACCACTATTGACGAAAAAGGAGCTTTTACAAGAGATGAATTATTTAGTAATAAAGATTTACCAGTGACTACCTGTATTAAATATTGTAGTAAACTAGCAAAAAATAAAATTAGCCTTTATGCACAAAAAATAGATGCATTGTCTGCATCAAAAGATATGTTGGGTTGCCTTGAGCTAAAATAATAAAATAATGCTTTGAAAAAAAGAGGCTGTCTCAAAATTTTGAGACAGCCTCTTTTTTTAGTAAAATCTTATTAGTCTAAAATAATAAATGTGGCCTTGCTTCAGCTAAGCCAGCATTCGTAACAACTACAAATTCCGGTCTAAATTCATCCAAATTATTAGCACCACCATAGGATAAAGCAGAACGAACACCATCTAATAATCCTGCTATCACAAACTTAACACCGCCCTTAAAAGGGATTACAGTTGACTCTCCTTCTACATTTCTTTGCTCTTGTCCGTGAACGGTTTTGGTTTCTAGTGATGCTGCACCACGATATCTTTTATATAAACCATTTGGTTTTTCAATTACTTGTCCCGGAGCTTCTTTTGTGCCAGCAATTAATGAGCCCAACATTACACAGTGAGAACCTAAAGCCAATGCTTTTGCAATATCTCCACTTGTTTTAATACCACCATCGGCCATTACAGGAATTGATGAAACTGCAATAATCTGTTGCAAACAACTAACATTAGGAACTCCAAAACCAGTTTTAATTCTTGTAGTACAAAGAGAGCCCCCACCAACGCCAACACGTAAACCATCTGCACCCCAGGCTTCTAAATCTTGTGCAGCTTTAGCACTTGCAATATTGCCAGCAATAATATCCACGTGATTTGGTAAAGATTTTTTTAATGCTGCAATAGCATCTTTAACATTCTCGTGATGTCCGTGTGCCACATCAATCAAAATAATATTTGCTCCAGCTTCAACCAAAGCAACTGCTCTTTCAGCATAATCACCATTGGCACCAACTGCAGCCATTACAGGAATATTTTCGATGCCACAAGATTTCCAAATAGCATTTACTTTTTCTTCTTTTATTCCAACAATAATTTTTGCAATTTCTTGAGCTTGCTGCTCAATACTCATAAATCTATGAATACAGCCAACACCACCCATTTGAGCAATAGCAATGGCCATTTTGCTTTCACAAACTGTGTCCATACAACTTGCCACCAAAGGAATACAAAGGCTATAGTTTTTGGTAACTTTTGTAACAAGACTTATGTTTTTTCTTGATGAAACAGATGAATATGATGGCACTAGTTGAATGTCATCGTAAGTAAGAAAGTGTGTATACATTTTTTGAATTATGATTGTGAGTATAGGATACAAGTGTTATTTGTACCACTATTTTAAAAAGCAAAGATGCAGTTATAAATCTATCTACCAAAAGCTCCAATATTGGCTGTGAATATTTTTACGGCAATGGCTAATAACACTACGCCAAAAAATTTTCTTACAGCCATTAGGCCTGCTTTGCCCAAAATTCTTTCTATTGCATTTAAAGATTTTAACACTAAAAAAACAATAAGTAAATTAATAAAAATGGCTATTAAGATGATATATTCATTTTTATCTTGCCTTTCAAATGTAGCTTTTAAACTCATAATTGAAGTTAAGGTTCCCGAGCCAGCAATTAAAGGAAATGCAATAGGCACAATAGTTCCTGATTTTGAATCTTTTTCGGCTTTAAAAAATTCAATCCCCAAAACCATTTCTAAGCCTAATATAAAAATTACAATTGAGCCTGCTACTGCAAAAGAGCTTACATCAACACCTAATAATCCCAAAAATGGTTTACCTACAAAAAAGAACAAAATCATTAAAGCACCAGATACCAAGGTTGCTTTTGTAGCACTTATGCCCCCCATTTTTTCTTTATAAGAAATTAACATTGGTACAGAACCTACAATATCTATAACTGCAAATAAGGTAAAAGTAACAGTGAGTAATTGATCAATATTGATTTCCATATAATCTTTTTAAGCTTTATTCCATAGAGGTTTTTGATGAGTACTAAAAATTCTCAAAATCACAATTGCATTGTTTTGTTCATTTAAATAGTAATGTATCAAATAAGGAAACTTTTTTATACGTGTACATCGAATATTTGCATATCTAATTGTTGCTGCCAAGGGAGTAATAGACAATTTTTTTAGCCTAATTTCTACATTTTCCAAAAATTTCTCATTAATCTTTGACGAAATGTTTTTATAATATTCACATATTTCTTGTAAGTCTTTTTCGGCATTAGGCGAAAAGACTATAGCAAAATTCATACTATATTATTTTCTTAAGTCATTAATAACAGCATCCCAGCTTTTTAGTGAAGATGGATTCTCTTCAACAAATTTTTGTTCTGATAAAACTAGTTTTTGCTGCCATTCAGGAATTGAAATATGCTCTTCTTCTATAATTTGCTCCATCACTAAATTATCAATAACAGAAGACTCATCTTCTAAAGAGTAAGCAATTATTTTTACTTTTTTACCAATCAATTCATTTGGAATAGAAAAAGAAACAGTATTCGTTTGAGGCGTTAAAATTTTTCCAACCATAAAATCTATTTGTACAAATCTAAAATTAATATTTGGATGAACGTTTTTTTTATAAAAAATTAATGGCACTGCTTGTATTAACTTTGTTCAAATTTTTATTACTTGATAGATTCTAAACAAAAAATTAAAAGCGAAGAGAAAGTAGTTTTGGTAAGTGTTATTCAAAAAGATAATACAGCCGAACAAGTGCAGGAATATTTAGATGAATTAGCTTTTTTAGCAGAGACCGCGGGTGCAATTGCAGTGAAATCTTTTACACAAAGACTTGACAGACCAGATAGCAGAACCTTTGTTGGTAAAGGCAAACTTGAGGAAATTGGTAATTATGTTGCAAGCAAGAACATTGATTTAGTAATTTTTGATGATGAACTTACGGGCTCTCAACTATTAAATATTTCTGATGCAATAAAATGTACAACTATTGATAGAAGTGATTTGATACTTGACATTTTTGCAAGGCGTGCCAGAACAGCACAAGCCAAGGTTCAGGTAGAATTAGCCCAATATCAATATTTATTGCCAAGGCTTAAAGGAATGTGGAAACACTTGGAAAGGCAAGGTGGAGGTATTGGAACTCGTGGTCCAGGTGAAACAGAAATAGAAACTGACAGACGTATTGTTAAAGATAAAATTTCTTTGTTGAGAAAAAGGTTGGGCGAAATTGACAAACAATCCTTTACTCAAAGAAAAGAACGTGGAGAATTTATTCGTGTATCGCTTGTTGGCTACACCAATGTTGGCAAAAGTACTTTAATGAACACCCTTAGCAAAAGCGATGTTTTTGCCGAAAATAAACTATTTGCAACACTAGATACCACAACCCGAAAAGTTGTTTTTGAAAATACCCCTTTTTTATTAAGTGATACCGTAGGGTTTATTCGTAAGTTGCCACATCATTTGGTAGAAAGTTTTAAAAGCACTTTAGATGAGGTAAGAGAAGCAGATATTTTGCTACACGTTGTTGATATTGCTCACGAACAGCACGAAGACCAAATTGGTACTGTAAATAAAACATTGCAAGAGTTAAAAGCTTTTGACAAACCCATACTTACCATTTTTAATAAAATGGACTTGTACAAGCAAAAGAATTTTGATGATTGGTTAAGCGAAGAAGTAAAAGCCGATATTCTTAGAGAATTACACGAAAAATGGCATAATATAACCGAAGGAAATTGTGTTTTTATTTCAGCACTTGAAAAAACCAACTTAGAAGAACTAAGAAATATTATTTTGCAAAAAGTGAGAGATATGTACACAATTCGTTATCCATATAAAACAATGCTTTACTAAAATAATGGTTATTAAAAAGCAAATAAAAATTGCCGAATCTGTAGCAGAGTTTGATTTCAATACAAAGCAAATGTGTATTATTGAAGCAGATGGCAAAAAAATAACTATTGCAAAATTTAAGGACAATTACTTTGCTTTTGCCCATAAATGCCCACACGCAGGCGGTATAATGGCAGATGGATTTATTGATGCATTAGGAAATGTAGTATGCCCCATTCACCGATATAAGTTTAGTTTGAAAACAGGAAGAAATATTACAGGAGAAGATTATTTAAAAACATATTTAATTGAAGTTAATGAAAATGGTGTTTTTGTTGTTTTCGAGGAAAAGAAATGGTTTTAAAATCTCAAACTAATTTTTAATTATTTACTACAGCATTTGTTACTTTGCACTTGTGAAAAAAAGAACCTTTATATTAATTTGTTTAGTATTTCTGGGTTATTGCCAAATTACCCTGGCACAATGTTCTATTTGCACCAAAACAGCCTCTCAGTTAGGCGATGGACCAGCACAAGGTTTAAACGCTGCCATTATTTATTTAATGATTACACCATTAGCCATAATGGGTATTATAGGTTATAGATGGTGGAAAAAAGAAAAAATGCTTTAGTAGCACAGGCCTAATTTGTTTTAAGTTAAATCTCAACAGCTGAATCATTAGAAAAACGCTAAACATAAAATGCTAATGTAAATTACGATGTTATGGCGACCCTTGATAAAAACAAGAGTTAGTGTAAAACAAACAGTCATGGCTATTATAAATAAAATGATGATTGTTTAAATTTCATGAGTTAAATATCTTGGGTAAGAACATAATTAAACCAATTATAATGCTGGTAATACTTACAAGCATTACAGCACCAGCCTCAACATCTTTAACAATTTTTATTAAGGGATGATATTCTTCCTGCACCACATTGCAAAGGTTTTCAATACAGGTGTTAATCATTTCAATACTCAGCACCAATGCACAACACAAAATTGTAATTACTGTCTCTGTTTTGCTTAATCTCAAACCAACTGCAAGTGCTATTACAAACACAGAAACAAGTAACTGCAATTTTCCATTTCTTTCGTGCAAGAAGAAATATTTCATCCCACAAAAAGCATTTGATATAGCTTTATAAAAAGACTGCTTTTTCATTAATGAATGGCAAATACTGATATGCTTTCTTTTAGATTTTCTATTCTTTTATAATCTAATCTGCCTAATGTTTTTTTGTATTTACTTGTCATTTTGTATAAGTATTTTATAAAAGATACTCCTCCTGCTTTAAATACATCTTTATGAGCAAACCAAACTAGTAATGCTGTTGCATAAAAGAATATTTTATAAAATTTATTAGTCAAAACCTTTTGCCAGTAAGGTTTTGCGTTAACTATAACTTCCATTCTTTCTTTTTGAAATTGAATATGTGGTGCTTCATCAATTAAAATATCTGTACATATTTGTTTTAACAAACTGCATTTAGTTGCATCTTTTAAAGCCTGATAATAAACTTGTGCAGTACTCTCAACACTAATTACTGCAAGAGTCCACCACTCCATACTTGTGTTCAATCCTCTCACTTTTCTAAATAAACTATCGCCCCAGTTTTTCTTAATTCTTGGATAGTGTATTACATCTAAATATTTGCCCAGGTTTTCACCGTGTTTTTGTTCTTCCCTAATGAATAATTTTATTGCATCAACATAAAAATCATCATCAATCCTTTTGGCGTATTTTGTAGCTGCATTAATCAAATTTTTTCCATCACTTGTTTCGCCTAATTGCCAGGCTTGCATTGATGTTACTATGTTCCATTTTTCCTGCAATGTAATATTGGGTTGCGTTTCCCAGTTTATTCTTTGTTGTTTAAGGTTGTTGTCAAAATACAACAACCATTCGTGTGAACTTTTCATAATATAAATTTTAATGATGATTAATTGTTTGATTTTTCGCCATACCAATTTATTTTTCTACTACCAAACATTACCAACGCAAGTATTACAAACAAGCCAATGCTGCCAACCAATAAAGCTGCATCTTCTAAACGAATAAGTACGAAAATGAAAGCATATAAACAGGTTAAAAACAAGCCAAAAACACTTGCTGTTTTATTGCTTTTAAAATGAGATTTTGCATAGAGAGAAATAAGTAAAATGGTTGCTGTTGCTGCAATACAATAAGCTGCATCAAACATTAAAAACTCACTGATAGATAATAATAAAGTGAAGAAAATAACCAATGCTATACCAATTAAAACATATTGCACAGGATGCACTGGTTTCTTTTGCATCAACTCAATAATGAAGAATAAAGCGAAGGTTAAACCTATAAAAAGAATAGCATATTTAATGCTTCTGTTGGTTTTAGAATATTGATCTGTTGGCTGTAACATACTTACACCAAATGCATAACTAAGTTTGTTAAAGCTAAAATCTTTTACCGTTGTTCCAAAAGGTAAGTTAGCATTATTAAAATTCCATTTTGCCTGAAAGCCACTGTCTACAACAACTCTAGTGTTTGGTAAATTATTTCCATCAAATTTGGGGTTAGCCCAGCTTGAAGAAATAGCATAATTGCTATTACCGCTTAAAGGGATAAAATGCAATTGTTCGCTACCTTTTATTTTTAGATTCATGGTAAAAGGAATTGCCTTTTGAAACATATCTATAGCAAGTTCAATATTGGCAGATAGCCCAATTAACTCAATTTGTTTTGTGGAATTATCAGTTCTTACATAATCTTCTCCTGCATTATTATTTACAGTTACTGTTTCAAAATCTTTTGTTGGTAAACCTGGTGTTAAATCATATTGTTTACCATTAAAGTTGATTGCCATTTTTTCTTCAATCCCTTTTAAGTCTGTAATACCGTAACAAATTTTTGCATTGTTAAGTTGTATGCTGTTTACATCAATATCTACTGGAACTTTAATGTTAAAATTGCCTTCATTT
Source organism: uncultured Chitinophagaceae bacterium (assembly GCA_964615145.1). Taxonomy (GTDB): domain Bacteria; phylum Bacteroidota; class Bacteroidia; order Chitinophagales; family Chitinophagaceae; genus CAIVPM01. Next base: position 45,965 of record CAZTOP010000007.1, read on the forward strand.
TTTAAATCACTTTTGTACAATAAAACTTTATAAATGCTTCGTGGTCTTATTTCTGGCTGAATATTTCCTGTAACATTTAAGTCTTGTGGCAAAGCATAAAAGTGTTTTGTAACTATTACTTCTTTATTATCACTATTTTTTTCCTTAACCAAATAAGGAATGTATAAATAAGGACCATAAACAGTTTGTTCAGTTGCCCAACCTTGCTTAACTTCCTTAACAACTTCTTGTTGTCGTTGTTGCCTTTCTTTAACCAAATTATCTACAAATACAGTTGGTATAAGCATTAGCAGAATTAATGCACCAGTAATTAATCCTTTAATCAGAATTTTATTGGCGTGAGATGTTGTCTCTGGATTTTGCGTACGCCAATTGTTGGTTTGAGTTGTTGTGTTGCTAACATTTTCGTTAGCATTTTCAAATTGATTTTGTTCCATAAAAATGTTGTTTTGAGATGATGAGAAATATTTATTTATTTTTTTATTGATAAGTAGAATTGCTAAAACTGAGCATCCAAAAAGAGCAAGTGTTGTAAGTAGCATATGGAATGGAATGCTTTTAGTAAAATCATTGCTATATGTATTACCAAAAAGAAATCCTCCAATAATTCCATAAGGAATGGTACATAAGCAACAAGCAATAAATAATTTGTTAAACTTTTGTTGTGTAGTTATTTGTTGTTTTTCAATCCATTTTAGTGTTAGGGTTAATACACCAAATACGGGTAAGCTACATAAACCACCTATAACAGCTACAATAAAAATGGCAACAAAAGCTGCAGTTTCATTATTCAGTAAAAAGTAAAATGATATACAGAATCCTAATATCAGATTTGTTAATATCCATATTAATGCAGCTATTGATATTGTTGATGGTTTATTATTCATTTTTATATTTTAAAAGCACTTTGAATTTCAAAGGTTTTGAACAAAAAAAATTATTTCGATTTATTAATCATTTGCTCCAATGCTTCTATGTGTTGTTTAAAAGCTTTTTCTCCAACCTTGGTTGCTGAATAAGTTGTATTTGTTTTTCTGCCAATAAATCCTTTCTGTACCTTAAGATAACCAGCCTCTTCTAAGCCTTTTATATGGCTGGCCAAATTGCCATCAGTAATTTCAAGCAACTCTTTCAAGTCATTAAAGTTTATTTCATCATTTACCATCAAGGCACTCATTATGCCCAAACGAATACGACTATCAAAAGTTTTATTTAAATTTTGTATTGGGTTCATTTCCTATTTCACATTAATTTCTTTCGTATTTATTCCACATAAAAACACCATAAATAATATGCAGAATTCCAAAGCCAATTGCCCAAAAAAATATACCATAACCAATAAACCAAAGATTGATGATACCTAGAAAAATTTGCAGATAGCCAAGATATCTCACTTCTCCTAAAGTAAATTTAGATGCATTAACCAAAGCCAACCCATAGAATATTAAACAGCCTGGTGCAATTAATCCAAATGTCTCTGCTTCTATCAACTTTAAAATATATATGCCACCAGCAACTAAGGGAATCATTACATTAATGAATAAACGTTTTGATGTTGTTCCCCACAACTTTGTATTGGTTTTTTTGCTACGCAAATAAGTAAACAAAAAAGAAAAAGCAAATGCTGCTATAAATGTTACAATAGCAATTTGAAATAAACTGTTGCCCATAAATTCTCTCACACTCAGTTTTCCCTGTGTTGCAACATCGTATAAATCGCTATCTAACTTTCTTAAAGTGTTGCTATACGATTTATTAATTACATTGTTGGCAAAGTATGCACCAACCAATGCACACAAGCCTGCTGCCATACCACTTAAACCACTTAAACTTATAAACCTGCTGCTGCGTTCCATCATTTGTTTGATGTGCTGCAAGTCTTGTTGATGTTCTTGATTTGAGATGTTCATAAAAGCACTTTGAAATACAAAGTAATTAATAGAAAGAATACCAGCCAAATTTTTTTTGAAAATATTTTATTCAACTATCCTCAACTTAGCATAGTTCAGCATAATTTTCTTTTCGCCATTTTTTTCAAATTGAATGGTGGCAATTGGGTTATGTGCCGAACCCTCTATTTTGGCTACAATTCCAAATCCAAATTTTTGATGTTCTACTTTTTGGCTAGGTTGTAAGTTACTGGTATCACTAGCTTCAAAATTATCCGAAGGAATATGATTGATGGTGGTATTTCTGTTTACAGGAACTGTGTAGGTTGGCTTAGTTTCTTTTTTGGAAGGAGGTGCTCCATATTTTTTTTCGATGTTGATAACATCATTACTATTTCCAAAACCACGTTGCATTCTTTGAAAAGCACTGCCCTGATTACTCCAATCCGATTTTGAATTATTTTTAGCTCCGCCACCTGCATAAGATTTGTCAATATACTGTTCTGGCATTTCATTGATAAAACGACTAGGTTCGTTTTGCTGTAATTGTCCAAATCTATATCTGGCATTTGCGTAAGTAAGCCATAGATTTTTTTTAGCACGAGTAACTGCTACATAAAATAATCTTCTTTCTTCTTCTAATTCTTCGCGGGTATTAATACTCATTGCACTTGGGAACAAGGTTTCTTCTACACCTACCACAAATACACAACTAAATTCTAGGCCTTTTGCAGCGTGTATGGTCATTAGTTTTACAACATCGCTATCATCTTTGTCATCATCTGTGTCGGTAAGTAAAGTAATTTGTTGTAAGTAACTGCCCAATGTTTTTTCTGTGTATTCCCCATCTTCATTACTTGGGCTTTCTGTCCATTCTTTTATGGAGTTTAGTAATTCTTGTACATTCTCATAACGGGCTAAACCTTCAGTAGTTTTATCGTTAAAAAGCTCTTTAACAAGATTGGTATTTTTACCTACTTGAACTGCCACATCATAAGCATTTTTATCTGTCAATAAAGTTTGGAAATACTTAATCATTATTACAAAATTTTGTAATGATTCAAGTGTACCAGCTTTAAATCCAAATTCTCCAGCACGCTCTATCACATTCCAAAATGTAATATTTTGTTCATTAGCTATAACCAAACATTTTTCAATAGTAGTTTTTCCAATTCCACGAACCGGATAATTAATAATACGTTTTAAAGCTTCTTCATCTCTTGTATTTACTATAACACGCAAGTAGGCAATCATATCTTTAATCTCCTTGCGTTGATAAAAGCTTAAGCCACCATAAATTTTATACTTAATTCCTTGTCTTCTTAAGCATTCTTCAAAAGCACGACTTTGGGCGTTCGTTCTGTATAAAATTGCAAATTCATTATTTCTGAAGTGATTTCGAAGTTTTTGTTCTTGTATCGTATCAGCAACAAATTTTCCTTCGTCATTATCTGTCATTGTTCTTACTAGCCTTAGTTTATCTCCGTCTTCATTTTCTGTCCATAATTCTTTAGGTAGTTGCCCCTTATTATTACTAATAACTTCGTTAGCTACTTTTAAAATGTGCTGCGTGCTGCGATAATTTTGTTCAAGCTTTACCACTTTAACATCGTCATAATCTTTCTGAAATTGAAGAATATTTTCAATGGTTGCACCTCTAAAACTGTAAATACTTTGGGCATCATCGCCCACCACACAAATATTTTCGTGAACAGCTGCCAGTAGTTTTGTAATCTGATACTGAACAGCATTTGTATCTTGATACTCATCAATTAATACAAATTTAAATTTATGTTGATACTTTGCTAGTGCTTCATTATGATACTTTAAAAGCTCATACATTTTGAGTAATAAATCATCAAAGTCCATAGCCCCATTTTTAAAGCAACGTGCTGCGTAAGCCTTGTAAATATTGGCAATTGCTGGTCTGTTAGCCCTGGTGTCTTCTTGTACTAAATAAGTGTCAGCAGCATATTCATCGGGTCCAACTAATGCATTTTTTGCAGATGATATTCTGTTGTGAACCACATTAGGTTTATAATGCTTATCATCCAATTCCATTTCATTAATAACAGATTTTAATACACTTCTGCTATCATCGGTATCATAAATTGTGAAGTTATTAGGGTAGCCAATTCTGTAAGCCTCGGCTCTTAAAATTCTTGCAAAAACACTATGGAAAGTGCCTATGTATAGATTTCTTGCCTCTCCGTTACCAAGAATTCTTTCAATTCTTTCTTTCATTTCGGCAGCAGCTTTGTTGGTAAAGGTTAAAGCTAATATATTAAAAGCGTCAACCCCATTTGCCATCAAGTGTGCTATACGCGTTGTAAGCACTTTTGTTTTACCGCTGCCAGCACCAGCCACAATCATAATTGGGCCATTAATATGTGTTACTGCCTCTCTTTGTGGTTCATTCAATCCAAGTAAATAATCCTGCATAAGGCGTGCAAGATAAGATGTAATATTATTAAAATTTGAATGGTAGGAAATTCAATTTTTACACAATTTTATTATTATGATAATATAACAAAATAGGCTGCCAATTGGCAGCCTATTTTGTTGATTGCTTTAAGGGATAAGCAATATTCTATTCTACTATCAATTTTTCTGTTTTCTTTCCTTCATTTGTTACAATACTTACAAAATAGAAACCCTTAGCCAATTTCTCAATATTTACTGAGTTGCTGCCCATACTTAATGTTTGAGTTTTTAGTTGTTTACCATAAAGGTCTGTAATTACAATTTGGCCATTGCCAACTAATTTATCAACTGAAATATTAACTGAAGCTCTTGCAGGATTTGGATACATTACATACTCCAAATTGCTTGACATAGTTTCCGTTGCTGCATTCATACTTCTAGAAGCACAACTAACTACATTGCTTGCAATGGTTCTGCTGCTGCTGCATCCTCCTGCAGTTGTATATGTATATGTTAATGAACCTGCTCCTGGTGTATTTCCTGTGCTTACAACACCTGCTGGTGTAGTAACTGAAATAACTCCAGTTTTACTCCATACACCACCACCTGGGGTTCCTACTACTGTAAATGTTTTATTGGTGCAATAATTACCTGCTGCACCATATTGAGGATTTACTGTACCTGGGGCATAAGATATTGAAGGTATGCCTGGTTTTGCATTTACTGTGATAGATTTACTTGCATAGCTGCTACAGTTAGATGCATTTGTGATGGTATATCTAGCTTCGCCTGCACCTGCATTTACTCCAGTATAAACGCCTCCTGCATTTATTGTACCCTTATTATTTGAACTGCTCCAAACACCGCCAGTAGAAGTAGTAGAAAGAGCAATAGTATTCCCAGCACAAACTTCATTATTCCCTGTTATTGCATTTGGAGTAGGTACTGATGCAACAGTTACATTTACTATCGCATCAGAAGAACAACCAGTACCATTAGAGGTTGATGTAATAGTATATTTTATAGCGGTATTGCCATTAGAAACAGAACTTACTAAACCAGTATTTGAAACACTTGCAACAGATGGAGCTGTGCTACTCCAAGTTCCGTTAGGTAAGCTAGCATAAAAATATCTAGACTCCCCTAATGTGCAGAATGTTGCAGATGTTAATGTTCCTGATTGAGACGTAATTGTTGCAACATTTGGACTTTGTATAACATTTAAGACAAGCACATTGCTTGTAGATGCTGCACAATTATTATTAACTGTACAAGTAATTTGATCGCCGTTTGATAAGGTTCCTGGAGCTACAGAAATTGAACTTCCAGAACCTAGAAGTATTGAACCATTTTTATACCAAGTATAAACTGGATTATTTCCTGCATTGTTTGCAGTAACACTAAAAGTTACACTATTGCCACTACAAATAGTTGTGCTTGCTGTTGAAGCATTAATAGAAGAAGCTGTAAATTCATCAGCACCAATATCATTAGTGGCACGTGTTGTACAGTCAACGTCATCTGTTACCAAGCCTGCAGCACCAGCACCACTAAGTGTACAGTTTGCATTTGTCATTAGATGTAAGTTATTCGCAGAAGCAAATACTGGAGCAACGTTAACAGAGTTGGGATCTTGACTAGAGTTTGTTTGCCAAGCAGATAGGCTTGTATGGTATGTGGCACCAGTTGTAATAAGAGAGCCGGTTTGTGCAATTGCTGTAGCACCTGTACTTGCACCAGCACCTGTTCCAGCAGAAACATATAAGTCGTTATTGTTTGAAGTTAAATTAGTAGCTGGTAGAGCATAGCCAATACCAATAGCTGTATTTCTGTTAGTATATCCCGCAGCATTAACTGAAATGATATTATTTCTGAGTCTTACAATAGGAGCATTGTTGGCTAAAGAAAAACCATAGGTTGAGCTAGTTGTAGAAAAGCCACCACTTGCACCACTCACATTTGTTGTGCTTATCGTATTGTTATAAACATTTACAGTGCCAGCACCACCATTGATATGAATTCCAGAGTTAATATCTGTTGCATTGTTAAAGCCAGCGTTATTAGCATAATTACTGATTCTATTATTGGTAATAGACGACGTGCCTGTTGAGCCTGTAGAAAGCAATATACCTACTATAGAACTACCAAAGCCACTTGATAAACCACTTGCATTCATCATTAAACTATCCACCACATTTTTTGAAACTGTGGCATTAGTTACTTCATTGCCAGAATATTGGTTAGTTAAAAGCCCAGAATTACCAGGTCCATATCCAAGAGAAATTCCGAAAGCAGCAGTTGGATAGTTGTTAGTCGAAGTATTAACAAAATTAATAGTATTACCAGTTATTGAGATTCCATCTTCAAAATTGGCACTAATACCGCCTCTGTAAAGAGCATTAGGTGAATGACCAGATACACATTGACTAATTACAGTACCAGTATTTTTATTGATTGCACTTGCACCTGCAGTGTATATACCAAATGCACAAGTAGAAATGCTATCATTGATATATTGATTGTTAATATTACCATTACCCCAGTTTTGGCTAGAGCCATTAGTTGTAATTAGTTGTCCACCAGCACCAGGACCAGCACAACCAATACCTACCTGTGTTACACCACTAAAGCTTGAGTTGTAAGTACCAGTTACATTACAGTTAATAATTTTATTATTTGTTGCAGGATCTCCAGCTGAAGTATTGCACAACCAAATTACAGCTCCAGTAATTTGAGAGCCGGAGAGAGAGTTAACAAAAGTTAAATCTCTTGAGGCGTGTGTGCTAGGAGAGCAAATTGAGTTTGTAGTTGATCCTATCGATCCATCAATTGTAACATAGTCTGCTCCCATTAATAATAGAACAGCATTAATAGAACCTGGATTACCAGTAACTACAGTATTGGCTTGTGTTGGTTTAATGGTTAAAGTGTTGGTTGCACTTGCATTAGGATTAGCAAGAATAGTATCAGAGGTTGTACTATAAGAGTTGCTGATTAAACTAAATACAACAGGACCTCCCAAACAACTATTATTATAAGCCTTGATAGCTGCTGATAAAGTTGAAAATCCTTGACCCGTAAACCCTGGGCCAACATTATAAGTTCCAGTTAATGTAGCAGCTCTATAATTAAATGGGTTGCTAGGAGCAGTAGTTAATGTATTAACATCTGCAAGAACTCCACCAACAGGATATGTTCCAATATTTGGTGTAGCTACATTATCTTGTGCTGTAACAAAATAGAAAACACTATCACCATTTGTTAAACCTAAAGCGGTATAATCAATAGTAAAACTCCAAGAACCATAATTTCCATTACCACTTGCTAAAGAACCAGCTGCTGAATTTGCATAGCTAAATGTTGAGCTTGCTCCTTTTTTATAGTAAATCCTTGGCTTATTAGCACCTGATGTTGGGACCCCAGTTGCATCTGTAATAACTACACCAGAAACTACGCGAGAAGAAATACTAGATGGGTCACATACAGAGCTAAATGCGGTATAAGAAATTTGCGGAGCTACCAGATCTAATAATGTACCAGTAAATTCATCAGCCCCCATATCTGGTGCTGTGCCATTAGGTCTTGTATCACCATCAATATCCGTTGTAATGCTAGTAATACCAGTAATTGTAGCACCACCAGATTCTAACTGAGAAGCTCCTGAAGGGCTTGTATGCAAATCTGATGTAAATGGAGATGTACCAGAATTGTCAGAAAACGAAGCGTTGTTATTAGAGCCCGAACTTGAAAAAGTAGCGGCTAATGTTTTAAAGCCAGCGAAATTGGTTCCGTTAAAATAGTTTGTTCCAGCTGTTGTTCCAAACTGTGCAATACCTTGCGATGCTGCAGTTGTACCACAATAATAAGCATTGTTATTCATGTTTAAATTCATGCTCGAAGGGGTAGTTGCTGCTACAGGCAAATAAACTGCTACGTGTGCTAATGAAGTTGTACCGCCTGTAATTGTGTTCATAAAAATGTTATTTCTAACATCATTTCCTATAATTGTATTTCCTGTAATGGCAAAAGCTGCAGTTAAATGACTAGCTGTTGTGTTTGTAAACAATGCACCACTCATATATACAGAATTATGATAAATTTTTACATTGTTAGCTCCATTATTATAAATACCAAAAGCTCCTACAGATGTACTGAAACTTGCTGAACCACCAGAATAAAGGATATCGCTAATTCTATTATTAGCAATAACGGTACTTTGTGTGGTGCTTAAACGAATGCCTATTGCAATACCACTTGTGGCAGTTCTATTATAAACTTTTGAAATAACGTTATTGCTTACAACAGTACCACTAACAGTTTGTGAAGTAGCAGACATATCAATGCCAACAGCTGCATTGGTACTCATATTTTGTAGATTATTAATAATATTACTATCGATAGTACATACGCCGGCTGGTAAAAAACTACCATTTGCAGCATTTACAAAAATGCCTCTGATAGCACCAGATGTAGTATTGTTATAATACAAATTTGTAATGGTATTTCTTTTTATAACATTGGGTCCTGTAGCCGCAACCATTCCATTAATTTCAATAGCACTTACACCACCTGTTAAATACGTTGCCATATTTTTAATGGTATTGCCAGTTATAGTTAATTTATCAACATTGGTAACAAAAATCCCTTTGGCATACACTGTATTAGTATAAGTAGCATTAACTACAGGGGGGGTAAAGTCTGAAAGAGCAACATCAGAACCAATTACGTTATCTGTAATTACCAGAGATGTTGAAGAGTGATTATCATTTCCATTTCCATGAAAAGAAATAGCACGACCCACCTGATTAATTTTGTTATTAGAAATAACCAAATTATCTGCTGAACAATCCATTGCAGCAGACCCAGCAACAGATGCTAATGAGTTTACAGTAGAGGTTATTCTTTGTAATTTTGTAGCAAGAATATTAGTTGAACTTGAATCTGAGCCTACTACTATACCATAAGATGACCAAGCAGAGGTTGAAGTTGAAGTAACTGTTGAATTATTACCAGCTGTGCCATTAACGTTTCCTGTAAGAATACAGTTTTTAATCGTTACATTGCTACAAGTAGCAAGAAAAGTATTTGTAGGAGCTGTAGCCAATCTAATTAATCCACAAAAAGTAGTAGTATTAGTTGTTGTAGCTAAAAATGTTAAGTTTCTATCAGTTCCATTTCCACCAATACTACCATCAATAGTAACATTATCTGCACCAAACAATTCTATAACACTTCTTCCTGTTGTTGGACTTGCAGAAACTGTAATACCAGCAGCTGTTGGATAAATTTTAATTGAAGTATAGTCTGCACCGTAATTAGTACCTAAATAAGAATATGTATGCCCACTACTGTACAAAGTATCAGATGTGTTAGCAGGTTCTGTTGTGCTTTGGTTTATAGCCACATTAATAGTTCCAGTGTGTGTACCAGCATTAATTGCACCAAATGCCGAAGCAAGATCGGTGTAGTTAGCTGTACTTGTACCACCAGAGGAGGTAACTGTTACCTGATTTTGTGCAGAAACAGTTAGCGAAATAGATGCAGCAATAAAGAGCATCCACAATTTTGGGTAAATTGTTTTCATAAACTTTAAGTGTTTTAGTTAAAAAATTATTAGGCTAAGATGTGCTTTAAAAAATTAATTTTTACGTATTTGAAGTCTCAATTATTAAAACTACACTTTGAGTTATTGAAGGGTGGTATTTGTTTGTAAAAAGATGTTGGTGAATATTATCCAAAAATTGATTTCTTTTTGAAGATAGAAATAAACGAACCGAAAAAGAGATTAATTAACTTAATTTCTTGATTGAGGAATATTTGACAGAAACAATTTGTTAGCTTTGTAGTTGCTCTAAAATTTCATCAATTCTGCCTTTTGAAAGCTCTAATTTTTCGCCGTTATTCATTTCGGCAAACCATTGTTGTTGATTAGCTTTAATGATTTGTTTAATATTTTTTTTATTAACCAGATGAGCTCTGTGTATTCTTATAAAATCACAATTATAAGCCAATGCATCTGCATAAACTTTTAAGCTTTTACTACTTGTATATACATCTCCATTGAACATATAAAACTTTGTATAGTTACCTACACCGTTTAAATACATTAATTCGTTTAAATTAACGATAATAATTTTTCCAATATTATTTATATAAATTCTTGTGGGTTGTACTTGAGTATTTTGGGGTAAATAGTTATTGTAAAACTGAGCAACCTGCTCTTTAGAAAATGATTGTTTTGAATATTGATTTTGGAACCTTTCAATTACTATGTTTAAGTGTTCAAGTGTAAATGGTTTTATTAAATAATGCAAAGCACAGGCTTCAAATGCACCAACAGCAAAACCGGTATGTGCTGTAATAAATACAATTGGTATAGAGTATGGTAAATTATTAGCTACCCAAAGTCCGTTTTGATTGGGCATTTCGATGTCGCAAAAAATTAAATCTACTTTTTTGTCATCAAGAAAACAAATGGCATCTTTTGCATTTGAAAAGCCGCCTTCATAAATAATGGAAGAATGAAGTAAAAATATTTTTTTACAATATTCTAAAGTTTTAGCATCATCATCAATATGTATTACTTTTATTTTTTCCATAAAACAAATAGTTCAAAAAATTTTTATAGCATTGGCAAACCAATTTCAACAAGAAACCCATTATTTTCTTCAATTGGATTAGCAGTTAAAGTAGGCTTTTTTGAAGCATTTTTATAAAACAAAAATAGTCTCTTTGTTATTAAAACATTGCCAAAAGATTTATCGTTCACAATGGTATCGTTTACCATAAATTTTCCAGTGTCTTTGATTGATATTTTTAAAAAGTCTATAGTTTTTTTAAAACTTAAAAGTATATGCATTGGTTGCTGGTTTAATTGTAAGCCATATTTAATACTATTTTCTATAAATGGTTGTAAAAGCATTGCTGGAACTAGTATGCCATAAGTATCAACATCATCATCAATATTTATTTCATAAGTTAGTTTTTCTCCAAAAATGGATTGTTGAAATTGAAGGTATTCTTCTGTAAAAAGTATCTCATCTTCCAAACTTTGAACACTTTTATCAGTGCCATTTAATACACTTCTAAAATAATGAGAGGTTTTTTGCAAAAAACCAGCAACTTGCGATGGATTGGTATCAACTTGATTGGTAATAATTTGAAAAATATTTTGTATAAAATGTGGATTTAATTGAGCTTTCAGTGCTTTAAGCTCAGCATCAATTTTATCTTTTTCTATAATTTTTTTCTGTTGTTTATTTCGATATTTTAAATAGAAAAACAAAATTCCTATGATTCCCAATGATAAAATAATTACTAAAAAGATAAGAAGGCGTTGCCATTTTATTATGTCAATTCTTTTATTATTTTCTATTTCTAAAATCTTATTTTGATAATCTTTTTTATCTGTTTCGTACTTTACTAATAATTCTTTTGTAAGATTAGTTTTATTAATTTCGAATAAGCTATCTTTTATATTAAGTACTTCGTGCAAATCTTCAACAGCACTTTTATAGTTTCCCTCTAGTTCGTTTAATTTTGATTTTTGCAATAAAAATTCATAAGTATCTTTTTTTGTATTTATTTTTTTGCTAATTACTATAGAAGAATCTAAGTACAATCTACTTTTTTTATAGTCTTTAGTATCCATATAACACACACCTAATAAATTATAGGCAGTCATAGTAAGCCTTGCGTCGAAATTATTATTTGATTGTAATGCTTGCAAAGCATTTTCTATAGCTAAATCATATTTTTTTGTAGCATAATAAAGTGTTGCAACTTGAATTTTTAGTTGATAAGCATAAATTGGATTTTTAATTAATGGCAATAATTTTTTTGCTTGAGTGTAACATCCAAAAGCTGAATCGTATTGCTGAGACATTGAAAAGTAATTACCCAAATTAACAACAGCTATAAATTTTAAATTGGGAAATTTTTTTTCATTACATATCTGAGTTGCTAGTTGTAAGTAACTAGCTATTTTTTCTGGATCATTTAAGTTATAATAAATGCCTGCGATTCCAGAATAGACAGTATAGAGATGGACACTATCATTATTTTTTTTAAAGTATGTAGAGCATTCGATATAAATTTTTAATGCTTCGCTATTATTTTTTTGAATTAAATAGCAGTTTGCAATATTTGAGCGAGTTATATAATATTCGTTTGTGTTATTATCGAGCTTGTAATAATTAGCAATAGTATTGAAAAGCGAAATTGCTGAATCAGGATTTTTATATTGAATATCCTTTGAAACGTTAACTAAAGAATCAATTATTTTTTTGTAATCACTTTTTTGACACAAAAGATTACTGCATCCCAAAAAAATATTTATACAAACTAGTATAACAACATTAATTTTTTTTTGTTTACCAACACGATGCATCTATAAATCAATTTATATGTTCGTAAAAGTATAGATATTGATTTAAAACAACAGGTTTTAATAACAAAATCGTTTCGTAACTCTTAATCATTCAAATATATGTTTTAATAAATACTACACCGCCTTCAATAAGTAGCCATATTTTATGCAATATCAAATGTTAAGTTTGTTAGTAAGTGTAAAAAATTTTATGAAAAAAGGGTTGACTTATTTATTTGTTTTTTTTATTTGTTTTAGCTCATTAAAGGCACAAATAAATTTCACTATTGGAAACAATAACGGTAGCAATATCAACACAAACTATCCTTGTGCTATTCCTGATTATTATGAGGGTAATCGGTCGCAATATTTATACTTAGCATCAGAAATGCAAGCAATGGGAATGTCTGCCGGAACAATTCATTCTATTAAATTTAATGTAACATCTTTAAATAATTTTTCGGGCGATATTGGTCAGTATAGTATTTCAGTTTCGGGCACTGCCACTTCATCATTGTCTTTATCAAGCTGGGAAACTATATTTCAGGCATCTACTTTTGGTCCTGTAGATTATACGCCAACTTTAGGTTTAAATGAGTTTATCTTAAATACTCCATTTGTATGGAATGGGGTTGAAAATATTGTTGTAGATATTTGCAATGGACGCCCTGGAAACGATACGATGCAAGATTATTCTTACAATGTTAGCACAGCCTGGACCACAAATTTAACTTTTAATGCTTCGCATACTTATCGCTCGAATAATTTGGGGAATTTATGTAATACCTCAAATACTCAAAACTTAGCAAAACAATCAACTCGTCCTGATATTGTTTTTAATTTTACTTATGCTAACAACTGTAATGGAATACCCAATGGTGGTATAACTAAATGTTCTTTAGATACTGTTTGTGCTAATCAGGCTATTAATTTTTATACAATAGGTTCAAGTACAGGCACAGGTTTAACATATCAATGGGAAAAATCTGTAGATGGAATTAATTATGATTCTATCGCTGGTGCACATTCTTTTTCATACAATCAAACATCAGGAATTACAACAAGCACATATTTTAGAAGAAAAATAATCTGTTCTGGATTAACCAGTTTTTCAACACCTGTTTATGTTTATGTTAAACCATTTTATGTGTGTTACTGTAGCCCCAATACAAATGTTGGATTATATATTAACTCAACATTATCTATTGAGTCTGTATTAATTTCTGGGGCGTTGCTTAATTATGCAAATATTCATTCAGGCTTTAATCCTGCTCCAAGCTATGCTTATGCAGCATTCATAGACACCAATTCAAATGTAATACCTAAGCTTAAACAAGCTCAAACGTACAGGCTTACGGTAAACACAAATCAAGCTCCTGCATTTGCAGGCGTTTGGATAGATTGGGATCATAATAATTTATTTGATTCATCCGAATATAAGCTAATAAGATTTCCCTCAGATTCAACAAAAGCAGACACTATAATTGAAATTCCTTCAGATGCATCTGTTGGTTTTACAATGATGCGTATTAGAACAAGCACTGGTGCGTTTAATTATTCAACAGCTTGTACACTTTTTAATAATGGCGAAACTGAAGATTATCTTTTTAAAGTAATTACAGGAACAGCTTGTAATGGAATGCCAAATGGGGGTAAGGCTATAAGTTCTGATACAATTATTTGTCCTAAAACACCTTTTTATTTGAGTGTAATTAATGCAACAGATAGCGTTGTTGTTGCCTATCAATGGGAAAGTTCTATAGATAATGGATTAACTTGGCAGTCAGTGCCAAAAGCAACTTCAAAGGGATGTTATATTTATGGAATTACAACGCCAACATACTACAGAAGAAAAATAGTTTGTGGTAGTAATACGGCCTATTCTGCCAGTATTTTGATAGCATTAAATGCAAATTATAATTGTACTTGTAGCCCTATTAATGGTACAATCTTACATTATCCTTCAACTGTTATCAATAATCCAAGTATTGAAACAGTAGCAATTACAGGAAATACCGTTTCTTTTTTCAACAGTAATCCTGGTTTTAATGCAGCACCTAATTACGCTTACTCGATTTATAATGATACAATGCAAGCACCAGAAATGGCACAGTCTGTAACTTACACGCTTACTATTACAACTAATTTAAAACCTAGTAGTGCTGGCGTTTTTATAGATTGGAATAATGATGGTATTTATGATGCCAGCGAATATCAGGCTTTTGTAATACCTGTAGGAGCAACAACACTTAGCACCTTGATTACAGTGCCAAGTAATGCTTTGGGATATATTGGAATGAGAATAAGAGTCGATGCTGGTTTTCTTGCTTATCAGCCATGCCGGGGTTTAAGTTCTGGTGAAACCGAAGATTATGTTTTAAAAATAATTGCTGGAACATTATGTATGGGAATACCAGTGGGTGGAACTACACAGGCATCTGCACAAGTGGTTTGTCACTATGAGCCTATTTATTTATCAGTAAATGGAGCATCCAGTAATTTAATTGGATTGAGTTATCAATGGCAGGATTCTGCAATTGGAGGTGTTTGGAGCAACATAAACTCACACATCAAAAATGTTGATACTTTATGGCAAGTTGTACCAAAGTATTATAGACGCAAGATTACTTGCGAAATATCTGGACTATCAAGTTTGTCAATACCAATATTTGTAAACTTGAACGAGCCAATTTATGCGGCATTACCTTTTACAGAGAGTTTTGAATCAATTTGGGAAGATGGATGCAATGCTAACAGTACAGCTGCTTTTCCATCAAAAAGCTGGAGAAATAACCCATTTACATCAAATAGTAGCTGGAGAAGAAATGACAATGGAAACGCTGCAAATTGGTACATCAATAATTACAGTGCATACAGCCCAAGCTCAACTGCTGGAAATTACTCTGCAAGATTTCATAGTTCAGAAGCACAGCCTAACCAACCCAACAATTTTGATTTGTTTATTGATTGTTCTACGGGCTCTTCCAACAAAAAATTAGTTTTTGATTATATTAATATTGATGGTAATGATTCTATGAGAATATATCTATCAACAGATGCTGGTTTAACATTTACAAAGCTTGATAAACTTAATTTGTCTGCAAACGGTAGTTGGATGAACAAAACAATTGATTTTGTTTCAACCGCTCCATTAACTGTTATTAGATTTAATGCTATTGCAGATTTTGGTGTCAGTGATATAGGCTTAGATAATATTTCAATAATCAATTCGGTTCTTCCGTATACATCTCTTGATTTTACAGGTGAAAAAATACGAAATGTAAATCAGTTAAAATGGATTGTGCAAAATGAGATTAATGTTAAATACTATGAGGTAGAAAGAAGTAATAATGGCGTTGATTTTACTCCCATTGGACTAGTGCAATCAAAAGCTGTTTCAAATAGTAATATGATTAACTATCTTTTTGTTGATACAACTAATACAACTAGCAATGCCTACTATAGATTAAAACAAGTTACAAAAGATGGTGGTATTGAATACAGCAAACTTGTTTTTATTAAAGGGGTAAAAGTATCTGATATTGTTATTAATAATTTATTTCCAAATCCTGTAAAAAATTCTTTAACAATAATGTTAGCATCTCCAAAAAAGGAAAAGGTATCCATTTCAATTGTAAATACAGCAGGTAAATTAGTCTATCAGTTTTGGGCGTTTCTAAATAAAGGGGACAATCAATTTGTCATCAAAACTAACAAATTAGAAGTAGGCCACTATTACATTAGTGTTATCGATACAAATAATAATATTAAAACAAATAGCTTCATAAAAGTTAATTAAATAGTTTCTAAGGATATTCAATCAATTTTTAAAGAGTGTATTTAATAAGTAACAAATGAAAAAAAGCATCATCTCATTAATTCTATTGGTATTATCTGCATTAAATTCAAATGCACAAACAACCATCTCTACAGCTCAGTTTGTAAATTCTGGTTACGATGCAGCCAATAGTATTTCAGGAAACACATTTATATCTTTTGCTGTACAAAATACCAATAACTATGCAATAAAATTAAATGGATTAGAAACTGTTAAATCTGTAATGACTCCCATACTACCTGCAAACAATGGTATGTTCTATTTGTGGTACTCTGCTACATCATTATCGGATACTGCTACATTGAACGATGGCAGTTGGATTAAAATAGACTCTGTAGCATACACAACATTAACTAGTGGTTACAATACAGTTTTCTCTGCTCTAGGTTTTACAATACCAGCAAATACTACTTATCGTTTTGCATTACAATCAACAAATGGACTTGGTTTTAGTGGTGGATTTTTATTAATGGGACAAGCAACCTATTATGCTAATCCAAGTACAATATCAGCCAATGGCGTAAACTTGCTTTCTGGCAATGCAACTATCAATGGAAAAGAAGTTGGTTGGGTAGGTTATTATCCTTATTCACAAGTTAACTTAGCTTGGTTTACAGGCTCAATTACTTTTACCTCTACTATTGCTTGCACAGCACCACCAGTAGCAGGCAACACAATTTCTACTTCAATCAATCCTTGTAAAAATGTTCCATTTACTTTAAGTATTTCAGGCAATACAGCTGTTGCGAGTCAGATATATCAGTGGCAAATTTCAACAAACGGTACATCTTGGTCAGATATAACCAATGCAACATTGCCCACACTTGCAACCAATCAATTATCTAGCAAATATTATAGATGTGCAGTAACTTGCTCAGGAAATACCTCCTACTCAACACTCTTGCAAGTAACAACACAACCAGGTGTATCTGGTACCTTTACTATTAATGCTGCTCTTCCAGCAACTGCCACAAACTTTCAAAGTTTTGGAGCTGCAATAGATTATATTAAATGTGGAATTAACGGGCCTGTGGTATTTAATGTTGTTCAAGGTTCTGGACCATATAATGAACAAGTTGTGATTCCTTTTATTGGCGGTAGCTCAAGTATTAATAAAGTTACGATAAATGGTAATGGAGAAAAACTAATATACAATTATGCTGCTACTGATAAAAGGGCAGTGTTAACCTTGAACGATGCTGACCATATAGTAATTGATAGTTTAACTATTGAATGTGCTAATGCTATTTATGGTTGGGGAATATTATTTACCAATAACGCCGATAGTAATATTATTCGAAAGTGTAATATTATGGTCGATGAAAGTTCGACATCAACAGACCACAATAATATTGGTATTGTTTTTAATGGAGCAACAACAATTGCTTCAAACTTTTTTGGAACACCAGGCAGCAACGGAAGTTATAACGAAATAATTGGTAATACCATAAATGGAGGCGAATATGGTATTTATGCATTTGGTGCTGGTGTACAAAATGTGGCAAATAAAATATCTGGAAATATTATCAAAAATTTTTACCGCTGGGGAATTGCAACTTTTTTTCAAAATCAAGCTTTAGTAATAAGTAAAAATAATATATCTAGGCCAACCAGAGGTAATTCCTATTCAAGTCTTGGTGGAGGTATTTGGATAAGTACAGGATGCGAAAACGTACTTGTAGAAAAAAATAAAATTCACAATTTGTTTGATGCAATGGTTGGTAATACTGCAACTTGCGATGGAATTTTTATAGCTGCATCTGCATCTGTTGGAAATGAAAATAAGATAGTTAATAATGTAATTTATAATCTAAATGGTAGTGGCTCAACCTTTGGAATTACAACTAATGGCGATAATATTCAGCTATATCATAATAGTATTATTTTAGATGATCAAACACCTTCAAATAATGATTCTTATGGTTTTTGGCAACTTGGTTCAAATTATACAAGAGGGGTAAGTTTTACTAACAACTTAGTTTATATGACAAAAAATGGCATTGGTGCAAGAAGATGTGTTTACATTCAGTTGGCTGCATCAGTAACAATGAATAATAATGCATACTACTATAGTTGTATAAATAGTAGTGATACAAATTTTGCTAGTATAGGCACTGCAAAATTTGGTTCTTTAGCAGATTTTAAAGCATCAAGTAATAATACTTTAGACCAGCTATCAGTTTTTGCAGATCCTTTGTTTTTAAATGCAACAGCATTTGATTACACGCCATCTAATCCTTATATTAATGACATAGGAGAAAACTTAAGTATTATGTCAGATATAGTAGATGTAGCAAGAGGAAACAATCCAGATCCTGGTGCTTATGAATTTACAATTCCTGCTTGCTCTAACCCGCCTGTCCCAGGTATTGTTGTGGCATCCAAAACAGACGTGTGTTTGGGCAAATCGATTAATTTAAAGCTAGACGGAAATAGTTTTGGAGCTGGTCAATATTACCAATGGCAAGCATCTGTTAATAATTCAATTTGGAATAATATAGGTAGTATTTCTACTGCAACTCAACTTTCAATTACACAATCAAACACTTATTACTACAGATGTGCTGTTCAATGCAATACTGGAGCTATTGTTTATTCTAACTCTGCACTAGTTACAACATCCCCTATATTATCTGGGAATTATACTATCAACAATGCAAATCCTACTGGTGGTGGAAATTTCAATAATTATAACGATGCGGTAAATGCAATAAAATGCGGCATTGCGGGTCCTGTTGTCTTTACAGTAGTGCCAGGTAGTGGACCATACAATGAACACATCATAATTCCTCAAATTACTGGAGCTTCTGCTACAAATACTATTACTTTCAAGGGAAATGGAACAACGTTGGCATATACATCTTTCGACCAAAATAACCCCGTTGGTATTATGCTAGATGGAGCAGATCATGTTATTTTCGATAGTTTAATTATAGATGTATCTGGTGGTAGTTATTGTTGGGGGATGTTATTTATAAACCAAGCAGATAGTAATATTATTCGCAAATCTACAGTTATTACAAGGTCTGATAACGGCTCTTCTAACTTTATGGGAATTGTATTGAATAACTCATTTAAAGGAACTGGAAGTTCTGGCAATAATGGAAACTATAATACAATTACCGACAATACTATTATTGGGGGAAACTACGGAATTTATTTGTTTGGAACTCAATTTACCTCTGGTCAAAATGTGTTTAATGTTGTTAAGAGAAATAAAATTCAAGATTTTTATAGTGCAGCAGCTTATCTTGCTTATCAGTCAAAAGGGTTAGAGTTTTCAGAAAATGATATTTCAAGGCCATACAGAAATAACTCAGCATTTGCAGCAACTGGAATTTACTTGTACAAAGGGTGTAGCGATGCTATAATTTCAAAAAATAAAATTCATAATCTTTTTGATGCATTAGGTAATAGTACAGCCAACACATATTGTTTTTATCTAACCTCCGATGCTCTTAATGGTCATTCAAATAGTATTATTAACAATATTGTTTACAATATGAATGGCAGTTCTGGTCAGTATGGATTTTACTGTTCACAAGCCAACAATGTAAAAATATACCACAATACATTAGTATTTGATAATACTACTACAGGTAGTATCTATGGCTATTATCAAAATTCGTATAGCACTGGAATGGATTTTAGAAATAACATTTTTTATTTTCCAACAAATGGTGCAGCAATTAATAGATGTTTCTATATTGGCGACAGCACATCTGGTTTTATCAGCAATAATAATATTCTATATATGGCATCTGATCCACTAAATAAAATTGGAAGATTACAAGGTGTCGATTATACTACTTTAAATGATTGGAGAAATTCCAAAAAGAATAACCCCTATGATCAACAAAGCGTTGGAGTTGACCCTTTATTTGTAAATATTGGGAATGCAAATTATAAACCTAGTGCAATATCGGCAGATAATATTGGTGCTCCTTTGGGTATTGCGGATGATATAACAAATAACATTAGAAGTACTATTACTCCAGATGCTGGATGCTATGAATTTGTTGGCGTTCCATTGCCAGTTACAGGCCTAAAACTAAGTGGCGAAAATAAATACTCATATAATAGTTTAACATGGATTACAATAAATGAAATTGATAATGTTGGCTTTGATGTACAACGATCTACAACTGGTGAAAATGACTCTTTTAAATCAATTAATTTTATAAGAACTAAAGCTATAAATGGTAATAACAATGGTTTGCTAAACTATAGCTACGAAGACAAATTTGCAGATAAACAAAGTTGCTATTATAGACTTAAACAGATTGATAAAAACAATAAAACAACTTTTAGTAACACAATATTAATCAAAGCTTCAAAGGGAACTAATATTGACATTACAGGAACATATCCTAATCCGGCAAAAAGCGATTTAAATATTGTAATTTCGTCGCCAATTTACTGCAACACCAAAATTTTTGTTAGTGATATTTGTGGCAAAATCGTTTTAGAGAAAAACATAGAGTTATACACAGGAAACAATTCATTGCAACTAGATATAAAAAATTTAGCAGTTGGCATTTACTCAGTAAAACTAACTAATGGAGTTGTTCAAAAATTTGTTAAAAACTAAAAGGTAAATTTTATCAAACATTATAATTAAGAGATATGAAGAAAATATTATTTTCCATTTATTGTTTATTATTCATTTTTGCTTCATCCCTTGCACAAGTTAAAATTACTACAGCTGCATCAGGCAACACAGGCTATGCTGGTGATATTTGGATTGGCCCAGGTTCAACTATCACATTCGTTGTTCAAAACACGAACAATCACGATATTTTGTTAACAGAGATTGAAGATTTTAAATCCACTGCTGGACCTGGATTTCCATTGAGTCCTGCTGGTTTTCATTTATGGTATTCTACAACATCATTATCTGGAGATCCTGGGTCAATTGCAAGTTCTCCAGATTGGACAAAACTAACTGGTGATACGGCTACTGTAGTAAATATGGTGCCAGGATATAATACTATTTTTTCAAATCTAAACTTTTTAATTCCAGCTAATGCTACTTACAGGTTTGCTTTGCAAAGTACCACAGGTATTGCTTACAGTGGTTTTTCTACTCCAAGTGTATTAACAAAAGATAGTGTTAATTTGGTTTTGGGCTCAGCAATAATTGGGGGCTCGGTGGTGGGTTATGCAGGAAATTATCCAAATTCATCCTATTCAAACTCTTGGTTTACCGGATCAATTACTTTTCAATCGGCTGTCCCTTGTAACTCTGCTCCAATAGCAGGTTCTACGGTTTCTTCTGTTAGTGATATTTGTTCTGGAATTCAGTTTCAGCTAGATTTAACTGGATATAGTAGCGGTCTCGGACAAACGTATCAATGGCAGTCATCTTTGAACGGAACAACCTGGAATAACATAGCAGGAGCAATAGGATCAAGTGCTACACTTACACAATCCCTTTCTAGTTTTTATAGATGTGCCATTACTTGTTCTGGAAATACTGCATTTTCTGCTCCTGTGCAAGTTACTACACCACTGGGTGTTTCTGGCAATTATACTATCAATAGCACCTTGCCAACTAATGGAAATAATTTTCAAACTTTTAACGATGCTATTAATTATGTAAAATGTGGTATTAATGGTCCTGTAGTTTTTACAGTTGCTCCTAACTCTGGTCCTTATGTTGAGCAAATAAGTATACCATTTATTGGAGGTACATCAAGTACCAATACAATTACTTTCAAAGGCAAAAATGAAACCATTTCTATGATTGCAGGTACTACTTCAAACTTACCTATTATTACATTGGACAATGCCGATCATATTATAATTGATAGTTTAATTTTAGATTGCTCAGCTAGCCCTTATGGTTGGGGTATTTTATTAACAAATCAAGCCGATAGTAACGTTATAAAAAATTGTACTATAATAAACGAGTATGCCTCCAATTCAATGTTTGCTCATAATGGCATTTTAATAAACGGATCTAATCAAGTGCTTTCAACAGGTGGAAATAATGGGAATTATAATTTAATTACAAACAATACCATTATTGGTGGTACCTATGGTGTTTTTATTTGGGGAGCAGGAATAAATAATAATCAAAACGTAGGCAATAAAGTTATTGGTAACAAAATCCAAGATTTTTATAGTTATGGTGTGAGTGTAAACTATGCACCACAAAATACTATTATTAGTGGCAATGAATTTTTCAGGTTTAATAGATCAATAACAACATCACCTTGTGGAGCCATAAATATCAATACTGGTTGCTCAAGTACATTAGTAGAAAAAAATAGAGTTCATAATTTATTTGATGCCATATCTTCAAGCACTGCCACAGTTTATGCAATCAATATAAGTGCTAGTGCTATTTTAGGACAAGAAAACAGGGTTATAAATAATCTTGTTTATAGCCTGAATGGTAATACAAATAATTATGGAATTTACAATTCAAGTGCAAGTAATATGCAAGCATATCATAATACAATTGTTTTTGATGATGTTTCTTCCAGTACAGGAGCTAGTTATGGTTTGGCACAAAGTGGAACAGCTATAGGCGTTGATTTTAAAAATAATATTGTTTACATTACAAGAGGCGGAGCAGGAAATCAAAGATGTATAAATTATTCTGCCAACAGTTCGATAATAAATTCAAATCATAATGTATTATATATTAATTGTCCTGGAAATGCTGCTGCTGTTATTGGTTTGTTTGGTAATACTAGTTACATCACACTTGCTGATTGGAAACAGGCTAATAATGCTGCTTATGACCAACAATCTGTTAGTGCAAATCCATTATTCAGTACCTCTCCAAACGATTTTATACCTACATCGGGTCAGGTAAATGATATTGGTGGGGATTTGGGGGTTACAGAGGATATTCTTAATGTTAGTAGAAGTAATTTTCCAGATCCAGGAGCGTATGAATTTACCTCTGCTCCTTGTAATAGTTCTATAGTTTCTGGGGCAACATTAGCATCTGTTTCTAATATTTGTCCTGATAAATTATTTAGTCTTCAACTAAATGGCAATAGTTTTGGGGCCGGGCAGTTATATCAATGGCAATCATCTGCAAATAATATTAATTGGACAAATGTTGGCAATGCAACACCTAACCCATCTTTTGTAACTTCACAACTAAGTTCTAATTACTATCGTTGTGCGGTCTCTTGTGGTGGAGGTTCTCCGGTTTACTCTACTTCTATTCAAGTAATAACGCCAGGGTATCTATCTGGAACATTTACAATAAATAAAAATTTACCAACTGGTAGTGGAAATTATCAAACATTTACAGATGCTTTAAATGCTGTTCAATGCGGAATTAATGGACCTGTAGTATTTAATGTTGTACCAGGTAGTGGTCCTTATTCAGAACATTTTACAATTCCTCAAATTACTGGCACAAGTGCAATAAATACCTTAACTTTTAATGGTAATGGCGAAACACTTAGATACAGCTCTACTGACATTAACAATAAAGCTGCAATCATTCTAAACGGAGCCGATCATATTATTTTAGATAGCATTAATATTGATATTTCAACAAGTACGTATAGTTGGGGAATTGTGTTAACCAATCAAGCAGATAGTAATGTAATTAGAAATTGTACCATTAATTGCAATGCAAGTATTACAAGTTTAAATGCTATTGGTATTTATATGAATGGTTCTACTACAACATTGTCTACACAAGGCAACAATGGTAGTTTTAATGTAATAAAAAATAATACAATAAATGCTGGGTATTATGGCATTTATTTATATGGAAACTCCAGTTCGTCTACTCAAAATATTAATAATTTAATAGAAGAAAATATTATTAAAGATTTTTATAACTATGGTGTTTATGCACAATATCAACCAAGTGGTTTGGTTATTCGTGGCAATGATTTTTCTCGACCAACAAGAACTTCTGTTACATCTGGTGCAGGAGTTTATATATACACTGGTGCTTTTGGTGCTTTGGTCGAAAAAAATAGGGTTCATAATTTATTTGGTGCAATTAAAACAAGTACACAAACTAGTTATGGTATTTTCATTGGCTCAGATCCAACTGCAACAAATCCTAATAAAGTTATTAATAACCTTATTTATGATATGAACGGAAACGGTGTTACATATGGTATAATGTGCTCATTTGGTAACAATGTAAAAGTATATCATAATACAATTGTTTTAGACGATAAAACAGCCACTGCAGGGAATACATTTGGATTTCATCAGCCAGTACAAGCCACAGGAATGGAATTCAAAAATAATCTAATTTACATTGGTCGTAATGGTTCTGGCACCAAAACCTGTTTGTCAATAGGTAATAGTTCGTCTGTTTTCAACAGTAATAATAATGTGTTTTATATTGACTCTTCTGTAACTGGTAATATTGCTACGTTGCAAGGAACAAATTATTCAACACTTGCAAGCTGGAAACTTGCTGCTGGTAGTATTTATGATCAAGCAAGTGTTAATGCCAATCCAAAATTTGTAAATGCAAGCGGTTATAATTATAAGCCTAATGCAGATTCTGTAGACAATATTGGAACACCTGTAGGAGTACTTACAGATTTTGATGGTAGTGTAAGAAGTGCTGTAACTCCAGACGCAGGAGCGTACGAATTTAGTCCTGTTTTATCAGTTTCTGGATTGACTTTAAAAGGATATAGAAGCTCAAACAGTAATATTTTACAATGGAATACTTTAACAGAAAACAATTGTTTGGGATATGAAGTTTTGCGTTCTACAAATACAAATTCAAATGAATTTATTAAAGTAGGTTTTGTAAGTACAAAAGCGGTTAATGGTAATAGTAGCACTGTTTTATCTTATAGATTTGAGGATGTAACAAATAATATTAATAATTATTACAAATTAAAGCAGTTAGACAAAGACGGTAAATACACTTACAGCAATATTGTTTCAATAAAATCAAATAAAACCTTGATTTTAGATATTATTTCTGTTTACCCAAACCCAGTTGATAACAAACTAAACATTTCTATTTCATCTCCAACTTATACAAAAGCAACAATTTTAATTACCGATATATATGGTAAAGCTGTTGTAGAAAAAGCTATTGAAATTAATGTTGGAGAGAATAATACTTACATCAACTTATCTAAAATAGCAGCGGGTAACTATACCATAAAAGTAGTTTGTAATAATGGTTGTGAAACTACTGTTAAGAAATTTATTAAAAAGTAATATTCGAATTTATGGTAACAAAAAACGTCCAGAAGCATTGACTTCTGGACGTTTTTTTATTTAAAATAAATTTTTTATTTGCTAAATTGGTTATCCATATAACTCAAGATGAACAGCTTTTTTATCAAAACCAAGTTCTACAATTCTATGTTTAGCCTCATCAATCATATTTTTCCAGCCACATAAATAAAATGCAGAAGGGTTTAATTCATTGTTAATTTTATTCATTAAAACTTTTTCAGTATAAGCCTCGTGAACATAACCTTTACGGCCACAATGTGGAATATCAACCTCTCTTGAAAAGCAAGGCATATAATGAAATCCAGACAATTTTTCTTGCATTTCTAATAACTCGTCTTTATACAAACAATCTCCAAAATGCCTGCAGCCAAAAATGAGATAAATATTCTGATGAGGAGTATTATTATTGTATATAAAATGTACCATTGATCTAAAAGGGGCGATACCAGTTCCAGTACAAATAAAATACAAGTCTTTGTCAATAGTTTCAGGCAAGGTAAACTTTCCTTGTGGTCCACGCAGTAACAATTCGCTTCCAACAGAAACTTCATTAAACAAATATGTTGTACCCAAACCACCTTCAAGTAAAACAATTACCAGTTCTATAATATTTGTACCATTAGGAGCAGATGCAATGGAATAACTACGCCAACGTTTATTTTTTTGTTCGTGAATAGGAAGGTCAAGTGTTACAAACTGACCTGCTTCAAACTCAAAGTTACTTGTTGCAGGAATTTCAATGAAGAAGCGTTTTGTAGTGGAAGAAGCATTTTGTATGTCAATTACCTTTCCTGTTTGCCATTCAAGCATAATCGTTGTTTTAGAAATATAAATGTAAGCAACTTAATTTATTGCTATCAATAAAATTATTGGCAACGAAATCGAAACATTTTTTTACAATGATTTGTTTTATATCTGTTCTTTATTTTGTTTGGTTTGTTTGCGTTTTTCATCTAATAAAACAGCATTCGAACTATCACTAATTCTGGTACTTTTTTTAATAGGTTGTTTGGAGGAATCGGTAATTGGTAAATTGGGTTTCTGTTCATCTTGATAAATATCTGAGCTGTCTCTTCCCTCTTTATCCATTTCTAAAATATTGTTTATAGAATCTTGTTTTGCCTTTCGGGCAGCTTCCATAGCATCAATTTGTAACTGCATAATTTTAGGAATTAGCTTCGTATTTGTAATTCTTTCTTCTAGTCTTTTTCTTTCATTACCAGTAATACTATCTTTTAAATATTTTTCAATTAATAAGCTAGCAATAGGAGCAGATGATTGAGAACCAAAACCAGCATTTTCGCACATTACAGCAATAGCAATTTGTGGGTTTTCCCTTGGTGCAAACGCTCCAAAAAATGCATGGTCTTTTTGCTTTTCTCCTTTAGTATAATTTTCTACAGTACCAGTTTTGCCACAAATTGTTATGCCCTCAACCTTAACAGCAGCACCTGTGCCATATTCCATTACAGCTTGCATTCCATCGTGTACAACCTCAAATACGCTATCTGGAACATTTAAAACATTGTGTTTTATTTTATAATTATCAAGCAATTTAAACTCATCGCCCCCTTCAATTGAGTCAATTAAATGTGGCGTATAAAAATGTCCTTTATTAGCAATAGTTGCCATTACGTTTGCAAGTTGTAGAAGAGAGGCTTCGACCTCGCCTTGTCCAATTGCATTTGAAATAATATTGCAAGAGTTCCATTTTGAACTATGCATTTTTCTGTAAAATGCTGATGATGGGATATTTCCTTTTGTTTCAGAGGGTAAATCTACTCCTAATTTACTTCCTAAACCAAACGAATGGGCATATCTATTGAATACTTCCAAGGCAGTATCGGTATTAGGATATTTACTTTGGTCTAATATTTTTTTATAAACAGTTGCAAAAAAAGCATTATCGCTAACAGCAATAGCACCTTTAATATCAAATGTTCCTTTGTCTAAACATTTAGGTTTGCCATTACCACATCCCCAAAAAGCACCACCACAAGTTAAACTATAATGTTCATCAATTACACCTTCTGCTAAACCCACTATACCTACAACTGTTTTAAATGTTGAGCCTGGAGAAGATTTGTTACTTACGGGTCTATTAATTAGTGGCTTTCTTGGATCGGTAAAAAGCTCCCCAAAGTGTTTTCTTCTTTCTGGTCCGGTAAGATAATTTGGATTATAGGTAGGAGCACTTACCATACATAATATACCACCAGTTTTTGGGTTAATGGCAACAATACTTCCTACTTTGTCTTTCATTAATTTTTCTCCTAATTTTTGCAACTCAATATCAAGACTACTATATAAGTTTTTGCCAGCAATAGCAACGGTATCAAACATTCCATTTTCGTAAGAACCCATATTTCTGCTTAGTTTGTCTTTGATTAGTCGCTTTACACCTCGTTGCCCCATTAGTACCTTTTCGTAGGTTCTTTCAAGTCCTGTCATACCAGCATAATCCCCCATTTCATAACCCTCGCCATTATGCCTTCTTAAAAAGCCAGTATCCACTTCAGCAATATAGCCCAATACATTACCTGCTGCATTGTATGGATAACTTCTTACAGAACGTTCGCTCAATAAAAAGCCTGGAAAGCGATACATATTTTCAGATAAACGAGCATATTTTTCTGGTGTAAGTAGTGCCTCAAAAGTTCCAGGTTTAACCCAACTACCAGTTTTATTAATAACTTTTATAATTCTTTTTTTGTACGTAATTGTGTCAATATCCATCAAACTGCAAAATGCCAATGTATCTAATCCTTTTGTTTCAGATGGAGTAACGATTAAGTCATACATTGGAATATTTTCTAAGAGACTATGTTTTTTTCTATCGAAAATAATTCCTCTATTGGGATAGATAGTTTTTCTCAGATTTGCGTTTTCGTCAGCCGCTCTTCGATATTTTGAAGAAACAATTTGTAAGTTGATTAATTGAAGTAATATAATAACAAAAACTACCACAAAAATGGTTTGCACCACCCTGCTTCGATTTTGATTGAATACAGACATTCTATTTAAGATTTATGATGTTGGAATTACGATTTGTATTGATATTATCAATCGATATAAACGAAAATATGTATAGTTAGTGGATATTAGTAAACTGTTAAAAAATAATTTCTGTAAGGTTATTAGTGCCAGAAAAACATAGTTGTAGTATTGGCTTTTTGGTTATATAAATCTTCGGATTTTTACAAAACCAATGTTTTATTGAAGATTGTAACGGGGTGTATAAACAATAATTTTATATCATTTTTTTGTGAAAAAAAATATCAATCTAATCCAGAATGACTTTTAAAATTATAATGGAATTATTATGTTTCTTTATAAACCATGAATCAACAATCTAAAATAAATTGATTTACTAACCTGCTTTGCCATAAGTTTGCTGCAAGTTAGGTATTAATAAAGCAGCAAATACAAGCTGCTTTCTACAACAATTAAGGCGAATCCGCCAGCGTTCTAATTCCACACTACACAAAGAATTCCTTCTCATCAGACCAATGATTAAGAACCTTTTCAATATTTATTTGGTCTAAAAACATTTATAATGTCATTCGAGAAATTGAATTTAATGCAGCCTATACTCAAGGCTCTAAAACACGAGGGCTATACAACGCCAACCCCAATTCAGGAACAAGCCATACCATTGGTATTGGCTAAAAAAGATTTGCTAGGTGTAGCACAAACTGGCACAGGAAAAACAGCAGCATTCGCTATTCCAATCATACAGTTATTATGCGAGGATAGAAATATTGCTCCAGGAAAACGTGAAATCAGATGTCTGATTCTTACACCCACAAGAGAACTTGCCATACAAATTGGCGAAAGCTTTGAAAACTATGGAAGAAACACACCTTTAAGATATAAAGTAATTTTTGGTGGCGTAAACCAGTTTAGTCAGGTCGAAGCATTAAAACTTGGTTTAGATGTTTTAATTGCAACACCAGGAAGATTATTGGATTTAATGAACCAACGGTTTGTTGATTTAAACCACATTAAGTTTTTTGTGCTGGATGAAGCAGACAGAATGCTGGATATGGGATTTGTAAACGATGTTAAAAAAGTGATTGCAAAACTTCCTGCAAAAAGACAATCATTGTTCTTCTCTGCTACAATGCCACCTGCTATTGTTGAATTGTCTAATACTATTTTAAACAACCCTTCAAAAGTAGAAGTAACACCTGCATCAACAACTGTTGAAATTATTAATCAGGTTGTTTACCATATTGATAAGGAAAACAAAAAGCATCTATTAGTTGATATTTTAAAAGACCAAAAAATAGAAAGAGCTCTGGTATTTACAAGAACTAAACACGGTGCAAATAAAGTTGCTGAAGGTTTATCAAAACTTGGTATCAGGTCAGAAGCAATTCATGGCAACAAGTCTCAAAATGCCAGACAAAATGCATTGAATAATTTCAAAAGTAAACAAACAAGAGTATTAGTTGCAACAGATATTGCTGCACGTGGAATTGATATTGACGAATTAACACACGTAATTAATTACGAATTACCAAATGTACCCGAGCAGTATGTTCATAGAATTGGCAGAACGGGTAGAGCAGGTGCAAGTGGTATTGCCATTGCATTTTGTGATGCTGAAGAGAAAGAATATTTGCGTGATATTCAAAAGCTGATTGGAAAGCAAATTCCATTGATTGAGAATCATCCTTATCCTTTAATGAATCATACAGTGTTAAAGGCTTTGCCAAAACCACAGCGTCCGCAAAGAAGTTTTGGTGGAAAAACAACTTTTCAAAAAAGTGCTAATAGAAGCGGAGAGTTTCCTAAAAAACCAGCAGGACAAAATCATTCATCATATAGAGGAAGATAAATAAAACAAGAGAGGTTGGCAATATGTCAACCTCTCTTATTTTATAACCATCTAATGTATATACAAAGCATCGTTCTTATAAATTGGCAATACATTAGCACCATCAATAGTTACACAAAACTCCATGTCTTTTTCCAAGCCATATTTTGCAAGTCTGTGCCAGTGTGTGGTGTTTTTTATAAAAGATGTTAAATCATTTTTATGTAATTGATACATTTGCTCTGCCATTAAACTGGCGTCGCAATGAATGGTAAAGTTTGCTTTTAAATTGCTAATTACTGCACCAGCAAAGAGTGTATCTTCTAGATTAAATCTATCTTTCCAGGCAGAGCAACCTAAATAAACATCCTTCTTTTGCTGTTGTAAATAATTACAAACTGCACTTAAGTTTGGGAAAGAACCTGTAATAACATCACTAGCTCCATTGTTAATTGCCATGTGTAATAACTTGGTGCCATTGGTGGTTGTAAGTACTAATGTTTTTCCATCAATAAAATCTTTAGAGTATTCTGCTGGAGAATTGCCATATTGCAAACCTTCAATTACTTTTCCATCACGTTCGCCAGCTGTAATGCTATTTGGAGTTGCATTACCAATAGCAATACATTTTTCAACATTATCTACCGGTATTATTTTATTAGCTCCATTGTACAACGCAGTAGCAATGGTACTTGTAGCTCTAAAAACATCAATAATAACAACAATGCTATTTTTTATATCGTATATGTCTAGCAACTTTGGAGAAAGAACTGTATGTAAGTTGGGGTAATTACTCATATTTTTTTAAGTATAATTTTTTATACTTTAATGTTTAATTGAATGTTGTTGATTTTAATGAAAAAAAATATAAGTTTAACTATGAAATACTAGTCAGGCTTCTAAATATATCTTCTAAACTTTTTCCTGTTTTTTGCAAATTACTAAGTAAATCATCAGCAACAATTTTGCCTTTGTTAATAATAATAACCCTATCGCAAATAGCTTGAACTTCTTGTAAAATGTGAGACGAAAAAAGTACAGTTTTGTTTTTACCTTGTTCTTTAATAACGTTTCTAATTTCAATAATTTGATTAGGGTCAAGACCGCTTGTTGGCTCATCTAAAATCAATACTTCTGGCTGATGAATAAGGGCTGCAGCCAAGCCCACACGCTGCTTATAGCCTTTTGATAGCTGCCCTACTTTTTTATTTTTCTCAACTTGTAAACCAACAAGTTCAATGATGTTGCTGATTACACTTTGCTCATTGCTAATTTTGTGCACTCCTGCAATAAAGCTTAAATATTCTTTCACATACATTTCATAATATAAAGGATTTGCTTCGGGTAAATAACCAATTTTTTTCTTGGCTACAATAGTATTTGTTTTAACATCAATACCACAAACTTTTGCATCTCCAGCATCTTGTTGTAAATAGCCTGTAAGCATTTTCATTGTTGTGCTTTTACCTGCACCATTGGGCCCAAGAAAACCAACAATTTCTCCTTTATTTATGTTGAATGAAATATTATCAACTGCTTTTTGTGTACCGTATATTTTTGTAAGATTGGATACTTCTATTGACATTTTGTAAAGATAAGAGTAGACACATAAGTCTAAATAATTTTAACAAACAGATAGCTCTTATTTATCATATTCTCCCTTAAAAGCATACCAGCCAAACAAAGCTAACCCAGTAGCAATTGGTATAAAAATAATAATGATAATAATCCAAGGCATCGGTTTGTTGATATCTAACTTTCCATAAGGGTTTATGTTTTGAATAGCAGATTGAACCAAGAAAACAATTGCTGCAATAGCAACAATTATCCAAACAATTCCAAGATATTTTTTTATTGTATTCACTTTAATTATTTTAAATGTTGAATGATAAATTTTAAATAAAACCCAATTGCCACTAGCTATTCGCCACTTGCTTTTTTACTACTCAAATATAAAATCCCTATTACAAAACAAATTATTGCCACGCCAATTGGATAAGACAATCCACTTAAATAATTGCTACCAGGCGAAACAGTAATTAATGTTGCAATGAAAGGGACTAATCCACCAAATACACCATTGCCAATATGGTAAGGTAAACTCATACTGGTGTATCTGATTTTTGTAGGAAAAAGTTCAACTAAAAATGCAGCTATTGGACCATACACCATTGTTACAAATATTACTAAAATAAAGATTAAACCAATAATCTTCCATTGATAGCTCGATGCTAATGTGATTGTTTTTTTTGTTTCAATCGGCGAGTTGATGTTTATTTTCAATTTTTCTAAAGAATAAGTTTCCGTTAGTAAAAGCTTTGAACTATCTGTAAATACTGCACTTGTGTTCTTAACAATTAAAGAGTCTGATAGCTTATTTGGATTGATTTTTTTGCTTGTAATAATAATTGATGTTACTTCAATTTTATTTTTGGTATCACATATTTCATATAATTTTTTAAAGATGGGTCGATAGCAAATCACAGCCAATAACATTCCTGTTAACATAATTCCTTTGCGTCCAATTTTATCACTCAGCCAACCAAATACTACAAAAAAAGGTGTTGCAAAAATTAGTGCAATGCCAATCCATGTATTAGTTTGAGTAGCTTCTAGTCCGCAAGTTTTTAGTAGAAATGTTTGAGCATAAAACTGACCTGTGTACCATACAACGCCCTGTCCCATTGTTGCACCAAATAATGCTAATAACACCATCTTCATATTTGCTTTGTTACCAAAACTTTCTTTTAATGGGTTGGTAGATGTTTTGCCTTCTGATTTTAGTTTAGTAAACAAAGGGCTTTCCTTCATCTTCATTCTAATAACAACAGAAACCAGTACTAAAAAGATACTCATTAAAAATGGCAAACGCCAACCCCATTCATTATATGCTTCTTTGCTTAAAGAACTTTGAACTGTTATTATAACTACTAATGAAACAAACAAACCCAATGTGGCTGTAGTTTGTATCCAACTCGTGTAATAACCACGTTTTCCTTCTGGTGCATATTCTGCAACATAAGTTGCAGCACCACCATATTCTCCTCCCAATGCTAAGCCTTGTAATAACCTTAGTATTAAAATTAAATATGGAGCAAAAGAAAAGCTTGCATAAGTAGGCATGCATCCAATTAAAAATGTGCTACCACCCATTATCACCAACGTTAGTAAAAAAGTATATTTTCTACCAACAATATCTCCAAGTCTTCCAAAAAATAAAGCACCAAATGGGCGTACAATAAACCCTGCAGCAAAAGTTGCCAATGTTGCTAAAAATGCAGTTGTAGGATTTGTAGATGGAAAAAATTTTTCGGAAATAATTGTTGCTAAACTTCCAAAAATATAAAAGTCGTACCATTCAATTAAAGTACCAACAGAAGATGCTCCAATAACTTTCCAAATATTTTTTGTTGAACTTATCATAAGGCAGAAGAAGAAATTAGTTAGAGATTGCCAACATACATCTTAAATTTTGTTTAGCAAAAAAACTATAACAAAATTTAAAATAGAATTATAAAATCAGGTTCTGCAAAGGTTGTCGGTGAAATGTTAAATTAAAATCTTACGGTCATCTAAAAAAATCATAAATCTCCAAATGCTATTCCCCTAATTTTATCCTCTATAAAAAATACGATTGTATGAGCTATTCTTATCAAATAAAATCTTTCGAGGAATATAAAGAAGTTTACCAAAAAAGCATTGAACAACCCGAAACATTTTGGGCTGAAATTGCCGAACATTTTACCTGGAAAAAGAAATGGGATAAAGTATTAGAATGGAATTTTACTGAACCTAGAATAGAATGGTTTAGTGGTGCAAAACTCAACATTACAGAAAACTGTATCGACAGGCATTTAAAAACAATGGGCGATAAACCTGCTATTATTTGGGAACCCAATCATCCAGATGAAAGAGTTCGTACAGTAACCTATAATCGTTTACACAAAAGGGTTTGCCAGTTTGCACAGGTGTTAAAAAACAATGGTGTAAAGAAAGGAGATAGGGTTTGTATTTATATGGGAATGATTCCTGAATTGGCTTATGCAGTTTTAGGTTGTGCAAGAATTGGTGCTATTCATAGCGTTATTTTTGGAGGCTTTTCTGCACAAAGCATTGCTGATAGATTAGAAGATGCAAAAGCTGAATTTATTGTTACTTGCGATGGTGCTTATCGTGGCGAAAAAGTGATTCCATTAAAGGGTATTATTGATGATGCTTTGATAGGAAATAAAACAGTAAAAAAAGTAATAGTTTATACCAGAACACGCACACCAGTTTCAATGATTAAAGGAAGAGATATTTGGTGGGAAGATGAAATGGAATTTGCAGAACATCAAGTAGAAAAGGATGGTGTTGTCTCTTTTGAAGCAGAAGAAATGGATGCCGAAGATCCATTGTTTATTCTTTATACAAGTGGCAGTACAGGCAAACCAAAAGGTGTGGTACATAGTAGTGCAGGCTATATGGTTTGGACAAACTATACTTTCGTTAATGTGTTTCAATACCAACCAGAGCAAGTGCATTTTTGTACAGCAGATATTGGCTGGATTACTGGTCATAGTTATATTGTTTATGGACCTTTAAGTGCTGGTGCTACAAGCCTAATGTTTGAAGGCATTCCAACCTATCCCGATGCTGGAAGATTTTGGGATATTGTAGATAAACACAAAGTAAATATTTTATACACTGCACCCACTGCTATTAGAAGTTTAATGAGCTTTGGCTTAATTCCTTTGGGCGGAAAAGATTTATCATCATTAAAAGTTTTGGGAACAGTGGGAGAACCAATAAATGAAGAAGCCTGGAACTGGTATAATGAAAATATTGGCAAAGGAAAATGCCCCATTGTTGATACTTGGTGGCAAACAGAAACTGGTGGTTGTTTAATCAGCAATTTTGCTGGCATTACTCCTTCAAAGCCAGGATGGGCAACACTTCCTATGCCAGGTGTGCAACCTATTTTGGTTGATGATAAAGGCAATGAAGTAACAGAAAAAGATGAGAATGAGATGTTGAAAGGAAACCTTTGCATTAAAGCTCCTTGGCCTAGTATTTTAAGAACAACTTATGGTGATCATGAACGTTGTAGAACAAACTATTTTGCAACATATCCTAATTTATATTTCACTGGAGATGGTGCTATAAAAGATGAAAATGGTTTTTATAGAATTACTGGTAGAGTGGATGATGTGCTAAATGTGAGTGGTCATAGAATTGGAACAGCTGAAGTTGAAAATGCTTTGAATATGCATGCCGATGTTGTAGAAAGTGCAGTGGTTGGTTATCCTCACGATATTAAAGGACAAGGCATTTATGCTTATGTAATTTGTAGTCATTTTCATAGTAGTGAAGATCAAACAAGAAAAGATATTTTGCAAACCGTAACTCGTGTTATTGGAGCTATTGCAAAGCCCGATAAAATTCAGTTTGTAAGTGGTTTACCCAAAACAAGAAGTGGAAAAATTATGCGAAGAATTTTAAGAAAAATAGCTGAAGGAGAAGTTGAAAACTTGGGCGATACTTCAACTTTGCTTGACCCCAATGTTATTGACGAAATTAAGAACGGTAGATTATAAAAATTAATATTTTGATGCAGATTTATCAAACTTCATAAAAGTCCTTACTAATTGTCAATTTATATTTGCTCAATGAAAGTTTTTCTTGCACAACAGAATTATCATATTGGCAATTTTGAAGTTAATACACAAAAAATAATTGAGGCTATTGAAATAGCAAAAAATCAAAATGCAGACCTAATTGTTTTTAGTGAAATGAGTATTTGTGGCTATCCTGCCAGAGACTTTGTTGAGTTCAAAGATTTCATTAATAAATGTTATCAATCCATAGAAGTAATAAAAGAGCATACTGCTGAAATAGGTGTTATTATTGGATCTCCGGCACACAACGCTATTAAAGAAGGTAAAGATTTATTCAATGCAGCTTTCTTTTTATACAACAAACAAATCATTGCCGAAGTTCATAAAACGCTTTTGCCAACCTATGATGTATTTGATGAATACAGATATTTTGAACCTGCATATAATTGGAATGTTGTAGAATTCAAGGGTAAAAAATTAGCAATTACAATTTGTGAAGATATCTGGAACTTAGGCGATAATCCTCTGTATAGAATTTGTCCTATGGATGAGTTGATGAAGCAGCATCCTGATATGATGATTAATCTTTCTGCATCGCCATTTGATTACACTCATAATGAGGATAGAAAAGCTATTATTAAAGCCAATGTATTAAAGTACAAATTGCCTTTAATTTATTGTAATGCTGTTGGCAGCCAAACAGAAATTGTATTTGACGGAGCCAGTTTGGTTTTTGATAAAAATGCCAATTTATGTATTCAGTTACCAATGTTTGCCGAAGCTTTAGATGCTGTTGAAATTAATGATGATGGCACTATAAATTCCAAAATTTTGGAACAAGCATCGGCTGTTCCAAATCAAGAATTGAATCCAATAATTTTAGATGAGAACCTGAATATTGATCAAATATATCAAGCACTTGTTTTAGGCATTAAAGACTATTTTGCTAAAATGGGTTTCAATAAAGCAATTCTTGGAAGTAGTGGAGGTATTGATAGTGCAGTAACATTGGCGTTGGCTTGTGATGCTTTAGGAAAAGATAATGTAAGAGCTATTTTGATGCCTTCACCTTATTCTACAGAACATAGCGTAAACGATGCAGTAGAGCTTAGTAAAAACTTAGGTAATCCTTACGACATTATTAAAATTGCCGATATTTATCAAGCATTTTTATCAACCCTAAAACCCGTTTTTAAAGACCTTCCATTTAGCGTTGCAGAAGAAAATATTCAAAGTCGTAGTAGGGGAAATATTTTAATGGCAATAGCCAATAAGTTTGGATATGTATTGTTAAACACAAGTAATAAAAGTGAATTAGCCACTGGATATGGAACGCTCTATGGTGATATGGCTGGAGGCCTTGGAGTGTTGGGCGATTGCTATAAAATGCAAGTGTATGCTTTGGCAAAATATATAAATCGAGACGAAGAAATTATTCCAAATAATATTATCGATAAAGCACCAAGTGCAGAGTTAAGACCTAATCAAAAGGACAGTGATAGTTTACCAGATTATTCTATACTTGATAAAATATTATACCAATATATAGAACGGAGACAAGGGCCTGTTGAAATTAAAGCACAAGGATTTGATGCTGCTTTAGTGGATAGAACTTTGAAAATGGTGAATAATAATGAATACAAAAGGAATCAGTTTTGCCCAATTATAAGAATATCTCCCAAAGCATTTGGTGTTGGCAGAAGAGTGCCAATAGTTGGAAAATATTTGAATTAGTTATGCTGCATTTGTTCTATACTTTCCTTTTCTAAAAAATAACATTTCTGTTATAAAAATTAGTACCAAACTTACAAATGAGGTTGCTGCTACTTTGCCAATAAAATATAAAAATGAACCAAAACTTAACCATTCAATAAACACTAAATAAAAGTGATGAATAAAGGTTAATAAAACAATATATAAACTATAAGGTCCCCAACCCATGCTACGCACAGAAGGTTCTACAAAGCTTTGCTCTGTTGATTCTTGTGCAATGAATAAGTTTAATAAAAAAGGTCTTAAATAAGCAATTAAAGTACAGGGAGCGGCGAGCAAGCCAGGGGTTCCAAGAAAATAATCTACTGTCATTCCAAATGAAAAACCCACTAATAATAATAGCCATCTATTAATTGAAAAAGGCAGCCAGAGTATGAATAAAAAGTATAGATACGGAGTAACAAATTGACTAAGTGGTTGTACTCTGCTCAATACAAAAACCTGCACAAATGCAAACAAAATAAATCGAAATATATTTTTAAGTAAATTACTCATTCCCTGAATTAAATTGTAGTTTTCTGGTTAATGAATCCAATTTATTTTGCTCCTCGTAATAATGATTTAAAATTACATTTACATACTGTAAAGTAGAAAAATTTGTTGCTGATTTTATTTTTAAAGAATAAGTATCTCCTTGAGCATCTGTTCTTATTTCAGAAACAGTTCCAATCATCAATAATGAAGGAAAAGATGGTGAATAATTGCTAGTTACGATAGTATCACCTTTTCTAACATCAACAGCTTTGCTAACCTTTTTCATTGTTAAATAATTAGCATCTTTTCCATCCCATTCAACGTTTCCAGATTGATGGTCTCCTTTTTTGAACATTGCAGAAACAGAACTGTTCCTGTTCAACAAACTCATAACTACACTATAATTTTCGCTAACTGTTACTACTTTTCCAATAATTCCCAATGGGCCAACTACACCCATATCTTTTTTTACGCCTTGTTTATAACCTCTTTCAAGTGTAATAAAGTTTGATGCAGAGGAAACATTATTGTTCACCACCAATGCAGGTAGGTAAGTATATTTTCTGTATCTATTTGATGTGTCTTTTATTAAAGTATCAGTAACAATAAGTTTTGAACTATCAGATGCTACAAAATTGCTTGCAAGCTGTCCTTTTAATTTTGCATTTTCTATGGCTAATTCTTTATTGGCATCAACTAAATTAAAGTATCGTGTAACCTTATTTACCTCTGTATTAATTTTCCCAGTTATTTCATTTGCTTGTGTGTAAAAAAAAGCCTCATGAGTTCTACTATGTTTACTTAAAGAGATAATACATATCAACTGTAGAATAAAGAAGGTGATAAGATTAAAGTATTGCCGTATGAAGAGGAAAATGTTACGCAACTTTTTGGGGTCTTTAGTAATTTGTTTCTAGTTTTTGTGTGTTGGTCTTTTGTAAATACATTTCTTGCAAAGACTAACACACAAAGTCCAAAAACTATTTCATTATAAAAGGATAGTGTTGATAATTCTTTAATGCTAATCCAGTACCTCTAACTACTGATTTCAGTGGGTCTTCTGCTATATGAACAGGCAACTTAATTTTTGCACTTAATCTTTTATCCAAGCCTCTAAGTAAAGCACCACCACCTGTTAAATACAATCCTCTTCTATAAATATCAGCCGCTAATTCAGGAGGAGTTGTTTCTAATGCTTTTAAAATTGCTTCTTCTATCTTAAAAATACTTTTATCCAGAGCTTCGGCAATTTCTTGATAGGTTACCATAATTTGTTTTGGTATACCAGTAACCAAATCTCTACCATTTACAGCCATATCTTCTGGTGGGGAGTCTAAGTCTTTTAAAGCAGCACCAACGTGAATTTTAATTTGCTCAGCAGTTCTTTCGCCAATCAATAAACTATGATAACGACGTAATGCTTCCATAATATCCATTGTAAATTCATCACCTGCAATACGAATACTTTGGTCGCAAACAATACCTGCCAATGCAATAACTGTAATTCCAGTAGTTCCTCCTCCAATATCAATAATCATATTTCCAACTGGCTCCTCAACATCAATGCCAATACCCAAAGCAGCTGCCATTGGTTCGTGAATCATATAAACTTCCTTAGCTCCAGCTTGTTCAGCACTATCACGCACAGCACGTTTTTCAACTTCTGTGATACTAGATGGAATACAAATAACCATTCTCCAGCTTGGTGGAATTAATGGTTTTTTAGGGTAAATCATTTTAATCATTTCCCTAATCATAATTTCGGCAGCATTAAAGTCGGCAATTACGCCATCTTTTAATGGACGAACTGTTCTAATACTTTCGTGAGTTTTCTCGTGCATTAGCAAAGCTTTTTTGCCAACAGCTAAAACTTCCTTTAAATTATTTCTATTAAGAGCCACGATACTTGGCTCATTCACAACTATTTCATCTCCGTGAATAATAAGTGTATTTGCTGTACCCAAGTCCATAGCGATTTCTTGAGTAAAAAAACTAAACATTCCCATAGTGGTAATTTCCTTTTTTGCAAGGTAGGCAAAAGTGAATGAATTAAATGGAATTATCAAAACCAAGTTTGTTTTTTTAACTATTTGTGTATAGATGGTACTTTTGTAGCCTAAATTGAGTTTATGAATGCTTCTATTGCTGATATCAGAAAAGATTATACTTTAAAATCTTTGAATGAGGAAGATGTGACAATAAATCCCTTTGACCAATTTACCATTTGGTGGAATGAAGCTATTGACAGCAATATTGATGAAGTAAATGCAATGACTTTAGCTACAGTTTCTAAAGAATTAAAGCCATCAGCAAGAATTGTTTTGCTAAAAGATTATGATGCTGCTGGGTTTACTTTTTTTACAAACTATAATAGTCAAAAAGCAAATGATTTGAAACAAAACCCTAACGCAACTATTTGTTTTTTTTGGAAAGAATTACAAAGGCAAGTAAGAATTGAAGGGCTGGTAAATAAAGCTTCCAACGAAACCAATGATGAATATTTTAATTCAAGACCAGAAGGAAGCAAATTGGGTGCTTGGGCATCGCCACAAAGCCAAGTTATTAAAAGTCGCGATGTTTTAATACAAAATGAAGAGAGATATAAAACAGAGTTTAGCAATCAATTAATCCCCAGACCACCACATTGGGGTGGATATAAACTAGTGCCCAATTATTTTGAATTTTGGCAAGGCAGAAGCAATAGATTACACGATAGAATTACATATAGTTTTGTAAATGGCTTATGGAGAATAAATAGAATAGCTCCATAAATTTTTAAACAATATCACTCATTAATAAAACCTGCCAGGCTTTTTCAATATTGCCAAGCAATAATAATTCTTTTGCATATTGATGAGTTTCTAATTCCATAGCAGCGGGATTAACGCTGTAATATTGAACAATGTGTCGCATTTTTTCATCATCAAAAGCTGGCTGAATACTGGGTATTTCGCTCACATTTGCCAGCATTCCAATATCATTGCCAGTTAAAACCTTACTGTATCTTATGCTATTAGGTAAAGCATCAACCCCAATACCTAATTCTATATTGGGTTTTGGAACTTCAAATAAATTAGCGGCATTGCTTTGCAAATACCAATTGCCTCCGAGCCTTGCAATTAAATTAATTTTTCTTTGATCAATATTGTTTTTTTCATCATTTAAAATACTATCGTCCACGTGCATTAGTAATATTTCTGCAATAATTAATTGTCCAGCCCCTTTATTTTCTCCTAAGCTTTTTATCTCATTAACCTTACATTCAAATTTTATTTTTGCTTCTTTAACTAATGGTGGTTTAATAATGCTAGAGGGTTGTTTAGTAAAGCCAGCTTTATCAAACTCATCAACACCTTTTGGGTATTCACAGCTGGATAAGCTTACCTGTTGAACCATATCAAAATCACAAATATTAATACCAACATCTGCAACTTCCATTACATTTTCTAAAGTATGTTTAATAGTATTGTCTCTTACCCTTCTAGCTGGAGAAAAAATAACGATTGGAGGATTGGAAGAAAATAAATTAAAAAAACTAAATGGACTTAAGTTCACATTACCCTCTTTATCAATAGTACTTGCTAGTGCAATTGGTCTTGGTGCTATGGCATGTTGCAACCAGGCTT
Source organism: uncultured Chitinophagaceae bacterium (assembly GCA_964615145.1). Taxonomy (GTDB): domain Bacteria; phylum Bacteroidota; class Bacteroidia; order Chitinophagales; family Chitinophagaceae; genus CAIVPM01. The sequence goes on from CAZTOP010000007.1 coordinate 87,977, forward strand.
GTCTTTGTACAGGAGCTAGTTGTTGAATATCTATGTGCATTACTACAATTTAATGTTACAAACTTAATAGATTTAGTGTTTTATTACGTTTATGCTAATAACAAAAGAGTTTAGATGGTTTAGTTAATTTGTTTAAATAGTTGAGTAAAGTTAAACAGGAAAAATAAATACTCTGCGTTAGTTGTAATAAGTGTTTTGTTACTGAAAAATAATAACCCTTTAATTTGGTAGGTTATTTATATGCATACAAATAAAGGGATAAAACAAACATTTTATACATAGTCAACTTATCTTCGCCAAATGGAAGAATTATTACAACAAATAGAAAATTATAAACTTGAAATTGCTGCTGTTGAAGCTGCTACAGCAGATGCGGTTGAAGCATTTAGAATTAAATATCTTGGTACAAAAGGGTTGCTTAAAACTGTGATGAGCGAAATGAAGAACGTACCAAATGAAAAGAAAAAAGAAGCTGGTCAAATACTAAATGACTTTAAAATATTTGTTGAAGAAAGGTATAATAGACTAAAAGAAAATACACAAGAAACCGAAGTATCTAATACTGATTCAATAGACTGGAGCTTGCCCGGAAACCCTGCTATTGTTGGCACAAGGCACCCTTTAAACCTTGTTAGAAGCCAGATTATTTCCATATTTCAAACGCTTGGTTTTGCTGTTGAAGAAGGTCCAGAAATTGAAGATGACTGGCACAACTTTGGTGCAATGAATTTACCAGAAGATCATCCTGCACGTGATATGCAAGATACTTTCTATATCAACAATGCAAAAGCTGGTGAACCATCTTGGTTGTTAAGAACACATACTAGTAGCGTGCAGGCAAGAATAATGGAAACACAAAAACCTCCTATTCGTGTAATTTGTCCTGGTCGTGTGTATAGAAATGAAACCATTAGTGCAAGAGCTCATTGCTTTTTTCATCAGGTTGAAGGGTTGTATATTGATGAAAATGTAAGCTTTGCCGACCTTAAACAAACACTTTATTTCTTTGTTCAGCAAATGTTTGGCAAAGATGTCAAAGTTCGTTTTCGCCCAAGTTATTTTCCTTTTACAGAGCCTAGTGCCGAAATGGATATTAGCTGTTTAATTTGTG
>CAZTOP010000008.1:0-19197 GCA_964615145.1 uncultured Chitinophagaceae bacterium
CACTAAGCAAAAAAGCTCCAATGTATAATTCATTGTCTTTTTTTCCTTGTGCAAGTGGCTGCAAATATTTTTGGCGTTGTGCATCATTCCCATATTTTTCAAGACCATAACATACTAAACTATTATTAACACTCACACAAACACTAGTACTAGCGTCTACTTTACTTATTTCTTCCATAGCTAAAACGTAACTTACAGTATCCATTCCGCTACCACCATTCTCTGGCTTAACCATCATTCCCATAAAACCTAAATCTGCTAATTTCTCGATTTGCTCTTTAGGAAATTTTTGAAGTTCGTCACGTTCTATTACACCTGGTAAACATTCATTTTGAGCAAAGTCTCTTGCTGCTTTTTGAATCATTAATTGTTCTTCTGTAAAAACAAATTGCATATACTAAAAATTTGAGTTGCAAATGTATGCTAACGACTGTTAGTTGAAAAATTTTATTGAATTTATATAACTTTTTTATGAATCAATTAAACATTTAAGAACGACCAAAGCATCTTTCATTTAAAAAAAATAATACTTGAAGAATATACTTTTAAAAATCAAAAATCATATAATCTATATTATAGCTTAAATTTGCTGCCCAACATAATGAATATGAGTGAAGCAAGAAGTTTGAATTTTATAGAAGAAATTATTGAGAATGATTTAGCTAATGGCAAGTATGACACTATAGTTACAAGATTTCCACCAGAACCCAACGGTTATTTACATATGGGTCACGCATCAAGCATTTGTCTAAATTTTGGATTAACCCAAAAGTATAAGGGATATACGAATTTAAGATTTGACGATACAAACCCAACAACCGAGGAAACTGAATATGTGGAAAGTATTAAGCAAGATATTAAATGGCTTGGCTTTGATTGGAAAAATGAATTTTATGCTAGTGACTACTTTGAGCAGCTGTATCAATATGCTGTAACCCTTATCAATAAAGGGTTAGCGTATGTTGATGATAGTAGTGCCGAACAAATTGCTATTGAAAAAGGAACACCAACGGTGCCAGGAATAACAAATCGATTTAGAGAAAGAACTATTGAGGAGAATCTTAATTTATTCACAGAAATGCGTGCAGGCAAATTCGGAGATGGTGAAAAAGTATTGCGTGCAAAAATTGATATGGCATCTACGAATATGCTAATGCGTGATCCAATTCTGTATAGAATAAAACACGCCCATCATCATAGAACTGGCGACGCCTGGTGTATTTATCCTATGTACGATTTTGCTCACGGCCAAAGCGACTCAATAGAAAATATTACACACAGCATTTGTACCCTTGAATTTATTCCTCACAGAGAATTGTATGATTGGTTAATTGAACAATTGGGCATTTTCCCTTCTCATCAATATGAGTTTGCAAGAAGGAATTTGAACTATACTGTAATGAGCAAACGCAAACTTTTACAATTAGTAAATGACAAATTTGTAAATGGTTGGGATGACCCACGAATGCCAACAATCAGTGGAATGAGAAGGAGAGGTTATACTCCAGATGCAATTAGAGATTTTTGTGATAGAATTGGTATTGCAAAAAGAGAAAACTTAGTAGATATTGGGCTGTTGGAATTTTGTGTTCGTGAACATCTTAATAAAATTGCTCAACGTAGAATGGTTGTTTTTGACCCTGTAAAAGTTACTATAAAAAACTACACTGGAAATGGAGAAATCATTCTATCTGAAAATAATCCTGAAGATGAAAATGGTGGTTACCGAGAAATTACATTTACCAATGAAATTTATATCGAGCGGGAAGATTTTATGGAAAATCCGCCTAAGAAGTATTTTAGACTAGCACCAGGCCAAATGGTTCGTTTAAAAAGTGCCTTCATTATTCAATGCGAAGAGGTGATAAAGGATGAATTTGGAAATATATTAGAATTAATATGCAATTACATTCCTAATAGCAAAAGCGGTAATGATACAAGTGGAATTCAAGTAAAAAGCACCATACATTGGGTTAGCATCAAAGATGCTGTTCCAATTGAAATTAACTTATACGATAGACTGTTCAAAGTTGAAAACGTAAGTGACGAAGAAGGTGATTTTAAAGATTATATTAACGAAAATTCTCTGCAAATTCACAGAATTGCTTACGCAGAAAAATCATTGGAAAAAGCTGTTTTAACAGATCGTTTTCAGTTTTTAAGAAAAGGATATTTTTGTTTAGATAAAGACAGTACATCTAACAAGTTAATCTTTAACAGAACTGTAACATTGAAAGACTCTTGGGCTAAGGAAAAAGCAAAATAATTCCCCCAAAAAAACATAGGAGATGTTGTATTTAAACTACATCTCCTATCTTTTACAGCTATACTAGTTATACATCGATTGCTTCAGATTCATTACTTCTAATATTAAATGTAATTTTTGCATTTTCTTTATCCAACTGTGCAATTAGTACATCTCCATTTTTTATATTCATATTCAATATTTCTTCCGCTAATGGATCTTCTAAATATTTTTGAATAGCTCTATGCAAAGGTCTTGCCCCAAATTGTACATCATAACCTTTATCAGCAATAAAATCTTTGGCTTCATCGGTTATTTCTAAACTAAAGCCTAAATTATTCAACCGCTTCAAAACGCTTTTCATCAATATATCTATAATATTATTGATATTATCCTTGCTTAGTGAATTAAAAATTATAACATCATCAATTCTATTTAAAAACTCAGGAGAAAATGTCTTTTTTAAAGCTTTTTCGATAACAGCTTTATTATTTTCATCTTGATTTTGCATTCTGGCTGCTGTTGCAAAACCTACACCATCGCCAAACTCTTTTAACTGTCTAACACCAATGTTAGATGTCATAATAATCATTGTATTTTTAAAATCAATTTTTCTTCCCAAACCATCAGTTAATTGACCATCGTCTAAAACTTGTAAAAGAATATTATAAATGTCTGGATGTGCTTTTTCAATTTCGTCTAAAAGAATTACGCTATACGGTTTTCGTCTAACTTTTTCTGTTAATTGCCCCCCTTCTTCATAACCAACGTATCCTGGAGGAGCACCCACTAAACGAGTTACAGTAAACTTTTCCATATATTCACTCATATCAATTCTGATAAGAGCATCTTCACTGTCAAACATATATTTTGCAAGACTTCTTGCTAACTCTGTTTTGCCAACACCAGTTGGGCCTAAAAAGATAAAAGTACCAATTGGTTTTTTGGGATCTTTAAGTCCTACCCTATTTCTTTGTATAGCTTTTGTAACTTTAGCAATTGCATCCTCTTGCCCAACTACCATTCCTTTCATATCTTCAGCCATCTTACGAAGCTTTTCAGTTTCGGCTTGAACCATTCTTTTCACTGGTATTCCAGTCATCATACTTACTACTTCAGCAATATTTTCTTCATTTATTGGATAACGTTTGTTTTTACTATCCTCTTCCCAAATTCCTTTGGCTTTTTCTAGCTCATTACCAAGATTTTTTTCCTTGTCCCTTAGTGCTGCAGCCTCTTCAAATTTTTGACTTTTTACAACCTTGTTTTTTTCAAGTTTAACTTCTTCTATTTTCTTTTCTAGGTCAACAATATCCTGAGGCACATTAATATTTTTTAGATGTACTCTTGCTCCCACTTCATCCAAAACATCAATTGCTTTGTCTGGCAAAAGCCTGTCAGTCATATACCTGTCACTCAATTTTACACATGCCTCAATGGCTTGTGCATCATAAATTACGTTGTGATAATCTTCATATTTATTCTTGATATTGGTCAATATTTGGATTGTTTCTTCAACGCTTGGAGGTTCTATTAATACTTTTTGAAAACGTCTATCTAAGGCACCATCTTTTTCGATGTACATTCTGTATTCATCTAATGTGCTTGCACCAATGCATTGTAGTTCGCCTCGAGCCAAAGCGGGTTTAAAAATATTGCTAGCATCCAAGCTACCACTTGCACCTCCTGCACCAACAATAGTATGAATTTCATCAATAAAAAGTATTACATCTCTGTTTTTTTCTAATTCATTCATGATGGCTTTCATCCGTTCTTCGAACTGACCACGATATTTTGTACCAGCAACTAATGCTGCTAAATCAAGACTAATAACCCTTTTATCAAAAAGAACTCTGCTTACTTTTCTTTGAACAATCCGCAATGCCAAACCCTCTACAATTGCAGTTTTACCAACACCGGGCTCACCAATTAATATGGGATTATTCTTTTTTCTACGAGATAAGATTTGAGAAACTCTTTCAATTTCATTTTCTCTTCCTACAATAGGATCAAGATTACCAGATTCGGCAATTTTTGTAATATCTCTGCCAAAATTGTCTAAAACAGGAGTTTTACTTTTAGTATTTGCTCCTTGTTTGGCTCCACCTTGGGGCTGTTTAAAACTGCCTTTTTCTTCATCGAAATCATCATCATCATTATCCGCAAAGTCAGCTTTAGGATTAGGTGGCGGGGTATTACCAGGTAATCCAGAAGTACCAACCATTCCTAATTCATTTCTAAAAATATCATAATCTATATCAAATTGATTTAATATTTGTGTTGCTAAATTTTCTTTATTTTTTAAGATACTCAATACTAGATGTTCACTTTCAACCAAAGGACTTTTTAAAGCTTTAGCCTCGAGAACAGTAATCCTAATCACCTTTTCTGCTTGTTTAGTAAGCGGTAAGCTGTTAATATTGGCAATATTCTTCCCTGCTTTATCTTTAATGGCTAGTTCAATCTCTTTTCTTAATTCGTACAAATCTACATTTAATGATTTTAGAACTTTGATGGCAGCATTTTCCCCATCTCTTATTAAGCCTAAAAGCAGATGTTCTGTACCAATAAAGTCGTTACCTAGCCGAAGTGCCTCTTCTCTACTAAATGCTATGATTTCTTTTACCTGTGCCGAAAAATTATTATCCATAAATTCTAAATTTGGATGGTTACAATAATAACGAATATTTTTGACTAAAGTTGTTATTTTTTTAGCTCGTATTTACAATGTTAAAAACTTATTATGGAAATCAAAATTAGTACCAAAGAAAAGTTTAATGTAATAAAACCGAATGTGCCACAAATCTCTGACAAACTAGCCGAAGATATACATATTGCTTGTTTAAATTGTATGAATTCGGGAATAAAAAATATTGTTTTAAATTTAGAAGCAGTAACTAAAATTGATGAGGAGGCAGCGAAAAACTTGACCAAGCTTCAACAACAATTCTACGAAAGCAACTACAGTTTTGTTATATGTGAATTAAAACCCCAACTTGAAGATATATTCGAAAAATTAGAACTTTTAGATTTATTAAATGTTACACCAACTGAAAGTGAGGCTTGGGACATTGTTCAAATTGAAGAGATAGAACGGGAACTATTTGATGATGGTCAATTATAAACTAAAATGAGTTTATTGATAATTATCAATAAACTCATTTTTTGATGCTTAACAATTTCTTAGTTATTTAAATGTTTTCTTTGTACAGAATACAAAATAATAAATAGTAACGGTAGTCCAAAGGCTGCAATCATACTAAGCATTCCAGTAAACTGGGCTGTTCCCATTAATATTAAACTTACAACTAGTGGTAAAAGTTCTGCAACAGTATATATCACAAAGCCATCTTTTTTTCGTTTACGCATCATAACAGCACCTACTATACATGCAACTGCACAAATAATAGTTACAGGTATAGTAATACTGAAATTTTTAGAAACCAGCTCAAACATTTCGTTGCTTTTTCGCATATCATCTAATTGTTTAGGAGACAGCTTTGCAACAGCTGATTCATCGCTTAAAGCTTTATCAATAAAGCTTTTTGAAAATTTCATTAACCAAGGTGTTAATGCAGCAATAATGATTGCTAACCCACTACCAATAAAAGTTAAAATGGTTAATACATTTAAAGTAGATGGTAATTTGTTCTCATCCATTTCATTTAGAAAGTCTTGTTGTTCCATAATTTGATTTTTATTTAAGATTTAGTAAAGTTAATATGCCATTTGAAACTCTTGTTATCCTTAGTGTCAGATGATGGCACAAATAATAGTTTATTGTATTGACCTTTTGCCCAAGTATCGACAAAATTATCATAGTATTTGCTGCCTGGATTACCACTTTGTCCGCCAGGATAAACACCATACGCTTCAATATCATCTGTCATGTGAACAATCATTCTCCAACTTGGTCCGTGATTTTCTTTAGTTGCGTTTATGCTAAATCCAGATCCATTAGTTGATAGGTTTGTTCTACTCAATTGAGCTGCCCTAGTAAAGTGATTAATCGATGTTAATCGATGTTTACCCCATGCCAAATTTCCAAGTTTATCTTCATTAATGAATTCTTTTTTTGCTTTTTCAAATGCAGTATTTACCACATCTTCAATAGTCTCTTTTTTTGAAGTAGTGATATTATCAATAAATTTATAAGCACTATCGTGAAGTAAATTATCTGCTAAAGAACTGTATAATCTTGGTGGCAATTTAAAACGACATAGCATATAATCATCGTCATAAATTTCGCTATCAAGACTATCCCACCAAAGTTGAAAAATGGTTGCTCCTTTTTCATCAACTTCATTATTCAAGTTCCATTTTTTTAATAAACTCAAATATTTTTTACCGTCATTATCCAACTTTGACTCATCAATATATTTCAAAAGAATTGGTCTTGCAGTTTCGGCAAATAAGTTGTAATTATCTGTTTGCAATGCTTTCATATCATCGACAGTAATATTATTCATTTGAGCTAATTTTCTATTAATAATATAGCCTCTGTAGGGTGGAAAATTTGCTGCTCTTCCTAAATAATATGGATAGCTAGTATCTGTAGCTTTTTGATTAGCACTACTTACAAAACCTCGTTCAGGGTTATGTAAATGTGGATTTTCACTAAAGGGAATATATCCTTGCCACATAAAACTTTCATCAACACCTTTCATTACAAAATCGCCTTGTTGCTGCCATTTTGCTACAAATTTTCCTTGTTGTGTAATAGCTATTTCGCCAGTTTTTGAGGCAAAAACAAAGTTTTGACCCGGACATTCATAACTACTAATGGCAGTCATATAATCATTGTAATTTTTTGCCGCATTTAGTTTCATAAATGTGAGCAATTCATTACTCGGGTCATGAGCTGTCCATCTTACAGCAATATATTTTTTATCATTATTACTGCTTTGATATTGTTTATCATACATAACAAAACCAAAATCAGTAATAGCTATGTTTTCAACCAAACTATCTTTTTCTCCCTTGAACTTTATGATTTCTTTTCTAAATTCTGATTTACGCCATTCTGTATTAAACTGGTATTCCTTCATTGTGGAATCTTTAAAATTTAATTCATAGTAGTCTTTCACATCTCTTCCTGCATTAGTTACTCCCCAGGAAATATTACTATTGAATCCGATAATAATTGCTGGTGAACCTGGAAATGTTGCTCCATATGCACTGTACTCAGGAGTTGTAATTTGCATTTCGTACCATAAAGAAGGGAGGTTTAGACCAAGATGTGGATCATTGCAAAGGATTGGTCTTTTACTTTTTGTTTTACTACTATCAACAGCCCAGTTATTGCTGCCATTATCAGGGTTAGGCACGTTGGGTCTTGGTATTGTAAATTCATCTCTTTGAAGTAAATAAGCGGAATCAGCATTAAAAGGCTTTTTTACATTTACACTTGGAGGTGCAAATGCAGTCCCTTTTGGAACAATCGGATCTAATGAATCTTGAACATTCGGATAAATTTTCATAAAATCATCATATCCAAAATATGTTTTTCCATTCGACTGTAAAATATCATTATCCTGACCAGTTAAATCATAACTCATTAATTTTAAAAACAAGGCTGTTTTTAAATTAGTCCAAAGTTCAGGTTTGTAATCCATCAACTTGTATTCGAAGGGAATTTCGCTAGGTTTAAGATTTGAAATATATGCATTAACACCTGCTGTATAAGCATTGAGCATTTGTTTCATTTGCTCATCTTGTTCCATATATTTTAGTGCGTTTTCTGCAGCATATACCATTCCTAAACGTCTGAAAAATCTATCTTTTGATAAAGCACTGCTGTCTTTGCCTAAAATTTCACACAACCTGCCAGCAGCAACATAAGTTTGAAATTCCATTTGCCACAGTCGAAACTTTGCGTGAATAAATCCTTGCACGTAATAGGCATCTTGATTATTTTGTGCATATATATGCGGTACTAATCTGTCATCAAAATATACATCAGCATTAGTAGTTAAACCTTTCATTTTAATTTTTCCATCAAATGAAGCATTACTGGGTTCGGCATTTTGCCAAAATCCTTTTTGAGGAGATATAAACATTCCCAAACGAGGCGTTTTAGTTTTACCAACTGGAATTTGCACATTTAAAATGCAAATTAATCCAATAGTTATAGAAGCCGAAATAAACAAGCCCAAAAACCTCATAAAATTTTTTATTAAAAATAAATAATTCGTTTTAAATAAATAGGAAATTTAGTTTATGAAGGAAATTTTTCCATCATTTTTTCAACCATTCTATATGTTACTGGACAATATTCAACATTTTGTTGATGAACGTGCAAATATAAAACTGGTTGTTTTTTTGTAAAATGAGGAAAACCTGAGCAGTCAACGGGCCTAACATCATAAATACTACACATATTAGTGTTTAAATTCAAAAACTGACAAGGTTGTTTTACATTCATCCATTCTTTTGTTTTTTTATCTTGATACAGCCATTTCTCCTGAAACGCAGTTATTGTCATATTTAAATGCTTTGCAATTCTTTTGATATCCTTATCGGTAAAGGTTGGAGTCATTTTTTTGCAACAATTTGCACAAGTAAGACAATCTGTTTCTTCCCAAACTTCTTTATCAATTTGTAATAAAGTTTTATATAACTCCTTAGGAGGATTTTTTTCTATTTTGCCTAAATATTTTTTAAAACCTTTCTTGTTGAATCTTACTTTTTGAAGAAAGGATCTAAGGTTTACAGCTTGCATATAAAAATGAATGGCAGAATTTAAAAAAGTAATGTTTAGATAGGCATTAATATGCCAATTTGTTGTTGGACAACCAATGTAAACTAATTTCATCTGGCACTTTCATTCTGTCTGCTATTTTTCTATATCTATCTGCCAGTTTACAAAGGTATTCTTGTGCTTTTGCTGCACCATCTTTAAGTCCTGTAAGGCTTTCGATTTTCCAGAGTTTTACTAAATGTTCAATAATATTGGCATAATCCCAAGTAGTGTAAACACCAATTTTTTGTGTAATGGAAGAAAAGTCAACAAAAATATTAGGATTTTTATTTCCTTCTTTCATTAGTGCAATAGGCATTACAATTTGTTTTCTCATTAAGTCTTCAAAAGATTTAATAGCTCCGTTGGGATCTATTTCAAAAACTTTTGAAGTAAAAGCTTTGTAGGCTTTTTCGTGTCTTGCTTCATCTCCAGCAATTTGTTTGCAAATTCTTGACAAAGTATTATCACCAGCTTTATCTGCTAATTTGCCTGTATTTACATGAGAAATTTTTGTAGCCCTTTCTTGAAACGATGTGTACATGATAGCTTGGTATGGATCTCCATTGGCTTGAGCATCAAAGCCATTATAAATAAGTCGGTGAATGGTTTGCTCTACTGCTTTCATATCACATCTTCCAGATAAATACAAATACTTATTTAGTAAATCTCCGTGTCGGTTTTCTTCAGCAGTCCAAGCTCGGCTCCAAGCTACCCAACCATTAGAACTTACTAAGTTCTTTTCTTCATTTACCAATAAATTAAAATATGTTTGATAACTAGGTAAAGCTTCTTCAGTAATCATATTTCCAATCAAGGAACAAATAACAGAATCAGGGATACACGAAGTTCTTTCTCGTAATTTTTTTATTTCATCTATGGCACTTTCAAGTGTTAAATCTGGTAAAAAATCTGTAGGTTGCCAGCAATCATCGGGATCTAAAAGTGTTGTTTGTACTGTTTCTGCAACAAAAGATTGCAAGGTTTGTATAACCTCCATATTCTTGCTTAGTTCGTTAGTATCAATATTTGACATCAGCGTTTCGTATTGTAGTTTTAAGGAAAGTATGTAAAAGTAAGGCTTAGCATCGATTAAAGCTGTATAAATATAGTATGGCTATTCATTTGAATTAAATCTAATAATTGTAATGGTTTTAGACTTCAATATCTTTCCAGTTTTCGCCTTTCTTTATTCTGTTGATTTGAGTTGCAGAAACCTTAAATATTTTAACTAAATACTCCATTGGTTTTTGTTGTTCTAGCATTTTTTTTAGCAGCATAACTCTTGTAACAGTTAATTTTGTTGCTTTTGATTTCTGTCTTTTCTGGAAAAGTTGCTTTTGTCTATCCTCAATTACAAAAGGGCTTTTTTGCTGATGTTTATAATTTTGCTGTGGAGTCATCCACTTTAAATTTTTTGTACTATTATTTTCTTTGTCAAAATTCAAATGACCAACAATTGTATGTTCTATTGTTGGCTTTTCTAAAAATGCTGAAGCAACTAGCCTATGAACTGCAGCGTGCCAATAAATCGTTCTGCTTTTTACATCAGTTGCGTATTTTGTCTTTAATTTTTGTTTTAAAGATTGTTGTAATTGTATTGCATCCTTAATAATTATTTCATCCTCTCCTGTAAGTTTAAAGCTTTTAATTTTTTTGGATAGGGTTACTATTTTTTTTTGTAAAAGGTCTATACTTTTTTGAGTCTCAGCACTACGAGGTTTAAAAAATTTAAGTCTTATAAATCTATATCCATTTGTTAAGGAGCCTTTTAAAATATTGCCATCTGCATTTTTATGAAAACTTCTCACCCTTCCATAATTAGAAACTTCAATTTTTATTTGATTGGTATATTCAAAATCAAAATAAACTTCCTTCCAAATCTCGTTTTTATAACTTTTGTTCATAAGCATATAATTCAGGGTATTATTTAGCCAATTTTTCAATAGTTAATCCTTGCACAACTATACTAAATACAACACAAAAATAAGTTGCAATTAAAATGATATTTTTTATTTCAGAATCAGGCAATGATAGTGCTAGTGCTAGTGACAAACCCCCACGCAAGCCGCCCCAAGTAATCATTTTAGATTCTTTAACACTTAATTTCAAAAATTCAGGAAAAATAAAGTTTGGAACAAAAATAAGTATTGCCCTTGTTAATATAACTATGAGTACTGCTATTAAACCAATAAATACAAATGTTGCTTTGTAATCAACCACAATTAAAACAAAGGCAATAATTATAAATAGAATGGCATTTAAAATTACATCTATCAATTCCCAAAATTTATTTACATATTGTTGAGTGATATCGCTCATAGCTATGTTTTGCCTGAAATTTCCAACCATTAAGCCAATTACAACCATTGCTAACGCACCAGAAACATGGAGGTAATTGCAAAAAGCATATCCACCCATTACAAATGCTAGTGTTAGTAAAATTTCTGTTTCATAATGATCAATTGACCTCAAAAAAATGTGCAAAGTATATCCCAATAGTAGCCCTAACCCAATACCGCCAATCGCTTCTTGAAGAAATAAAATCCCGAAATGTGAAAAGCTAAAACTTCCTGTTTTTAATGTATCTAACAATGCAATAAAAACCACAACACCTACCCCATCATTGAACAGACTTTCTCCAACAATGATTGATTCAGTTCTTTTTGGCACATTGGCTTTTGTTAATATTCCTAATACTGCAATAGGGTCTGTTGGAGAAATTAATGCACCAAATAATAAGCAATAAATAAAATCTGTTTGTAAGTTGAAAATTTCTAATACATAATAAAATAAAGCAGCTATAATGATTGTAGATGCTAAAACCCCACCAAATGCAAATGTAACTATGGGTTTTATCTGCAATTTAATATCAGCCCATTTGGTATGTAATGACCCTGCAAAAAGCAAAAATCCTAACAAAATATTTAAAACTATTTTATCGATTTGTGCTTTATGTATGAAAGCTTTCATTTCGGTATAGGGTAAATTTAACCAAAACTTAGAACTAAATACTAATAAAGACAGTACTGTAGAAAGTATGAAAAGACCAATAACAAAAGGTAGTTTTAATACTCTTCTATTAGCATAAGCAAATAATGCAGATAAACAAATTAACAGAGTAAGGGCAAAGTAAATATCCATTTAGTTTTCTATTGTTACTATTTCTAATTGATTAATGTTTAGTTTTTTTAAAAGCCAATTTTTAAGCTTTTCTTTTTCACGGATTTCCAAGTTTGGTTTTGAAACTACACACAAAACATAGGCTAATCTTGTGTTTTGAAGTGTTTGAAAGTGTTGTTTTGACAAAGAGACTTCTTTAATATTGGGAAACAACACATTCATTTCAGATAAAAGTTGTTTGTTATTAAAAGTATCTTCTCCAAGTCTTTTTTCTAAATCTGCAATTCTTTTATCTTTTTCATTTTGTATAATATCTTTTTTTGTTACCTCATTTAAAATATCATTTTTTAAAGCTTGAATATTATCAGAGGTATTTTGTTTGATAACGAGTTTAGTATTCTTTAGCCCAAAGTCATTTAATTTTTTATTCAGTGCAACTTGGTCTGTATCGGAATAAGATTTTTTTAAAAAAGCTAAAACAATTGTTTTGGATTGGTTAGTATAATCTATTTTTTTATAAACTAGTGTACTTCCATTTTCAATAAATTCTTTTTCAATAAATTCATTGGCTTGTTGTTTAAATTGTTGCTCCAGATAAAGCGAATAAGCAAAATAGGCACTTGGCAAAAGCATTAATAAAATTAGGGCTGTGATACCATATTTTACTTGCTTCTGATGTTTTAAGTCCAATTGTTTTATAGAAGGATATTTTAAATATTTTACTATTGAAAAAGTGGCAATACATATAAATACACAATTAATACTATATAAAAAAAGTGCTCCAAAAAAATAAGTCCAATGTGCAGTAGCTAAGCCATATCCAGCAGTACAAAGTGGAGGCATCAAAGCTGTTGCAATTGCAACACCAGGTATTGGATTACCCTTCTCAACTCTTGTTATTGCTATTACACCAACTAAACCACCAAAAAAAGCGATTAATATGTCGTAAATATTGGGCGATGTTCTTGCTAGCAATTCTGATTGGGCTTCTTTAAATGGACTTAAATAAAAAAATAAAGTAGCAACTATTAAACTTACAACAGTTGCAATTAAAAGGTTTTTTAATGATTTTCGTAACAAAGAAAAATCGTAAACACCCAATGCAAATCCCGCACCAACAATGGGTCCCATCAATGGCGAAATTAACATTGCTCCAATAACAACTGCACTAGAATTAACATTTAAACCCACCGACGCAACAATAATAGCACACGCTAAAATCCAAAGATTGGCACCTCTAAATGAAATATTGCTTTTAACATTTTCGAGTGTTTTATGCTTGTCTTCCTCTCCTCTATGAAGGTTAAATAATTCAGAAAAAAAATTTTCCATAAAAATTGTATAACCCTGCGAATTAAGACAAAAATTTGCAAATGGTTTATTAGGGTACTAAGCAGAAGAAAATCTGTGGCAAAATATCAAAGCTCTTGCCTTGTCTTTATTTCAAGATATTTATTGATGGTGTTAATAGTTAAATCTGCTGGTGAAGTAATTAAAGCAGCAATGCCATTATGTTGTAATTCTTTGAGCATTAATTTTTTTTCATATAAAAATTTGTCAGCTATTGTTTGTATGTAAATTTCTTCAGTATTGCTTGCGTCGTTCGCCAACATTTTTCTTATTTCTGTGTTTTCAAAAAAAACAACAAGCAATAAATGATAGCTTGCTAATCTTTTTAAATAAGGTAACTGGCGTTGAAGTCCATATTCACTTTCAAAATTGGTAAACAATATTAATAAGCTTCTTTGCTTTATCCTATTTCTAACTTGTGCATACAATGCCTCATAATCAGCATCCTTAAAGAATGTCTCTTGCTTATACAGCTGTTGTAGTAAGTTCTCCATTTGCATAGGCTTACTATCAGCAGGTAAAAAACAATCCAATTTTTCGGCAAAACAAATTAAGCCTGCTTTATCTTGCTTTTGAATAGCAACATTACTAAGTGCCAAACTTGTGTTAATTGCATAATCTAATAATGTCAATCCTTCAAAAGGCATTTTCATATTCCTGCTTTTGTCTATAACACAAAATACTTGTTGCGATTTTTCATCAACATAAGTATTTACCATTAGCTGCGATTTTCTGGCAGTTGCTTTCCAGTTAATTGTCCTGTAATCATCTCCTTGAACATACTCTTTTATTTGCTCAAACTCAATACTACTGCCACTTTTTCGTATTCTTTTACTACCTACTTGTTGCAAACTATTGCTAACTGACGAAAAAGAGAACTTTTGCATTTGTGCGTAAGAAGGATATACAAATACAGTTTGTGAAGTTTTGAAACTGAATCGTCTTTGAACAAGTTTGATGGGAGAAGTAACAAAAGCAAGTGTATCTCCAAAATAATACTCTCCTCTCTCGGTGGGATAAATAGAATATTTAACAACAAGCGACTGATTAGGCACCAAATGCAAATGCTCTATAGTCTTAGACTTTGAAATTAATTGAGCGGGCAATTCCTCTGTAATTTTGATGATTACAGAAAATGGGTAATTACTCTCTATGTCTAAGCATACAATATTTTCATCTCCATTACTCAATCTATTTTGAATATGCCTTTTTATGTTTAAAATATTAGGTCTGGCATATAATAGAACAAAATCAACTAGAACCAGTAATATCAGCACTACTAAAAATATTTTAGCTAAAACAAATAAAAAACTAAAAAAAAATGATAAAGCAAAAAGCAAACAAATACAAGCACCAATTATGTAAAATAATTGATTCAAGTAAAATGATTTGTAAAAGCTTTTCATTGTTATGTTCTATTATTACTTGTTATGTTTTTCCTTTAATTTAATTTTCTTTCAAAGAATTATCTTGGTACTTCAATACTTTGTACAACTTGTTTAATAACATCGTTAGTAGTAATACCTTCCATTTCTTTTTCTGGTGTTAATATTAGTCTGTGACGCAACACATAAGGACAAACAAAAACTATGTCATCTGGCGTAACAAAATCTCTTCCTGCCATTGCTGCTATTGCTTTTGAAGCATTCATTATTGCAATAGATGCCCTTGGAGATGCACCTAAAAAAATAGATTTGTGGCTACGGGTAGTAGTTACAATTTTTGCGATAAACTCTAATAGTTTTTCATCGATAATAATTTGTTTTACCTGAGCTCTGATTGCTATAATTTGCTCTGCATTAAGTACAGACATAATATTGTCAAACGGACTATCACTAGCTAGTTGATGAAACTTTGAAAGTATATTTACTTCTTGTTCCAAACTTGGATAAGGCACTTGTATTTTGAACAAAAATCTGTCTAATTGAGCCTCTGGCAAACGGTATGTTCCCTCATATTCTATTGGGTTTTGAGTAGCAACAACAATAAAAGGAGGTTCCATTGTATATGCTGTTCCATCCATTGTAACCTGACGTTCTTCCATTATTTCAAATAGTGCAGCTTGGGTTTTTGCAGGTGCTCTGTTAATTTCATCAATTAAAACTAAATTACTAAAAACTGGTCCTTTTTTAAATTCGAATTTGCTACTGTTCGGATTAAATATAGATGTACCTAAGACATCGCTTGGCATTAAGTCTGGTGTAAATTGTATTCTACTAAACTTTACTGCAATACTTTTTGCCAAAAGTCTTGCAGTAATTGTTTTTGCCACGCCTGGAGCTCCTTCAATAATAACGTGTCCGTCTGCTAAAATTGCAGCTATTAACATTCGTATCATATCATCTTGCCCAACAATAATTTTTCTAATTTCTGTATTTATAGAAATTACAGCTTGGTGCAGCAACGATAAATTGGTTCTTTCTTCAAAAATATTTTCTTCCATTATGTTGTTTTTTTATAAAAATCTTGAAATAATAAATAGCATTCATTAAGCTGTATTTGACTCATTTCTGCTAGTGCTTGTATGTTTACAATTGTTTGAATAATTTTTTCGCAGCCCTCCTCTTTATAGCCAGACTTTGTACTTAATTTACCAACCAACTCTCCATTTAAGACAGAAGTATTAATAAAGTATTTACTACGAATATGCTCTAAAAAATAGGACGCCATTTTTTTTGCAAGATTCAAGTGGTCTCCTTTCTCAAAGTAAAGCCTACCAATAGTTTCAGCAAAATACAATGAATCATTCGTTAAATATTTTTTTTCTATTACAAATTTTTGTTTTCTTTTAAAATGAATAATAAAGTATACTAAAAACAATGAAATGGCAAGACCAAAAGCCCACATAAAAGATGGATATTTAAACAAAACTCTAAAAGGAGAATTATCTTTCTTAGTTTCATTATTCTTTTTGTAAGTGTAATAATCGTCCCAAATTACTTTGTGTACATTATTAGGTATTGCAGATAATACCTTTTGTAAGTATGCAGTATTATTTTGTTGCGTTAAAAAATAATTACAAAACAAAAATGGGTCTGAATGAAAAAATATCATTCCATTGCCAACTGTTCCTTTAATAAAATTTGCAGTTTGCTGATGATTGGTGCCCAAAATATTATACTTTACACTATCAATATTTTTAAAATCCATTCCACTTGTAAAACCAGCATTAAAGAAGCTGTAGTCTTTTGAGTAGTAAGGTGTATTTAAATAGGTGCTTACTGAATCGTAATAAGAATCTTCAATATCAATAGTATTAAAAGTGTATTGAAGGTCTAATTTAAAATATTCCAATGCGTCAGCATTCATATTAGAAGTGCAAATGAAAACGTAATTACCATTCTCAATAAAACTCTTTAACAATCCTAAATCATCGCTTGTTGGATTAAATCTCTGACTCACCAAAAAGAACAAATGACCACCATTTTTTACACTATCATATTCATACCAATCATAAGGGGCACTTGTGTTACTTTTTATAACACTATTCTTAAACATTGAAGTTATAGATTGATAACATAAACTGGTGGCATAAGGTCGTGTGTCTTTTTTTGCTAATGTTACTTTTTTATCAAACCCTTGTTGTGGTTTATATATAAAGAATGCAGCAACCACCATAATTAGTAGCACTGTAATCAATAGATATAAAGCTGTTTTTTTCAATGTTTAGTTTAATTTTTGTTCAAATATTTGATAAGCTTGAACCACTTTATCATATTGTTTTTTTGTAATAGTGATATCTGCGTACCAAGCATACTCATAATACTTTGATGCTTCAACAAAATCAGGATAATAAACTGTAGTAATTAACTGAAATTGATATTCAAAATTGGTTTTCTCTTTGCTGTAATCTATCAATTTTTTATTGGATAAATTTGCAAGTAATTTTAAATAGTACAATCTGATGGCAATATTATAATCACCTTTTTCAGTAGCTTGTTGAATTAATGTATTGTAGTCTAATTCAAAAATACTTTGATTGAAAATATCTGCATCATTTGCAGTGTTAACAGCCTTTACACTTCGTTTAAATATATTAAAATTCCCATCTAATAGATATAGTACTATTACAATTAATAAAAAGCTAACTGTGATAAACCAAAAAATATTTTTAATGGCATTTTCCGATAGCCAAGGCTTTGAACTCTTTGTATTTTGCGTATATACTTTTTGTTCTTTATTGATAGGGTGATATTGATATTCTTTTTGCTTTAATAGCACACTTAAAGTATCTGTAAATGGGAGCCTTTCTATGATAATTGAAGTATCTAAATCTGCGTCATCCAAATTCAATCCTATGTTTTTAACAGTAACCCCACTTTCTTCAATATAAGATTTTACTGAATCAACCACATCAGCAGCATTATCCATTACCGTTGTATCCTCTATTGCTTGCGATAAAAGAGTTTCAGGTGTTAGTAATAAACCCAACCAACAAATTAATATAGTGATAAATTTACCCAACAGTACGATTCATTTTCTTTTTTAAACGTAGCGGATACACTATAAAGTATCCAATAATAAATGTTGCAGATACTGTAAGAATACTTATACTAATCCATATAGGCATTTTATAATAACGGGTTACAAACCCTTCAAAAAATGCTGCAATCATTAATACAGGTACAATGCCGATAATTATTTTTAATCCATCTTTAGCTCCTTGTTTAAAAGCTTGCAATCTGGTTAAAGTGCCTGGAAATAACCAGCTTTTTCCTAATACAACACCCGCTGTTGCTGCAATTACAATGGAAGACAGTTCCAGTGTACCATGTAGCATTACAGTTAATATAAACATATTACCTAATCCCTTTGAATAAAAAAAAGCATCAAAAGAGCCTACCATCATGCCATCTCTTACTAACTCAGGTATGGTAAAAAATGGGAATAATAACCCTTCCATAAAATACCTGAATGAAACGCTGATATTATTAATCATAATTCCCAACCACATTAAAAAGCTATTGTCTCTTTGATATACTCCAAAAGGATTCCCATCGGCAATATTTTTTTCTGTCATCCTTACATAATCATCTCCTAAAATATCGCGTACAATACTTTCATCGGTTAAAGTGCTGTAAAAACCTACTACAAAAAAGAGCATAAATATGCTAAAACAAACCAATAAAACTTTATGATGTTTGGCAATAGTTAATGGTAATTCATTAGTAAAAAACAAAACAAATCTGTTTTGTTTTTCTTTTCTGTTACCATAAATAGAAAGATAACGTTTAGATGCTTCAGTATTAAGAAAAGTTGATGTTTTGCTTGTTGGATAAAAAGTTTTGCTATAACCTAAATCATCTACAAGCTGTGTAAATTCTGCTGCCATTTCATCAATATCATCAGCAGGCAAATGCACCATTTTTTCCCAGCGATCTTTATTCTTTTTTATAAAAAGTGCTTCTCTCAAACAGGTTAATTTTTGCGAAAATTAGGGGAATTGTTTCTTATAAAAAAAGAATGAGTTAATAAAACCAAACTATTGTTTTTTAAACCTTATAAAACTCCATTAATAAAACACAAATATTTTACTAAATGCTGTATATTCTTTAATTGAAAAATTGCCGAATGAAATATTTTTTTTCAATTATCACGAGCATTTATAAAAATTATTTAATTTTATTTTTTGAATTACTATGAAACAATACAGTTTACTTTTAAGTCTTATTATTACTTGCACAAGTAGTTACGCACAAAATAATCATCTATCAACAAATGATTCATTGTTTAATGCAAT
>CAZTOP010000008.1:19297-52840 GCA_964615145.1 uncultured Chitinophagaceae bacterium
GTAGTTACGCACAAAATAATCATCTATCAACAAATGATTCATTGTTTAATGCAATTATCCGTTCAAAAAATAAAACTGCGTTAATAAACCCCAATATTAAAAAGTATGGCAAAATAGATACAAGTGCTGTAAAAATTAGCAACAGCCAAACTAATATTGATAATATGCCCATTAAAAAAATCGATAGTTTGAATATTGAAAAAATGCCTACTTCAAAAGCAACAAATGCTACTGTTTATAATATGCCAATATCGAGTGGTAAATCAGGAATATTAAATGGAAAAAAATATAAATTACTAGGTAACAATCCCATTGTTTTAGACAGTTTAAGCAATAACATAAATGTTAAACCATAATAAAATATCGGTTTATACAAGTATCCAATTACCCTCTCTCCTACTTTATCCTTATTTTTGCCAATTACAATAAATAAATTAATGGCTAAGAAAGAGATAATACGATGTTCGTTTTGCGGTAAACCCAGAGATGAAGTTAAAATTTTAATTGCTGGTCATCAGGGACACATATGTGAGGGTTGCGTTGAACACGCTAAGGAAATTGTTGAACAGGAATTAAACTTGGTATTAAACGAAAACCCTTCATACAAGGCTTCATCAAAAAAATTAGTAGTAAAAAAACCTAAAGAAATTAAAACATTCTTAGACCAATATATTATTGGGCAAGATGATGCAAAAAAGATACTGGCTGTAGCTGTGTATAACCACTATAAAAGAATTGTACAAAAACCGAAAGCTACTGATGATGATGTTGAAATAGAAAAAAGCAATATTATTATGGTGGGCGAAACAGGTACCGGAAAAACATTATTGGCTAAAACAATTGCCAAAATGTTGAATGTTCCTTTTTGTATTGTTGATGCTACAGTATTTACAGAAGCTGGATATGTGGGCGAAGATGTGGAAAGTATGCTAACTCGCTTATTACAAAATTGCAACTATGATGTAGAAGCTGCACAACAGGGCATTGTATTTATTGATGAAATTGATAAAATTGCACGCAGACAAGATAATCCTTCAATAACCAGAGATGTAAGTGGCGAAGGGGTGCAACAAGGGTTATTAAAAATGCTGGAAGGAACAGATGTATTAGTACCACCTCAGGGCGGACGTAAACATCCCGACCAAAAAATGATTCCGGTAAACACTTCTAATATTTTATTTATTTGTGGTGGTGCTTTCGATGGTATTAATCAAATTATTGCTCGAAGAATAAATACTAACGCCATTGGTTTTAATGTTAACAAAGAATTACAAAACTATCAACGCCAGAATTTATTGCAATTTGTAAATGCACAGGATATAAAAGCTTTTGGAATTATACCTGAGTTATTGGGTCGTTTACCAATCATTACATACCTGAACCCATTAGATGCTGAAACATTAAAGAGCATTATCACCGAACCTAAAAATTCTTTGGTAAAACAATACACCAAACTATTCGATTTAGAAAATATTAAACTGGAAATAGAACCGGCTGTACTTGACTTTATGGTAGAAAAAGCATTGGAATATAAACTAGGTGCAAGAGGCTTGCGTAGCATATTTGAAACTATTTTAACTGAAGCAATGTTTGAAATGCCTGGTACAGAAGCTACTTCTTTTTTACTAACTGCTGAATATGCAAAAAGTATGTTTGAGAAAAGTAAAATGAGTATGCTGAAGGTAGCATAATCATTTACGATTTTTAGATTTTAGATGTACGATTTTTTAAATTAAGCTAGACTAACTAATAAACTTTTAAATAAAACAAAAATGAACGAACTAATTGACCGCCTTGTTAAAGAAGCTAATATAACACCTGAACAAGCTGTAAAAGCTATTGAAGCTTTATCGGGCTATGTAAAAGAAAAATTCCCAATGTTAGGTGGGGCTGTAGATAATTTATTTGGTGGTGGACAAAGCTAAATCGCTTTCTCTTTCAGCAACATCAATTCCAGCTTTTGCAATGCTGCAACACTAATTGAATCGGTAATCACATTCTTATCAACCATATCAAAAACTTCCTGTAAAGGGAGTTTTTTTATTTGCAATTGTTCTGTGTCTTCGGGTTGTGCAGTTTGCTGTTGTAAGCCTTTGGCTATATATACCATACTCAATTCATCACTTACCGAATTAGATAAATGTAAGGTAAGTATTTGTTGCCACTCGGTAGCTACTAATCCAGTTTCTTCCAGCAATTCTCTTTTAGCTGCAACCAATGGTTCTTCATGTAATGGACAACCTCCTTCCGGTATTTCCCAACTATACATATCTAGTGGAAACCTGTGCTGTCCCACAAGCCAAGTGTTACCATTATTATCTATGGGTATTACACCTATAGCAATATTTTTAAAATGTACTTTACCATATATACCTGCTCCACCATTTGGATTAATTACATTACAATGATGCAAACTAATCCAATTGTTATTATATACCACTTCTTCGTCTATAATTTTCCAAGTATTATGTTCCATATTATTTTTTAAAAGCAAAGTAAACAGCACCAACAATAAACAAAAAACTAATAATATATTTTGTTTCAAAAGGCTCTTTTAAATATATTACTGCAAAAATGGCAAATACAACTAAAGTAATAATTTCTTGTGTAATTTTTAATTGAAAAGCATTAAATCCATTACCATATCCTATACGGTTGGCAGGCACCATAAAACAGTATTCAAAAAAAGCCAATGCCCATCCAATTAAAACAGCTTTCCATAAAGGCATTCCTTTATCCTTCAAATGTCCGTACCATGCAAAGGTCATAAATATGTTAGAGAGCACCAGTAGGCTAATTGTTTTCATTTAAAAATATTTTCCGCAAATTAACACAAAGTATCAAATTAAATTTTGTAATGTTGCCTATTGATTATTACCACGATTGACTGCCATAAACTCTATTAAACATTCAAGTATGAAAAAATATCAGGCAATCATTAAGTTTACGATGAACGATGATTTTATGACTCTTATTCCACCTCATCGTACCTATATCAACTATCTTATCAATAAAAACATTATTGATATGTATGCTGTAAGTATGGAGTCGCAAACAGTTTGGATTACTTTTAATGCAGGCAATAAAACGCAGGTAGATGAGTATTTAATTAAATCGCCTTTATACAAATACTGGACATACACTATTGAAGAGTTATTTGTGTACGATAGTCAGCAATACCGATTACCACAGTTGCAATTGAATTAAATAATTTTTGATAGGCTGGTTTACAAATATTCCATCATTATTGGTTTTATGTAACCAAACTTTGAGCTGCTTAGTGTTAAAAAAACTACAACACTACACCCCTTTCTGAAAAAGAGGCATTGTTTGCCAGACTGAGTTTGTCTAAAGATAATAAAAGCCACACTTACAAAATGAACCACTCCGTAACATTTAATGATAATAAATAAAAAGTCCCTAATATTATTAAAAATATCAAGGACTTTATTTGCCTAACAATACCCACCCTGCATAAAACAAACTAATTGCTTACGTATTTAGTTATTGGTGCAGCCCACACTAAATCTTCATTATCTCTGCCTTTATGAGCAGCACTAAACACATAAGCCACACCCGCAGGCAAACCTTTAATAACAACACTATGCCCATTCACTGGTTTCAATGTCCACAAGTTAATATCACTTGAAGCATTGGTAGCTGGTGTGTAAGCAAACACAGTACCGTGATCGGTTACTGGCGACTTATCTACCGACACATTCATACTGCCATTATTGCCATTTTCGACCCTAAGGTTAGCAGGTATAGGTTGTGGCAAATACTTGGGCTGCTCCGACAAAGGAATGCCACTACTTTGCAGCTTAGCCAAATCTCCATCTGCCTGTTGGTTAACCACTACAGCTACTGCACCAAAACTGTTGAGCAGGGTTTCCCTTGCAGCATTTTTAGCAGTTACTGCAGCTTTGCCACCAGTAGCTAAAGCAGCTAGACTATCGTGATAGGCATTGCTATCATCTTCAAAGTCTTTGAGTTGATCATCAACAAAAGTGAAGTTGGCATTGCCCTTTAAACCAGTTACAGCAGCTGCTGCTGCAACATCCAAATCAGCGTCTGTTTTATCGCTGAAATCCGTAATAACTTTGTACTTACGCATAAAAATTGTTTTAAAAATGAATTAATTAAAATACCAACCTAAAGCTCTTAAAACATTTTTAAATTGCTATATAACAAAATGTTAAAAATCAATACATACTATTAAAATAATGGTACTTTTTATAAAATTTAACAGAATTTTTACAGTTTTACTTACAACAGATACTTAATAAGTTATAAGGGATAGCAAAAAAGTTGTAACCAAAATATTTTCCGCTACAGCGGAAATGAAAAAAGTTATAGCCGAAATAAAATCTGCTATAACCGAAAGCAAAAAAGTTATAGGGGTAATGATTTCCGCTATAGCGGAAATTGAAAAAGGGATAGCAGAATGGGAATTTGGTGTAAGGGAAAGGGGAAAAGGGATAGAAGAAATGAAATCTGTTATAGGGGAAAGGGAAAAAGTTGTAAGGGAAAGAGAAAGAGTTATATAGGATAGAACTTTGCAGGCTATGAATTGTAAATACTAGATATAGAAAAACAAAAAAGTACTAACAAAATTTGTTCAAATTAATTTTGTCCGTAAGTTTGTCCGTGTCCGCAAAAAAGTACGTAAAATGATTAAAGTAAGATTCTATCTCGACAAAGCAGATAAAAATAGTTTTTCTCCTATACATCTTCGTGTAACCAAAAATGGTGTGCAAATCAAAGTCGCAACAGGTGAGAAAATAAAAAAGAAAGACTGGGACAACACAAATCAATTGGTTAAAGACACAGAGTATAAGCATATATCAATCAATAAGTTTCTCAATTTTTTAAAATCAGAAACTGAGAAGTACATATCATCAACACCGCATACAAAACATACTGACAAAAAAATAAAAGACAAAATTCAAGAGTTAGTGAACAGTAGAAAAGCAAATACGGATGTTCAAATAGTATGTGAAGATGGAGCGAAATATGAAACAAAACAATCAATAACATTCGTTGACTTATTTGCAGGTGCAGGTGGATTTAGCGAAGGTTTTTTGCAAGCAGAAACAGATATTCGATATTACGATTTTTTGCTAGGAAGCGATATCAATGAAAATTGTGAGCTAACTCACCTTGCACGTTATAATTATCAATTAGGACTTGATGCAGCATTTATAAGACAAGATATTACAGAACCTGATTTCTTGGATAATTTATTGAAAAAGATTAACTGCAAACAAGTTGATGTTGTCTGTGGAGGACCACCCTGCCAAAGTTTTAGTTTGGCAGGAAGAAGAAAGAAGTTTGATAAGAAAGATGATTTATTCGCACACTACCTAAAAGTAATTAGGCAGTTAAGACCTAAATATTTTGTAATGGAAAATGTGAAAGGAATTCTTACCAAAGAAGATGGCAAGATTAAAGAAATGATTTTGCAAGAAATTAGGTCAATAGTTGATTTAAAGGAATTTCATCAGCTAATAACATTTGTTGCTCAACTAAAAAAGGTTGAGAAAAAACAACCTTTCATTTTAGATTGTTATACACTAAGATTACAATTTGAAACAGCAACAGAGAAACAACTCGAAAACTCCAGAGAGACTTATATACAGATTCTTGAAAACAAGTTTAGACTTTTAACGCCAAAAATCGTTGATTACAAAACAAGCAAAACAGATAAGAATATAAGTACGATTCGACACGGATTTAATTTGCTTAAACGCAGCAAGGAATTGGCTTACATAAGAAAAAAAGTCATTCTTGAAAAGTCATTTTGTGATTTAGATAATGATTTTTTTACAGATAGCTTCGATGGATTTTTAACTTCAATAGAAAGTGAATCTATTATTGAAACTATTCATAATGCTTTTACAAACTTAAAGCCATCAGAAGACTATATTGCTGAAATAAATGACATAATTAAATCACTTGAAATTTATAATTACTCTTTTGATGAGTGTGTGCAAGGGCTAAAAACATTTGTTGAAAAGGCTAATAGATCAAATGAGTTTAATGAAATATTATCGCATATTAGATTATATAATATTGAACAACCTTTTGTTGCTCTTGCATCTAACTATGGTGTGCCACAAAATAGAGAAAGAGTTCTATTTATTGGTTGTCGAAAAGACCAAAAACTAATTACTGATGTACCACCTACAGTTACAGACAGAGAAAAGGTAACAGTTTTTGAAGCCTTATATGATTTGGATTTTGTTGGAAACGATGAAGAAAAGTATCATTACGAGAAAATAGATTTAAAAGCCAAATACAATGGTTCAACAGAAAAGATGAAAGCCTTAATACAGAAAAGAAATATTGATGGAAAACCGAATAATAGTAAAGGTTTAACTTATGCAGACTGGAGCAAAAAAGGAAGATTAAATGAAAGATTTGCAAATGCAAAGAACCCCTTTTATGTAAGGAATTTTGAAGATTTAGAAAATAACCTTTCACACATTGTTGCTCCATTACACAATCATAAAACAAGTAAACAAAACGACGATGTTGTAAAACGTTTAAATGTCATTTTAAATACTGGTGATTATGATTTAGCAAAAAAAGAATTGAAAGCAATCGGTTTAGATTCAGAAAAAAGAAGTTACAATGTATTAAAAGCAGATTCGCAAAGCCCAACAGTAATGACAATTCCAGATGATTATATTCACTTTTCAAGTCCAAGGGCTTTAACAGTTAGAGAAATGGCAAGATTGCAGTCATTTGATGATTCATTTGTATTTCAAGGTAAACGCTCAACTGGTGGCAATAAACGTAAATTTGAAGTACCGCAATTTACATTGGTTGGTAATGCTGTTCCTCCCTTAATGGCAAGGGCTGTGGCACTAGAAATATTAAAAAATATAGATTAGTTTTTAATGAGACAGCTATCCGAAATAGAAATCAGTCGTATAAAATTACTAACAGAAAACTCTGTAGAATTAACTTTAATTGAACCAACTGCAACAGGTTTGGAAAAGTCAATTATGGATGCCACAGGTTCTGTCCGTACTTATTTAAAATCAAAATCTATTCACGACTTTGAAAATCAAAAGCAAGGACAAGAATATAAAATACAAATAAAATCGCATTTAATTTTTGAAGATGCACTAGTAAATTCTATCGCTTCATTATATCGCCCTAATACAAAAAAAGGAGACCCAAGAATTTGGTTTAAAGGATTAACAAGTTTTGCGAAAGCAAATGATATACTAGCAATTGTTGAATATCAAAAAGTGCTGTATGTTTTAAATATTACACAACTTGATTTGAAGAAATTATTAGAAGCAAGAATCAACAACCCATTTAGTGAACTTATTAATGAAATCAATCAAAACACGAATGCTATTGCTGAAGAATTATTATTTAAACTAAAAGAGATTTCTGCAAGAGGCCTCGTTCCTGCTATGTTAAAAGCAGATACAGCAATAGGAAGAACACTCGAAACTTTACTAAACATTGATATTAATTCATCAAAAAAACCAGATTACAAGGGAATAGAATTAAAATCGTATCGTGATAAAAAGGGTAATAGAAAAAATCTATTCGCTCAAGTACCTGATTGGAATTTAAGTAAATTTAGTAGTTCGGCTGAAATATTAAATGCATTTGGTTACAGTAGAGGTGAAGATTTTAAGTTGTATTGCACTGTATCAACTTTAGTGAGAAATTCACAAGGATTAAAACTAAAATTGAATGCTGAAATAAATCATTTAGTGGAAAATTCCGATAAATCAACAATTGGAGACTTTGTTGTTTGGGGCTTGGAAACTCTGCATAAACGACTGCTTGAAAAACATAATGAAACATTTTGGATAGCTGCTGATTCAAAGATTGTTGATGGCAAAGAATATTTTCAGTATAAAAAAGTTGAACACACCAAAAAGCCAATTGTTTCTCAGTTTGATATTCTATTGGAACAAGGAATTATTACATTAGATCACTTAATAAAAAGGAAACCGAGTGGAAGTGTTGTAGAGAAAGGACCACTTTTTAAAATAAAACCAAATGCTCTGGATTTATTATTTCCTCCTAGTCAATCATATTCATTAATTCAAAAATAAAACTAAAACAAAATGACACAGTTTAACTCACAAGTAAGCAGCCTTTCACCCAATGGTTCATTTGTTTTATCTCAATCAGATAATCTTGTTTGTAGTGTTGAAAGAAGTAGTGATGGCAAAAAACTTCGTTTTGTAAGAACCTTTGCCAATGGCAGTTTTGTAGTGGTTAAAGAAACAGATTACACATTGTATCATTACATTAAACCGAATGAACTAAATAGTATTAAAAATACTAAGGCTGTGTTTAGATAATACTTGATTGTATACTTACTACTTTTTAAAATTCCATACTAAGCCCAAAAAGATTTTTGAACCCTTCAAGGTCTATTGCATTAACTTGTTAGACACTACTAAAAAATATATAAAATTAAAAAAAACTTCGAGGCATCATTTCCACCAATGAAAATAACTATTCGTAACCTGCTCCCGGTTCTTATTCTTATACTTGGCTTTTTTGCTATTAAAAAAGAGTTCCGTGCAACTGATACTGGTTTGTTTTACCAACTTAACTATATACCTTTTGGTCTGTTGATTCTTTTTACACTTATTGCAATCTCTTTAGATAAGCTTTTTTATAAAGCTTATAGAACCAAAAAACAATTTATTACTTCTACCATTGGCATTTTGTTGTGTTGTATTGTTGTTTATAAAATTTACCAAAGGCATACAATAGATAAGTCAAATACCTTGTACACTTTCTCAACTAAAACTACATTAAATGAATACTGGGAAATACAATTAAAAGAAAATGAGAAGATGGTACTTGCCAATATAGATATGTTAGGTCAAACACTTTACTATGGCAAGTACACCCAAAAAGGAGATACGATTACCCTAACCGATATAATGAAAAACCGATACCTGAAACAAACACCTGTTACAGGTATCATCCATCAAAATAAAATTTACTTTAAAGGCTTAGATACTTTGGGTTTAGTTCAATAATATTATCATTGTAATTAAAAATACCTTTAATATTTTTGAGACGCAACTGTACTAATTTTTTTTATATATCGTCCCTATGGGACTTTTGCTAGTTTTTGATGTGATGGCTAACCATATTTTATGCCTACGGCATAGTGCAACTTAAAACCAATAGCTCCACTAGGAGCAAAATATTGGTAGAAAGAAATAGCATTAGGTATTAGAGTTCCGTAGGAACGAGATATTATTTAGCTTTTATCATATTTTAAATAGCGGTGTTTATAAACCCTAATAGGCAGGCATTGGTATAAAAAATTTTATAATAAATATAAATACACTATGGCATTAATATTTACAGGTTCAACCGAATGTGCTATTTGTAAAAAGGTGTTGCAAGATGGAGAGGCTATAGCTACATTGCCTGCTATTGCTAATACACAGCATCCGTTGTATTCTTTTTTTGATGGTGGTTTCCATCAATCCTGCTTCGATAACTGGGAGCATAAAGCAACCATTCAACAAATTATTGAAGAGGAAAGAGCAGCCTATGAAAATTCAGATTACTACAAAGAAATGGTTGCTAAGTATGGTGAGCCAAAATATAAAAATACAACACCAGATAAATAGACTTCTTCGGCAATTCAAAGAACATCTAATAGAGGCGTCTTTGCGAGGTTCTTGCCGAAGCAATCTCCAGCATAAAATAAATTGCCCACTTTCAAGGAGACTGCTTCGTTCCTCGCAGTGACGTACACCATTATATTTTTTTAGAATTTTTGAAAAAGTCTCTAATGAATATGGGTTACATAGCTTGTTTTTTTACGAAGCACAAAACAATCTTCGCTATGTTTGAGATTGCTTCGGGCAAGAACCTTCGCAATGACTTTTTGTTCCTAAAGTTTACCTATCCAATCATCAGTGTAAATCAGTAGCATCCGTGCTATCTGTGTTGCAACAAATATTCTGTTAATTACCTCACAAAATATCTTTTCCCCAATTTATCCTAATGGTTTGTTAGTCAAATTACAGACCCTTAGTTTTACAGATACTATTTTTAACCACAACATTTAATTAATCAATTAATAAACTTTTATTCAAATGGAATTAGTTATCAAAAATCTTAGCAAAACATACAGCAATGGGGTTAAGGCTTTAAATAATATTAACTTAAATATTAGTAAAGGAATGTTTGGTTTGCTTGGTCCTAATGGTGCTGGTAAAAGTACTTTAATGAGAACTATTGCAGCTTTGCAAAATGCAGATAGTGGCAGTATTTTTTTAGGAGATATTGATGTAATAAATCAAAAAAATGAACTAAGAAAAGTGTTGGGTTATTTGCCTCAGGATTTTGGTTTTTATCCAAAAGTTTCGGCACTTGACCTGTTAAATCATTTTGCAGTGCTAAAAGGTATCAGTAATAAAACAGAACGTAAACAAATGGTAGATGCCTTATTACTGCAAACTAATTTGTATGAAGTAAGAAAAAGAAACGTGAGTGATTACAGTGGTGGTATGCGTCAGCGTTTTGGTATTGCACAGGCTTTATTGGGTAATCCTAAACTGATTATTGTGGATGAACCCACAGCAGGATTAGACCCACAAGAAAGAAACAGGTTTCATAATATTTTAAGCGAAATTGGTGAACAGGTAATTGTAATTCTATCTACCCATATTGTAGATGATGTTAAAACATTGTGTAACCAAATGGTGGTAATGAACAGAGGTACTATTTTACTGGAAGGCACACCAAAACAAGCAGTGGAAGCCATACAGGGCAAAATATGGACAGCATCTATCAACAAAGAAGATTTAACCAGTTACAAAAAACAGTTCAACGTAATTTCTCAATACATTAACGAAGGGAAAATGACGGTTCACGTTTTTGCCAACTCACAACCATCGGCCGAGTTTGTTGCTACTGAAGCAGACTTAGAAGATGTTTACTTTTCGCATATTGGAAAGTAATGGTTAATTGTTAGTGGTAAATTATTAATTAAGAACCACCTGTTAACAACAAACAAATAACAATTAACAACTATTCACTGATCATTAACTGCTGATTTTATGTTTAAAGAGATATTTTTATTTGAATTAAAACAAGGCTTAAAAAAGCCCTCTACCTATATATACTTTAGTATTTTATTTTTATTATCAATGATGCTTGGTTTAGGTGGTACAGGTGCATTGTTTACTACCAGAAATGATAGTAATCTTATTATGAATTCGGCATCGGTAATATCTGGTATTTTATTAGTAAGCAGCAGTTCTATATTTAGTTTAATGACTAGTGTTTTATTGATATCTATCATGGCAAATGCTATACAAAAAGATTATGAGTATAATACACATCCACTTTTTTTTACCAAGCCTATTACTAAATCAAGTTATTTTTTTGGACGATTTTTAAGTGTGTTTCTTTTAGCAGTATTTGTATTTAGTGGCTTACTAATTGGATATTATTTAGGCATTATACACGCTGCGGGTACAAGCTATGTAGGAGCGTTTGAGTTTATTAATTTTATACAACCTTTCTTAATTTTTACCTTACCCAATGTATTTTTATTTGGCGTTATTTTCTTTTCGCTTACTACTTTTTTGCGTAATACTATGATGGCTTATATAGTAGCCATTATTTTAATGGTATTGCAAATAGCTACTGGTACTATAAGCTCAGATATTGATAATAAAATGCTGGTAGCTGTATTAGAACCAACTGGCAGCAAGGCTTTGGGCTTAATAACAGAATACTGGAGCCCTGCCGAAAGAAATGCACGGCTCATTCCACTATCGGGTGCTTTGTTATACAACAGACTACTTTGGTTGGGGATTGCATTGCTTACAACTGCCATTAGTTATTATGGCTTCAATTTTTCGCAATTTTTACAACCTTTTCAGTTATTTAAAAGAAAAAAAGCAGAGGAACAACCCTCGCAAGTGTTATTAAATAGCTTAAGTGAATTGCCAACAGTGCATCAAGATTTTAGTGTCAAAAATGCTTTACAACAAGCTTGGTATTTAGGTTGTTTTGAGTTTAAAAAATTAAATCGTACTGTATTTTTTATAGTAATGTGCTTGTTAAGTATTGGCACTATGCTTTTAATTGTAAAGTATATGGATGCTATGTACGATTCGCCAACTTATATGGTTACATATAAAGTACTGGAAGAGGCAGTGGGCTCTTTGGATTTATATGCTATGATTTTTATAATTTTTTACAGTGGCACCATTATTTGGCGAGATAGAGAAACTAAAATGGTAGAACTGGTTGGAGCCACTCCTATTAGTAACGGTTCATTGTTTTTATCAAAATGGATTGGTTTAGAGCTTGGATTTATTTTGCTTTCGGTTATAGGTGCTTTTTGTGGTATATTGATTCAATTATATAATGGTTTTTATCATATCGATTTTTCACAATATCTGGTTTTTATATTAAAAGGTATTGCATCGAGTAGTGTACTGATTACATTTTGTCTTGCAGTACAGGTGTATTCTCCTAACAAGTTTTTAGGTTTCTTTTTTGTGCTGATTCCAATTGTAATTATGCCCATAATATTCAGTTTACTGGAATGGGATGTTTTTTTATTAGACTTTAATAGCAGTGGCGATTCAAGCGAGTATTCTGATATGAACGGTTATGGAACTACCTTTATTGAATGGCCTGTTTTTAGAACTTACTGGACAAGTATTGCCGTTTTTCTGGCTATGTTAGCCATTTTGGTTTATGCAAGAGGAAAGGAAAAATCGCTTGTTGGCAGATTTAGATTATCGAAATACTTTTTTGGAGCAAAGTATATGCTTTATATGCTTGCCAGCTTTATCGTTATTGCAGTTTTAGGGTATTACATTTATTATGAAAAAAGAATTGTAAAAACTCATATTTCAGCAAAAACAGCAGAAAAAAACAGGGCTGAATTTGAAAAAAAATATAAAAAATACGAAACCTTATTACAACCAAGAATTGTAGCCACAGTAGTAAACCTTGATATGTTTACCAAAACAAAACAACTACATGTTGCTGGTGTTTACACTTTGGTTAATAAGCATGCTGTTGCCATTGATAGCTTGTATATTGATTATATAGGTGGTAAAAAAAGTTCTTACAATTTTTCTAAACTTAATCCAACTGTGGGTTATAAAGAGGTATTGAAAGATGAGGAAAATGGCATTAAAATTTTAAAACTTGAGCATCCTTTACAACCCAATGACTCTATTATTTTCGAATTTGATGTTTGGTATAAACCGCTTAGTTATTTCGATAAAGTAAATTCACCCATTCAAGCTAATGGCACATTCATTAACAATGAATTTTTCCCAAGTTTTGGATATAATGAAGGAGATGAGCTCAGCGAAAACAGGGCAAGAAAAGAATATAACCTGAAGCCAAAGCCACGAATGGCAAAGGTTACAGACTCGGCAGCAAGAATGAACAACTACATTTCAAGCGATGCTGACTGGATAAGATTTGAAACAACGGTTAGTACAGATGAAGGACAAATTGCAATAGCACCTGGTTATTTGCAAAAAGAGTGGATAAAAGATGGCAGACATTATTACAGTTATAAAATGGATAGCCCAATTCTTAATTTCTATTCTTTTTTAAGTGCAGCCTACCAAGTAAAAAAAGATAGCTGGAAGGGAATTAGTTTAGAAATTTATTATAACAAGGGTCACGAGTATAATATAGATAGAATGATGAAAGGAATGAAAAAGGCTTTGGAATATTATACCACCAATTTTGGTCCTTATCAGCATCGACAAGTAAGAATTATTGAATTTCCAAGGTATCAATCATTTGCTCAATCATTCCCTAATACCATTCCTTTCTCTGAATCTATAGGTTTTATCACAAAAGTTGATGATGAAGATCCATTAAGTATAGATGTTCCGTTTTATGTTACAGCACACGAGGTAGCTCATCAATGGTGGGCACATCAAGTAATTGGTGGCAATGTACAAGGTAGTGTTTTAATGAGTGAAACCATGAGTCAGTACAGTGCTTTGATGGTAATGGAAAAAGAGTATGGAAAGGATGCCATGAAGAAGTTCCTGAAATACGAAATGGACAAATATTTAAAAGGAAGAACTTTTGAAAGTAAAAATGAAATGCCACTGATGCTGGCAGAAAATCAACAATATATTCATTACAATAAAGGTAGTGTGGTAATGTATGCACTAAAAGATTATTTAGGGGAAGCAACCCTGAATAATGCTATTAAAGAATATTTAAACAAAACTAAATTTACTGGACCTGTTTATACTAATTCAATTGAGTTTGTTAATTACATAAAAAAAGCAACACCCGACAGTTTACAATATTTAGTAACAGATTTATTTGAGAAGATTACTTTATACGAAAACTATGTTAAAAAACTAGACTATAAGAAAATTAGTGATAAAGAATATAAGGTAAGTATAACAGTGGGTTGTGCTAAGTTCTATGCAGACAGCACTGGCAATTTAACCAAAGCTACAGTGAATGACTATGTTGATATTGGTATATTCACAATGCAAAAAATTAAAAATAAAGACATAGAGAAACCATTACTATTTACCAGAGTAAAAATGAATGCACCAGAAAAAACATTTGAGTTTACTGTAACTGAAAAGCCTGTATCTGCTGGCATTGACCCATACTTAAAGTTAATTGACAGAACACCTAAAAACAATGTTTGCAAGTTTGGAGAAACGCCTTCAAAACCTAATCTTGATTTAAATGGGAAAGATCTTAGTATTATTATTGGAGGAGAATAATGCTAAATAAAAATTAGGTTCAAGAGTAGATGAAATTATGAATTGGGTACTCCTGAACCTTATTTTAATTATAAAAAAGAAACGTGTTACCCTTTCATATTTTCATATTGTAATGGCACACCAAAATTGCTGCTTCTGCACAAAGCAATTACGTCTTGCAAATCATCAATTTTTTTTGCAGTAACACGAATAATATTATCCATAATTGCAGCCTGAACTTTTAAGCCACTATCCTTAATTGCTTTTACAATTTTTTTTGCATCATCTTGTTTAAGCCCATTGCGAACAGTAACTTCTTGCTTTACAATTTTTCCGCTTGGGTAAGGTTCCTTACTAAAATCAAAAGCATTTGCATCAATACCTTGTTTAATTCCACGAGAAAGAATAACATCAGTTACTTGCTGAATTTTCATGTCGCTTTCTGCTTCAACTTTAATAATAAAATTCTTTTTATCAAGTTCCATATCAAAATGAGAACCCCGAAAATCAAAGCGATTCTGAATTTCTTTTTTTACAACATTGATAGCATTATCTAATGTTTGTAAATCAACTTTGCTTGCAATATCAAATGATGGCATATAACTATAAAATTATTAATTGTTAATATGTATGTTTATAAAAAATCAAAATTATGGAATATTGAACGCTCTTAATCTATAAAAAATTTCAAAAAAATAATTTTACAACTGTTTTTCAGCTGAAATAAATATCCTTGAATATGAATAAAAATCATCTTATTCAATAATCAATTTCTCTCTTAACTCCTCCCCTTCTGTCGTTATTATCTCAACAATATAAACCCCGCTTTTCAATTGTTTGGTGCTTAAAGTTTGATGTTCAGCTGTAGCAGTCAATTGAATTATTCTTCTTCCCAAACCATCAACAATATTAACTTGTTTTAAATTTTTAGCCTCAATTGTAATAAAATTTTTTGCTGGATTTGGATATATAGAAATTGGGTTGGTTAATGTTGTTAAGTTTAAATTTTTAATATCACTATAAGTTTTGCTACCATTATTATCTACTATTTCTAATCTATAATAAAGAGTTGATAACATCTTATTATTTGGCAAAATATCAATAAAATTATATTCTGACTTACCAACAGCATTAACTTTTCCAACATTTATAAATGTTCTGCTGTCATCACTTCTTTGCACATTAAAATATGAAGTATTTATTTCAGATAAAGTAGCCCAAGTATTTAGAACCTGTTTTTCATTTTTCAATTTAATTTCAAAATGCTTCAGTATTACAGGTAAGTTTACAGGTGCTAACCCTTTAACTTGAACATTTTTTATTACCGCGTACCTTCCTGCACTTGTGCTTCCACAACTTAAATAAATTCTGATGGTGAGTGTTTCTCCTGCATTTAGTTGAACGCCATTTCCAGCATTTAATGCAAATCCATATTGCAAATTATTTGACCCATTGGAAGTTGCTGTTACTATTATTGGTTTAGTAAAACCACCATTTGCAGTACCAGGGAATGCTGTGCCTGTTACATCTCTTCCACTTGTTACATCTGTAGAATCTAATGTGAAATTAGATTTAGAGTACACAACTGCAATTTTAGTTCCTGAAGTAGAACCATAATATCCAATTAATGCTACCAAAGAATCTATTCTTACAGCATAATTTGCATCAGGCTTTATTGTAAATTGCTCATATAGTGTTCGATTAAGGGAAGAACCGCTACCTCCAGCTGCTGTTGTCCATAATCCATCTCCAGCAATTGAAGGAGCAATTGCTTGTCCATAAAGGGAAGAGTATGCAGGTACAGCAACTACTTGGGTGCCATTAGATAAGTTTAGTCTGTTTAGGGTAGGAATTGTTGGCAATAGCCCAGTTGCTCTAAATGAAGCATTGTCCAGGTTATTGTTTGTAAAATCCCATTGTTGCAATACATCAAAACTTAATAAAGGCGTACTTTGTGTAACACCACTTACAAAAACCGTATCTGAAATTGCACTTGGTGATTCGTGCAAAATTTTACCCGAATAATTTCCTGCACTTGAAGCATTTAATCGTACATAGATTACGGTATTGCTAACATTTCCTAAAGTTTGATTGAGTACGATGGTATTAGTATTCCAATTTGCATTATCGATACTAATTTCAAAATTTGCAGGTGCTGTAACAGCTATATTTCCTAATAAATTTACACCAGAAAGAATATAAGATTGACTGCTACTTGGTGCTGTTGAACCTTGTAAGAAATTAGTTAAATTATGATTGTTGATTATAATTGTTGGTGTTGAAGAAATTTCAATAGTATCTGTATAAGTTGTATTGGAACCAGACAGATACGCTTTTATATAGTAGTAATAAGTGAATCCAGCAGGTGGAACAGCATCAGTTCCACCAAAATTAATGGCTGTGTCATTGGTTGCTGTTATTGTGCTTAATAAACTAAAACTAGCTTTATTGTTTGTAGATTTATATAGCTCATACGTAATGCCAGTTAATGGCCAGCTAATGTTCCAAGAAAAGTTGGCATTAGCACCTACTTTAATTCCTTTAAAATTGGAAACAGCAATTTCAGTATTTGGGCTACTACAAAAATCAGTTCTTACACTACAAGGATTCCAACCATTCAGTATATTCAGTACGTTGTATCCAATAGTATCAATATCGGCAAATTGTTTGCTCCAAGCCACACGATTCGAAACATCAACTAATGTTCCATCAAACTTTTTGCTTTTATATTCAGCATAAGTAATAAGACTGGTATTTGTACCTGCATCCCAAATACTCCATCCAAGTGGATTTATGCTACTACTCATTGTTGTATTTATAAATACAACTTTATTATTTGCAGTAATACCACTAGTTGAATTATTCCAGGGTCTGCCAAGATAGTATGATGTAACACCAGTGTTTGCAGGTATTTTACAATCTTTAAATACATAACCATAGGCTTGTCCAATTGTTGTGTTTGCTGCTGTTATGTATGAATTTCCAGTTGCTGCCCTTGATTTTGGGAAAATAACACAACTATCAAAAACATCTATAGAACTTCCAAAAATAAAATCAACTATACCATCTATATAACACTTATAGTAATAGTGTCTTGCATTCGTTGCTCCTTTTGTGTAAAGTGTATCTTGCATACCAGTAAATCTACAATTCTTAAAAGCAGACCTATCGGCATTAATTACTACAGCCACAGCCTGAGTACCAGTAACCCCTGCTGATACAGCACTATCATAATTGAAAGTATTGGCAAAGCTAATATTTACAGCTACAAAATCTGCAGCGTTAATTGTTACGCTAGCACTATTTTGAGTGCCTAATGTACCACCTCCGGGTGTAGGTTTACCGGCATAATCATCATAAAAAACTATAACGTTTGCAACACTTTCTCCGATTAATTGGATATTGGGTTTATTGGAAGGTATATTTACTTTTTCGTAATACTTACCGTTTTTGATAAAAATTACCCAAGGTGTTGAACTATTTGTTGGTGCTGCATCAATCGATGCCTGAATTGTTGTAAAATCCCCTGAACCATCCTTAGCTACAATTTTATTAATTTGTGCATTCACACAAAACGACAGTAAAAATACACTCCATAGAGTGACTAATTTCTTTTTCATACACTAACAATCTTTAGGGCTTGAAGGTAGTTTATTTAAATATTGGGAGTTTAAAACCCAATGTTCTAAATTATGCAATCGATAATCAATTATTATAATTAAAAAAGCGATTAAATTTTCCAATCCACAATTTCGTTAGCAAATTCTTTTCTATAGGGTGTAGTAATTCTGATGTAGTTATCGCTGTAACCTTCCATCATTCCATTTTTATCTGCATCCTCAAACAATACTTTTCTATTTTGCCCAATAAATAAGTTATTGAAATATTGTTGTTTCATAAAACTTAAATTTCTTAAAGTTTTATTCCTTTCATTTCGGATATTAACAGGAACTATATTGTCCATTTCTACTGCCAGCGTATTATCTCTTTCGGAATATGTAAAAACGTGCAAATAGCTAATATCTAGTTGATGCAAGTAGTCGAATGTTTCTTTAAAATGCTCATCTGTTTCTCCAGGGAAACCAACAATTACATCAACACCAATTGAACAATGTGGAATTAGTTGTTTTATTAGTGAAACTTTATCTGAATATAAATCACGTTTATACCTTCTTCGCATTAATCCTAAAATAGCATCACTTCCACTTTGCAAAGGAATATGAAAATGGGGCATAAATTTTTTGCTTTTTGCCACAAACTCAATAATCTCGTTACTTAACAAATTAGGTTCAATCGATGAAATTCTGTAACGCTGTATTGTTTGAACTTTGTCTAATTGATTAATTAATTCGAAAAAAGTTTCTTGATAAGTTTTTTCTCCTTGCTCTCCCCTACCAAAATCGCCTAGGTTTACACCAGTGAGTACAATTTCTTTTACTCCTTTAGCACCCAACGATTTTGCAGTATTAACAACATTTTCAATAGTATCACTCCTGCTTTTACCCCTTGCCTGAGGAATTGTACAAAAGCTGCAATTATAATTACACCCATCTTGTACTTTCAAAAATGTTCTTGTTCTGTCTGCTACAGAAAATGATGAAGTGAATCCAGATACATCTTCAATATCGCAACTTGAAATTTTACCACTATCATTTAATGTTAATTCTCTTAAATGAGCAGCAATATTAAATTTTTCAGCAGCTCCTAATACAAGATTAACACCAGGTATTTCTGCTATTTGTTTTGGTTTTAACTGTGCATAACATCCAGTAATTACCACTAAACTTTCAGGAGACTTTCTATTAATTCTTCTCACAAGTTGCCTGCATTCCTTATCTGCATTATCTGTTACAGAGCAAGTATTAATTACATATACATCAGCAATATCTGTGAAATCTTTTTTTTCAAAACCTTCTGTTTCCAGCATCCTGCTTAATGTAGAAGTTTCAGAATAATTGAGTTTGCAACCTAAAGTATGAAAAGCAACTGTTCTTTGTTTTTGCATAAGCCGCAAAAATAATCGTTTCTACACAGATATTTTGCTAACAAAAAAGTCTCATAAAATATGAGACTTGGAAAATTATATAACAAACAAAATAAATTTTGGTTTTACCACTTATCTACTTGTTCACTAGAGATATTAACACTTGATGTGTCTGTAAAAGTGTTGGAAACTTCCTTCGCTACATCGGCAACAGTCTCTGTACTTGATTCTATATTGGTTACAGGAGTATAACCTTCACCTTCGGGATATTCGTGATTAAATGCATCAAAATCAAAGTTTGGCATTAACTCTGTTTTTACATAATCCACAGTTTCACCTAGAGCTTTAACAAATTTGTTGAAGTCTTCTTTGTAAACAAAAA
This sequence comes from uncultured Chitinophagaceae bacterium, assembly GCA_964615145.1. Lineage (GTDB taxonomy): Bacteria > Bacteroidota > Bacteroidia > Chitinophagales > Chitinophagaceae > CAIVPM01. Next base: position 39,405 of record CAZTOP010000008.1, read on the forward strand.
CCTTGTGTCTATCATAACCATTGTCATCAAACCTTTTTCTGCTTTCTGTTATAGTTAAAAAATAGTCGTTTCCTCGGGTAGCTCTTACATCAAAAAAATAGGTTCTTCTTTTGCCGGCTTTAATTCTTTTACTGTAAACACTTTCTTGTTTTCTTTCGTCTAGGTTGTTTTGTTCGTAAGGCACAATTAGTAAAGTTTTGTTCTTTTAATGATTATTTTGAGCAACAAATATAATATTGTTTAGCAATTACCAAAATTTGTAACGATTAGTTTATCAGAAAAATCTGTGTAAGATATACACATTTATTTTTTTCTAAAACGTTTGCGTCTAATTTTGCAAACTAACAAATGTAAGTTAGTTTATGCAAATGCAAAATACAATTCAAATCCCAACAGAACAATTAACACAATTAGGTATTGCTGAAAATGTAAACATTCATTATCAATTAAATCCTGAAGAATTAGTTGAACAAACACTCATTAGAAATCAGGGAGTACTTAACAACACAGGTGCTTTATGCATTAACACTGGTGAATTCACTGGTAGAAGCCCTCAGGACAAATTTATTGTTAAAGATGAAATAACAGAGAATACCATAAACTGGAATAATTTCAACATTCCTATTGAAGAAAAATATTTTATTCAATTACGATCTAAACTTCTAAAGCATTTGAGCAGTAAGGAAGAAGTCTGGGTTAGAGATGCATATGCTTGTGCAGATGAAACGTATAGAGTAAATATTAGAATTATTAATGAAAAACCTTGGAGTAGTTTATTTGCTTACAATATGTTCTTAAGGCCACAAGAAGAGGAATTAGAAAAATTTATTCCTGAGTGGCAGATTATTCAGTCACCAAGTTTTAATGCAGACCCTTTAGTTGATGGGACAAGACAACACAACTTTGCTATAGTTTCATTTAAACACAAAACAATTTTAATTGGTGGCACTGGGTATACTGGTGAAATGAAAAAAGGGATTTTTACAATACTCAACTACATTTTACCACACGACAACAATGTACTAAGTATGCATTGCAGTGCAAATATGGGTAATGATGGTGATGTAGCTATTTTCTTTGGATTAAGTGGTACTGGAAAAACAACTCTGAGTGCCGATGCCAATAGAAAGTTAATTGGCGATGATGAACATGGTTGGACAAATAATTCAGTATTTAACTTTGAAGGAGGCTGCTATGCCAAAGTTATTGATTTAAGTGAGGAGAAAGAACCAGAAATTTTTAGAGCTATTAGACCAGGAGCACTCATAGAAAATGTGGGCTTTGTTGGAGAAACTAATGAAATAGACTTTGCTAGTACAAAAATCACTGAAAATACCAGGGTTAGTTATCCTTTATCATACATCAGTAATGCCTTAGAACCAAGTATTGGTGCTTTACCAAAAAATATTTTCTTTTTAACTTGTGATGCTTATGGCGTGCTACCTCCTGTCAGTAAGCTTAGTGCAGGGCAGGCAATGTATCAATTCATTAGTGGTTATACAGCTAAGGTAGCTGGCACAGAAGAAGGTGTTACTGAGCCTAAAGCTACATTTAGTGCTTGTTTTGGTGCACCATTTATGCCACTTCATCCTGGATTTTATGCTAAAATGTTAGGAGAAAAAATAAAAGAAAATAATGTAAATATTTGGATGGTTAATACAGGTTGGAGCGGTGGTCCCTACGGTGTTGGCAATAGAATGAAACTTTCTTACACAAGGGCAATGATTACAGCTGCTTTGAATGGAGAACTTGAAAATGTTGAATTTGAACCACACCCAGTTTTTGGTATGATGATGCCTAAAACATGTCCTAATGTTCCTAAAGAAATTTTGCACCCAAGATTTACTTGGGCCAATAGAGAAGCCTATGATATAGCTGCAAAAAAATTAGCAGAAATGTTTATCAAGAACTTTGAAAAATATGCAGCTCAAGTAACAGACGAAATACTTGCAGCAGCCCCAAAAGCCTAATAACGATAGGCCTCTTCGATTGCTCTGACATTAATAGTCCTGCTGAAAAGTGGGGCTATTTTTTTTAACTTTAATTTCGGATTTTAATTGCTTATTCATAAAAACAAATGCTTGATGGATTACCTTACCCCAGGTTTTATCTTGAAAAGTATTAAGGCTTCCATCAAACTTCGAAACTAGAGTAAGTTCATACAAGGCTTCCTCAGGCATATTTACATCAAAAGTATAAAGCTGAAGCAGCAGAGGAATTTTATGGCAAAGTCTCATTATATTACAAATATTATAAATATTAACTAGTCAGCCTTTACTAATAAAACATAGTTTTACAAAAAATAGATTTATGAAAGAACAAAACTACAAAAATCACACTCGAATGGTACCAATGTATCATTATTTTTTAACTATTATTTTATTAGCCATTCTTATCAAAATTTGCTTGCCTTGTTGCTACCAAACTTGTACTTTTTCTCAAAGCAATATTTTAATCGGAGCCTTAACTTTAGCTTGTATTGTCATTGCATATTTCGCAAGAGCATTTGCATTAAAAGCTCAAGATAGAGTTATAAGAGCTGAAGAAAATCTCAGACATTTTGTGGCTACAGGAAAACTATTACCAGAAAATTTAAAAATGAATCAAATAATCGCACTTCGTTTTGCAAGTGATGATGAATGGTTGAGTTTAATGGATAAGGCGATTAAAGAAAATTTAAGGAGTAAGGATATAAAACTATCCATTAAAAATTGGAAAGCTGATTTTAACAGAGTTTAATTTAAAAAAATGTAACATTTATTTTAAAACATCGTTCATTATAGTATATCAAAATAGTATTTTATGTTTAAGAATTTTTTGTATGTTTCTTTATTAACCATTTCATTCATTAGCTGTAATGCACAACCAGAAGTAAGAACTCTTGTAAATGATGCAAATGCTGAAAAGAGAATGGTTACACCTTTTACAGGTGTTGATGTAAGTAATGCAATAACACTTTACATCTCACAGGGAAATGAGGATGCTGTTGCTGTGAGTTGTACAGAATCAAGTGACACAAAAAAAGTGAAGACAGAGGTTAAAAACGGCGTCTTAAAAATATATTGCGATAATGGATTTTGGGGTGGTGCTTGGAAGGATAAAAAAGTAAAAGCATACGTTTCAATTAAAAATCCAAATTTCATAAGTATTTCAGGAGCCAGCTCCTGTAAAATAAATGAAACTATTAATGCAGAAAATTTAAAAATTAATATTAGTGGTGCAAGTAATATTAAAGGAAATTTGAAAGTAAATAATCTTAAAATAGACCTAAGTGGGGCAAGCTCTGCAACATTTAATGGAACTACAAATCTAGCTTTTATTGATGCCAGTGGTGCAAGCAGTTTCAAGTGCTACGATTTTATTATTGATGATTGTACAGCTGAAGCAAGTGGTGCTAGCAGTTTAAATTTAAATGTAAAAACAAAACTTGCAGCCTCTGCAGGTGGTGCAAGTAGTATAAAATACATAGGCAATCCTGATGTTGTTAAAAGCGATTCTAATGGAGCTTCGTCAATAAAAAAGAAAAACGATTAATCATATTTTCTCTTTGGTAATTGGTCCATATTATCAACTTCTCCAACTAACAATTTTTCATTTGGATTGTGAACAATTGAAGTTGCTAGCTTGTACAATCCTAACAGTAAAACAATTGACATTATTAATTCTCCCCAAGTGAACCAATAACCCCAGAAGTTATATACTGCTGCTATTTCAGGTTTTGATGGATTATAAATTAACTCAACTTTTTCTCCATCATTTAGTTGTCTTAAAGGATAATCAACATTTATTTGATATTGCTTTGAGGCAATCATATAGTAAGCAAAAGCATCCCTTGTTTTAGTATCAATTTTTACAATTGCTGTTACTGTTTCTCCATCAAAATAATCTGGCACTCTGGTATAAAAAATATAACAGAAATAACAAGTGAAGTATAGTGATAGTAAGAGTTTGAGCATAAAAGAAAAATAAAACCTCAAAACAAAAAGTATTGAGGTTTTATAAAATTTAAAGTCTAAAATATGAAATTATACAATTGCGTTTAAGACCAAATTCTTTACATCAGCAATAGATATTCTTTCTTGTACCATACTATCTCTGTAACGAATGGTAACAGTATTATCCTCTTTTGTTTGGTGATCGATTGTTACACAAAATGGGGTACCTATTGCATCTTGTCTTCTATAACGTTTTCCAATTGCATCTTTTTCCTCATAAAAACATCTGAACAAAGGTTTGCATTCATCTAACAGTTCTCTTGCAATTTCTGGCAACCCATCCTTTTTTAATAATGGCAAAATTGCTAATTTATTAGGTGCAAGTTTAGCAGGAATTTTCAGCACAGTTCTACTGTCTGTTGTGCCATCTTCTTTGTTAATAGTTTCCTCTTGGTAAGAATTTGAAAGTATCAATAAAAACATTCTATCTAAACCAATTGAAGTTTCTATAACGTATGGAATATAGTTACCATAGGCCTTTCCTGTTGTTTCATCAATATCATTATCGAAATATTGTTGTTTCTTTTTGCTGTATTCTTGATGTTGCTTTAAATCAAAATCACCACGGCTATGAATGCCCTCAACTTCCTTAAATCCTATTGGGAATTCAAATTCAATATCGCAAGCTTCTTTAGCATAATGGGCTAATTTAACGTGGTCGTGAAAACGGTATTTATTAGCACTAATTCCTAAACTTAAATGCCATTTTAAACGTTCTTCTTTCCATATTTTATACCATTCTCCTTCTGTGCCAGGGCGAACAAAAAATTGCATTTCCATTTGTTCAAATTCTCGCATTCTAAAAATAAATTGGCGAGCGACAATTTCGTTTCTGAATGCTTTACCTGTTTGTGCAATACCAAATGGAATTTTCATACGTGCCGATTTTTGAACATTCAAAAAGTTCACAAAAATTCCCTGAGCTGTTTCAGGACGTAGGTATATTGTATCAGCCTCATCTGAAATACTGCCAAGCTTTGTATCAAACATTAAATTAAATTGGCGTATATCCGTCCAATTGCAAGTTCCACTAATAGCACATTTGATATTATTGATAATAATGAGGTTTTTTAAGCCAACATAATCCGCGTTAGCTTCTAATTTTTCCATTTCAAGTAGCAAACTTTTAGCTGCTTCTTCTTTATTATCTTCCTTTAACTTTTCAGCAAAGCTTTCAATTAAATGATCCACACGATAACGTTTATTACTATCCTTGTTATCAATCATTGGGTCGCTAAAATTATCAACATGTCCACTAGCTTTCCAAGTTGTTGGATGCATAAAAATTGCAGCATCAATACCAACAATATTGTCGTTCATTTGAGTCATTGATTTCCACCAATAATCTCTAATATTTTTCTTTAGCTCGCTTCCCCAAGGACCGTAATCATACACAGCTGCTAAGCCATCGTAAATTTCGCTAGATTGAAATACAAAACCATATTCTTTTGCGTGTGCAATAATTGCTTGTAAATTATTTTCAGTTGCCATAACTGCAAATATAGGTTTGATAGGTATTTAGAAAAATCGTTTTAAAGCTGAAATCAAAATTTTGAAAATTGTGCAATTACACAAGGAGTAATGCTTAAGTCAAATTTGTATTTTTAATATTTTGATGCTTAATTTGCAACAAACAGAAATGATGGCAAAGATTTTGGTAACGGGGGGTGCAGGATATATTGGCTCACATACGATTGTGGATTTATTAGAAAGTGGTTTTGATGTAATAAGTGTTGATAATTTTTCTAGTTCCTCCAAAGAAGTTTTTTTGGGTATTGAAAAAATTACAAATAAAGAAATAATTAATTATAATGTCGATTTGACAAATTTGCACCAAACAAGGAGCGTATTCAATAACAATAAAGATATTGTTGGTGTCATCAATTTCGCTGCTTTTAAAGCAGTTGGCGAATCTGTACAAAATCCTTTAAAATACTACCAAAACAATATCATATCGTTACTTAATATACTACAATGTGTACAAGAATTTAGCATTGAAAATTTTGTTTTTTCCTCCTCTTGTACTGTATATGGTAATCCAGAATTAATTCCAGTTACTGAACATACAGAGCAAAAAAAAGCTGAATCTCCTTATGGTTATACTAAACAAATAGGCGAAAGAATAATTGAGGATTTTGTGAAAGCCAATCCCAATATTAAAGCATTTTTACTAAGATACTTTAATCCTGTAGGAGCCCACCCCTCAACATTTATTGGAGAATTGCCCTTAGGCAAACCAATGAATTTGGTTCCAGCTATCACTCAAACAGCAATAGGTAAATTGCCAAAAATGCTTGTGCATGGCAATGATTACAACACAAGAGATGGTAGTTGTATAAGAGATTATATACACGTGTGTGATATTGCTGCTGCCCACACTTTGGCTATGGAATATTTAATTGAAAATAAAAATGAGTCAAACCCTGAAATACTAAATTTGGGTTCTGGTAATGGTGTTACAGTTTTTGAAGCTATTCAATCGTTTGAAAAAGTAAGTGGAATTAAATTAAATTATGATATTGGTCCACGCCGAGAAGGTGATGTAATGGCTATTTATGCCAACAATGACTTGGCTGTAAAAAAACTGAATTGGAATATTCAATTTAATTTAGATAATATGATGAAAACAGCCTGGGAGTGGGAATTAAAACTTCAGGAAAAAAATATATTTAAAAAAAGCAGCTAGCTCGTAAGCTAGCTGCTTTTGTAAGTATAATTCTTTGATTTTCTAATATATTTATCAATACAATTCTTAGCACTGATGCTCAATTGAATCTTTTAAAAAAATTATAGATCCTGTAACAAGTTTTTAAGTGTAAATTATTCATTTTTTTCTTGAGCTTTTTGAGTATCCATCATTTCCATTAGTTTCATTCCAAGTAAGCCATTAATGCCACCATCTGTGCCATTGCTGCCACCAATTAAAATATCTGGTATTACTTTAATTTTTCCCTTCCCAATTTCTTCTGTTACTTTAAAGCGAGTAAAGTTATCGCCACCCATTGCTTTCACCTGCAATTCATAAGCTTCGGCAGTTGATTTACCAATTGCCATAATTTTCTCAGCTTCTGCTAAACCAGTTTTGCTAATTTTCTCAGCATCTGCACTGGCATTTAATTTAGTGGCTTCAGCTTGTGCTCCTGCTCTTGCTTTTGTAGCCTCTGCTTCGGCATTAGCTCTCATCTTTGTTGCTGTAGCTTCAGCATCTACTTGTAGTTTTAAACTATTAGCATCACCTTCTGCTTTTTTAACAGTAGCATCGGCTGTGCGTTGTGCAATTTCCACACTTTGTTGTGCCTTCACAATTTCTTTTTGCATATCGGCAATGGCAGTTTCTTTTTCCATACCCTGTCTCTGCTCTTGTGCCATTTTTTGTGTTTGATAAGTTTTTTGCTCTTCTTCAGCAATCTTTCTATCGGTTAAAGTTTTCATCAATGCTTCAGGAGGAACGATATCACCAATTAAAGTATCTACTGCATTTACATTATATTCATCTAACACTGTACGAATATGCTCTTTAGCACTTTGTTGTCTTTCTTTACGAGTTGATAGGAATGAAATTACATCACTATCCTGTGCAGAGTTTCTGAAATAGTTACCAATAGTAGGTTCTAATACTTGAGATACTAAATTGTTCATACTTCCAAAACGTGCAATTACTTTGGGAGCTTCGTTTGCAGGGATATGAATAATTTGACTGACATCCAGATTAAAAGGGAAACCATCTCTACTACGAACTGTAATTGTAGAAAGATTTTTATCTAGCTGATGGCTTTCGCTGCGTGCATTTGCCCAGTTTAATACAAGGTTGGTGGTTGGCACTAACTCTACCTTCATAATATATTTATTGAAGGGATATTTACCAGGGCCATAAGGTTCCATCCACACACCACGTTGTCCTTTGCTTACGATATTACCGTGTTTAAAACTCTCTCCAGTCAGGTCTTTTCCATCTTCACCAATATAAGAAATCACCACGCCTACATAACCAATTGGCACATCTGTCATTGGTACTTCTTCAATTTGAATCGCCCAAGGGTTGATGTTATAACTACCTGCTAAAACAATGGTTGGTTGCAAACCACGATTACCATCATTTTTTAAGAAAGTATCAAAATCCTGAAAATTATTGTGTCCATCGATATACTTACCTGCTATTTGTCCAGATTCAATTGGGTGACCATCAAGCGTTGTAACAATGCCCACCATATTTTCGTGAATAATCACCATATCGGCAATAGTAATAGTAAACGCAAATGAATTGATACGATAAGTACCTGCTGTTATGTAAGCAGTTTGACGACCTTTTTGTCCACCATTATTCAGGAATTTTTCAGCATCCTGAAAATTATCACTATCCACTCTCCTGGCTAAAATTGCTCCAGTTGGAATCTCAGCACCATCATTGCTTAATACTAGACCAATTTTCCCTTCTGGAATTACAGTAAAAGCGATCATATCCACACCGTATTGCCAAGGCCACATTCCCCAATATAATCCTGGTGCTAAAGTTTTTGCCTGAAAACCAGCTTCGCCTTTGGTAGCAATAATTCTACCATCTGGCAATTCTTTGTTAGCACCAAAGAGTACGAATTTTTTTGTTACCAAGCCTATTTTGTTTTCAGGGACAATGACCATCCCAAAGAAAACTCTTAAAATAAATTTGTATAAAATAATACATAGTATCAATACTAGTACCCACCAGTAATGAATAAAAAAATTTGATTCCATTTGTTTATAATTTTTAAAGTTAAATGCAAAAAATTCTGTAGTTATGATTTGTTAGTATTGGTTTAAACCTAATGATATCTATTACTATTGCAAAAGACTATCAACAATTTAATGAGCACAATAGTAAGTATTAAGTATGATTTATTTATTACAAAAACAACATTGTTTATTTTTTTATTGCTAAAAAAATTAAAGTGAGTAAAGAATGCTTTCAAATACGTAAGATATTATCTGTTTTTTTGTTTGCTATACAAATAAAGACAATAATATACTTTCATTGACTATTAATTGGGTTATATTTATTGATTGTTATTGTTAATGAAAATATGACCTTTACTGAAAATTATAAACAATTTTGCAATGGAACAAAACATAATAATTGCTGAAAAATGGTTTGCAGCTTTTAATGAACACAACCTAGAAAAGCTATTAGAACTTTACGATGACAGTGCCGAGCATTACAGCCCTAAGCTTAAAATTCATCAACCACAGACTAACGGTATTATTAAAGGTAAAAGCCAATTAAAAAGTTGGTGGCAAGATGCTTTTACACGACTGCCCAATCTGTACTATCAAGTCTTAACTATAACCGCAAATAGTAAGCAGGTATTTCTGGAATATATCAGACAAACACCTAACGAGGATGATTTACAAGTAGGAGAAGTTTTAGTTATTAAGCAAGGCAAAATAGTTGCATCACGAGTGTATCACTCATAGTTCAAAAGCTAGTTTACAGTAAAAGTTATTCTACACCTTAGTAAGCCAAACTGTTTTACTATATATTTGTTGCAAGAAAATTGTGATAATGAATTATAATACCGGAAGAAATTATTTAAGTATGCGTGAGTATGGCAGACACATTCAAAGAATGGTAGAATACGTACTAACAATTGAAGATAAAGAAAAACGTAACGAACAAGCTAAAATTATAATAGAATTAATGGGGGTTTTAAACCCACATTTAAAAAATGTTGAAGATTTCAGACACATGCTTTGGGATCATTTATTTTTTATAAGTGATTTTAAATTAGATGTTGATAGCCCCTATCCTATTCCTGAAAAAGAAACCTATAAAGCTAAAACCCAGCCTATGGGCTATCCTAAAAGACATCCCAGATTTTCGCATCTAGGCAAAAATTTGGAATTAGTCATTGATAAAGCATTAAAAGAATCTGACCCGGAAAAAAAAGCTGCTTTTGCAAATTCTATTGCCTATTACATGAAATTGAGTTACAGTAACTGGCACAAAGAATTAGTACACGATGAATCTATAAGAACTGAACTAGATGCTATTACTGGTGGTCAACTTGAATTTAGCAACACCCCATATATAAAACACAGACCTCAAAACGAGAGAGGAGAATTTAGTGTTAGAAATAACAACAATAGAAGACAACAAAATTTTGGCAACAGAAATGCCCGACCTAACGATAGAAATGCCGCAAATAGTGGTGCAAGAAACAACAGAAATAACGATTCCAGAAATAATGGAAGACCTGGAGATAGCAGAACAAATGATAATAGAAATGGCGGCGTAAGAAACAACAGAAACTTTAAAAAACGTTTTTAAAATAAAATACTTTTTTTCAAAAGCGGAACTATGCCATAGTTCCGCTTTTTTGTGAGAAAATAAAAAATAGTGTGTATATTTTACACTATTGTAAAATATACTATATTGCAAACGATTGTTTGTATTCACGAAACGAACACCTTAAGCTATAACGTCAATACTTGTATATGAAAAAAAAGTTTACTCAATTTTTTTTGCTTTTATTTACCCTGATTGTTTTTAGTAATGTTTTAAAAGCACAAAACTTGCTGTATAATGGCGATTTTGAATATGGAGGTAGTGGAAACGGATTTATTTCAGATGACCCAAGTTATTTTTATTTAACAAACCCAAATGGTATTTCGTTCGCCGGCAATTGGGCTATTGTCAATAATCCACAAGCTGTAAATACTAATTTCATTTCAGGAACAGACCATAGTGGTACAGGTAATATGATGGTTGTAGATGCTACTACAAATGGTGGTGCAAAACGTTTTTGGAAAGCAGGAAACAATGGCAATGGTATTATTGGTTTTATTACTGGTACATCTTATACATTTAGTTATTGGATTAAATCAGTTTCAAACGATCCTTCAAGAGCAAATATTGGCATTTCGTTTAATAACGTTTCAAATGTTGTGCTAGCAAGTGGCAATGCTACAGCACCGCTGGCAAGTGATGGATGGCAGCAAGTAAAATACACTTTTACTGCCAATGGAAATACTGTTAATATAGAGTTATATGATAATAATACAGATGCTATTGGAAATGATTTTGCGATTGATGATATTGAATTATATGGTCCACCACAACCGTTTTCATTTTCATATTCAAGTGTAAATCCTACTTGCTCAAATGTAGCAGATGGTTCAATTGTGGCTTATGGTACAGGAGGTACTGCACCATATTTATATAGTTTTGATGGAGGTGCTTTTACAAGCACAAATGTTCTAAATGGTTTAACAACTTCAAACCACACTATCACAGTTCAAGATGCCGCTTTAAATACATTAACAAGTCCAGTAATTCATATTATTTCACCAACAGATGTTTTAAATGCAACTACGAATAAAGATTCTATTTGTTCTGGTCATTCTGCAACTTTAAATGCTACAGGTGGTGGCAATAATGGTTACACTTGGGTTGCTACACCAGCAGATCCAACCCTTTCTGTAAATGCAACAAGCCCGGTTGTTAGCCCTTTAGTTCCTACTATCTACGTAGTATCTACTTCCAGCACTTATGCCACCAATCTTGTTTTTAATGGCGATTTTGAATTAGGCAATAATGGTTTTTCTACTGATTATGTTTTTAAAACTTCAAATACTTCTGGTGCACAAAGAACTTATGGTATTACTGATAGTGCCAGTAAATTTTATTCTGCATTTTCAAATTGTGGAGATCATACAACTGGCAGTGGAAAAATGTTTGTTTGTGATGGTTCAACTAATCCTACCAACAGAATATGGAGTCAAACAGTTCCGGTAAAGCCTGGCAGTACGTATACATTTACGTATTGGATTCAATCTGTAACATCTCCTAGTCCTGCCCAAATTGAAACAAGAATAAATAATGTTGTTTTACCAGCAGGAACCAATGCAAATCCTTACACAGCACCAGCTACAAATACTTGTAACAATTGGCAGAAAGTGTCTTACTCCTGGACTGCAGGTGTTGGAGTAACTTCTGCTGACTTGTCAATTTATGATAAAAATTTCGTTGACATTGGAAACGATTTTGCATTAGATGATATTTCGTTTATCACCTTAACAACAACCTGCACTTTGGTTGATAGTGTTAAAGTATTTGTAACTACAACAACATCGTCCATTACAGATTTTAGTTATATACCCAATGCTATTTGTGTGAGTAGTACAACAAATCCAACATTAAATACAGTACCCAGCTTTACAACCGGAGGCACTTATACCGCCACACCAGCGGGATTGAAAATAGATTCTTTAACTGGTGCAATTGATGTTGCTAATAGTTTACCAAATACTTATAATGTTACTTATTTTGCTCCAATTGTGGGCTGTAGATTAAGTGGTAGTAGTAGCACAACAATTACTATTAGACCATTGGTGGCAACACCAACAGCTAGTGTTACAGTGCAACCAACTTGTACCACACCAACAGGAACTATTGTTGTTAGTAACCCTCTAGCGACTAATTATTATTTTAGTGTAGATTCTGGATTAAATTATCAAAGCAGTGCAACATTTACAGGACTTGCACCAAATAGCACCCATTACATTGTTGTAAAAGATACCAATGCTGGTGGATGTATTTCTGATACTATTAGTCTTACAATAAATCCTGTCACTCCGCCTCCACCAACACCAACTGGCAGTGTAAGTTTTCAACCAACTTGTGCCGTTGCCACAGGAACAATCATTGTATCAAGTCCACATAGTACAAACTATGTTTATTCTATTAATGGAACTACTTATCAAGCTGATACAACATTTGCTGGACTTACAGCTAATACAACATATCCTGTTATAGTTAAAGATGTAACTACAGGTTGTATTTCATCTGCATTGAATTTAACAGTTTATCCTTTTATACCTGTAATTGCAACAACAAACACTCAAACATTGAGTAGTTGTAAGGATATTATTTATAACAGTATTACTTATTCTTCATCAACGATACTAAAAGACACTGTAAAATCTTTTCAAGGTTGTGATAGTGTTTACAATGTTGTTAACATTAATATTAATCCTATTACTCCAGCAACAAACACACAAACATTCAGCAGTTGTAAGGATATTTTTTATAACAGCATCACTTATTCTTCATCAACCATACTAAAAGACACCATAAAATCTTTCCAAGGTTGTGATAGTATTTACAATATTGTCAACATTAATATCAATCCTATTACTCCAACAACAAACACTCAAACATTGAGTAGTTGTAAGGATATTATTTACAACAGCATCAGTTATTCTTCATCAACGATACTAAAAGACACTGTAAAATCTTTCCAAGGTTGTGATAGTATTTACAATATTATAAACATCAATATCAATCCAATTACTACTACAACTAATACTCAAACATTCAGCAGTTGTAAGGATATTGTTTATAATGGTATGGCTTATTCTTCATCAACGATACTAAAAGACACTGTAAAATCTTTCCAAGGTTGTGAT
>CAZTOP010000008.1:52940-86183 GCA_964615145.1 uncultured Chitinophagaceae bacterium
AACGATACTAAAAGACACTGTAAAATCTTTCCAAGGTTGTGATAGTATTTACAATGTTGTAAACATCAATATCAATCCAATTACAACAACTACAAATACACAAACTTTCAGTAGTTGTAAGGATATTGTTTATAATAGTATTACTTATTCTGCATCTACTGTTTTAAAAGATACTGTTAAGAGTTTTCAAGGTTGTGATAGTATTTATAATATTGTCAACATTAATATTAATCCTATTACTCCAACAACAAACACTCAAACATTGAGTAGTTGTAAGGATATTATTTACAACAGCATCAGTTATTCTTCATCAACGATACTAAAAGACACTGTAAAATCTTTCCAAGGTTGTGATAGTATTTACAATATTATAAACATCAATATCAATCCAATTACTACTACAACTAATACTCAAACATTCAGCAGTTGTAAGGATATTGTTTATAATGCTATCACTTATTCTTCTTCTACTGTCTTAAAAGATACAGTTAAAAGTTTTCAAGGTTGTGATAGTATTTACAATGTGGTTAACATTAATATTAATCCAATTATAACAACTACAAAAAATATTAATATTTTGGGTTGTGACAGTGTTATCTATAAAGGAATTACTTACAAATCAAATTTTGTTTTAAACGATACAATTAAAAGTGTGCAAGGCTGTGATAGTGTTTACAATATTGTAGATATATCAACTTTTACAATTCAGAAGCCAACAGCTATTATCATTCAGCCAACTTGCATTAATCCTACTGGAACAATTATTATCACATCTCCCAAAAATTCTGCTCCTCTTTCATTTTTATACAGCATTGGTGGAGCATTTCAGTCAGATACCACTTTCAATGGATTAGCTTCAGGATTATATTTAGTAACCGCAAAAGAAGCAACTGTTTTGGGTTGTATCTCTACGCCATTAAGTTTAACAGTAAATGCTATACCATCTGCCCCAAGTGCTACTATTAACTATAATGGTAATCCATTTTTTAATCAGGGTACAGCACCTGTAACAGTTAGCACAACTGCTACTATCACTTCAGGAACTTACACAGCAACACCAAGTGGCTTGAGCATTAATTCTAGTACAGGCACAATTGATTTGACAAATAGCACTGTGAACACTTATACTATAACTTATACATTTAATTCGGGAGCTTGCAGTAATACTGCAACTACCAATGTTACTATCAATCAATTAAAAACAGATATATATATTCCTAACTCTTTTACACCAAATGGCGATGGGAAGAACGATGTTTTATACGTGTATGGCAATACTATAAAGTCTGTAAATCTTAGTGTATATAATCAATGGGGTGAAAGAATTTTTAATTCAAATAGTCAATCAAAAGGATGGGATGGTTTAGGTTTTGGAAAGATGCAGCCAGTTGGTGTGTATATTTATGTGGCACAAATAGTACTGCTTGATGGAACAGTTTTGAATAGAAAAGGAACTGTTAATTTAATTAGGTAATGTAAAAATTCAGCCTGAAAATATGGTTTTATCATTCCAAAATTTCAGGCTTGGTATTTACTGAGTAAGATAAAGTTGGTAACCATTCTTAATACTTATTTCCAAATAAGTATTAACATCCCTACAAAAATAAACCCACTACCTATTAAAACTTTTGCTGTAATTGGTTCTTTTAATAGCAAAAATGAGAGTACTAATGTAACTATTATACTTGCTTTGTCAATACTGGCAATATATGATACAGGTCCTAGTTTCATTGCCCTGTAATAAAATATCCACGATACGGCTGTTGTAATACCAGAAATGCCAAGAAATATCCAGTTTTTTGCTGGGGACTGTCGAATTTCAGCATAAGCATTTCTAAATACAAAAGCATTTGCAATAACAATTATAAAAACAATGGCAGTTCTAATTGTTAATGCTGCATCACTACTTAAATCCTTCATCCCAAATTTTGCTACAACCGAGGTTATCCCAGCAAAAACCATTGAAATTAATGCGTATAATGTCCATTTTTCCATACTTATTTTTTAAGCCAACACATTTACATTTTTTCCAAGCGTTTTAAAACGATCACCATTTTCTTGTTTTACTGTAATAGTAATATGTCCAGATTTGCTAAGGTTA
Source organism: uncultured Chitinophagaceae bacterium (assembly GCA_964615145.1). Taxonomy (GTDB): domain Bacteria; phylum Bacteroidota; class Bacteroidia; order Chitinophagales; family Chitinophagaceae; genus CAIVPM01. The sequence goes on from CAZTOP010000008.1 coordinate 55,042, forward strand.
ATATCTTGTACAATTCCAGATTTGCCTTTATGTGTACCAGCAATAACGATACACTGGTCTCCATCGATTAATTGTTCTGGTGTTTTAAATTTCATAAAGTTTATTTGATTGAGTTTAGTGGATAAAGCAAAAGAGTTTTAATTTAAAAAATTAAATCAAATGATTCTTCTTAGTGAATAAATTTCTATATTTGATTTTCTTAAGAAAAAATATTTTATTAGAATTTAATAGCTAATTTACCTTTTGTTTTTTTATTAGCGGTTTGCCATTTGGGACCACGTTTAAGTAATTCTATAGCCTTAGCATCTGTTTGTTCATCAACAGACTTTGTAACCTTTATTTTATTGGGATTGCCAAATTCATCTATGTCGAATTCTAAACCTACAATCTCCTCACCAGTTTTATTATTAGTAATTGTAACTGGCTTGTATAATGTATCATAAGTAATACTTCGATATGCATTATTTTTTGCTAAATAATCATTAAAAGCAGCCCAACCATTCACAGGTATAGTAGCACTATCCTCTTTTGTCAGCTTATAATCAACTTGTTTTACTTTTCCTTTTTTACTAAAATATCCTGTAATAGGGATTGCTTCTATAGAACTATCTCTTTTAACTTGTATTGGGGGCAATGCTATGGTACTATTGTTTTTTACATTTTCAGCTTTAAGTTGTTTTGCAGTGGCAACTTTATTTTTTAAAGATTCTACATTATTTTGTACTTCCATTTCTTTAGTGAGTCTACTATCTGGATTAGCATTGAACATATTACTGTTATTACTTGCACTTGGTCCAGAAGCTTTATTGCTAACAATGTTTTGTTGTGTGCTTGAAATAATATTTCCATTAGCAATGGGTGAAGCTACTTTTTCACTTGCATCATCCAATTTTTTAACGTCATTACTTGCGTAAAAAGTATTAGGCTCTACCTCCTTTACCGATTGATGATTGGTTAAAGTAGAATTAGCATTTTTATCTAATGATACTATTTGTTGCTGTTTATTTTTTTCATCAACCTTAATTTCTGGTTGATGATTTTTGATAGCTGTGTCTTTTAAAACTAATTTATTTTGTTCTGTTGATACTATTGTTTTTTCATTATTGCCAACGTTTACTTTATTACTGTTGTTAAGTAATAAAATACCAATCCATCCTGCACCTGCAAACAAAATAACTGCCACTGCTATTTTTAGCCAGTCATTTTTCTTTTTATCAATTTCAATAACTTTAGCTGCTTCTCTATTAGCTAATATCATTGTTTCAATTGCTGATAAATCATTATTGGCAACAGCAGCATCAACTAATGAAAACCCTTCAATAGCATCGGCCAAAAAAGGGTCTTGCAAAGCAGCACGTTCTAGTAAGTGCATTTCTTCTTTAGACATTTTGCCTTGCAAATAGTTATCGATTTCTACTTTGCCGTAAACAATATTTTCCTTTTTATCATCCATTTTTTTCCATACAAATTTTTAAATTTCTACGTCCATTTTGCACTACACTCCTTACTTTACTCCATTCCAATCCAGTTTCATCAACAATTTCATTGTAGCATTTTTGCTGCATGTAAAACAAATTAATGATCGTTTTTTGTTCCTCACTCAGTTGTTCAACACACGCTTCTAATTTTTTAAAATCTTTTTCTTTTTCAAGCACAGCATCAAGATGAGAAAAATCTTCCGATTGCATAAATCCACTGTTATTAAATTCAACAACAGTATTTTTTTTGTTTTTTCTAAGTTGCATTAAACAATAATTTTTAGCAACAACATATAACCAACCTTTAAAAATATCTACCTGATGAGTTGTTAACTTTCGGGAGATCTCCTGATAAATTTCCATCACAGCATCCTTGCTTGTTTCAGAATCTTTAAAGTACTTCATACATACACCATACACTAAGTCTGCGTATCGCAAATACAAAGTAGCCAAGGCTTGTTGATTAGATTTTGTTTGAAAATCCTGCAACAATTCCTCATCTGTTAAAATGGTTTGTATATGCCTAATCGGTATCATTTAAAAAATAAAGATAATTTTTTTGTTGAGACGTGTGTAAAAAATAAAATACCAGCATCAGTATGTCAAATGCTCAAAGTTGAATACTTATAGTTTAAACACATCAATTAATAATTAACCACTAAAAATTTGTTTATGAAAACACCTATCTTACTGCATATTCCAGAACCTTGCCACGAAAACTGGGATGCAATGACACAAAAAGAAAAAGGCAAATATTGCCAAAGTTGCAACAAGATTGTTATAGATTTTAGTGTGATGAGTGACCGACAAGTTATAGAATATTTCAAAAAAACTACTGGCAAAACTTGTGGCAGATTTAACAATGATCAACTACAAAGACCTATCGTTGAACCACAGCAAAAACCTAGTAAATGGAATTATCTTATTGCCAGTATTATTGGTTTTTTTATGACAGGTAAGCTTGTAGCACAAGATAAAATGTTGCTGGGCAAAGTAGCCAGAAAACCAGCTATGCAGAGCTGTGTTGCAAAAGGCGAAACTGTTGAAGTGAAGAAAGATACCAATCATATTAAGACTGTTGGTGATACAATTGTTACTGAAGAAGTATTCGTAAACATTCCAATGGGTTCAATAAAAATAACTCCATTTACAGGCAGCGAAGCAATAATGAACAATAGAAAAATAATTGGAAAAATTATAGATGAAAAAGGCAGTGTAATTGGTGGTGCAACTATTACCATAAAAGGAACAAGACTTGGAACAGCATCTGACTTTAATGGTGCTTTTGAATTAAAAAAATTAGGTGCCAGTAAATTAATTATAGTTGTTTCCAGTATTAGTTTTGAAACAAAAGAAATAAATGTTATACCAAAGGAATTAAAAGGCGATTTGGTCATTGTTTTGAAAGAAAACAAAAATGAATTAAATGAAGTTTTAGTAGAAACGAATTATACAACAAGACATCACACAGCAGGAGGACTTATGAGTATAAAATGCTTTAGATACAAAGAACTTGCACCATTAATAGTTCAAAAAATCTTCAACAAAGAGTCTATAAAAATCTATCCAAATCCAGCAAGAAGAAATGATATTATTCACATTACAATTAAAGATGCTGGAGAATATGCTTTACATTTTTTTGACACACAATCAAGACTATTAAATGTTAAATCTATTGTTACAAATACTAACAATCAAACTACAGAATTTCAGTTGCCATCAAGTGTTGTAACTGGCAGTTATTTCATTAGAATACTTAACGAGAAAACACAAAAACAAGTAACTGAAAAAATCATTGTTCAATAATTATTCACTTAAAAAATAAATATTATGAAATCAATTAAATCAATGCTTGGCATAATTGCCATAAGCCTATTTTGTTTTGCTGCAAACAAAACTGAAAGAACTATTACAGGAAAAGTAACAGATGAAAAAGGTGCACCAATTGCTGGAGCCACAGTAAAAATTTGTAACAGTAAAAAAGCTGTAACAACCAATCTACAGGGATTTTACTCTATAACAATTGATGAAAAAACTACATGTTTAACATTCTCGGGTATTGGATTATTAACTCAATCTATCCCAATTAAAGAATCAAATGCTATAGATGTAAAAATGATCCTTGATAATACATCGTTAGATGAAGTTGTTGTTCAACTACCTTATGGTACTGTTAAAAAAACATCCTACACTGGTTCAGAATCAACTGTAAGTGCAAAAGCCTTGCGTGGTAAAGTTTCTGGCTTAGCAATTACAAACGGTTATGGGGCACCTGGTTCCAATTCGAATATTAGAATCAGAGGCATTGGCTCCATTTCAAACTCAAATCAATTTTACTCCGAAAAAGATGACGAAGATGCACCTAATAGAGAGGGCTATGATAAAATAACTGAGAATGGTTTTTTAAGTACAAAACAAAATCCACTTTCAACATTTTCTATTGATGTAGATGCTGCATCTTATAGCAACATAAGAAGAATATTAAATGCTGGAACCTTGCCACCAGCAGGAGCTGTAAGAATTGAAGAGATGATAAATTATTTTAAATACAATTATCCTCAACCAACCAACAATTTGCCTTTTACAATTAATACAGAACAAAGTATTTGTCCTTGGAATCATCAACATCAATTGGTGCTTGTAGGACTACAAGGCAAAAAAATTGAAGAGGAAAATCTGCCTCCTACATCATTAACATTTTTAATTGATGTTAGCGGTAGTATGTATGATGCTAATAAATTGCCATTGGTTAAATCATCATTATTAATGCTAGTTGATAAACTTAGAGAACAAGATAGAGTTGCTATTGTAGTTTATGCCGGTGCTGCAGGTTTGGTGCTGCCTTCTACAACTGCGGCTAATAAAGAAGCTATTAAATCTGCTATAGAAAAATTACAAGCTGGAGGTTCTACTGCAGGTGGACAAGGCATTAAATTAGCATACAAAACTGCAAAAGAAAATTATTTAAAAGAAGGGAATAATAGAGTTATACTTTGCACAGATGGAGATTTTAATGTGGGTGCTAGCAGTGATGATGAGCTAGAGAGGATGATTGAAGATGAAAGAAAATCTGGTGTATTCCTTACTGTACTTGGTTTTGGAATGGGTAATTACCAAGATGCAAAAATGCAAAAACTAGCAGATAAAGGCAATGGTAATCACGCATACATTGATGGTATTAATGAAGCTAAAAAAGTTTTCCTGAACGAGTTTGGAGGCACTTTATTTACCATTGCAAAAGATGTTAAGTTTCAAATTGAATTTAATCCAAAGCAAGTAAAAGAATATAGATTGATTGGGTACGAAAACAGATTGCTGGCTAAAGAAGATTTTAACGATGACAAAAAAGATGCAGGAGAATTAGGTAGCGGACACACTGTTACTGCTTTGTATGAAATTGTACCTTTTGGCAGCAAAGAAGATTTATCTACAAAAGTAGATCCACTTCGTTATCAGGAAAAAATAAGTATTGTTACTGATGAAAAAAAATTACCAGAGATGATGTCGTTAAAACTACGTTATAAAAACCCTGATGATAGTATTAGTAAACTAATTGAAAAAATTGTTACTAAACAAATAATACCAATTGAAACTGCAACTGAAAATTTAAGATTTGCTGCGGCTGTAGCTGAGTTTGGAATGTTACTAAGGAATTCTGAATACAAGAAAAACTCGAGTTATGAAAATGCGAAACAACTTGCAACAAATGCTTTAGGTAAAGATATAGAGGGTTATAGAAAAGAATTTTTGGCACTCATAGATAAAACAATTTTGCTAGATAAAACAGCTAGAAAATAATCACTGCTAACTAAAAAAGAGGCGTTTGAATTAGTTTCAAACGCCTCTTTTTTTATTTTAATATTTAATACTAAGCTACTGCTTTTTTAACCAAGTCGGCAGCTTCACTTAACAAAATAGCACTTTGAACTTTCAAGCCACTTTCATCAATTAATTTCTTTGCCTCAACTGCATTGGTTCCTTGCAATCTTACTATAATAGGGATGTTGATGTTGCCCAATTTATTAAATGCTTCAATAACACCAGCAGCAACTCTATCACACCTTACAATACCTCCAAAAATGTTAATTAAAATAGCTTTTACATTAGGATCTTTCATAATAATTCTAAATCCTGCCTCAACAGTTTGAGCATTAGCACTACCGCCAACATCTAAAAAGTTTGCAGGTTCTCCACCGCTAAGTTTAATCATATCCATAGTAGCCATTGCAAGTCCTGCACCATTTACCATACAGCCAACATTACCATCTAATTTTACAAAGTTTAAGTTAAACTCACCAGCTTCAACTTCAGTTGGGTCTTCTTCTGTTATATCGCGTAATGCTGCTACTTCGGGTTTTCTTATTAAAGCGTTATCATCAATATTCATTTTACAATCCACTGCGATAATTTTTTCATCACTTGTTTTGAATAATGGATTAATTTCAAGCATTCCGCAATCTAATCCTACATAAGCATTGTAGAGGTTGGTTACAAACTTCATACAGTTTTTCATTGCATCTCCACTTAACCCTAAATTAAAAGCTATTTTTCTGGCTTGAAAACCCTGAACACCACCACTAGGGTGAATCCATTCTTTGAATATTTTTTCAGGTGTATGATGAGCAACTTCTTCAATATCCATTCCTCCTTCGGTTGAATACATGATTACATTCTGACCGGTGCTTCTGTCCAATAAAATAGATAAATAAAACTCCTTTTGTTTATTAGGCCCATCGTAGTACACATCTTGTGCCACTAAAATTTTATTTACTTTTTTTCCAGCTGGTCCAGTTTGAATAGTAACTAAAGTTCCACCTAAAATACCTTCTGCAAAACTTTTAATATCCTCAGCCGATTTGCCTACTTTTACCCCATTCATACCTGTTTCATTCACTTTACCTTTACCACGTCCACCAGCGTGTATTTGTGCTTTAACAACTGCAAACTTGTTATTAGTTTCAGCTGCAATTTTATTGTAAGCCTCAACTGCTGCTTCAACAGTTTCTACAGCTACGCCCTCTTGTACAGGCACATTGTATTTCTTTAATAGTTCCTTTGCTTGATATTCGTGAAGATTCATATTTGATTTTTTTGCGTTGCGAAGATAAGGGAGTGAATTTATTGCTTGTAAAACTTTTACTGAAATTGATTGTTGACTTTAAAAATATGATTCAATTTATAATAGTTTATTGGCTATGAACATCTGAATAAATGAAGAGCGACAGATTCAATTTTGCAGCTAATAAAATATTAATTAGTTAATTATTTTCTTAGCAATCCAGTAAACGCCATAAGTAAAAAAAGGAGCTGTAATTACATCAATCGTGTAATGTACGTGTTGAAATAATACCATTATACCAATAAGTATTGAAGCTACTAATGTGATGATTTTATGCCATTTTTTTTGAACACATAAATACATTAAAAATACAGTTGAAGTGTGTCCGGAATAAAAAAGATCTTTTGTAATAAACTTACCGCCATAAAAAATATTGGTAACCGGATCTATCAATGGAATTAAATGATTAGGGGGATTAAATGCCACTAAAGTTATTGAAACAAATCTTGATATTGACAATACTATAAATCCCCAGAGAAATTGTAAAAAAAATCTGGGTTGTTTGATGGCTTGTGTAATAGTTAATGCTGCACAAAACCAAATAATGGAAAATATTGGATATGATAAATTAACAGGAGGCAGTTGGTACAAAAACCAATCGTGTATTTGATAACCTTCTCTTGACTCAATTAAATCAAAAAATATTGGAAAGAATAATAGAATTGCTATTAATAACACAACCCCAATAATAAGTTTCCTTTTAAAAACTTTATCAGCCCAATTTTCTACCCACCTTAGTGAAATATTGTTTGAATGTAATGTTGCCACAAATAAATTTTCTGATTTTCGAATTATACTTCAGCTTTTAATTTAAGCTTCAATTTTTTCTTTAGCCCAACTTAATGCAAGTGCTAACTGTTCTTCCCTTGTTAACAAACTATTGTCTAAAACCCTTGCATCATCAGCTTTTCGCAATGGGCTAAATTCTCTATTGCTATCAATATAATCTCTCATTTCTAAATTATTCTGAACCTCTTCAATAGTCGCAATTATATTTTTATCCAGCATTTCTCTAAATCTTCTTTCGACTCTTACAGCAATATCTGCAGTAACAAAAATTTTTAATGCAGCATTGGGGAAAACCGTAGTTCCAATGTCTCTCCCATCCATCACAATTCCCTTTTTTTTACCCATTCTTTGTTGTTGAGCAACAGCAAATTCCCTCACCTCTTTGATAGTAGAAACGGAACTTACATTTTCGCTTACCAGCATCTCTCTGATTAATGTATCAACATTTTCACCATTAAGCAAAATATGACTTTTATTATCCTCAATGTTATACTCAAAATCTAAATGAATATCTGTTAAAGCTTTTGTAATTTCTTTAGGTTTGTTCCAATCTATGTGATTACGTAAACAGTACAACGTAATAGCACGATACATTGCACCACTATCAATAAAAATATAGTTTAACTCTTTTGCAAGTTGGTTTGCCAGGGTACTTTTCCCACACGACGAATAACCATCGATTGCAATGATAATTTTCTTTACCATTTTGCAAATATAGATATTGACATCTTTTGCAGTTCAATCAAACACGTTAGCTGAATACGCCAATATCGTTTTGTTTTTTTGAATTTAGAAAAATCAAAAATGTGCAATCGATATCGACTTCGATTGCATTAATTTATAACATATTTTAATCTAATTTGAAATGGAAATATATTGTTACAGTAACTAGTTTTATGATTCGAAATCAATTTCGAGAACGATTGTATCAAAATTTATTGAACAAAAAAAACAAATTGCCTTATGAAAAAAATTGCACTTTTCATTGCATTTTTATTTGTAATTGTGTTTTCCGAAGCACAAACCTACAATGCAACAGTAGCCAAAGATGGTAGTGGTACACACACAACTATTGCAGCTGCCATAGCATCAGCCCCCACAAACAGTAGCTCTAACTACTACATTTTTGTTAAATCAGGGGTCTATTACGAAAAAGATACTGTACCAACCAACAGACCTAATATAGTTATGGTTGGTGAAAATGTTTTAAATACAATACTTTATTACAACGATAATGCAAACACACTTTACAACGGTAGTCCGATTGGCACCTCTGGTTCTGCAGCATTTTTTGTAAATGGAGCTAACTTTTCGGCATTTAATATGACATTTCAGAACAATAGTGGTGTAGCAGCCGGACAGTCGGTTGCTGTAAACATCAGTGGAGATAAAGCAGCATTTAGAAACTGTAGATTTCTTGGTTTTCAAGATGTATTGTACTGCAAAAATGCTGGCATATCTTCCTACTTTAGAAACTGCTATATAGAGGGTACTGTTGATTTTATTTTTGGAGCTTCTACAAGCTGGTTTGAAGGTTGTTACATTTATTGTAAGTCTCGTCAGAGTGGTGGCGTAATTTGTGCTCCCAATACGAATGCCGGCACTAGCTTTGGAGCTCCGTGGGGTTTTGTTTTTAACAATTGTAATATAAACGGAGCAAGTTCTATGACTGGCTTATATTTTCTAGGACGCCCATGGCAAAATAAACCACAAGCAGTTTTTCTCAACAATACAATGAGCGATGTAATAGCAACGGCAGGATGGAGTAGCAACTCTGCTGGTAGTGCTACTACATCAGATGTTTCATTTGGTGAATATAATTCTAGTGGTACAGGTGCAAACTCAAGTTCAAGAGCAGCATTTAGTTCTCAATTAACATCAACGCAAGCATTAAACTACACAACTTCAAATGTTTTTGGAAGTTGGGATCCTTGTAACATAAGTAATATGTGTAATACTGCTGACGCACCATTGGCAACAGCAAACTTTACTGGTACACAAATTAATTCAACATCTGCAAGTTTCAGTTGGAATATGTGCTGGCCATTAGCTATGTCATACACTTTAAAAAGAAGTAATAATGGTGGAGCTTTTACAACTATTGATAACTTTAATGGTGCTGCTACAAATTTTAATTATACAAGTGTTGATAATAGTATGCCTACAGGCGTAAACAAGTATATTTTATTAATGACTAATGGAGGCACAACTTTAACTAGCACTGATACAATAACAATTTCAAATCAACCTACAATTACAAGCAGTTCAACATCTCTGTCTGCCTACACACAAACATTAGGGTCACCATCATACTCACAAGGTTTTACAATTACTGGCTCTAACTTAACTGGAAATATTACTGTTACTGCACCTGCAAACTTTCAGGTTTCATCAGATGGTTCAAATTGGGTTTCTAGTTATTCAATTACCCAATCAGGAGGCTCAGTTGCATCCACAACTGTAAATGTTCGTTTAAATGCAAGTTCTAATGGAAGCTATTCTGGGAATATTAGTTTAGCAACAAACGGAGGAACAACAGTAAATGTAGGAGTAAGTGGAACAACATCAAGTGCACCAGCTTATGTAGCAAGTTTATTACAACAATGGCCTTTAACAACTAGTGCATCAGATAGTAGTGGTGTAAGGGCTATTGGTATTAATGCTGCAACACAAACTGGCAATAATTTGTATGTTTCAAACAATGCAACTTCGCCTGCATTTGCACCTTATTCAGGCACTTTTGGTTTATCTTTCGGACCATCAACAACAAGCACATCAAGTGGACTTTGGACAACAGCAAATAATGGACCTGCTGGTAATTTAAGCAGAATACATTACTTACAATTCACTATTTCAGGTAATACTGGTTACAGTGTTAGAATAGACTCCTTGATTTTAGCATCTGCATTTTATAATACCTCTAGCAGTACAAGACTAGCTGTTGTATATTCGAAATCTGGTTTTGCGTCAGATTCTTCAGATATAACAGTAGGTGGAACTTTAGCAGGAAGTGCTTTAGGAAGTACTGCTTATGGTGGTTTTACAAATCCTATCCTTTTAGCTAATCAAACAGGTGGTCCTACAAATATTTACCGATTGCCATTAAATGGTGCAACAGGTGTTAGTTTAACGAGTGGTCAAACATTAACTGTAAGACTGTATTTTTCTTGTAGCAGTACTGGCACCCCAAGATATGGGTTCTTAAAAAATGTTCAGGCAAAAGGCAGTGTTACTCCTCCACCTCCAACTGTTACTCAACTTACACCAACAGCACAAGTGAGTGGTGGTACAGTTGTAATTGATGGTACAAACTTTAGTGGTGTTACAACTGTAAGTTTTGGTGGTGTTGCTGCAAGTTCTTTTGTTGTTAATTCTAGTACTCAAATTACTGCAACGGTTGCAGGTGGTGCTTCTGGCAATGTAAGTGTAACTACTGCAAGTGGCACAGCATCAATAGCAGGGTTTACATTTCAAACTCCAACAACCTACTATAATGTATCAGGTGCAGATGTTACAAACATTAATAACTGGGGTACAAATACTGATGGTTCTGGTTCTCATCCTACTGACTTCACCAGCAGCCTTCAGACTTTTAGAATTTATAATAGTGGAGCTACAATGGGTGGTACGTGGACAGTAAGTGGTACTAATAGTAAGATTTCTGTAAATAGCAATAGTGGTGTTTTCAATCAAACTCAAACAATCAATGGAACTGTAGATGTGGAAAATGATGCAGACCTGGAAGTAAAAACTTCCACTGCACCAACTTTGGGAACTTTGTATGCAGGTAGCACAGTTGGATATTCTGGTAATACAAATCAAACAATCACAGCTGGCAATTATTATAATCTTGTATTAAATGGTACTGGTACACGCACCTTCCCATCAAATGTTGTAGGAATTTCTAATCAATTTACTACAAATACATACACTTCTGCTAACGCAGGAAGCATCATTAGTTTCAATGGCTCATCACCGCAAACAATTCCTGCATTTAGCTATGATAGTCTAATTATAAATAATTCAAATGGCACCTCAACACTAGGCAATGCCAGTATTTACAGCATAAACAAGGGCTTGAATGTACTACAAAACTTTACTATTGAAACAGGCGATAATTTCCAACTAATGGGAAATAATGGAAACGCTTTTTCTGTAGCAAGTGGCAAAATACTAACTGTAAAAGGTACACTCGACAACCAATCAAGTGGCACTGCAACATGGGGCTCTCTTTCTTCATCTTCTTCATCATCTACTGCTGCAAATGCAGACAGTGCAAGATTTGTAGTAAATACTGGAGGAACATATAAAATTAACGCAATAGTTAGTAACGCTTACTATATTGCTGCTTCTAATTTCAAAACAGGCTCTACATTACTTATCTCTCAAGGTTCTCCAAGATTACCAGCTTACATTGGTGGCAACGTTATTTGGGAGACTTCTGGCAACGGCTCTTTAGTTCAACAATCAACCAATACTATCGGTGGTAATTTAACCATTAAAGCCGGACAAATTAATAATGGCACTGGTGGAACAGGTAGAACATTAAGCGTACTTGGAAAACTAGTTGTTCAAGGTGGAGAATATGATGTAAATGGAAATCTGACCGGAACAAGTGGCAATCAAATATTAAACGTGTATGACAGTATTGTTGTTAGTGGTGGTAAATTATATACTACAACATCGCCAACTGGAGGCACAGGTATTATTAATGCTTATGGGCATATTAATGTTACTGGAGGTTTATTTGGAAGTGGAACAGCTGCGATTGGAGGAGGAGTTGTATTAGGTGGTTCCTCACACCAAGATATCAGAGCTGCTTTCCAAAATAATATTGGTTTAACTGTTAATAATTCAAATGGTGTAACAGCTTACAATGATTTATCTGTTACAAGTTTAACTTTAACAAATGGGGTGTTAAATACTGGAGCATACAAATTAAGTTCAAGTGGAAGTGTAACCAGAACAAATGGTTGGGTAATGGGAACTTTACAAAAAACTATAGCATCGGGTTCAAATATCGCTACAACCTTTGACTTGGGAGATGCATCAAACTATTTACCAGTAAACATCACATTTGCGAGTGTTACTGCACCTGGTGATTTAGCTGTGAATTTTTCTAGCCCAATATCAGCTGTAACAAATTATGCTACTGCACCTATTAGCTGTAATTCGTATGTAAACAAATATTGGAGTTTAACTGGCACAAATGGTTTATCATTTACAAGTTATAATACAACACTAAATTATTTAAATTCAGATTTAAGTGGTTCGGCAAATCCAAATAGTCTTATTGCTGCATTATATTCTAATACTTGGAATACCAGCTCAACTACAGCAGGGTCTAATTCAAATTCTATAAATGGTTTAACAGCACTAGGAAGTTTAGTACTTGCCAATGTTTATGCAACAGTTACACCTACACTTGCTATCTCTACATCAAGTGCAACAGTTTGTAGTGGTGATAATGTTGCCTTCAACGCCATTGCTACAAATGGTGGCACCTCCCCTATCTTCCAATGGAAGAAAAATGGCAATAATGTTGGCTCTAGCAGTTCTATTAACTTTATACCTGGCTCACTTACTACAGGAGATATTATTAGTTGTGTTTTAACTGCCAATAATAATTGTCAAACAACCCCTACAGCTAATAGTAATAACATACAATTAACTGTAAATACAAGTCCAGCCATTGGCGTATCCTCATCTGCAAAAGCAGTTATTTGTACATTAGGTGGCAACACAACTGTATACAATAGTAATACAACCAATGGTGGTGTTTGGGTTAGTAACAATCCTAGTGTGGTATCTGTTGCTACTATTGCTGGGGCTTCGGGTATTGTTACAGCTAATGCTGCAGGAACAGCAATTATAACTTATACCAAAACAAGTGGTAATGGTTGTACTTCAACAGCATCTACAAATATCAATGTTTCTCCTGTAGCAACGCCGGCTGCTATCAATGGTACCAACAATGTATGTGTAGGTTCTACAACTGCATTAACTACTAGTACAACAGGCGGTGTTTGGAGTAGCACCAACAACCGAGGAATCATAAATGCTGGCGGTGTATATACTGGAGTAAATGCTGGTACAGGAGAAGTAAAATATACTGTAACAAATACAGATGGCTGTAGTGCTTATACCAGTACTAATATTACTGTAAATGCTATACCAGGTATTCCTTCTATAGCTTACGCTCCAGGAACAACCAACCCTCAGGCAGGTGCACCAAGTGGAAGCTTTTGTGTAGGCAAAGTATTTAATGTTGTGGGTTCACCTGCAGGCGGTAGCTGGAGTGCAACAGGTGTTACAAGTGTAACAGGTGGTGGTACTGTAACTATTAATGCAGTAGGTACCGGTAGTATTAAATATACTTACACAAATACAGCTGGATGTTATAATAGCAGAACTATTAGTGGTAATGGATTTAGTTGTGCTGCACGTGGAATTAACAATGAGCAATTGGCAATGAGCAATGATTTTACAATTTTCCCTAATCCAGCAAAATCAGTTGTGAGTGTACAAGTTGATAAATTAATGGGTAATGGCAAATTATTCATTACTGATTATTTGGGTAAAGTAATTAAAGAGCAATCATTAAGTATGGGAACAAATACAATTGATATTGCTAACCTAAGTAAAGGATTCTACTTTGTTAGCACCATCACAAACGATGGAAAAACAACTAAGAAGTTAGTGGTGGAATAAACAACTAAATTAGTTGTAAAGCATAATATAATTGCCAACCTTGTAAAAAAGGGTTGGCAATTTTTTTGTGAGATTATTAACTATAGATATTATCTACAAACTCAAACAAAAGATAATCTTCTCCATCATCGGCTGTAACCCATTTTTGAGGAATATTGTTGTACATATACTGATAATGCCCATCATTATCAACCAAAGCATGTTCAATACCATTAACAAATACTTTTTTATCGCCGAAATATTTAGTATAGTAAGCCTTTGCCTCTTGATGTTGAATGGATGGTAGATGAATAATGCGACAATCGTAGTTGAAAAAATCATCCATTAAATCTTCTTTATGCTGTTGACTGGATTTTTCTACTACATCTTCATAGCTTTTGGGTGTAGATTGTGTGGTGTATTGTGGTGTGGCAAGCTGCTTTAAGTAATTTGCGTGGGCTGGTAATGTTGTGGTTTCATCTTGCAAAAAATATACGGCAACCACCACGTTTTCCCAAGGTTTTACTTCTCGGTTTAAGTGTGTAATAACTGCTAGTAAAGGCAATGCCTGTGCATCTATTAAACGAGCAATTACTTCGTTATAATCGGCAGGCAAAAAGCCTATTTTTTCTTGCTGCCAATACAGGGCAATAGCAAAAGAATCGTATTCATTATCGGGTTCACGCCTTAGTTCTATAAAGTCGTTTACTTCCATTTCGTTTAGCAGCTCCATTCCTTTGTAGTGCCTGAAACCCGCCACAAAACATTGCAGTAAATATACTTTTCGTTTAGTGAGCAACAAGCTTAAGGGCATATTGCCCAAACCTATAACACCCACTAAACGCTTTAGAAAATCTATCCTGTTCATAGCTTGTTTTTTAATACTACAAACTTATGTGTTTGATTGTATAAAGTCTATTGCTACTGTTTCGTTTTGTACTATGGCTATTTCTACAGCTTGTTTGGCAACCTCTAATAAATGTTTGCTTTGCTAGCGTAGCTGAAAACTTTGCTGAATAAGGGTTGATATTTGGGTTTGGGTTGCTATATCAATTATAGTGATAACCACATTTTCTATTTCTTCCATTCTCCAATGCTGAATAATTGAAACTCCACAATCTCTCTCTGCTTGTAACTGCACAATTGGACTATTTAAAACCAGTGTTAAATAATCTGGGAAATTGTTTTTGTATCTTTTACTGTAAGATGTAATAATGGACTTGAAGTAATAACTTTTAAATCTTCGTCACTTTATAAGCTAATGTAAGGCGTGATAGTGTTTATTGATACAAACAATTGAATAAATAATTCATTCATTAGCTGTCAACATAACTTATTCAAATAAAGGAAACAGAACTAAGAGTAAGAATAAACATATATTGGCATTAATATTTGCCAACACCAAAGCAAAATCCAATATCAACACATTTCAATATAAAATGTTAAAGACCAAAATTTTAACTTTTGTTTTACATAGCATACGGTAATAATTTTTTAGCATTGTATTATCAATGATAAGAAGCTATTTTATATTGTATTCTTCTAGTTCTGTTGCACTTAGAAAGCTATTGCAGCTTTATATACTTCTTTTTAATCCATCCCTAGTCCTTTCAACTTTATTCAGCCCACTAAGTAAGTTCCAAAGTTTACGCTCTTTTATAAAAAGTGTTCTAAGAGCTTTTGTTAGGATACTTATACCAGAAAAAAGTGTCCTAATGGCTGACGTTAGTGTACTAACAGCAGAAAAAAGTGTCCTAATGTCTGGCGTTAGTGTACTAACAGCAGATAAAAGTGTACTAACGGCTGGCGTTAGTGTACTAACAGCAGATAAAAGTATCCTAACGGCTGACGTTAGTGTACTAACAGCAGAGGAAAGTGTACTAACGGCTGGCGTTAGTACACTAACAGCAAAAAAAAGTATCCTAACGGCTGGCGTTAGTGTACTAACAGCAAAAAAAAGTATCCTGATAGTTGGCGTTAGTCACCTATTTACCTACAAAAGCCTACTTGTTGCTGCTCAAAATTATCTTTTGCAAGTAGTCAGTTATATCAGCCATATCAAAATATGGCTACCGGCATCTCACAGTCCCCCTTACAATTAAGAGAAAGAGCTAAACCCATTATTCTTATTCATTCATTTTAAAAAAATTATATATGTCAGATTATTATATCCCTTCAAACAGGGAAAAATTCGCAGCTTTATTAACCACGTTTGCTTTGGAGCTGCCCAATTATAAAACCACATTGGGTTTTAGTGATGATGATGTTAACGAAGCTGTGGATGACGCAGCTTATATGAGCTGGATTGTTAAAACAGCCGACATTAATGAGGATTATGCTTTAGGGTTTGGTAGTTTTTATAAGGATGCCAGATATTTAAAAACCGATTTGGATTTAGCAGCACCGCCAGTACCAGTTATTGATACAATACCTAAGGCAGTTAAAAGTGGCATTCAGGCAAGATTTGCACAAAAAGTAAAACAAGCCAAAGCCAGTGCTAACTATACCGAAACTATTGGTAAAGCATTGGGTATTGTTGGTACATCAACTGCAGCACGGGGCAATGCAACAGACAGCCCTGAATTAAAACTGTTATTAAATGGTGGTTATCCGGAATTAAGTTTTAAACTCAATGGTTACGAGGCTGTAAACATTTACAAAGATGCAGGCAACGGATATGCTTTACTAAAAACTGCTCATCGCAGCCCGGTTAAGGATATTCATTTACCAGCAGCAGGGCAAACTGCTTTGTATAAATACAAAGCTATTTACGTAGAAAACGATGTTGAGGTAGGCACTATGAGTGCCGAAGTTAGCATTGCAGTTGCTGGTAAATAAATATGTAAAGTGCTAATTGTAAAAACTTGCCAACCTAACTAAAAAAGGGTTGGCAATTTTATTTTGTTACATCAGTATTAAAATATTTTAAACCGAATTTTTATTGATGCGTAATTAAATCCTGCACAATTTTTTAAATTTGTTCAACACATAGGGCTTATAAATTCCTTTATGATACTTTTGAAAAACGGAGGTTTTAAAAGTAGTTTTTGAATAATAACCCAAAAAAAAGCTGTCTCAAAACGAGACAGCTTTTTGTTATCAAGAATAAATTATTTATTGTTTAATAAACTTTTTGGTATCTAATTCAACATTGGTTTCGGAAACTAATTTTATTAAATAAGTTCCAACAGATAATTGCGTTGTATTTACATCTATATTATTTGAGCCTTTTATTAATTGTACCATTTGCTGTGCTACTTTTTTGCCAGTAATATCTACAATGTTTAGTGTAAATGCTGTAGCATCGTTTGCATTAATTACAAGGTTCAATTTTTCTTTAACAGGATTAGGATATATGCTTACAATCTCAATATTTTTAATTGGATTATTTTTTAGCACAACAACATTTGAAATAAATTCTTTACCGTTTTTATCAATTTGACGCAAACGATAATAGCTTACTTCATTTTGTGGAGTTAAATCTGTAAATAAATAATTAATAGCATTTGAGCTGGTTCCATCTTCTGCTTTAGAAAACACAAAGCCAATTTTTTTGTATTCAACTCCATCCGAGCTTCTTTGTATTTCAAAGCCAGTATTGTTTTGCTCGGTTGCTGTTTCCCATTTCAAAATATTTTTTGCACCTTCTTTATACCCACTAAAACTTGTTAAAACAATAGGTGTATAAGTAGTTCCCATAACTGCATCCAGCATTAATCTAAATGGATTCAATGGCGAAAAATCATTCCATTTACTGGAGTTGGAAGATGGTGTTCTAAAGTAGAATGTTTTATCTCTTATAGGGTCTTCTGTTTGATAAGAATATCTGTAACTAGCTACAACACTTGGCTGACTGATTACAACAAAGAAATCACCACTAACATTAATTGGACTTGGTGGGGTAAGAACATTTAAACCAGTTGTTGAAATTTTAGTTCCAGAGAATGAGTAGATGGTTGTTTTTGGAGTATCGGCACTTACACCCAAAACCTTTACAGTGTATGATTTACCAGCAGTATCGAAATACAAATTAAGACTTGTAATGGTATTTGCAATAGGATTTCTAACTCTGATAGCTAAATCTATTGAATTAGTTGATTGACCCAATGAACCATTTGGAGTGTTGCCATAACCATATCCAAAAGTTGTGTTAGTAACAGTTTGGGTTAATGTTTTTCTGTTGTTTGATGTGTCATCATCATTTGGAATGGTAACTTTAATATTGTTGGTACCCACATTAGCAGGAGAATAAGAATCGAATGTTATAGTTTGTTTTGCACCAGATGGCAAACTAGCAATTGTTTGTGTATTAGTAAATGTGTTAGCACCAGATACATCAAGGGTTACAGGGAAATTAGTTAAATTAGATGTACCAATGTTTTGCAATAAAACTTTAACGGTATGATCAAGTAATTTTGGTACTGTACCTAATGAATAAAGTGTTTGTAAATTTACATTATTTGCAAGAACAGCAATAGGAACAAACTTTATTGTAAACCCTGCCGATGGTAATACATTATTTCTTGTATTAAACCTGTTTCCAGTGTAAGCACCATCAATAAATGCAGTTGATGTATATACCGTAGTAGATGCTTTTGTAGCATTAACAGAGTGTGCAGCATCGCCTGCTTTTAAACCACAATTAGCAGGCACAAATCCCGATGCATTAAGGTTTGCAGTGAAATTACCATATACAAACTCTACATTATTTGAACCCTCGTATAATTTAATTTGAAATTCTACCGCATCGTACTGAATTAATGATGCTGGGCTACAATTAACAGGGCAGCCACTATCTGCCATTGCTTTAAATTGTATAGTACAAACTTTAGAGCCAGCAGTACCAGTAGTTAGTACACGAAATTCGGAATTTGATGTAGGCTGTAAGTCTATATTAAAAGGATATATGAGATTGGTGGCAGCTGCTGAAGAACTAAAAAGAACATCAAAAGATTCTGCAATAGGTGTAGTATCGTTACCAAGTTTTATAAAACCGTTGGTGTTTAATACAAATTGAGTAAAATTATTACCCGCAAAAGCAAAAGTAAATCCAATGTTTTGTACCGATGAATTATCGTTATCATAAGTCATAGGTTGTCCTTTAAAATTGGTAGTTATTTTGGTTCCGGTATTTCCTAAATCAGTGTAAACACCGGTGGTTCCATTAACTGAAGCATTTTTTGCCAGATAGTTGAAATATTGAGATTTCCCAAGACTAAAACTTAATAGCAAAATTGACTGAATGAATAAAAATTTTCTCATAGTAATTTTTTTGTGTGACGCAAACTAAACATTTTTTACTCTCTAATCAAGATTTATAAAATTAAATTTTACTTAAAATGATTTTTGGTTTGTTGAAATCGATAATTTGCACTTTGAACGTTTTATTGCAATCATTATTGCGTTGCTGCAAAAAAATGTTTCGCCAACCCCCAAAAACTGTAACAGAAAACAATTTTTTTTAACCAAAACAATCTGTATTTTTTATGAGAAAAAAAAGCTACAATTTTCTTGAAAGAAACGAGGTATGGGAAAAATTAAATCCCTCAAATCTCAACACAAGAGTCAAAGCAAAAAACAATGAAAATTTTACATTGTTTAAAAAATGGACTTTGTTACTCCTCTTCGGAATGGTCTTGTCTTTTTCTGTAAAAGCTCAAGTTGATGTTACTGCAAGTGGCGGTACTGCCAGTGCAAGTTACACCACACTTAGAAGTGCTTTTGATGCCATCAATGCAGGTACACATACTGGTACAATTGCAGTAAGCATTACTGCAAGTACAACCGAACCAGGTATGGACTCATTAGTATCGAGTGGAACAGGCTCTGCTTCGTACTCCTCAGTAGTTATTAAGCCAGCTACTGGTGTATCACCAACAATAACTGCCAGCCATAATGGACCAGTTATTAAATTAGTGGGTGCCGATAATGTAACTATTGATGGTAGTAATACTATTGGTGGTTCAACACGAGATCTTGCGATTAAAAGTACATCAACAGGAACTTCAGTTACTGGTATTTGGGTGGCATCAGTTTCGGGTAATGGTGCAACAAGTAACACAATTAAAAACTGTAATCTAACTCAATCATCTGTAACAAGCAATTGGGCTGCAATTCTTAGTTCAAGTACAGCTGGTTTAGGAACATCTGCACCTACTGCCAATAGCAACAACACTTATTCAAATAATTTAATTGGAAGAACCAATTATGGTATATTAATGCTGGGTGCTTCTGCCTTGGACAATAATGTAAATGTAAATTCAAACACAATTCAAGATAGTATATTTTTATCTTGTATTTATGTATCTAACCAAACTGGATATAACATTTATGATAACTACATTAGTGTAACCAATACAACTGCCGCAACTACACAAATTCACGGTATCAATATCATTAACGCAAGTACAAACGGTAATATTTACAGAAATAAAATTGCAAAAGTTTACCAGTATAGTGGGGCTTCATCTGCAAGAGGTATGACGTTACAGGGTTCCTCTGCAAATGCCAACATTAATATATACAATAACTTTATTGGGGATGTTTGGGCTGTTGGTATTTCTAATTCATTCAGTTGTTATGGTATCGCACTAACATCGGCAAATGGTGGTTATAAATTATACAACAATACCATTAATTTAACCACCGCATTAAGTAATTCTGGTGCAGTAAGTGCTGCTTTATTTATCAGTGGAACAACTGCTGCAAGTTCTCTGGATATCAGAAATAATATTTTTAGAAATGTACAAGCTGGTGGAGGAAGTGCTTATGCATTTGCCGATTTAAATCCATTAACTAACCTTAGCTTTTGCGATAATAACTCATACTACTCGCATTTAGCAAATATTAACGTTTACACGTCCTCTCAAACTGCTGCATCTACAATACCAGGCATACAAGCTTTAACTGGTAAAGATGCTAATTCAGTTTTAGTAAATGCTAGTTTTGTATCTACCACTGACCTGCATTTACAACTAGTAGCTGGTAATGCTTCGTTAAATAATGGTGGTACTCCTATTGGAGTTGTTACGACCGATATTGATGGTGCAACAAGAAGTGTTAATTATCCAGATATTGGTGCAGACGAAATTGTTTACACTCCAAAAATCAGCGGCTTTACACCAAGCCAAGCCTGTCCTGGGACTACAGTTACTATCAATGGTGCTGATTTTACAGGAACATCTGCTGTTTCATTAGCGGGGTTAAGTGCTTCTAGTTTTTCAGTAGTTAGTACTAGCCAATTAACAGCTGTTGTTGCTAGTGGTGCAACTTCTGGTTCAAATAGTGCAGTTACAGTAACCAATGGTTTTGGCACCGCTACAAGTGCTTCAAATTTGAATCGTTTAGCTGACGGAACTTATACTTCAAAATCTATTTCGAGTGGTTCTGTTGGAGACCAAGTTACAATAGTTGGTACAAATCTTTCTGGTATTACTGGTTTAACATTTAATGGTGTTACTGCATTATATAATATTACCAATGCAACAGAAATTATAGCTACTGTTCCAGCTGGTGCTACTACTGGCAATATCATTATAACTGATGCTTGTGGTAATGCTATTAATGCTGGTTCATTCACAGTTGTAGCAGCAAACCCTTGTACATCGCCATCTTCGCAAGCCACAAATTTTGTTGCTTCTTCTTCAAGTTCATCTGCACTAAATGGAACTTTTACGCCTGCAAGTGGCAATCCATCTGGTTATGTGGTTGTTTACAGCACAAGTGCATTATCATCTGCTCCTGTAGATGGGCAAACCTACACAGCTGGTGCTGCTTTTGGTGGCACTATAAGACAGGTTTCTGCATCCAACAGTGTATCATTAACTGGTTTAACTGCTAACACAGTTTATACTGTGACCATTTATTCATACAATGGTGGTGGATGTACTGGCGGACCGTTATACAACACTACTTCGCCATTGGTATATACCTTCACTACCTGCTCAGATGTTCCTACCTCTGTTACAGCAACTCCTGTAGGAAACAGCTCAGGAAATTCAATTAATTTTAGTTGGGGAAGTCCTGCTGGAGGTGGTGCTAACAGTGTTACATATTCATTAGAAGTTACTACTGATGCTGCGTATTCAGTACCAGTTTCAGGTTCTCCATTTACTACTTCACAACTTTCGCAAAGTGTGAGTGGATTAAATTTCAACACCAAGTATTATTACAGAATCAGAAGTAATAATGGATGTTACAGTAGCTATGTTAGTTCAAATGTTACTACTGCCTGTGGTGCTGGTAATTTGCCATTTGCAGAAAACTTTGATGCAACCACTACATCTGCCCTTCCAACTTGTTGGACTAACGAGGATGCTAATGGTGATGGTATTACTTGGACATCTAGCAATATAGATAGCAGAACCACTGGCTTGTCTAACCCAAGAGCTTTACGCTATTTGTGTAATACGGTTACAACAACTACTGCTGCTAATGACTGGGCTTTCTTGCCAGGCGTTGCATTAGTTGGTGGACAAAGCTACACCCTAAGTTTCTTGCAATCAACTGTTACAAACGCAGGTGAGAATTTGCAAGTATATTATGGTTCTACTGCTAGTTCAGCAATGAAATTAAATGCTAACAAAATTTATGACGAAGCCGGCCTTACAAATAGATCTGCTGCATATAAAACTGCAACATTTACCCCATCTGCAAGTGGTACTTACTATTTAGGTTTTTATACCAACTCACCGTCTAACGCTGGTGGTGGTTTATATCTTTTTGTTGATGACATACAGTTAGATGTAACACCTTCTGCACCTGCATCTCCAGCACCTGTAACTACTAGCAATGCTACGGCTTATTCAGTACAAGTGAATTGGTCTGATAATTCTAGCACAGAGGTTGGATATTATATTTACAGTTCTACTGATAATGTAAATTGGGTATTGAGAAATACAGTAGGAAATAATGTTACTAGTACTGTTGTATCTAACCTTAAAGCTAACACAACTTATTACTTTAAAGTTGCAGGTTATAATGGTGGAGGTATAGGTACTGGGGCTACTTCAAGTGGGGCTACTACTTTAACTTGTGGAAGCTATACAACTAACAGTTACATTGGTACATTGTTCACTGGTACTGGTAATAACTGGAATAACGCAGCAAACTGGAGTCAGAATAGAGTTCCAAATGCTTGTGACGATGTACAGGTAAATGGAACATTGCCAATTACAACTACTTGTTATTTGTATTTACCAAACCCAGTTGCGATTCATAATTTAACAATTAATCAAACCCTTGCGGGCACAGCAATACAAAGATTATTCCTTTGGACACAAGACTACAGCTTTGATATCAGCGGTGATGTTACAGTTTCTAACAACAGAACAGGAAATACAACCGTTACGGGTGATGCTGTTTACTTAGTAAGTGGTCCTGGAATTATGAGCATTGATGGTAATGTTTCAATGGGCGTTACTGGCAACAGAGTATCTGCTTTAGGTGCTGGTGGTGCTTCATTAGGTCCTATCTACTTAAAAGGCAATGTTAATTTTGGTGATCAAGCATTCTTGAATTTTGGAAACCTTATTAACTATGTATTTGATGCACCTGTAAGCCAAACTGTAACTATCAATTCATCAATTACCTCAGCTACACCTTCAGCCTATGGATTAGGTGCTGTAACCATTGGTAATACTAATTCACCTGTTGTTACATTTACCGACACTATGGTTGTTAATTCAACATTATCGAGAGTTGTAGGTGATTTAACAATTAATAATGGTGCAACATTAATTATCAATAATGGTACATCATTAAATAGAACACAAGGTGGTGGTGGTACATTTACAATGGGCAATAATGCTACTTTGAAAATTAGTGGTGCAACTGGTGGTATTTTAAACAGTAATTTCCCTGACAGTTTTGCTACTCATAGCTTTGCAAATTCTAGCACTGTTATCTTTAATGGTACATCTGCTCAAACAATTCCATCGGCTCCTACTTATGGTAATTTAACACTTAATAATAGCAATGGTGCAGTATTAAACGGTACCACTACTGTAAATAATGTTTTAAATTTAACTTCTGGAATTATTAGCACAAACAGTAACGCCCTGGTATTAGGTCTTTCTGGTTCTATCACTGGAGCAAGTGCTACAAACTATATTAATGGTACATTGAGTAAAACTAAACAAGCTGACAATTTTGGATTTTTAAATTTCGAAATTGGTGATGCAACCAATTATACCCCAGTTTTTGTAGGCTTTAACGGTTTAACAAATAGCGGCGGTATTTTCTCTGCCAAAACAACTTCTGGAGCTCCGGCAGGTTTAGGTTATTTACGTTCAGGTATTAGCCAAACCAATTATTTAAACAGAACATTTACACTTACAAACAATGGAGTAACAGGATTTACTTCTATTGCCCCTAAGTTTGATTTTGCAAATTCTGATTTTGTTGGAGTTAATAGCAATGCAAACTATAAAGTTGCAGATTCTATTTCAGGTGGTGGCTGGTCATTAAGAACAACATCAGCAACTAGCTCTACTTCAAATCAAGCAACAAACGTTACATTACCAAGTGGTTCAAGTGCACTTTATTTACTTGGTGAGTTAGATCCACCTCCTGCCCCATTGGTAAATGAGCCTAATCCAACTAGTGCTTGTGAAGGTTCTAGTTATGTAATTTCTGGTAGCAATTTTTATGGTGTTACTAGCATTATGATTGGATCTACAACTGTAACAGGATTCACTGTAAAT
Organism: uncultured Chitinophagaceae bacterium; assembly: GCA_964615145.1. GTDB lineage: Bacteria > Bacteroidota > Bacteroidia > Chitinophagales > Chitinophagaceae > CAIVPM01. Next base: position 79,821 of record CAZTOP010000008.1, read on the forward strand.
AGCTCTACTCAAATTACTATTACTATACCAACTGGTGCATCTACAGGTACACTTTCTGTTTCCAACTCATCTGGAACAGCTACAACAACTGGGGATTTGACAATATTAAGTCAACCAGTAACAACTGTATCTGTACCTACACAAACAATTTGTAGTGGTGATGCAATTGCAACAATTATGTTAGGTAACAGTGGTAATATTTCTGGAACTACATATTCTTGGACAAGAACTGGTAATAATATTAGTGGTGGTTCAAATGCTTCTTCTGGAACTACTGATATTACTGGTACATTAGTATCATCATCAACAATTCCTGAAACTATTACATACACTGTTAATAGTTTAGCAAATGGTTGTGTTGGTACTCCAGCTACTGCAACTGTAACATTAAAAGCATCTCCCGGTGTTGTTAATGTAACACCAAGTAATGGATCTATATGCCAAAATAATACAGAACAATTAGTTGCTAATTACACTGCTGCTACTGGTAGCTCAACTAAAAACTCTGGTGCAATAAATGTGGCTATTCCAGATAACCTAGTTTCTGGTGTAAATACAACATTAAACGTGAATGATGTTCCAAGTGGAGCAGTTGTAACCAAAGTTGAAGTTGGCTTTAGTGTTAATCATACTTACGTTGGCGATTTGGCTCTAAATGTTACTGCACCTAACGGTAAAACATTAAACTTAGCTTATCAAGCTGGAGCAGAGGGAGATAATTATGTAAACACTATCATTACATCTGATCCATTTGCTGATCCTCTTCCAATAGATTCTACACCAGGTGGAATCACTGGGACTTTTGCACCAGATGCATTCAACAATGTTGGCACTGTTGCTTACAGATCAAACACTACAGACTTTACCGATTTATTTAGTACTCCAAATGGTACCTGGAGATTTAGTGCAAGAGACTATTTTGCAGGAGATGTTGGTACTATTACTAACTGGTATGTAAAAATATACTATACATTATCACCTACATTCAGCTGGTCTAAAGTTGGTGGTGGTTATGCTGGATTATATACTGATGCTGGATTTACTCCTTACTCTGGTGGAAGTCAACAAACAGTATATGCTAAAAATACACCAGGTACGTATCAATATACAGCTAATATTTCTTTCAATGGTTGTACTGCTAATTCAAACGTGGCAACTGTGGATGTTCAGGCTGTTCCAATAACAACAAGAACTCCATCAAGCCAAACAGTTTGCTCTGGCACTACAATTACAAGTATCCAAGTTGGAGCAAGCAATGACCCTTCTGCAGTATTAAGCTGGACGAGAGATCATACTTCTGATGTAACTGGTATTGCTGGTAGTGGTACTGGAAATATTACTGGTGCATTAGTTAATGAGACATCATCACCAATTACTGTAACCTTTACAATTACTGCAAATGGTTCTGGCAGTCAATTCTGCTCTGGTAACACTGTTACATCAACAGTAACCGTAAATCCTACACCATTGGCTTCTGCAACTCCTTTATCACAAAGTGCTTGTTCTGGCAGTGCAATTACACCTATTATATTTGGAACAACAAATGGTGTATCTGGAACTAACTATACCTGGACAAGAGATAACACTTCAGCAGCTACTGGTATTGCATCAAGCGGTACTCAGTTTGTTAGTGGCACTTTAACAAATGCTTCTTCTCAAACCACTGTTACATTTAACATTACGGCAGTTGGTCCTGGAGCTTCAGCTTGTGCTGGCACTCCAACTACAGCTACAGTAACTGTTTATAACAATGCAACTTCATACTCTGTAACCGGTGGAGGTTCTTATTGCTCTCCTGGGGCAGGAATGCCTGTTGGTTTAACTAACTCTCAATCTGGTTATGATTATCAATTATTATTAAATGGAACGCCTGTTGGAAGTCCGGTTAATGGAAATGGTTCTCCTATCAGTTTTGGTAATCAACAAGCAAGTGGAACATATACAGTTTTAGCAACAAATTCAGGCTGTTCAAAACCAATGAATGGCTCAGCAGTTATTAACGCTATTACTACTGTTACTCCAACTATTTCAATTATTACAAGTAAAACTACCATTTGTGCTAACACCAACGCTACTTTCTTTGCTGTAGCAACTAATACAGGAAATAATCCAACTTATAACTTTAAAGTGAACGGTTTCTCTGTACAAAGCAGTAGCAGTAAAGTTTACATTACAAGCACACTTACTGATGGTGATATTGTTAGCTGCACACTTACCAGTACCAATACTTGTCAAACTGCTGCTATTACAAATAGTAATGAAATTACTATGACAGTAAATTCATCTACTACTCTAGCAGCTCCTGCGGCAATTACTGGAAATACAACAATTTGCACTGTAGGCTCATACAGCTATCTTGCTTCTACCACAACTGGTGGCGTATGGAGTTCAAGCGATCCATCAATTGCAAGCGTAGTTGCGAGTGGTAAAGTAACAGCTGTAGCAAATGGAACTGCCATTATTAGCTACACAATTTCTGGTTCAAATGGTTGTACCAACAGTGCATCTGCTGCTGTAACAGTTGCAGAAAATTCAGCTCCTGCTTCTATTAGTGGAGCAAGTACATTGTGTGTTGGTTCATCTACTACTTATTCTTCTGCTACCAGTGGAGGAGTTTGGAGTGCTACTGCCGGCAGAGTTACTATTAATAGTGCTGGATTAGCTACTGGTACAAGTGCTGGTAACACAGCTATTAGATATACAGTAACTAATGCTGCTGGTTGTAGTAAGTATACTGATTATCCTGTAACAGTTGGTGCTAAACCAGCCGTTCCAACTATTTCTTATGCTTCTGGTACTTCTAATCCTCAATTAGGTGCTTCTGGTGGTTTCTGTATCAATAAAACATTTACTGTTGTGGGTACTCCTTCTGGCGGTACTTGGTCTTCTAGCAATAGTTCTGTATTTACAGTAAATGCAGGTGGTGTTGTGAACACACTTGCTTTAGGTACTGCTTCATTAACATATACCTATGGATCTAATGGTTGCAGTGCTAGTAGAAGTATCCCAGGAACTGTTGTGAACTGTGCTGCTAGAGGTGTTGACTTATCAAATATGCCTAAGCCTGAATTGGACTTTACATTATTCCCTAATCCTGCAAAAGGTTTAGTGTCTTTTAACACTGAATTTGCAGAAGCTGGCGGAAAAATTGTATTGACAGATATGTTTGGTAAAACAATAAGAATTCAAGCATTAAGCTTGGGTACTAACACTATCGACATTGGTTCAATAAGTAAAGGATTCTATTTAGTAAGTGTAATTACTACTGACGGAAAGAAAACTAAGAAACTAATCATAGAATAAGATTTAGTCTTCAAAAAAAAAAAAGAGGCTGTCTCAGAACTGAGACAGCCTCTTTTTTTATATCAGAAAAGTAATTATCGAAAAAGAGTAGGGAGAACTAAAAAAAGTTTTGGAGAAGCTTTGCAATTTCATACATCTAGTTTATCAGAAAACTTAATGTATTCAATTTATTTATTGAAATCAACTATCCCTTCAAATTGAGTTGAATTTGCAATTCATCAAATTGTTTGTCGTCAATAGTGCTTGGTGCATCAATCATCACATCTCGTCCACTATTATTTTTAGGGAAAGCAATAAAATCTCTGATGCTTTCACTACCACCGATAATCGAACACAATCTATCAAAACCAAAAGCAAGCCCACCGTGTGGCGGGGCTCCATATTCAAAAGCACCTAGCAAGAAACCAAATTTGTGTTGTTGCTCTTCTTTATCCATACCCAAAGCTTCAAACATTTTTTGTTGCAACTCTTTTTGATAGATACGAATAGAGCCACCACCAATTTCATTGCCATTCAACACCATATCATAAGCATTGGCTTTAATGTTTGAATAAGGATGTTTTAAATATTCAGCAGCGTTATCAATCTTTGGATTGTTGTTAATCATTGTTTCAATATCGCTTGGCTTAGGACTTGTAAATGGATGATGACGAGCTACCCAACGATTATCTTCTTCGGCATATTCAAACAAAGGGAAATCAAGCACCCATAATAGTTTAAATTCATCATCTTTTCTTAAGCCCAAACGCTTGCCCATTTCCATTCTTAAATCACTGGTTGCTTTTCTAGTTTTTTCTTCTGCACCAGCCAATATTAAAATTAAATCACCTGCTACTGCATTGCAGGTTGCAGCGATATTTTTCAATTGTTCCTCTGTAAAAAATTTGTCTATTGAACTTTTGAAAGTGCCATCAGTATTACATTTAATGAATGCTAAGCCCTTCATCCCAATTTGTGGGCGTTTTACCCATTCAACTAATTCGTCAGTTTGTTTGCGTGTATATTCGCTACAACTAGGAACAGCAATAGCAATAACAGTTTCAGCATCATTAAATACAGCAAAATCACTTGCTATAACAGATGAAATATCCTTTTTGGTAGTAAAAGTGTGAGCAGGGAATTTAAGATTGGTCAACTTCATCCCAAAACGAATATCTGGTTTGTCGTTACCATATTGCCACATAGCTTCTTCCCAGGTCATTCGTTCAACAGTATCTGTATAATCTATGCCTTTGACATCTTTAAAAATACGTTTTACCAAACCTTCAAACATTTGTAAAATATCTTCTTGTTCTACAAATGCCATTTCACAATCTATTTGTGTGAATTCGGGTTGTCTGTCTGCTCTCAAATCCTCGTCTCTAAAGCATTTCACAATTTGATAGTATCTATCATAACCACTCACCATTAATAATTGTTTAAAGGTTTGTGGACTTTGTGGTAATGCATAAAACTGACCAGCATTCATTCTGCTTGGCACTACAAAGTCTCTTGCACCTTCTGGCGTAGATTTAATCAAGAAAGGGGTTTCAATATCCATAAAACCATTTTCGTGCAAATAGTTTCTGGTACTTCTGCCCACATTGTATCTTAATTCTAAATTCTTTTTAACAGCATTTCTACGTAAATCCAAATAGCGATATTTCATACGCAAATCATCGCCACCATCAGTATCATCTTCAATTTTAAAAGGAGGAACTTCACTCTTATTTAATATTTTGAAAGAGGCAACAGTGATTTCAATTTCGCCTGTTGGGATATTTTTGTTTTTGCTGCTTCTTTCTGTGACTGTACCAGTTGCTTGCAATACAAACTCACGTCCCAAAGGATTCTCGTCTAGTTGTGCCTGCAAATTTTCGCCAAATAAAAGTTGTGTAATACCATATCTGTCTCTTAAGTCAACAAAAGTTATTGAGCCAAATTTTCTAACAGTTTGCACCCAGCCAGCAAGGGTTGTTTGTTGATTTACATTTTCAATTCTTAATTCTCCGCAGGTATGTGAACGAAACATTCTATTTACGATTTAATGATTATTTATTTACAATTTTTGAATGGTGGCAAATATAGTTTGTGAAAGGAGTTTTGAAAATACAAAATTGAAAGCATCAGTTTTTATTAAACAAGCAAGTGTGTTTCTTTAACAACGCCCATTACAAATACGCTTTGTACGTGCCCAATGTTATCTGCCTGACTCAATTTGTTTACATGGAAATCGTAGTACGACTCCATACTTTCAGCAACTACTTTTAGCATAAAATCAAATTCGCCGCTAATGCTGTAGCATTCTATTACTTCATTAAAACTTAAAATACTTTTAATAAATTTAGCACCCTCTGTTTTATCGTGTTGCTTTAATGAAACATAACAAATAACCATTAAGCCTTTGTTTACTTTATTGTGGTTTAATAAAGTTGCATATTGCTTTATAACACCATTTTGTTCCATTCGTTTTATGCGTTCATGTACAGGTGTGGTGCTTAAATGTACTTTTTCTGCAATTTCTTTTACACTTGCTTTGGCATTTTGCTGCAACTCTCTAAGAATGGCGATGTCTTTTGTATCTAAAAAATTACTTTTAGTCATTTGTTCTGTTTGATTCGATTTTGCCATAAATAAATACTTAATTTATCTAAATAAAATGCAATTTATGTTATTTTATTCCAAATATTATTAATTTGACATTATTTTATTCTAGCAACTGTATGTTTGCAAAAATTATTTAATATGTCAACATTATCAAAAACTATTGATTTTACGTTGCCTTACAAAGTAGCTGATATGAGTTTAGCTGCTTGGGGCAGAAAAGAAATTAGATTGGCTGAAGCAGAAATGCCAGGCTTAATGAGTATTCGTGCTGAGTATGCAGCTAGCCAACCTTTGAAAGGTGCGAGAATTGCTGGTTGCTTGCACATGACTATTCAAACTGCTGTTTTAATTGAAACTTTAGTGGCTTTAGGTGCCGAGGTTAAATGGAGTTCTTGCAACATCTTCTCTACACAAGACCAAGCTGCTGCTGCTATTGCTGCTGCAGGTATTGGTGTATTTGCGTGGAAAGGTCAA
>CAZTOP010000009.1:0-80347 GCA_964615145.1 uncultured Chitinophagaceae bacterium
GATTAGTACCGTCAACAACGTACCAGTTGTGTGTTACGGTAGCCGAGTTGGCGTGCTTTGTTGTGAAATGTAATTTACTCACTTTTTTTAAAGTATTTAGTATTTATCAGCTGGCTATTTAAACCACCTTTAAAACACCTGTTAAGAAATATAAAATGATAATGCTATCCCACTATCAAGTCCCAATTATTTTGGGAGTGCAAAGGTGTAGTGTTATTGAGTGAATAACCAAAGAAAATATTGACTATTTTCAAAATGACATTTATATTAGTTTGATTTACAGTAAAAAAAATGCTCAAAAAAAATAACAGAACTGTTTTTTTAAGGTGTAAGATAAATAAACTTGACAATATTTGGCATTATAATTGCCAAGAATAAATTCAAAATTTATAAATTTAAGTTAAGTTTATGTTGAAAAAAATTCATAAAATTTTCATAATTTTTTACATATAAATTTAATTTTTAGCATTTTATTTACTTTTACGACCTTAAAATTGTTTTAATGAAAAAAACATTTACCCTTCTTACGTCATTTGTTTTTATAGTGGCTGGTTTTTCGCAAACCACAAAAAAAAACACATCAGCTGTAAAGCATTCAAAACCAGTAATTAACAAAACCATATCTCATAGTGCTACAAAAGAAGCTATTAGCGATGGAGGGCATAACATTTCCATTACACTTACTCCAGCAAAAAATCAGAAAGTTTATTTGGGCTGTTATTATGGCAAAGGCAAAGCTATAATGGATTCCTGCGTTTTGGATGAAAAGTGCACTGGTCGTTTTAAAGGAGAAAAAAAACTAACCGGTGGTATTTATTTTATAGTATCACAGGCATATAGTATTCAATTTGAAGTATTGATTGGCGATGTTCAAAATTTTTCAATTGTAGGTGATACTACGCAAAAAGAAAAGTTTGTAATAACTGGCTCACCAGATAACGATTTATTTAAAAAATATTCTGCCAATAGTGCTGATATAGGAAGTGAGTTAACGAAAATTTCTGCAAAATTTTCAGAAGCTAAAACCAAAGCCGATTCTACGAGAATTAGGAATGAATATAAAGTTAAAAATGATGCACTACTAAAAGTAAGAGATGATGTTATTATTAATAATCCTAACACATTAATGGCATCATTGTTATCTGCAATGAGAAGACCAGAGACTCCAGAAATTCCTGTTGATCCTGTTACAAAAAAAGCAGACTCAACTTTTCCATATAGATTTGTTAAGGAACATTATTGGGATGATGTAGTTTTTGCTGATGAAAGATTGTTACGTACACCTTTCTTTGAAACCAAGGTAGATGAATATTATAAATACTACATTTCACCAGAAGCTGATAGTATCATTCCAGAAGTAGATTATATGCTTTTATCTGCAAGGGAATCAAAAGAAATGTATGCGTATTTATTAACTAAATTCACAAATAAGTACATCAATCCAGAATACATGGGACAAGATAAAGTGTTTGTACACTTATTTACTGACTATTATTTACGTGGCGACACTAGCTTATTAGATACAAAATCAAAGAAAACTATTATAGATCAGGGCTATAGCAAAATGCTAAATCAAATTGGTAGTATTGCTGCTCCATTAGACTTAACAGACACTACAGGAAAAGTAATCTCCTTATATAGCTTAAAGGCAAAGTTTACTTTTTTTGCTTATTGGGATCCTACTTGCGGGCATTGCAGACAAGAACTTCCTGTTGTAGATTCAATATACAGGGCTAAATGGAAGAATGAAGGTGTAGTAATTTATAGTGCCATTTCAAAAGATGATTTATTGCCAGAAATGAAGAAATTCATTCAAGAAAAAAATTTTCCGAAAGATTGGTATTATACTTACGAAACAAAAGCCGCTAAAGAAGCTACTGAAAAAGCTGGAGTACCAAATTTCAGACAAGCTTATGACCTAAATAAAACACCTATTTTTTATTTACTAGATGCCGACAAAAGAATCATAGGAAAAAACTTAACCATTCATCAAATTGATGATTTAATTACCAAAAAACTTAAACAAACCAAATAACCCAAACTAATTATTATACACACAATGAAGAAAATAATTTTTTCAATTGCACTGTTTACAGCTAATTATTCTTTTGCACAAACTTTATTTACCTATGGCAATAAACAAGTAAGCAAGCAAGAGTTTTTAGCTGCATTTAACAAAAACCCCAATCCAAATGTTGAAAGATCAAAGGCTATTGAAGAATATAAAAATCTTTACATCAACTTTAAATTAAAAGTACAAAGTGCCCTAGACGAAAAACTTCAAGAAACTAAATCATTCAAAGCCGAAAGTGATAATTTTAAAAGACAAATAGCTGATAACATTATCAACGACGAAGCAGATGCAAAATCATTATTGAAAGAAGCTTTTGAAAGAAGTCAAAAAGATATAGATGTATCACAAATTTTTATTGCGAATAATGGAGATACTGCAACTGCAAGAATAAACATTAACAAAGCTTATTCAGATTTAAAAGGCGGGAAAAAATTTGATGAAGTTCTTGAAAAATATTGTAACGATGAAGGTGTAAAAAAGGCAAATGGGATGATAGGATATATTACAGTCTTTTCATTACCTTATCAAATAGAAAATATTGTTTATGCTTTAAAGCCTCAAAATTTTTCGGCTCCTTATAAAAGTGCTTACGGCTGGCATATATTTAAAAATATGGGTGAAAGGCCTGCAGTTGGTAAAAGAAGAATGTCGCAAATTTTACTTTCATATCCACCAGATGCTACGCCAGAAGAAAAAGAAAAAGTAAACAAAAAAGCAGATGAAGTGTATGCAAGAGTTTTACGTGGAGAAAATTTTGGAATGCTAGCACAAGATTTTAGTAACGATTACTCAACTGCTAACAATAAAGGTGATATGGGTGAAGTAGGTCTAGGAAAATACAATAGATCTTTTGAAGAACAAATTTTTTCAATAAAAAATGTTGGCGATTTTTCTCCATTAATTAAAACAGATTATGGCATTCACATTTTAAAATTAGTAGAAATTTTACCCATTACAAAAAATTCAGATGACCCAATTTATCAGGCATCTTTAAAAGTAAAACTAGATAATAGTGATAGATTAGCGATTGCAAAGAAAAACTTAATTTCAAAATGGAAAATTTTAACAGGTTTTAGAAAAGCATTTTTTAATGAACAAGCAGCTTGGGCATTTATTGATAGCTCAATTCAAGAAAAAGCAACTGAAGATTTAATTGCTGTGGCAAATGACTCTACATTACTTTTTTCATTTAAAAAACAAAATGTTAAGCTATACGATTTTATTCAATATGTAAAAAGTGTTAGATATTCTGGAGCAGAAACTGGCAACAAAAGTTATAATGATTTAATAAACATGTTCGAAGATGTGAGTTGTAGCGAATACTATAAAAACCATTTAGAGGAATATAGTAAAAATTTACAAGCACAACTAAAAGAATTTGACGAAGCCAATTTGCTATTTGCCGCAATGGACAAACATATTTGGAGCAAAGCAGCAGAGGATAGTGTTGGTTTAAGAGAACATTACAACAACAATAAAAGCAAATACAACTGGCAGCCTGGAATTTCAGCTATTTCTGTTAGTGCAAATAGCAAAACTTTAGCTTTAGAATTATTCGATAAAATAAAATCTAGTCCTGAAAATTGGAGAAAAATTATAAGTGAAGAAGGAGCAAAAGCTGCAGCAGACAGTGGTAGATATGAAAATGAACAAATGCCTGTTAAATCTACAATAGAAAAAAGGGCAGGATTTATAAGTACTCCAGAAAAAAATGGCAGCGACGAATCTTATAGCTTTATTTATGTAACAGGTGTTTACAATAATGTTGAACCAAGAAGCTTTGACGATGCAAAAGGTTTAGTAATGAACGACTACCAGCAGTTGTTAGAAAAAAATTGGTTAAACGATCTAAAGAAAAAATACCCGATAAAAATTGTAGAAACAGTTTGGAATACAATTAAATAAATCTCTAAAATTTTTAAACGCCACAGACATTAATTTCGGTCTGTGGCTTTTTTATTTGTCATCATCGTAAACAATTACTTTCGCATCGATGTATAAAATTCTTCGACAAATTTTGTTTTGTTTTCCACCAGAGCAAGCACACTATATTTCAATGAATTTACTAAAAAGTGGATGCTCTCTTTCATTTATCAAAAAAATAATAGAAAATAATTTTAGTATTAACGAACTTAATTTAGAAAAAGAGTTATTTGGACTAAAATTTAGTAATCCTGTTGGTTTAGGTGCAGGTTTCGATAAAAATGCAATGTATTTAAATGAACTTAAAACACTTGGTTTTGGGTTTGTAGAAATAGGTACTGTAACACCTGAGCCTCAGAACGGGAATCCTACACCAAGACTATTCAGATTGCCACAAGACAAAGCTCTCATTAATAGAATGGGCTTTAATAATTTTGGTGTAAAAGCAATAAAACAAAAACTAGAAAATTGGCAAAACATTCAATCAAAAAAAATATCTAAAAAACACTTAATCATTGGTGGCAATATTGGGAAAAATAAAGCCACAGATAATAATGATGCCTGGAAAGATTACAATTTTTGTTTTAATGAGCTATTTGATACTGTTGATTATTTTGTAGTAAATGTAAGCAGCCCCAATACCCCTGGTTTACGTGAGTTACAAGACAAGGAAATGCTCAGAAAAATTTTATCTGAATTACAAAATATTAATATATCAAAACAACACAAAAAACCATTATTGCTAAAAATTGCACCCGATTTAATTACAAGCCAACTAGACGATATTATTAATTTATCTGCAGAAGTTGGATTAGATGGATTAGTAGTATCTAACACAACTATTGAAAGGGAAAATTTACTAACTGAAAAAAAAATGGTTGAAAAAATTGGAAATGGTGGCTTAAGTGGCAGACCTCTAAAACAAAAAAGTGATGATGTACTAAAATATATAATACATCAACACTCAAATCAAATTCCAATCATTGCAAGTGGTGGAATTTTTAATGGCAAAGATGCTCAAGACAAATTTGATGCTGGTGCTAGTTTAGTACAAGTTTGGACAGGTTTTATATATGAAGGACCATCAATTGTAAAGAATATCTGCAATGCATTAAAAAAATAATACACAGTTTGTAATTATTGTCCAAGCAAGCATACCAACTACTATCTTTGAATTTATTCACTATGGAATATTTATTTACCACCGAAAGTTTAGTAAGCCTTATTGTATTAATTGTTTTAGAAGTTGTACTTGGCATAGATAATGTAATTTTTGTAAGCATTATTTTAAATAGATTACCTGCCGAAAAACAATCCAAAGCCCGAATTACCTGGATGTTTACTGGTATCTTTATACGATGTATTTTATTATTTGGTTTAACTTGGCTTTTATCTCAAAAAGGGAAAATTATTTTCTCTTTTATGGATAACGATTTTGACTTAGCTAGCTTAATTATGCTTGGTGGTGGTTTGTTTTTGATTTACAAAACAGGCAAAGAAATTCACGAAAAACTAGAAGGAGAAATTGAACATTCTTATTCCAAAAAAAATAAACAAGTTTCTTTTTCAAATGCCATTGCTCAAATAATGCTGATTGATTTAGTTTTTAGCTTTGATAGTATTATTACAGCCGGTGGTACTGCAAAACATATAGAAATAATGATAACTGCAGTAATAATAGCAATGGTAATAATGTTTGTATTTAGTCCTTCAATTGCTGCATTCATACATAAGCACCCAACATTTAAGCTGCTGGCTTTAAATTTTTTAATTATGATTGGTTTTACACTTTTAGTAGAAGGTTGGAATCATGAGCAAGCTGAGAAACTTCATCTAAAAAACTACGTTTATTTTGCAATGGCATTTTCTTTTATAAATGAATTGTTGAATATGAAATTGAGAAAGAAAGCTGTTAAACCAGTAGAATTAAGAGAACCAAAGCTAGAGGAAGAACAAATCGGAGATATGGCTAAATAAAATTCAAACTAGAACCAGGTTATGTCTAAATATAAAAACGCAAAAGTAAGTACAGGAATAGATTGGCTATCTGTTTGGATATATGCTGTGCTTGTTGCATTAGGAATACTTTGCATTTTTATGGTAGAGTATAAGCCAGGGACAGATGTTTTACAAATTTTTTTAGCCGGTAAGGCAAATTATAGCAAACAATTAATGTTTGCAGGTATTTCAGCGGTTTTAGCTTTATTCATTTTATTAGCAGATAGTAAATTATTTACTGCTTTTGCAAACTTATTTTACGCCTTTGGAGTTGTATTAATGCTATCAACCTTTGTAATAGGTAAGGCAATCAATGGCTCAAAAAGTTGGATTCCATTAGGCGGAGGATTTAACTTACAACCTGTGGAATTATGCAAAATATTTACAGCATTAGCACTTGCTAAATATTTATCACGACAAGAAACAAATTTTAATAGAACACAATCTCAAATCATTGCAATTACTTTAGCATTATTCCCATTACTGGTTTCTACAATGCAACACGAGCTTGGTTTAGGGCTGGTTTACACTTCTTTCTTTTTAGTAATGTACAGAGAAGGATTACCGCCAACTATTATGATTATTGGAGCCTCGTTAGGTGTTCTTGCCATTGCTTCTATCATTGTTGAGCCAAATACATTGGCTATTTCACTCACCATTTTAGCAGCAATTTGTATTTATGTTTTAAGGCGACAAATGAAACGAAACAGATATTTATTAAGGTGGGTAATTGGTATTTGGGTTTTTTGTGTAGGCTTTCAAAGATTTGCAGTTCCCTTTATTTTTAATAATGTATTTGAATGCTACCAAAGCACAAGAATTTTTAATGCATTCGGAGGTGATTATGATTGCACACAAAATAAACATATTGCTAAAGAAGGAAGTAAGCCAAAGAAAAAACCAGACGATTACAATGTACGACAAAGTAAAATTGCCATTGGCTCTGGGGGTTTATTTGGAAGAGGTTTTTTAAAGGGCACACAAACACGTGGTAAATATGTTCCAGAGCAACACACAGATTTTATTTTTACATCTTTAGGAGAAGCATTTGGATTTGTAGGTTGTGTTGCTTTTTTGGGGTTATACTTGTTTTTTTTATTTAGAATTATTAGAATGGCAGAACGCCAAAGGAGTGTATTTAGCAGAGTTTATGCTTATTGTGTAGCTAGCATTATTTTCTTTCACATTGCCCTGAATATTTTAATGACAATTGGCCTATTTCCATCGCCAGGAATTACATTACCAATGATTAGTTATGGAGGTTCTTCTCTGGTTACTTTTACAATCTTAATTTTTATATTAATAAGATTAGATGCAGATAGGCAAATGGTTTTACGATAAAATTTAAATATGAAAATTCTTATTATCTCTGCCACAGAATCTGAAGTTGATTTAGCAAAACAAAAAATAAAATTAAAACAAGGTGCTGATATTTCATTTAGAGTAACAGGCGTTGGAATGTTGGCTACAGCAGTTTCGTTAACTAGAATAATTCATCAAAACAAACCAGATTTTATTATTCAGGCAGGCATTGCAGGCACATTTGATACAACCATTAAACTTGGTGAAGTGATGCTTATTAAGGAAGATTTTTTAGGAGATTTGGGTGTTGAGGAAAATGGAAAATGGAGAGATGTTTTTGATTTAAAATTAGCAAAGCAAAATGTAAGTCCATTTAAAAAGAAAGGGCTTACCAACTTTAATATAAAAAAATATAATACGCTCGATTTGAAAACTGTAAAAGCTGTAACGGTGAATCAAATTTCTACAGACAAAACCCACATTCAACAACTTATAAAAAAATATAACCCTTGCATTGAAACTATGGAAGGGGCTGCTCTACATTATGTTTGTAATTGGTACAATATACCATACCTGCAAATACGTTCAGTTTCTAACTATGTTGGCGAAAGAGATAAGTTGAATTGGAAATTAAAGCTTGCCATTGATAACTTAAATAAAGATTTATTGAAACTAATCAAAACAGTAATTAAAGCAATGGAAATAAAAGAATCAACAACGTATGTATTTGATTAGTTTTTGAATTACTAATTGTAAATTTTTGCCATGTTAACACTAGCTTTTTCTCCCTGCCCTAATGATACCTTTATTTTTGACGCACTAGTAAATAAAAAAATAGATACAGACGGATTGGAGTTTGAAATTTTTTTAGAAGATGTTCAAACACTTAACGAATGGGCATTACAAGAAAAAATAGACTTTACAAAAATTAGTTATGGTGTGCTGCCTCTTATCTTAAAAAATTATAAAGTATTACAAAGTGGAGGAGCTTTAGGTAAAGGTGTTGGACCATTATTAGTGTGCAAACAAGAAATTAAACATTCAAAATTAAACATTCAAAATTTTGAAATTGCTATCCCTGGAAAAAACACAACAGCACATTTATTGTTTTCATTAGCCTACCCAAATGCACTCAACAAAAAATTTATGGTGTTTAATGAAATAGAAGAATATGCGGTGAAAAATAAAAATGCTTTGGGGGTTATTATTCACGAAAGCAGATTTACATATCAAGAAAAGGGCTTACACAAAGTATTAGATTTAGGTGAATATTGGGAAAATACCATTCGACAACATATTCCTTTAGGCGGCATTGTAGCACATAAAAGAATCAACAATGATATTAGCCTTAAAGTTGATGCATTAATAAAAAAGAGCATAGAATTTGCTTTTCAAAATTATCCACAAATCACTGAATATGTAAAGCTACATAGCCAGGAAATGGAAGAAAATATTATGAAACAACACATTGATCTGTATGTTAATAATTTTTCTTTAGAACTGGGTGTTGAGGGAAGGAAAGCAGTAAAAAAACTTTTAGAAATTTATATCCAACAAAACCCAAGTGCTGAAATTGATTTTGAAAATATTTTTTTAAATTCTATGTAGCATTTTTCTTTGGTTGTTACCTGCCATCATCCAAATTTTATTTTATGAAATATGTCTTTCAATATTTGACTTTACAAAAAGAATTAACAAATATGACTACTACATTTGCATCGTGAAAAAAAAGAAACCACAAGTAATTTTACAAAACGTTTTAGTAACAGATTATGCAGCTGAAGGCAAAAGCTTAGCACGATTAGATGGTAAGGTTATTTTTATAGAAAAAACTGTTCCAGGGGATATTGTTGATATAAAGCTAACAAAAAATAAAAAAGATTGGGCCGAGGGATTTCCAATAAAATTTAATAAAAACTCAGAAGATAGAGTAAAGCCATTTTGCCAACATTTTGGTATTTGTGGTGGATGTATTTGGCAAATGCTTCCTTATAAAAAACAACTGGAATACAAGCAACAGCAAGTTATAGACAACTTAGAGCGAATTGCCAAAATTCAACTTCCACAAATATTACCTATAGTTGAAGCAAGCGAAACTGAATTATACAGAAATAAATTAGAATATACTTTTTCTACAAAAAAGTATGTAACTAATGAAGAGTTGGCTGAGCTTAAAAAAGATGGCAATGTCTATGAAGATGTTGCTGCTGCAGGATTTCATGCCAGAGGTTTTTTTGATAAAGTTGTACAAATTGAAAAGTGTCATTTACAGGCAGAGCCAACCAATCAAATAAGAAATGCCATTTCGGATTTTGCTATTGAAAATGATTATACTTTCTATGACATAAGAAATCATGTAGGGTTTCTAAGAAATGTAATGGTTCGTTTGGCTACAACTGGAGAGTTGATGGTCAATATTGTTGTTGGTGATAACAATAAAGAAATGATAAAAAAATTATTACACTTTGTAGATTCTAAATTTCCAGAAATTACTACATTGCTGTACACCATTAATACAAAATTTAATGATAGTATTTTTGACTTGGAACCCATTATTTACAAAGGCAAAGGATATATTATTGAAAAGCTAGAAGATTATCAGTTTAAAGTTAGTCCAAAGTCTTTTTTTCAAACTAACACAAAACAAGCAGAAAAATTATACTCAATTACAAAAGAATTTGCCAATTTAAATGGCAATCAAATAGTGTATGATTTATATGGAGGCACAGGAAGTATTGGCATTTTCGTTAGTAATAAAGCCAAAAAAATTATTGGGGTTGAACTAATAAAGGAAGCAGTTGATGATGCGAAAGAAAATGCAAAAATTAACCAGTTATCAAATGCACATTTTTTTGTTGGTGATGTGGTTGATATTTGCACAGATGATTTTTTTGAACAACACGGCAAACCAGATGTAATTATTACTGATCCACCACGAGCAGGAATGCACGAAAAATTAGTAAAAAAATTATTAGATATGGCAGCACCAATTATTGTATATGTAAGTTGTAATCCTGCAACACAAGCAAGGGACTTAACTTTGCTAGATGAAAAGTATATTGTAACAAAAGTGCAGCCTGTTGATATGTTCCCACATACACATCATATAGAAAATGTGGTGCAATTAAAGTTGAGGAGTACAGAAATTAAGTAGAAGAAAATATGACACAGTTTAGACCATCAAGATTTCAAGTTTTACCCCCAGTAATCAAAAATCTTTTGATAATTAACATATTGGTGATTATTGCCCAAAATACAATTGGAAATAAGTATTTTATTTTTAATGATGTTTTTGCTTTGCACTCGTGGCATAGTTCATTGTTTAAACCTTGGCAGTTGATAACCCATATGTTTATGCACAGCGGATTCGACCATATATTTTCTAATATGTTAGCCTTGTATATGTTTGGTTCTGTTTTAGAGAGTCTCTGGGGTGCCAAAAGATTTGTTATTTTCTATTTCGCTTGTGGTTTTGGAGCAGCACTTTTTCATTTAACTGCATTATATTTCGAACAAGCAATAATGATAGCACAATTCAACAATGCTAATGATTTATCATCGTTCAAGGGTTTTATTCAAAGTAATATGGATGGACTTGTTACAAACGGTCTTATTACTTTCGATAAAGAGACAGCCTACGAAATAGTTCAATTACATATTAATGAAGCAACTCTAGGTGCAAGTGGTGCTGTTTTTGGTTGCCTTGCTGCATTTGGCTATTTATTTCCTAACACAGAAATATATTTATACTTTTTCATTCCACTAAAAGCTAAATGGTTTGTATTACTTTATGCTGCTTTTGAATTAACAATGGCATTCAGAAACTCTGCAGGCGATAATGTTGCACATATTGCTCACCTTGGTGGTGCTGTAGTTGGATTTGCATTAGTTTATTTTTGGAACAAAACAAACAAAAGAAGATTTTATTAAATTCAGTATTATGGGAGATAGAGATTATTTTGAAAAAAAACCCACACTTGGTCAAAACAATAATTCCCTTGTTATTCTTTTTGCCATTAATGCATTCTTTTTTGTTATTTTAAACTTTTTAAAAGTTGTTTATTTATTAGATGGTTTAGGTTCTGCTGCTGAAGTTGTATTTCAAAAAAGAATTCTTTATTGGTTTACTTTATCGCCACAACCACACGAGTTATTATATAAACCCTGGACATTACTAACCTATATGTTTTCAAATTACAGCATTTGGGGTTTTGTTAGTAATATGCTTTGGTTATGGGCTTTTGGCTATGTAATGCAAGATTTGGTTGGCAATAAAAAACTAATTCCAATTTATATTTATGGTGGCTTTGCAGGTGCCCTTTTGTTTGTATTTACTGCTGGCTATATTCCTTATGTACAACAAAGTATTTTTAGTGGTTTTTTATACGAGGGTTCAAGTGCAGCCATTGTAGCTGTTGCAGTAGCTACAGTTACATTATCTCCAAACTATAGAATCTATCAGCACATTGGTTCTGGATTTTCGTTATGGATTTTAGGTTTAATATTTTTGGCTGTAGATATTTCTTTTATCGCTTTTAGTAATACAGCTATTATTATTTCGCACATTGTTGCAGCTTTAATTGGTTTTATTTATGTAAAACAATTAGGAAACGGAAATGATATGGGCAATTGGATGTATAACATGGTTTATTGGGTTGACGATTTATTCAACCCAGAAAAAAAATATAAAAGAACAAAACAGGTTGATAGAATTTTTTATAAAACAAAGTCTCCTGTTTTTTCCAAAACACCTAATGTTACAGAGAAAAAAGTAGATGAAATTTTAGAGAAAATTAGCAAGCAGGGTTATAACAGACTTACTGATGATGAAAAAGAATTTTTAGAACGAGCTAGTAAAGAACTTAAATAATGGTATCTTCTTTTTCAAAAAAAAAAATATTCACAACCTTTATAAAGATTAGCTTTTATACAAGTGTAATTTTTTATTTATTGGCTTGTTTAACACCTTATATAAGCCCAAAGTATTTTTATCCTTTAACATTTTTAGCCATCGGTTTTCCATTATTATTAATAATAATGTTAATGTGGCTTATATTCTTTGGGTTTTATAAAAAAAAATTTACGCTTATAGTTTTTGTAATAATCCTATTTGGATTTAAAAACATAATTTCTGTATTTTCATTTCATTTACCGCAACAAAAACTTGAACAAAAATCTACTACCGCAATCAGGGTTTTATCTTGGAATGTAATGAACTTTGTTATGCACGAAGTAAAAAATGATACCATTGGAAATCCTTATAAAAAAATGATGAATTTTATAAAATCGACAAATGCTGATATCATTTGCATACAAGATTTCGAACAACTTGATTCCTCCATTTTTTTACATCCAATCAGCTATATTAAGGACAGCCTTTTTTATCCTTATGTCTATTTATCTCCAGACATTGATACTACTACATTTTGGGGTCATTCATACTACGGCACTTGTATTTTTTCAAAATTTCCAATTGTAAATTCATCAAGAGTTCAATACAATGGAAAACATTTTACTGAAAGTCTTGCTATTGCCGATATCTCCTACAACAATAAGATATTTAGAGTTTTTAATACACACCTACGTTCAATGTACACCAGTATGGATACTACTTTGCCAAGAGAAGACTTTAAGTATGTGATTGACGATACTAATTTGGTTTTTCATAGTAGCAAACTTTTTAAAATAAAACACTTTGATACATCGCACATTAATCAAATTGAAATTATTAAGAAAGTGTTTGATACAACCAAAACTCCTTTTGTTTTTTGTGCAGATTTAAATTCTGTTCCATCTTCTTTTGTATATCACAAGCTTTCTGAAAATTTAATAGACGCCTTTACAGAAAAGGGTTTTGGCTGGAAAGGAACTTATGCAAGCAGCATTCCGTTTTTAAGAATTGATGTAGTATTGATGAGCAACCAGTTTAAAACTTTACAATATTTTTCTCCTACGCTAAACCTTTCTAATCATTATCCTGTTATAGCAGATATATCGTTAAACTAATTTCCAAAAAAGAATCCCCTATCGCCCAGTTGATTCAAGCTGTATTCCAACTTAATTACAATGTCATAAATTGTAACAATATCAAGCCCTAAACCGTAGGTATACATTAGTTTATTGTTAAGCAAATTATTATCCACATTAGGATTATAGCTATACCCAAAATCGGTGTAAAACTTTCCATAAATCTTTACTGGAATTTTATTGTATGTGTTGCCCTTTACAGGCATTTTAACATTAAAATTCAATACACTTGTTCCAAAACTAATTTTACTCATTAACCCAGCCATTCCATCTACAACATAATACTCTTGACCTCGAAGTTGAAAATCACCATAACCAAACAATGGTTGATTAATAAAATTATTATTATAAGGAAACTTAATGGTTGCAGCATTTCTAGCTCTTACAAACCATTTTTTAAACAATGGTTTTGCAATAACAGTATTTAATGTTACTTGTGTAAATTCAGCATCGGTATTAAAAAACCCTCGATGATAAAAACTAAATCCGCCACTAAATCCATTTGTTGGATAAGCATTATAATTACTATTTAAATATTGCAGAGAATATGTAAAATCTAAATAATTAAAACTAGCTTTATTATTAGGATAGTAGTTTGGATTTTTGATTACAACAGAATCATCAATACTTTCCATTGTATAGGCTATCCTAAAGCTATGTTTAACTTTTTTATCTGGTCTGTTGGTAAATGTAAAGTCAAAGCGAGTAAAATTTTTAGAAAATCCATTTGTAATTTTAAAGAACTGTTGCTTATTGTTTAAACTGGTATTATAGTTAATTTCTTTTTGCTTTGAAGTTGTTACACCAACATTAATTCCATTAGTCATTTTTTTGTTTATAAAGGGCAGTTCATACCTTAGTGTAACTTGACGATTATAGCCTGTAATAAGCCAAACATTTAATTTATCATTATTGCCGGAAAGATTATTATGATAAAATTTCATCCCATAATTCACTCGTTCAAAACTATGTTTTTGATTCACCCACCACTCGTTAAAATTTCTATCTACCAATTTAAAATATGGCAAAGGAAAAATATACCATCTTTCTTTTACTATTACAATTACAGTTAGCAAATTATTTTCAGTTCTTGCTGTTTGAATATCTACCGATAAAAAAAGAGTTGTATTAAAAATAAAAGATTTACTCTCTTGAATTTTTTGATCTAGTTGATGGGTTTGTATTGTATCTCCCTCTTTAAAAAAAATTTCTCTTAAAATAATATTTGTTTTTGTGTGTTTATTGCCGCTAACAATTATTTTGGAAATAATTAAGCTTGAATCTTGCACATTGTTTTGTGCAGAAACAATCGACATAAAAAAGCTACAAAATACAACCAAAAATAATCTCATTCATTTTTTTTAAAGGTTGGTAAAAATAGTCGTTTGTATTGAAGATAATTGTTGTTTTTAACAATCTACTTAAATGATTTTATTGCAAAAACATTAGTTAATTACATTTGCTAAATGGTAATTGCAGTTAATACAATTCATTTTTTTACAACATCAACATCAGAGTTTGATAGCTTTTTGATTGAAATTTTATTGCAAATTGCTAGCAATAATAAAGAACATCAATTTGTTTTTATTACAGATGATGAAGAAAGTAATTATTTGAATAAAAAACACGGCAATGTATCAACCTACAAGATTAATTCAAAAATCAAGAAAAATATTTTGATTCAATATTGGTTGAAAATTGGACTTCCTTCTATAATCAAAAAAATAAATCCTCAGGCAATTATTCAATTAAGTGGCTATTCAATTGATGTTGTTAAAGTGCCTCAATTACTGATTTTTGAGTCGCTGTACTTTAATGAATCATTGAAAAAAAAATCAACTTTTTATTTAAATACAGCTACAACTATTATTACTTTTTCGAATTATTTAAAATCTAGTTTAAAAGAAACATACCATATAGATGACAATAAAATAAAAACGATTCCTTTTGCATCAAATCCAATATTTCATCCTTTAAATATAACTGAGATTTTAAAAATTACAGATGGCTTTGCTGATGGGAGAGCATTTTTTTTACTTATTATAAACCATACAAATTCCGGTTATGTTTTTAATACGCTTAAAGCATTTTCAATATTCAAAAAGTGGCAATTAAGTACAATGAAGTTGCTGATTGTTGTTGATATAAAAAACTCTGAATTGAAAGTTTTGGAAAAATTACAGACCTATAAATATAAAGACGATGTTATAGTGTTAAAAAATATAGAACAAGAGAAGCTGGCAAAACTTATGGCTGCATCATATTGTGTATTATATCCAACAAATCAAATAATATTATCATTAAAAATAATGCAAGCCATTCAAGTTGAAGTACCAGTAATAACAACCTATTCTGATTATATTACAGAAATAATAGACAAAGAAAATAGGTTGCTATTGAAAAATAATTCAGAGGAAGAAATTGCTGAAAAAATGCAGCTTATTTACAAAGATGAAACCCTTAGGGCTAAACTAATACAAGAAGGGATTGAAAGAAAACATAAATACAATTGGGATAATTCCGCATCTTTCTTATGGGATAACATAAAAGGAATGGCAAAATAAAAAGCCTTTGTTTAATGCTAAACAAAGGCTGTGCATTCATCACTCAAAAAATTAATACACTTCTCTTTGAACATAATGACCTTCAACCCAAACTCTTCCATTTGGTCCCTCCTCCCAATGTGCTTCTACCCATAATCTCTCAACTCTTGGTTGATATTGAGGTTGTGGAGCTACTACCACTCTTGGTCTTGGAGCAATTACAACATTAATAAAAGGTCTGCGTTGATAATTATTACATCCAAAATTAGTTGGTGCAAAAACTACTTGAGGACCATAGTAACCATTTCCACAACGTGTAGGATTGTGGTGATAACCACGTTGGGCATTAACGCAAAAAATTGCCATTGTAAACAGCAATAACATAAATGTTCTTTTCATTTTGTGTAATTTAATTAGTGAATAAATACACCTGAAAAAAACAATAACTATACCATTTATTGTTAAAATTTTGTTATTTGTTTAGCAGCTAATTTTATCAACTCTATTTTGATGTCTGCCGCCTTCAAATTGTGTTTGCATAAACACATTAATCATATCTATTGCCAATTCAAGTGTTACAAATCTTGCAGGAATACAAATCACATTAGCATCATTATGCATCCTTACAAGTTTTGCTACTTCTTTATTCCAGCATAAACCAGCTCTAATGTGTTGATGTTTGTTAGCAGTAATAGCAACACCATTTGCACTACCACACAATAAAATACCAAATGCAGTTTTATGTTGTTCAACACTATTAGCCACTGGATGTGCATAATCTGGGTAGTCCACAGATTCTATTGAGTTTGTTCCAAAATCTTTTACTGTAAATGAGCTGTGTATCAGCCAATCTTTTATTTGTTCTTTATATTCGAAACCAGCGTGGTCGCTTCCTATTGCAATTGGCAATAATGTGTTAAAAGTTGTTTGCATAAAATAAAGATAATTGGAAATTAAAAAATACTAAAAATATTTTACGCAATTAATTAACCATTTCTTGTTTTTTAACTTATTATTGTTTTTTGGGATTCATAAAACATAAACACACCTGAATAATATGAAAAGAATTATACTTTTTGTTGCTGTAACTACTATATTCTTTAGTTGCAAAAATAAAGACACTAATAGTGGTCTGTCATTTACGCTTAATACAGAAATTAAAGGATTTAATACTGGCGAAGCTTATATCCAAATATTAAATACTACAACAAACAATACAGATACTATACAAATAAAAAATGGCAAATTTGAATACACAGCAAAAGCAAATAATCCTACAATTGGTGTAATGGTTATAGCAGGTGCAGATAAACAAATTGACAGAAAAAATGTAATGATATTTTTTGTTGAACCCAAAGCCGCAATGAAGATTAATATTGATACATCTGCAAAAATAAAATACACAGTAACCGGATCTAAAAGCAATGAGGAGTTTGTTGAATTCAAAAAGAAATTCATTGAGCCTATTGAGGAAAAAGAAAAAAACAGCTTTGCAAGTATTGACCCAATGAGTATTAAAAATCCTGCAACGATGGATAGTTTAATGAAAATTGCCAACCAACTACAACAACAAAAAAAAGATGCAATTATTAGTTATGTTTCATCAAATAAAAATTCATACATTGGTGTAGCTTATGCTTATTTATTTTCATTACAAGATGATAGCCCAAATTTTGCACTGCAGGTTTATGCTAATACCTCAGACGAAATAAAAAAATCTTTCTATGGTCTTGAACTAAAAAAGAAAATTGATATTTCAAGTAAAACTCAAAATGGTGCTGTTGTTGCAGATTTTACAGTAAATGATACAGAAGGCAAATCATTAAAATTATCCTCATTTTATACAGGAAAAAAATTAGTGTTAATAGATTTTTGGGCAAGCTGGTGTGGTCCTTGCAGAAAAGAAAATCCCAATGTAGTGAAAGCATACAACAATTTTCACTCAAAAGGCTTTGATGTTCTTGGTGTTAGTTTAGATGAGGAAAAAAACGATTGGTTAAAAGCTATTGAAAAAGATAAACTTATTTGGAAACAAGTATCAGACTTAAAGGGTTGGCAAAGCGAAGTTGTAACACTTTATAATGTAACTGCCATTCCAACTAACTTTTTAATTGATGGAAATGGAAAGATAATTGCAAGCAATTTACGAGGCGATGCTTTAGAAAATAAATTAGCACAACTACTAAACTAATTGCATTTATTTTTTTTAACCTATTCACAAAACTATCTTTGCATAAACTAACTGTATGGCAAAACTTAGCACTCTTGCAGAAAATTTAATTGGTAGCGAAATTGTAAAACTAGGTAATGCAATTAGCGAAAGAGTTAGAAATGGGGAACATATTTACAATTATACTATTGGTGATTTCAACCCAAAAATTTTCCCCATTCCAAGCGAATTAGAAAATTTAATTATTCAAGCTTATAAAGAGCATCAAACCAACTACCCTCCAGGTGATGGTGTATTTGAATTAAGAGAAGCAGTAAGTAGCTTTGTTAAAGATTGGGAGCATTTAGATTATAGTGTTAGTGAAATTTTAATTGCTGCTGGTGGAAGACCACTAATTTACACAGTATTTAAAACCATTGTTGATGCACAGGACAAAGTAATTTATGCATCCCCAAGCTGGAATAATAATCACTACACTAATTTAACAAATGGTGAACATTGTATAATTGATTGTTTGGCAGAAAATAATTTTATGCCTACTGCTAATGATATAAAACCACATTTGAAAGGTGCTTCACTTTTATGTCTATGTTCTCCACAAAACCCAACAGGAACAACATTAAGTAAATCTGCATTAGAAGAAATTTGCGATTTAGTACTTCAAGAAAATGCAAGCAGAAGTTCTGAAGAAAAAAAATTATATATCATGTTCGATCAAATGTACGGCACTTTAACATTTGGTAATACTAAGCATTATAACCCTGTTAGCTTAAGACCCGAAATGAAAAACTATACCATTTTTATAGATGGTATCTCTAAAGCTTTTTCGGCAACTGGTGTAAGAGTTGGATGGGCTTTAGGTCCTGCAGAAATTATTAATAAAATGAAAGCCTTATTAAGTCATATTGGCGCCTGGGCTCCAATGGCTGAACAAAAAGCATTGGCAAAATTTTTAATAAAGAAAGATGTTATTGAAAATTATTTTATTGGTTTTAAAGCTGAGCTAGAGTTACGACTCAACAAAATTTACAATGGTATTATTACATTAAAACAAAAAGGTTTTAATGTTGATGCAATTGCACCACAAGCAGCTATTTACCTAACTATAAAAATGGATTTTGTAGGTAAAAAAACAATGGATGGCAATACACTAGAAAAACAATCTGATGTAACTACATACATACTAAACGAGGCTAAACTAGCAATTGTACCATTCTCGGCGTTTGGAGCACAAGCCAATAGTTGCTGGTACAGATTAAGTGTGGGTGTGGTAAAAGTTGAAGATATTGATATTGTTATGCAACTATTAGAAAAAGCATTAGCAAAACTTTCTTAATTAAGTATGTTAATAAAAACAAATGGTTTTTTGCTTTTGTTTCTTATGTAAAAAGCAACATCATTTATTGATTTGTATATTTTGTATTTATTCAAATCAATAACTTCACTTGCCATACAAACACTAGTAAAGTTTTCAACTTGATATAATACAGAATCTAGTTCAATAATTGTTTGCTCTAACTCAGCACTACCTAGTCCTACTTTTTTTGTAACTACTAGTAAGTCTCTACTCCCATTTTTCATAACTTACAAATATTAATTGTTATTAAGTTGCTTTTCTTACTGGGCACATACAATGCTTACTATAACTGTTTTTTCCGCATGATACAGTAAAAAAAGAAACAGATAAAAGCAAAATTATGACCTTAAAAAATTTCATCATTCTCATTATGGCACTAAACTATATATTTTTTACATTATAAATTTGTTAAATATTACTATTTTGAAAAAATTTAACAAACCCACTGTTTTAATTGCACCATTAGATTGGGGTTTAGGACACGTTACCAGATGCATTCCAATTATAAAAATTTTAATAAATAATAATTTTAAAATAATTGTAGCTTGCAATGAAAGGCAACAGAATGTTTTAAAAACAGAGTTTGATGATATATCATTTGTTTTTTTGAAAGGCTATAATATTCAATATTCTCAAAAGGCATACTTCTTTTCTTTAAAAATAGTTTTACAAATTCCTAAAATAATTGCTGCAATACAAAATGAAAAAAAGTGGCTTGAAAATTTTATCAATAAAGAAAAAATTGACTTAGTCATTAGCGATAATAGGTTTGGATTTTATAATAAAAATGTTCCTGGTATTTTTATCACACATCAATTAACTATAAAAGCACCATTTAGATGGTTAGAAAATTGTATTCAAAAATTGAATTATCGGTTCATAAATAAGTTTACAGCTTGTTGGGTACCCGATAATAAATTAGAAGATAGTATTGCAGGATTACTATCTCATCCCAAAAAGATGCCTAAAATTCCTGTGAACTATATTGGTATTTTAAGTAGGTTCAATAACAATAATAATATATCTATAAATAAATATGATATATGTATTCTTTTATCTGGTCCCGAACCACAAAGAACAGTTTTTGAAAATACTCTTTTATCGCAACTTGAAAATTCCCAGTTAAAGGTTTTGTTTTTAAGAGGACTTCCAAATAGTTCTGAAAATATAGAAAATTCATCAATAGAAATATTGAATCATTTACCACAACAAGCATTGCAAAATGCTATTTGCAACAGCAATATTATTGTTGCAAGAAGTGGTTATACAACAGTAATGGAATTGTTATCGCTGCAAAAAAAGTCAATATTAGTAGCAACCCCTGGGCAAACAGAGCAAGAATATTTAGCAAACTACTTGAGCAAGCAAAACAGATGCCTAGCTTACAATCAGAAAGATTTTAATCTGAAAACAGCTTTAAATGAGGCTCGTTTTTTTAAATTCAAATTTTCAAAACAATCTACTTTACAGGAAAGTATAATATTAGATTTAGTCAATAGTTTATTTCAAAATAATGGTTCAACTATAAACTAAATTCACATTTTATTAAATTTTTCAATCTCATATTTGCAAATAATGAAATATGTTCTATTGTCTTTTGTTGTCTCTTTTGCTATCATTTCTTGTGAAAATGATATGAAAGTAGTTAATGAATTAAGCATTAAGAAAATTGGTGTTGAAGAGGGAAAATATATTGAAAGCTATATGAGCACTGCTGGAAAAGTAAAGGCTAAACTTACAGCACCTTTTATGATACGAAATCAATATGATAGTGCTAAAGTTGAATTTCCTAAAACTTTATTTGTACAGTTTTATGACAGTTTATTAAGCCCCGAAAGTTTTTTATTTGCTAAGTACGGTAAATATTTAGAATTCGATAATACAGTTTTATTAAAAGATAGTATTGTATGCTATAACATAAAAAACGATACTATTTGGTGTAATGAATTAACTTGGGATCAAAATAAAGGCACTTTTTTTACAAATAAACCAGTCGTGGTTAGTCAAGATAACGGAAGTATTAGGCAAAAATTTTATGCAAAAGGTGGTATGCAAAGCGACCAAAGTTTTCAAAATGTAAGTTTTTTTAAAGTGGGTAAAATTTACAATAACAATACCAATAGCTTTATTATTTTGAAAGATAGTACTCAATAATAAATTAGTTAGGAAAACTAATTTTACCCATTGTTATAGGCAATATTTTTTTAGTATTCGTTGTATAAAAATCAGAATTACCACACACACACTCATTCGCTAGTAATGCAAATAAAATAGCCTCTTTAGCATCAGCATCCACCCCTAAACTGGATGTTTTTTTTATATCAATATTGGGCAATAGTGTTTTAATATGTTCTAATAGTATTGGATTATAACAACCACCACCACTTATATAAACTGTGTAAATTTTATTACCAACAGTTTTGTTAATGGCATCGATTATAGTAAAAGCAGTAAAATAATTTAGCGTAGCCAATACATCATAAATACTCAATTTTTCTGTATTAGAGGCTACTAAAGCATTCTTAATAAAAGCTAGATTAAAAACTTCTTGACCTGTGGTTTTTGGAAAATCTGTTTTAAAAAAATTGTGTTGTATTAATGCATTAAAAAGTTCATTACAAATTTTTCCTTGCTTTGCTATGTCTGCATTTTCATCATACTGTAAATTACTATGATGGTGTTGCAAATAAGCATCCATTAAAGTATTTCCTGGTCCGGTATCAGTACAAATAATTTCATTCATGTTCATGCTGCTAGGCAAAAAAGTAAAGTTTGCAATACCACCAATGTTTAATAATACTCTATTCTCTTCATTTGAACTTAACAAAAAGTAATCACCATAAATGGCAAGTGGTGCACCTTGTCCTCCTGCTGCAATATGCTTTTGTCTAAAATCGCTAATAGTAATAATATTTGTATTTACTGCAATATGATCTGCATCCCCAATTTGCAAGGTTGCATTATCAAATTTAGCCTGCTGATGTTTATTTTTGGGGGAGTGATAAACTGTTTGTCCGTGACTAGCAATTAAATCAATAATATCATTTTTCACGCTCCAAAATTTCAATGTTTCATTAATAATTTTGGAATAATAATTTCCAATATATGCATTCAATAAGCAAAGTTTTTCAAGGTTAATTTTCGTTTTTCCAAAAACTTCCCGCAACTCAGTTTTAAATTCTATTGAATATTCTTTTGTGGCAAAATGTAATAGTTCAACTTTTGTATTTATTCCATTACCAGTAAACTTACACAAAGCTAAATCAAGACCATCTAAAGATGTACCACTCATTAAACCAAGAATAATTTTTTCAGGTTTATTCGCTATTTTATATAATTTTTGAATATTATGATTCATCTTGTCTATTTACTTTCAAGCACCAGTTCTACTTCTCCAAAATTAAAATTTTGTTCAAAGCCATTATTTATCATTAATTCACCATATTCATTTACACCCTTAATAACTGCATTAAACTTTACATTTTCTTTTTTTAAAGTTACGGTTTGATTTAGTTTAAATAAATGCTCATTGTAACTTTTTAATAGTAATTCTTTATCTCCATTTTCCAACACTTGGTACCAATTGTTAATGCAGTTACATAGTTCTAAAGCTAAATCAATAACATTATAAGTTTTGCTAGTAATTTGCTTCAATGAAACAGGGTTTTTTAAAGATGCATCAAAAACCGTTTGATTAATATTGAGTCCAATACCAACTATCGCAAACCTTTCTTTATTACAATAAGCTGTCTCAATAAGTATTCCTCCTGCCTTCTTGTCTTTCCAATATATATCATTACTCCACTTTATGGCAGTTTCGCTAACGGCATATTTGTTAAAAAAATCATAACATCCTAATGCAGCCATAGCAAGTAAATCAAACTGTTTTTGAAGCGGAATCGTTGAAATATTAATAATAATAGACATTAAAATATTATCTCCTTTGGTAGTAATCCATTTTTTTCCAATTTGACCCTTGCCTTTTGTTTGCTCCTCAGTAAAAATAGCGGTTCCATGATACGCTAAATTGTTCTTAAGCATACTAAGGGCATAATTGTTGGTACTAGCCACTCGCAAAAGTTTTATGAATGGTTCACCTAATTTGACAGAAGGTTGATGCGTTGACAAAAGAGTATTACTTTTGGCGAAAATATATTATTAAGGTTTACACTTCTTAATAAGATGAAGTTTAGACTCTTTAACGAAAAATTATTATTATTGACACCGTTAACAGCATTAGAAACTAGAAAAAAATCTCCAACTAAATTATCAAAAAATTCTAGACTATTCAAAGCTATAATAAAAGCGATTGAAGATAAAAAAGGAGAAGACATTGTAAGCTTGGATTTGAGAAAAATACCTGAATCTGTTGCTGATTTTTTTATTGTTTGTACTGCAAACAGTGCCCCTCAGGTAAAAGCAATTAGCGATAATATAGAACACGTGGTTTTTGAAATTTGTGCCGAACATCCCTACAAGCAAGAAGGTCGTCAAGCATTACAATGGGTTTTGATAGATTATGTAAACATAGTAGTACACGTGATGCAACCATCTACCAGAACTTTTTATAAGATTGAGGATATGTGGAGCGATGCTGATGCCTCAATACAACAAGACTAAAAATTAAGCAACCGAATTATACATTTGAAATAATACAATGGAAGACAATCAATCTACACAAAATAAATCTGCTGAACAAACCAAAGAAGAACAAAATCAGCAAAATAAACCACTAAAGGATAGACTTTTTGAAGAAAAATCACCACGTGGAAAAGGTCCAAAATTCAATATTTACTGGATTTATGCTATAATACTTGCTGTTTTAGTTGGTTCTACTTTATTTGGCGGTGGTTTAAAACCAGAAGCATCAAAACTATCGGAGCAGGAGTTTAGACAAAATATGCTATTAACGGGTGACGTTGAAAAACTTGACCTTGTTAAAAATAAAGATCTTATTAGAATTTATATTAAACCCGATAGTATAAAAAAATCATTTTACGCTACTAAATTTCCAAACGTAAAATACACACCCGAAAAAGTAAAAGGAGTTCCAATTTTTCAATACGAAATTTCCGATTCAAAAACCTATCCTGAAACTATCAGAACTTTTTGTAAAGACAACCATATACCAGAAGTAAGTGTAAATGTTACCACTGATCCTGACTTTTTTGGACCATTTAGTACATCGCTAATATCTATTTTAATTATGGTTGGAGCAATGGTGTTGCTGATGAGAAAAATGGGAGGAGGAGGAGCAAGTGGTGGTCCAGGGGGTATATTTAATATAGGAAAATCAAAAGCCACTTTATTCGACAAAGGCACTAAAGTAAATATAAATTTTGGTGATGTTGCGGGTTTAGATGAAGCAAAAGTAGAAGTAATGGAAATTGTAGATTTTTTAAAAACTCCAAAAAAATATACAGCACTTGGTGGAAAAATCCCAAAAGGTGCATTACTTATTGGTCCTCCAGGAACTGGAAAAACTTTGTTAGCAAAAGCAATGGCTGGCGAAGCACAAGTTCCATTTTTTAGTTTAAGTGGTAGTGATTTTGTTGAAATGTTTGTGGGGGTTGGTGCTAGTAGAGTAAGAGATTTGTTTAAGCAAGCACGTGAAAAAGCTCCATGCATTATTTTTATAGATGAAATTGATGCAATAGGCAGAGCTAGAGGTAAAAATGCTGTAATGAGTAACGATGAAAGAGAAAATACCCTAAATCAACTATTGGTTGAAATGGATGGTTTTGGTGGAGATAGTGGCATAATTATTCTTGCAGCCACAAATAGACCAGATGTATTGGACTCAGCACTTTTAAGACCGGGTAGATTTGACCGACAAATCAC
This sequence comes from uncultured Chitinophagaceae bacterium, assembly GCA_964615145.1. Taxonomy (GTDB): domain Bacteria; phylum Bacteroidota; class Bacteroidia; order Chitinophagales; family Chitinophagaceae; genus CAIVPM01. Next base: position 25,236 of record CAZTOP010000009.1, read on the forward strand.
CATTGACAAGCCTGATGTAAAGGGCAGAGAAGCTATTTTTAAGGTACATCTTGGTCCCATTAAAGTTTCTGAAACTTTAGATATACAAAAATTAGCAGAACAAACACCTGGTTTTGCTGGTGCAGACATAGCAAATGTTTGTAACGAAGCTGCCTTAATTGCTGCAAGAGGTAATAAGGAAGGTGTTGACATGAAAGATTTTCAAGATGCAATTGATAGAGTTATTGGTGGTCTGGAAAAGAAAAATAAAATTATCGCTCCTCACGAAAAATCCATTATTGCTTATCACGAGGCAGGACATGCTGTTTGTGGATGGTTTTTGGAACATGCTTATCCATTGCTAAAAGTTACTATTGTTCCAAGAGGAACAGCTGCTTTAGGTTATGCACAATACACCCCTAAAGAACAATATTTATACGATATTGAGCAACTTACAGATCAAATTTGTATGACACTTGGCGGCAGGGCTGCTGAACAAATTTTCTTTGGAAAAATATCAACAGGAGCTAGTAACGACTTGCAACAAATTACAAGAATTGCTTATAGTATGGTTACAGCTTATGGTATGTGCGAAAGAATTGGTAATGTTAGTTTTTATGATCCTAGTCAAGAAAATACCTTTACAAAGCCTTACAGTGAAGAAACAGGTAAAATTATTGATGAAGAAGTAAGAAAAATTATTGATAATGCATATATTGCTACATTAAAATTATTAACTGAAAAAAAGGAACAAGTTGAAATTTTAGCTACAGCACTACTAGATAAAGAAGTTTTACATAAAAGCGATGTTGAAGAATTAATTGGCAAAAGACCTTTCGAAGAAAAAAAGATCATAGAAGTTGAGTCCACAACAATTGCTCCGCCAGAAACAACTATAGTAGAAAATACGAGTACTGAAACTAAAGATTCTAATTAATAATGTCGCTTACCACCAGAGAAAATATCTTAAATAAAATAAGGCTAGCACTTACCAAACCTGTGCCAGTGCCTTTTATTGAAACAAACAACTCTGATTTTGTTTATCAAAAATCGACACAGGATTTAGAATTAGAGTTTGCAGAAAATTTTACCAAACTTCAAGGTAGATTTTCTTTTTGTTCTAATATGAATGAATTAACAGAACAATTAAACATTCTTATAACCACAAGAAAATGGGATAAAGTTATTTGTAAAGAAGAGCTCCTTAGGCAACAGTTAATTGCTAATCATTTCTCTTACATCAACTCAAATACTAACTTACACGATTGTGATGCAACTATTACAACTTGTGAGTTTTTAGTAGCAAGAACTGGAAGTTTGTTATTGTCAAGTTCAACAGAAAGTGGCAGATCTCATAGCGTATATGCACCTATACATATTTGTGTGGCATTTACTAGCCAACTAGTGTATGATATTTCTGATGCCTTTTTACATTTAAAAGAAAAATATGGCAATTATCCTCCTTCATTAATTTCATTGGCTACTGGTCCTAGCCGTACAGCAGATATTGAAAAAACACTTGTCGTTGGTGTTCACGGACCCAAAGAGGTTTTTTGTTTTTTAGTAGATGGATAATAAAAAAAGGGGGATGAATCGAATTCTTGATTCATCCCCCTTTTTTATTAAAAAAATTATTATTCTGCCTCTGCAATAACCTCTTTTACCTCTGGAATCATTCTTTTCATCATCCCTTCAATTCCTGCCTTTAAAGTTACCATACTACTTGGGCAACCACTGCAACTTCCCTGTAACATGAGATTTACTACTCCATCATTATAACTTCTAAACTGAATAGCTCCACCATCCATTTCAACTGCAGGTTTTACATAATTTTCTAAAAGCTCTTTTACTCTTTTAACAATATCATCATCATCAGCCGAAACTGTATTACTTGCTTCTTGTTTTACTTTTGCAACTTCATCATCATTAACAACAATACCACCATTTTCAAGATAATTTTTTAAAAATTGTTTAATAGATGGAATTATATCTTGCCAATCATTTGTATCGGCTGTTTTTGTCAATGTAATAAAATTGCTGGCTATAAATACACTTTTTATAAAAGGAAAACTAAATAGTTCTTTAGCCAAAGGAGATGGATTTGATGTACTTTCATCTTGAAAATCAATACTTTTTCCAGGATATAAAAGCTTGTTTGCAACAAACTTCATTGTTTCTGGATTGGGTGTCATTTCTGTATAAATACTAATTACTGGATTGCCTGTAGTTATCATAATAAATAAATTCAACGCAAAAATAAAAAAAGGAATCTAAGCAGCCTGCCTTTTTTCTATAATCGAAATTTATATTTTACTTTTTACGCACTAACTTATGACATTGAGGAATGATTTTGGCAATAAGCACAATCAAATGGGTTACATTTGACGCCTAAACGATTGACTATGCAACGTACAAAAATTGCAGGCATTGGTAAGTATGTGCCTAAAAATATTTTTACAAATAAAGATATGATGCAGTTTATGGAAACAACAGACGAGTGGATTCAAGAAAGGACTGGCATTAAAGAAAGAAGGTTTGCAGATAGAACAAAAGAAACCACCACAACTATGGCTGTAGAGGCTGCAAAAGTTGCAATAGAAAGAGCAGGTATTACCACAAAAGATATTGACTTTATCATTTTTGCAACATTATCTCCCGATTATTACTTTCCAGGGTGTGGTGTACTTTTACAACGTGCATTACAAATGAATGAGATTGGTGCTTTAGATATTAGAAATCAGTGCAGTGGTTTTGTTTATGGATTAAGTATAGCCGATCAGTTTATAAAAACTGGCATGTATAAAAACATTCTTTTGGTGGGCAGCGAAAAACACTCATTTGGTTTAGACTTTTCAACGAGAGGTAGAAATATCAGTGTCATTTTTGGAGATGGTGCAGGTGCTGTTGTTTTACAACCAGCTGAAGACAAAAATCAAGGCATTTTAAGTACACACCTGCATAGTGATGGAACTTCGGCTGAAATTTTAGCAATGTTTAATCCTGGTACACACGCCAACTATTGGCAAGAAGGACTGGCAAATTTTGATGATGCCATAATGGGTGAAATGTTTATGAGTAAATCTATGATAGATGGAGAACAAAATTATCCTACCATGGATGGACCTGCTGTATTTAAAAAGGCAATAGTAAAATTTCCAGAAGTAATTATGGAAGCATTAAATGCTAATGGTTACAACCCTTCAGATTTAGATATGTTAATCCCACATCAGGCTAATTTACGCATTGCTCAATTTGTACAACAAAAACTAGGCTTAACAGATGACCAAGTGTTTAATAATATTCAGAAATACGGTAATACAACTGCCGCCAGTGTACCTATTGCACTTTGCGAGGCTTGGGAGCTAGGAAAAATAAAACCAAACGACCTTGTTTGTTTAGCTGCATTTGGAAGTGGTTTAACTTGGGCTAGTGCATTAATGAAATGGTAAAGGTGAAAATTGTTGGCAAAAAATACTGATTTAACAAAAATCATTTTTTGAAATCCAAAACAATATAGATTATAATATGAAGCGAAAGATTATTTATTTGATAAATCCAAAATCAGGTACTCAAAAAAAAGAGGCTATTAAATTATTGGTTGAAATAGAGACAAAAAAGTTAGCTATACCATTTGAAATATTACATACTAATTCTGAAGGAAAATATGAGTTTGTAAAAGATAAAATTAAAGATGAACAATATACCGATGTAGTTATTATAGGTGGAGATGGGACTGTAAACCAAGTAACCAATGCTTTAAAAGAATTACCTATCCATTTTGGAATAATACCTATTGGCTCTGGAAATGGCTTAGCCAGAGCTGCAAACATTCCTATGAAACCTAAGGCTGCGTTAAATCTTATTTTCAATGGAACACCAAAAATGATTGACGCATTTAAGGTGAATAATTTTTACTCCTGCATGCTAAGTGGTATTGGGTTTGACGCTCAGGTTGCACACGATTTTGCTACAAAAGCATCTCGAGGACTACTAACCTATACACAACAAAGTATTATAAATTTTTTCAAAGCACAGCCTTACCTATTTGAAATTGTTTTAAATGATTTTTCATTTTTTAGTGATGCTTTTTTTATTAGCATTGCAAATAGCAATCAGTTTGGAAATAATTTTACTATTGCACCAAAAGCAAGTTTAAGTGATGGCTTGTTGGACATTGTAATTGTTCAAAAAATGAATAAAGCAAAGCTTCCTTTTGCAGTACTTAAACAAATGCGTGGCAATAATAAACTGCAAACTTTAGTTGAAGATGTTAGCAAAAAAAACATACTTTATTTTCAAACGCCACAAATTATTATAAAAAATAGTAAACTTGCTCCTTTACACATTGATGGTGAACCCTATGAAACCAGCGATGAACTAAGAATTACTATTATAAAAAATTGTTTTAAACTGATTCACTAGATATTCAAGTATGACATTAGATGATTGTAATTATCTTTAAGCTCATTAGTATATTGTTCCTCGCCAAAAAAGTATCTTACCGAATAGTCAAATCTTTGAAATGTAGCTACAATATCACTTATTTCTATTTTATTAACTTTTAATGTTACTAAAACTAATCCAGTAGTAGCTTCGGTTAGGGTATTTAATTGAGTTATGTAAGCATCATTTGTTTCAACAAGCCTGCTAATTTCACCAAAAGAATAGTTGCGTCTTTCAATTTCTAAAACAATCATTCCGCCTGGCTCATCATTACCCACGAAGGTATTTAGTGCAAATAAAACTTCCTTTATTGAAACAGCTCCTAAAATTTCTGCATCATCATTTAATATAGGTATTAGCGATAAATTATTTTCAGAAGCTGCTTTAACAGCGGTCATAAAATGTTCATTTGCTTTTACAAATTTTTGAACAAAAAACTCTTGCAATGCATTAATAGTAATACTTTCATCTGCATCTAACAATTCTTCTTTACTAATAATTCCTACAAATTTTTCTTCTTGTGCTACAGCTAAGTGTACCACATCGTAGTCATCCATTAATTGCAATGCAAATGAAACCTTATCGAATAAATGCAAAACCGGATATGTAGTTTGTATTAATTGAGACGATAGCATAATCTTTCTTTTCTATATATAGACGTATAAAACCGGTAAAAAGTTGTTTAGGAAACTGTTAATTTTTTCAGAAAATTTCCTAAAATCTCATTAAACTCTTCAGGTACTTCCATCATTGGTGCGTGACCACATTTGTCAATAAAATGTAACTCACTATTTGGAATTAATTTATGAAATTCTTCACCAACAAATGGTGGTGTAATGATATCGTTGTTACCCCAAATTAGTAGGGTTGGTAGTTTTATTTGATTAAGCTCTTCGCCTAAATTACTTCTAATGGCACTTTTTGCTAAAGCCAACACTTTAATAACCTTTAATCTGCTAGTTGTAATTTGAAAAACTTCCTCTACAAGTTCTTCAGTTGCCATTGCAGGATCATAAAAAGTAACTTCAGTTTTCTTTCGTATATAATCTCTGTCTCCACGTTTAGGATAACTATCTCCCATACCGTTTTCAAACAAACCAGAACTACCCGTAAGTGTTAATGATTTTACTTTATTGGCATTTTTTAAAACATAAACCAAGGCTACGTGTCCTCCTAAAGAATTACCAAGTAAATGAATATCCTTATATCCTTTTACATCAATAAATTTTTGAACGTGTTTTGCTAAACCATTAACAGTGGTATGAAAAATATCTAATTCAAAAAGTGGCAACATTGGAACCACCACTTTATAATCCTTTTTAAAATATTCAATTAAATCTTTAAAATTACTCAACGCACCAAAAAGTCCATGGAGCAGCATCAAAGTTTCACCTTCGCCTTCTTCTATATATTTAAATTTGTCTAATTCCTTTATTTTATAATCCATAATATTTTAAGCAAGTCAATTGGTACAAATAAAAGCAAATTTTAGTTAATATACTTTTAATTAATTATTAAATACTCTCAGTTCGCTAAAAAAAGTGTTTGAAAGAAGATTTGGCTTAAATAATATAGTTGTATCTCTAACTAATTGGATGGCTATTAGAAAAAAAGGATTCAAGTTGATGAAAAGTATTTTGAAAAAAAGGAATCACATATCCAAATCCGGTAATTATTTTGGGTGCCCAAGGTTTAATAAACCAATATGTAGCGGATGAGGAAATTGTCTCGGGTTTTAGTAGATGCATTTTATCAAAAAAAAATAAAATCACACTTAAAATACTGATGTATAACGAGGCAAATAATACAATTCCTCCTAATTTATTGAGCCAGCCCATCATAACAATTTGCATTGTTTTTTCAACTATCCTAGCTCCTAATCTTACTACAATAATAACTCCAATTATTACTAATGAAAAGGATAGAAAAGGCATCCAATATACTGGCAAATTAGTAGCCGCATTAAGCCAATTTGCAACTACAGAGGAAAATTTTATAGCTACAACTAAACCAATAATAATAGCAGCAAAAGAAAAAACAGCAACTATAAGGCCTTTGGAGTAACCTTTAATAATTGCTGCAATCAATGCTAATAAAAAAAGTATGTCTATAAACATTACTAATATTTAGACATAAAAATTATTTTGCTAACAATTCTTTTACTAACCCTGAAATAATTTTACCATCAGCTTTACCTGCTAGTTGCTTGGTTGCAACACCCATAACCTTGCCCATATCTGCAGGTGTACTTGCTCCAACTTCTGTAATAATTACAGCTAGTACTTCTTTAATTTCAGCCTCTGTTAATTGTTTTGGCAAAAACTTTTCAATAATTGCAATTTCTTCTTGCTCTTTAGTTGCTAAGTCTAGCCTATTTTGTTGTGTAAAAATTTCTAAACTATCCCTTCTTTGCTTTACAATTTTTTGCAATAATTTCAACTCAACTTCTGTTGAAATTTCACCTCCTACACCTGGCTCTGTTTTGGCTTTAATAATTTCTGCCTTAATAGCTCTCAATCCACGCAAAGCAGCTTCATCTTTAGCCTTCATTGCGTCCTTCATTTGTGCCATTACTTGTTGTTCTAAATTCATATCAAATACTTTTTAATAGTTATTAATCGGCTTTGTTTTCTTTGAGCTGTTGTTCTTTAAATTTTTTAATAAAATCTTTTGCAAACTTTTTTATATCAACAACCATCTCTTCATTGTGGGTAGCTCTGTTGTAACTGTCTGCCATACCCATAAATGTCTGGTAAAAAAAGTCTGCCATTTCATCTACCATCATATCTTTTGTCCATAAATCAATACGTAAAGCACTTTTATCTTCTCCATCCCAAAATGCTAACATCATAGCTTTGGCTTTTTGTTGCATATCTGCAGTGCTGTCAGCAGCACTCCAATTAATTTGTTTTGGAACTTTGTCATTATCTAAATGAACGTCAATATTTATAGTAGATGTATGCATAGTAACTATCTTAAAATTTTGCAACAAAAGTAGAAGATTGATAATAATCTATCTACAAAATTTCGTACTCCAAAAAAAAGTCGTTTCAAAATTCCTTAGCTTTTTGTTAAAAGATTGATAAGGTTCTACGTTTTATAACTTGGGCATTATATTTGAAAACTTAAAAAAAAATTATAATGAGAGCTTATTTATTACTGAGTACTTGCTTATTTACAACAAGCTTATTTGCACAATTTGACCAGTTAAAAAAAGCTGCATCAAAGCCTATAAACAGTGTACAAAATATTCTTTCACCAAATAAAGATTCGTTAAGTACCAATGATGTAATTGGTGGCTTAAAAGAAGCTTTGAATGTTGGTATTGATAAAGGCACAAAACAACTTTCATCTGTTGATGGATTTTTTAAAGATGCTGCAATCAAAATTTTAATGCCTCCAGAAGCAGCAAAAGTAGAAGAATCTTTAAGGAGTGTTGGTTTAGGAAATCAGGTTGATGCAGCTATTTTAAATATGAATAGGGCTGCTGAAGATGCCTGCAAAACTGCATCGCCCATATTTGTAAATGCTATTAAAAATATGAGCTTTGCCGATGCTTGGGCTATTTTTAGAGGCGAGGATAATGCTGCTACAAACTATTTACAAAAACAAACAACCAATGAACTTTCTAATGCTTTCAAACCAATTATTGATGAGGCTTTAACTAAAATTGATGCTACTAAACATTGGAATACGCTATTTAGTAATTACAATAAATTTAGTTTTAAAAAAGTTAATCCAGACTTAAGTGCTTACGTAACTGAAAAAGCTTTGTCGGGTATATTTTATCAATTAGCCATTGAAGAAAAGAAAATACGTAAAGACCCTGCTGCAAGAACTACAGAAATATTAAAAAATGTATTTGGAAAATAAAAAATAATATCAATAAAAAAGCCAACTTGAACGTTTCAAGTTGGCTTTTTTAGTATGGTTAAATAAATAAATTAATGCCCTGTGCTATTGACTTCATCATAACTTATTCCTTGATCTTTTAATATAGTTCTTGCTCTAATTGCATAAAAAGCTAAATAAGCAAAACAAACAACCCCTACTATATAACTATATTGAATGCCTATTGTATCTGCAAATACTCCTTGCAGCCAACTTACGATACCACCACCCATAATCATCATAATTAGTAAGCTACTGCCTTGATTGGTGTTTTTACCCAAACCTGCAACAGCAATGGTAAAAATACAAGGCCAAAGTGTACTACAAAACAAACCTACACTTGTAAAAGCATAAGCACTAACTAACCCATTTGTGAACATTCCTGTTAATAAAGCTATAATGCCGGCAACAGAAAATATAAGCAACATTGTAACAGGATTTCCTTTGCTAGCTATATCACAAATAATCATTACAGCTATTACTACTGCATAAATATAAAATTGAGAAACCTCGTGATTGGCAATTGTATTTACTAGTAAAAAAACTGCAAAAGCTAGATATGGCATAAAAAACCTTAGGGCTTGTTTAATACCTTTGCTTACATCAAAAACACCTACAGCACCCGTCCATCTTCCTATCATTAAACTAGCCCAGTATAAAGAAATATAAGGTGCTACTTTTTGAGTAGGTATGCTTAAATATTTTTCTAGATATGCTGGCAAATTACTTGCTGTTGCTACTTCTACACCCACATAAACAAATATGGCAATCATTCCCATTACTAATTGGGGATATTGAAATGCAGATGATTTATCAACTACTTTTTTAGTATTCTTTAGTGTTTGTTCATTTTCAAAATCGAATACCGGCTCTTCATTTCCTAAATTTATTTTATTTGGAATTGATGAAAATTTTAAAAACACAGCAACAATTGCAAATGCTAATCCTAAAATTAAATAAGGAATTTTTACACTTTCAATACTTGCTTCTGTGTTGGCAGCAGATACACTACCAAAAATGGCAAAACTTACTAATAGTGGACCAATTGTGGTGCCAAAATTATTTACTCCACCAGCCATTGTTAAACGTTGTGAACCAGTTTTAGGATTGCCCATTACAATTGCTAAAGGATTGGCAGCAATTTGTTGTAAAGAGAAACCTAAACCCACAATAAACAATCCACTTATCATTAATAAAAACGAGCCTGAATTAGCAGCAGGATAAAACAATAATGTACCCAATGCAGATATTAATAGCCCTAAGCAAATTCCATTTTTATAGCCAATTTTATTCAATACATCTGTACCAATAATTTTAGAAATACCAAAATAAATTAACGAACCAACTGTATAAGCTACATAAAATGCAACAGAAACTAATTGACTTTCACCTTGCGATAAATTGAATGCTTTTTTGAAAACAGGTATTAATATATCATTACTAGCGGCTACAAATCCCCAGAAAAAAAATACAATAATCAAACTGCCAAACTGACCCCAATTAGTTTTTTGTTGCATATAATTTTTTTACAAATGAAACGATTATTTTTTTATAAAACTACCCATTAATAATTCTTCACTATTAGTACCAACCATTATATCAAAACTTCCGGTTTCAACAACAAAATCTCCACTGTTGTTATAAAATCCAAGCTCTTTATCTGTTAAATAAAAATCAATTTGCTTAGTTTCTCCGGCTTTTATAAATACCTTATTAAAACCCTTTAGTTCTTTTACTGGACGAACTACACTTGCAAATTTTTGATGAATATATAGCTGTGCAATTTCATCTCCATCAATATTACTTGTATTTTTTATGGTAACTGATACTTTTATTTTCTGAGCATTTGAATCATCTATTCTAAGATTTGAATATTCGAACTTTGAATAACTTAAGCCATAACCAAAAGGATACAATGGTTTATTGCTTTCATCGCCATAATGCGACCAAAAAACATCTGTTTTTGGACCGGGGCGACCCGTGTTGTAATGGTTGTAATAAATTGGAACTTGACCAACACTTCTTGGAAAACTCATTGTAATTTTTCCACTTGGGTTATTATCACCAAATAATGTAGATGCAATAGCATTGCCTGTTTGAGAGCCTAATTGCCAAGCTTCAACAATTGCAGGAACATGTTCATTAGCCCAAGTAATAGCTAATGGACGACCATTCATTAATACTAAAATAATATTTTTATTTACTTTATAAATGGCTTCTAAAAGTTGTTGTTGTACACCAGGCAAATCAAGTTTTGTTCTGCTTCTCCCCTCACCACTTTGAAAGCCGTGTTCGCCTAAAACTATTATTACTACATCTGATTTTTTTGCTATTTTGATTGCTTCTTTAAACTCACTTTTATCCGTTTCGTTTATTTTAACTTCCGCTGGAAAACTTGTTGGTGCTGTAATTAAATCTGCTCCTTTGGCATACTTAAAATTTGCTCCAATATTTTTTAATCCTTCTAAAACAGAAATGGCTGTATTATCATCACTGCCTATTCTCCAGCTTCCTAAAGGACTATTTTTATCATTTGCCAAAGCACCAATAACTGCAATATTTTTTTGTGTTTTTGATAATGGCAAAATGTTATTTTCATTCTTTAAAAGAACAATAGATTTTTTTGCCATATCTAAAGAGGCAGCAATATTATCTGCATGATAAATCAATTCTTTTTCACGTTTTGTATCGCAGTATTTATAAGGATTATCAAATAAGCCCAATTCAAATTTCACTTTTAAAATTCTTTTAACAGCTTCATCAATAACTTTTATATCTACCTTACCCTCATCTACCAATTGTTTTAAATATCTCACATAACTGTAAGATTCCATATCCATATCGCTACCTGCATTTGCAGCCAATTCAGCAGCTTGTTTTAAATCTTTTGCAAAGCCATGGTCCATCATTTCTAATCCACTGCCCCAATCGCTTACTACAAATCCATTAAAATTCCATTTACCTTTTAAAATATCCCTTTGCAAAAATTTATTGCCAGTTGCTGGCACTCCATTTAAAACATTAAAAGAATTCATTACAGTTTTAACATCACTTTCTACTGCAGCTTTAAAAGGAGGAAGAATGATGTTATATAAAGTAGAAGTGCCAACATCAACAGTATTATAGTCTCTACCACTTTCGGCAAAACCATAGCCTGCAAAGTGTTTTACACAAGCAGCAATCGAACTATTGGACGACAAATCAGTTCCCTGAAAGCCTTTTATTTGTGCTACACCAATTTTACTTCCTAAGTAGGGGTCTTCGCCTGCACCTTCCATTACTCTTCCCCAACGTGCATCACGCGTAATATCTACCATTGGGGCAAAGGTCCAATTGATGCCAACTGCCGATGCTTCGATAGCTGCAATATGAGCCGATTTTTCAATGGCATCTAAATCCCAACTGCAAGATGATGCTAATGGAATTGGAAATAAAGTTTTATGGCCGTGAATCACATCAAATCCAAACAACAATGGAATACCAAGGCGTGTTTCGTTTACTACAATTTCTTGTAGCTTTCTTACATTTTCAACACCTTTAACATTTAATACAGCCCCAACCATTCCCTTTTTTAGATGCTCATATTTTTCTTTGGCATTGCCTTCTTTAGGAGTTGGACCTGTTACTTCCCAAAAGCCATTGTACTGGTTCATTTGTCCAATCTTTTCTTCTAAAGTCATCTTAGCAAGTAAGGTATTCACTTTGCTATCTATAGAAGTATTTGTTTGTGCAAATGAAACAATGGTTAAGATGGAAAAAAATAGGAAAAACCTTAGTTTATAAATATTTATTAATTGAAATTTCATTATTACTTATAACGATTTTATTGAAATTTTAAATTGCTATTTTTTTATATATATCCTACAATCGTAGGTAGTAATCCCTGACCATTAGCGTATATACCCTACAAGCGTATGTAGTAATCCCTAACCATTAGCATATATACCCTACGAGCGTAGGTAGTAATCCCTAACTATTAGCATATATATCCTACGAGCGTGGGTAGTAATCCCTAACCATTAGCGTATATACCCTACGAGCGTGGGTAGTAATCCCTAACCATTAGCATATATACCCTACGAGCGTAGGTAGTAATCCCTAACCATTAGCGTATATACCCTACGAGCGTAGGTAGTAATCCCTAACTTATTTATATACTCTAATATAATCTACTTCCATAGATGCATTGCTAAAATTGGGGTCAACAGAACCACCAAACGTTCCACCCATTGCAACATTCAAAAGCAAGAAAAAGTCTTGATTAAAAGGTATTGCATTAGAATTTGCTACTGTATGAAATAACACATCATCCACATAAATTTTGATAGCGGTAGCACTCCAGTCTACTGAATATTTATGAAAAGCTGTAGTAGCATTTGAAATGGTTATTGTACTTCCATTACCATTGCCACCAGAATGTCCAGGATAATGGAGTGTGCCATAAATTTTATTAAGCTCGTTCCCCTTGTGCTCCATAATATCTATTTCGCCACAATCGGGCCAGCCTGCACTAGAAATATTATTTCCCAACATCCATATCGCTGGCCAAGTACCTGCACCTGCTGGTAGTTTAGCACTAACTTCTACACGACCATATTTGAATGCAAATTTTCCTTTAGAAATTAATCTAGCAGATGTATAACTGCTTCCATTATACGATTCCTTCTGTAATTTTATTTTTAAAACCCCGCCTTGAACTATGGCATTTTCTGGTCTTCCGGTGTAATATTGTAGTTCATTATTTCCCCAGCCACCGGCACCTAAATCATAACCCCATTTACTAGGGTCGGGTGCACCATCAGTATTAAACTCATCTGACCAAAGTACTGAGCTAACTACCGAAACTGTTACCTGTATTGATTTTGCAATGGTTTGCCCACTAGCACTTTTTGCAATTACATTTACAGAGTAAGTTCCAGAAGCAGCGTATTTATATGTAACTATACCTGATACAACTGTTTGAAAAGTACCATCTCCATAATCGTAATCGTATGTGGTTGCATTTGTTGCAGCTGCAACAAACGACACATTGCCACTATTGTCTGTACTAACTGTAGCATTTAACGTTAGATTGGTAGGAGCAACATTTGTGTTAGTTGCTTCATCTTTTTTACAAGCTCCGAACATTGTAAAAAAAGAGATAATATATAATAGATGCATTGTTTTCATATTTATTTAATTTTTAATTTTTGATACCAAGCATTTCCATCTATACCAATGTTTCTAAGATGCATTGTTGTTGCAGTAAGCTCTAATATTTCATAAGTTTTACCACCTGTTGCAAAGTTTACAACCCCATCGCCCGGTACAGTAAATTGTATTCTTGTTGAGATAGAGGATGTAGAAGCAGAAGTTGCATCCATAAACGCAAGTAACTTGGGTGTAGTGGTAAAATTGTAACAGTTGTCTCCGCCAGATAAACTATAGAATGATGTTGCTGCAGCTATAATGAAAGTTTGACCCTTATTATCTACGCTCATTGTAACTTTATTGTTTGCATCTTTAGAAAAAGTAATTTCATCATCGTACAAACAAGCATCTCTACTATTAGGGGTAGCAGCATACCATATTGGTGAAAATCCATCAGCAGGGCCTACACCAACATGCCCAGGAGCTGCTTTATCAGTAACCCAAACTCGAGATGAGCCATTTGTTAAGTTAGCCATCATAGCATCGGGAATTTTAAAGTCAACAAAAACTGTAATTTTTTTTGTTAATGTAGATGTAGCACCACCTGTGCCAACTGCAGTTACTGTAACATTGTAATCATTAACACCTGGGCTGCTGTACTTGTAAGTTATAGTTCCTGTAGGTACAGGTTGTATAGTTCCATCGCCAAAGTCAATGTTATAGCTTAGTGTATTAGATGCATTAGCAGTAATCGTTACTTTACCAGAACCATCTCCATTAATATTAATTGCATCGGCACCAACCACAACAGTATTTAAAGTAAGATTTGCAGGTGTTTTAATTTCTCCAAAACTATACTCAGTTTTTTTACAAGCTGTAAACATTAATGCTATTAGTAATGTAACAACATTAAGTTGTTTTATATATTTTTTCATATTTTATTTATTTTTTTAGTTTAGAGAGATATCGTCGAAATAAAAAGTGTAATTAGCAGAGCCATCACCCATTGTTCCTAAATCAAATATTAAAACAATGTTTTGATAAGTATTGGCAAGGTTAATTCCTGAATAATCGAATGTTAATGTTTCCCAAGTGTTGGCAGTAGTTGTTGCAACTTCTTTTTCGTAGTTGAGTGCTGCGTTTGCTTTGTTTTCAACTTTTAACAAAAGTTTGGCACCCACCCTTGGTGAATACACTTTTACTTTAAATTGTTTATTAGCGGCACCAGCAAAATTGATTGGGTTGGAAAGACTGATATAGCTTCCGCCCCAAGGTTGCCCTGCATTTTTTACCATTTTACAAACTTTACTGCTTGTATTAATACCTCCAGATACCGGATTGTTCATTACCGTTACATTACCACCATCAAAGTCAGTGAATGCATAGGTAATAGTTGAAGATTCAAAATCTAATGGTAATGCAATTGTATTAGGTGTAATCACACTCCCTAAGAATTTAACATCATCCCAATAAAAAACTTTTCCATTTCCTGTATTTCCAAAGTCAAAGAAAATAGAAGCCATATCGAAATAAAAACTTGGGTTTAGAGCTGCTGTTCCAGGAGCTTGATTGTTGAAATCGAATATCAAAGTTTCCCAAGTATTGGCAACTGTTGTTATTGCTTCTGTTTCTACAGATTTTGTAGGCGAAGTATGGTCTTCTACTTTTAATCTGATGTGCAATCCAGCAGCAGGGGCATAAACTCTTACGCTCATTTTACTATTAGCAACAGTTAATGGAATTCTTGACGCAAAACCCAAAGGTGTTCCAATGGTTGTACCTGCCCAAGTTTCAGCTCCATTTGGCTTGGTTGTTTTTTTAACTTTATTAGTGCTCAATGTTGGGTCATTTGCATCTACAGTTACATTACCACCAAAATCAGTAACGGTATAATCATAAATGGCATCATCAAAAGTTACTGGTAAATCAATTTGCTGTGCCTTAATAATGATTGTTTTTGTAACCTCTGTTGTAGCAGCTCCACCACTTAAAGCTACTACTTTAATAGTATAAGTACCAGAAGCTGCATAGGTATGACTTACTATATCGCCTTCTAAAAATGAAATAGGAACTTCCCCTGGAGTTTCACCAAAATAAACTTTAAAAAATGTTTCGTACAAAGCTTTCGCTGTTACGTTTATTTTAAATTTATTTCCAGCATCAGGGTCTGCTGTCATTTCTAAATTTTCAGGTGCTCTAAAAGTTACTGTTAAATCTTTTGTAGTTTCAGACACTTGCCCAGTAACACTATGTCCAACTATTCTTACCTTAAACAAGCCTTCTCCGTAAGTGTGTTTGATGCTATTGCCTGCTAAAACTTTTCCAGGATTAGTGGTACCATCTCCATAATAAATATCAAAAATTGCTACACCCTCTCCATTGGGGGTAATAGTAACCTGACCCGAATTGTTTTGAGCTATTTCAAATAGTGCATTTATTTTACTTGGCGTATTAATACTAGATGCAAATGCTACATCATCATTGGTTTGTTTTTTACAACCAGCAAATACTGTTGTAAACATTGCAATACCGAGTATATATTGTATAATTTTCATTGTAATTATTTTTATTTATTAATAATTTGGGTTTTGAGTTAAACCAGAAATATCAACTTCGGTTTGTGGAATAGGAAACACTTCGTGTTTACCAACAATAAACTTAGAACCCAATACTGATGAGGCTTTACCAGTTCGTACTAAATCAAAAAACCTATCTCCCTCCATTGCAAGTTCTAATCTTCTTTCATTAATAATTGCATCAAATAAAGAAGTTCCTGTAGAATTAATATCGTGAGCATTATCGCCAAAAGCACGACGACGAACTAAGTTTAAATAGGCTTGAGCTTTTGCATCATTTGCAGCAGTTGCTTTATTATTAGCCTCGGCAGCCATTAACAGTACATCAGCATAACGAATTATTCTTTGATTGTTGCCATAGTTCAACTCAACCTGGCCCGATGTTTCTCCTTTTCGTGGCAAATATTTTTGATTGTACAAACCAGTGTTTTTGTATGGAGCAACTTGGTAAGTAATACCATAAGAAGGATTTGCATTTTTATATGCTTCAATATCTAAAACTGTAACTGATTTTCTTTTATCGCCAGCTGTATAAGCGTTTGCCAAATCTTGTGTAGGTAAGTTAGTACTCCATCCTGGAGCATAAGGCATATCAGCACTACCATTTAAACCCCTTATGCCACATTGCTGTACTGCATAGTTTCCTTGTCCTCTTTTCTCAAATGACCAATTGTAATATGGAGATGCGTTTGAATATTGCACTTCAAAAAGAGATTCTGGACCATTTTCGCCGTCTTTTAAAAAAATTGAAGCATAATTTGAAACTAAAGAAAACGCGTTTGAAGTAATCACTGTTTCTAAAGTTGATGCTGCTAAATCATATTTCTTCTGATATAAATACACTTTGCCTAACAATGCTTGTGCAGCATACTTTGTAATTCTACCTTTTTGTGCTTGCACTGCTGGCAGTACTGGAATTGCATTATTTAAATCAATTTCAATTTGCTTGTAAACATCTGCTTTTGCAGTTCTTTTTAAAACTTTAGAGTCTGTTAATCCTAACCTTCTATCAACAAATAATGGCACATCGCCAAACATTTTTACCAGAGTAAAATAGTAGTAAGCTCTCATGAAATAAATCTCGCCATATAAAGCCTCTTTACCAGCAAAATCTACTTTCTCTCCAGCCGGATTTGCAGACTTGTATTGATGCAAATAATTAGCTCTATTTATACCCTCGTAAGCTGATTGCCAAATTTCTGTTAGTACTGAATTTACTGGTGTATGTGTGTAATCGTCTATTTGTTGTAAAGGCAAAACATCAGATGCGTTTTCGCCACCAGTTACAGCATTATCAGTAGCAATATCTCCAATTGGTACTACTTGATTTAACCATTGTATTGGGGTATAAACACTAATTGCCATAGTTCTGTAATCGCTTTCAGATTTTAGATAGTCTAATTCTGTTATAGCAAAGTCGTCGTGTGGATTGTAATCAATCCATTTTTTACAAGATGATAGCAAAACCACAAAGGCTATCAAGCTTAGTATTTTTGAAATATTATTTTTCATTATTAATAATTTTAGTTTGATATTAAAGTTTAATGTCTAACCCAAAAGCATAGGTTCTTGGTTGTGGATATGCACCTCTGTCAACTCCTGAATCTAAAATACCACCCGCTATTTCGGGATCATATCCAGAATATTTTGTAAATGTGTAAGCGTTTTTAACTTGTACGTACACTCTTAATTTGCTAAAGAACTTTTTTGTAACAGATGCAGGAAAAGTATAACCTAATTGCAGGTTTTTAATTTTTACAAACGAGCCATCCTCCACATATCTGTCAGAAACTCTAATGTTGCTATTAGCATCAGTAAATGAATATCTAGGATTTCGTGCATCATTTGTTGTTCCCTCTCCAGTCCATCTTGCAAGTACTGCTCTGTATTTATTTGAGTAGTTTGCATTTCTTTCATAAGCTCGGTAAATATCATTACCAACAGAAGCATATACAAACGCACTAAAATCAAAGTTTTTGTATTCAATGTTCAAATTCCATCCCATTGTAAACTTTGGAAAAGGGTCTCCAATTTTGGTTTTATCGTCAGCAGTAATAGCTCCGTCTCCATTTACATCTACAAATCTTATATCTCCTGCTTGAGCTCCAGTTTGTGTTGGAGCTGCAGCCACTTCTTTAGCATTTTGAAATAAACCATTTGTTTTATAACCATAAAAGTATCCTGGTGTAAATCCTTTTTCAAATACAGTAACACTTTGTGATTGTCCATTAAAATAATAACCACCGAAAATTTTTGCAGTTCCATCATCGTTAGTTGCAGTTACTTCGTTTTTAGCAGTAGTAAAAGTTACTGCATTACTTATTTTAAAATTTCTTTTAATAACTGCATTGTATGTTAATGTAAGGTCGATACCAGTACTCTTTGTAGAGCCTATATTAGCAGTTGGAATTGGCACTGTACCCAGGTATAAAGATGCTGATGGTGTAAATAATAAGCCATCCACTTTCTTTTGGAAATAATCAGCTGTTAACAACAATTTATTTTTTAAAACAGCTATATCAAATCCAATATTAAACTGTAATTGTTTTTCCCAGCGAAGTGCATTATTGGCTGCAGAACCTACTGTTGAACCAGCATAAAAAACATCGCCAAATGTATATCCATTGCTATTTCCAGTTGGTCCATAGCTAGGTCCTCCTGTTACAATTCCAACATATTGTGGATTTACATTCTCGTTTCCGATAGAACCATAGCTTGTTCTGATTTTTAGAAAATCGATTGCTTTTGAATTAAAAAAACTTTCTTTTGAAACTATCCAACCTAAAGAACCAGAGAAGAAATTTCCAAATTTATTTTCAGTACCAAATGCATAAGAGCCATCTCTTCTAGCAGAAAAAGAAGCTAGGTATTTGTCTTTATAGTCATAATTTATTCTACTAAAATATGAAAGATTTTTTCTAAAATACTGATAATAATAACCTGTTTGAGCATTAAGGTTTGGATTTACAGGATCTGCACTATTTACACCTGTAGCACCAGTAAAATCGGCAAAATCCCAAGAGTTAAATGGTACATCTTGTCTTGTGGCTCCAGCTGCATTGCCAGAAACCTTTGCCAAGGAAATACCTAATACGGTTTCGAAATGATGATCCTCTTTTAATTTAAAATTATAATTAGCAAATGTTTCCCAGGTAAAATTAAAATTACTTGTTTTTTCGTGAGCTACACTATTGTGTTTGCCATTAACAGTAGTTCCATCTGCATTCATTGAGTTGTCTACATTATTTATGCCATAGAATACAAGTGGCGTAAAGTTTTTTGCATTACCATCATACTTTGTATAGCCAAACCTTGATGTAAGTTTTAAGTTTTTTACTACATCATATTGCAGTTCAATTTTACCATATAATTTACTGCCTACACTTTTGTTATAAGTGTTATCGAGCTTGGTTAATGGATTATAAATTTCAGATAAAAGCAATGTACTAAAACCATATTTACCTACTGTATTAGGCACTGAATTATAAACGGGCACAGTAGGATCAAAATTTAATGCACTGCCAATAACACTGTTAAATGAATTTTCTTGTACGCCTTTTGAATCGAGTATTACACCAGTAGTGTTTAAAATTAATTTTACTTTATTGGAAATATCGAAATTTAAATTTGCGGTTAATGTACCTCTGTTAAATCTTGATTTATCATTTCCTCCAACAATACCACCCTGGTTTAAATAACCTCCAGATAAAAAGTAAGACATTTTATCACTACCACCACGAACTGTAATATTGTGCGTTTGCAGAGCTGCTGTTTTAAATACTTGTTTTTGCCAATCTGTTCCAACCCCAATTTTAGATAAATCAGAAAAAATGATATTGCCACCAGCAATTGTACTTCCTTCATTCACCATTGCAGCGTATTCTGAAGCATTTAGCACACCAATTGTATTCATTACCTCTTGTACTCCATAATTACTGCTAACATTAATTTCTGTTTTTTGATTTTTTCTTCCACTTCTTGTAGTTACAACTATTACACCATTACCCCCTTTAACACCATAAATTGCTGTAGAAGCTGCATCTTTAAGTACATTTATATTTTCAATATCTAAAGCATTTATTGAGTTTAAATCGGTTAAAGTTTGTGGAATTCCATCAATAATTACTAAAGGATCTGTACCTGAAAAAGATGGAATACCTCTAATTAAAACTGTAGGTTTTGAACCAGGAGAACCGCCTTGTATTACACTAACACCAGATGCTCGGCCTTGTAAAGCTTCTTCTGTTCTCACTGGCCTTAATTTTTCAATATCGGCACTTTTAACAGTAGAAATTGCACCTGAAACTTTAGTTACTTTTTGTGTGCCATAACCCACTACAATTACTTCGTCAAGTTTGTTTGAAGATTCTTCAAGTAGTACTTCAATAGTTTCTGTATTTGAAATTTTAACTTCTTTACTAGTCATTCCAATGTATGAAACAATTAAAGTGCTACCGTTTTTACAAGCAATTTTAAAATCGCCTTTCATATCCGTTGCAACCTTGAGCTTTTCGCCTTTAACGGCTACAATAGCACCATTTAATGGTTCTCCAGTTGAACTGTTTTTTACTTTACCACTTATGGTAATGTTTTGAGCAATGCTATAATTGAGAAGTCCTCCCAAAAAAAACATCAACCCTAATAACTTAATTTTTAATTTCATATTGCAATCGTTTTATTAATAATTATTGATACTGTTTCCTAAGATTTTTTTATTTGATATAAGATTTTTTCACAAATTACAGCACTAGCATTTTAGCACTAGTGCCATATTTAATATTAAAAAATTAGTCGATGATTACAGTGCTTGACTTTTTAAATGTTCCATCATTTAAAACCAAAAAATAAACACCTTTTTTAATATCAGTAATATTGATAGAGATATTACTAAATGAATTTTGTTTAGATATAGCAATTGATTTTACTATTCTACCCAAATTGTCTGTTAATTCGATGGTTGCGTTTTTGCTGGTAATTGTTTCTAAAGCTACACTAATACTATTTTTTGTAGGATTTGGATAAAACGAAAAACCTAAAATTCCTTTTTCAGAAAAATAAACAGACTGAATTGATGAATATGTAAATGTACCATTGTAATCAATTTGTTTTAAACGATAGTAGTTTGTTCCTTTAGCTGGGTTATTGTCTGTTGCATTATAATTTGCAGTAACAGTTGTTGTACCATTTCCTTTTACAAACTGAATTTGTTCCCAAGATTTGGTATCATTACTACGTTCAATACTAAACCCTGCATTATTAGTTTCAGATAATGTTGTCCAATTTATAATACTAGCATTCTCTTTTTTAGTAACTATAAATTGACTCAATTTAGTATTAAGAACACTGGTTGACCAGAAATAAACATTATCAACATAAACTGTGCTTGCAGAAGAAACAAACAACATTTGAGCAAGATGTGCTTTTGTTGTTAATCCAGTAAATGCTGTCATCGGAATATCATAACTGACCCAGGTACTAAATGCTGGCGGATTGCAAGTATATTCAAACTCAACATCATCCCCACCTCCATAAGTTCCATTTGCACCAAAATCAACCAACTTAATTTTAAGTGACGTTGCATTAGGTGTCCAAATATCAACGTGATAATATTGAGCATTGGTAACATTAATGGTTGGAGTTGTAAATTCAACACCTGCATATACCAAGTTAGTGTATTTTTTTGTATCATCTCCAGCTATTTGTACATCTGCTACATCTGCCTGATCCCATACTGCCGACCAAGTATTTACAGGAACATTTGTATATGCATTACTAAAAAGAGAAATGACATTAGCAGGAAGTTTTGTAGGTGTTGGTGCAGCTGTTGTTGGAGCACTTGCTAAACCAGAGTTTACTGTAAACATTGTAGATTTTGTTCCAACAGTATACCCCCCTGCAGCAGCTTGTGTTGCTTTGATGGTAGTATTACCAACACCAACAATTGTAATAGTGCTGCCAGTTACAGTTGCAACTGCCGGATTGCTACTTGTATAAGTAAATGCACCTGTACTATTACTAGTTGGTGCAGTTATTAAAAAAGGTGCATTGCCAACATTTTTACTAGGTATTACAAAATTTGTAATAGTTGGTGTAGTGGCTGATTTATAAAAATAAATATTGTCTAAATAAACAGTTGGTCCTGGTGTACCACCAAATGGCGTACTAACTAGTTTAATTTGACTTATATTATGTAAAGCTATATTAGTGTAATTTGATAAATCAATATCAAAACTATTCCATCCTCCAAGAGTTGGAGTTACAGTAAATGCTTGCTCAACAGTTGGTGCTGGGCTTGTATTAATTAAAGAAACTTCAAAGGCAGTACAATTGGCACTCCAAAAATCAAAGTGAAGTTTGGTCATATTTGAAACATCTAAACCCCTTATTAACTGAATGCCTTGATAATTAAAGTTGCTGTACTTTATCATTGTATCAGCACCAACATAAAACTCATTAATAAGTGTTGTTTGCCCCCACCCTGGATAAAAATCTGTACTGTCAACATTTGTGTAAGCTCCACTATACAGAGAAATGAAATCGGTGGAATTTCTTGCAGGGGGAGTTGCTGCTGGTGAAGATGGTTGTGCATTACATAAAAATGCCCAAGAGAAAATCAAAAAAAAGTAAATTTTTTTCATATAGCTTTTGTTTAAAATTGAAAAAGATTAAAAATTACAATCGTTTGCATTAGAGTTTTCACCGTAAATGCTTTGCAAAAATATCACTAAACAATGTGGATCTACGGAAAAAACACACATCATTACTACATCAAAAAATAAATAAATTACTGATATATAGCACATTTACAATACTACAGCACTACATCAATGTAAAACATTTTCTTTTTTTTGTTTTTTGCCAAAAAAGTAAAGCCCTTGAGTTATTTAACCCAAGGACTTTACGTATTATTAACACAACAAAAGAAAACCGAGTTTTATTGATTATTCAATAATTAGTTTTTGAATTTGTTTAGAATCATCAGAAATAATATTTATTAAATAGAACCCTTTGTTAAGCATACTAATATCAATAGTATTATTTCCTAAACTTATTGATTGTGATTTAACTTGTTTGCCAAGTAAGTCTGTTATTACAATCTTTCCTTTTCCAATTAAAACATCCGCTTTAACGTTAATAAAACTTTTTGCAGGATTAGGATAAATTGAATAATTATTTGTAGTTAATGCTTCTTGTGCATCGATATTCATACCTCTAAAAGCACAAGTAACCACATTGCTTGCAATAGTTCTACTATTACTACATCCATTGCCATTTGTGTAAGTGTATGTTAATGAAGCCGCTCCAGGAGTGTTGCCTGTACTCACAACTCCAGCAGGAGTGGTAACCGAAATTACACCAGTTTTACTCCATACACCACCACTTGGAGATCCAACTACTGTAAATGTTCTATTTGTACAATAACTACCTGCTGCCCCGCTTTGAGGGTTTACTGTACCAGGTGCATATGAAATACTTGGTATTCCGGGAATAGTATTTACAGTAATAGACTTGCTAACATAAGCACTACAGCCACTTGCATTTGTAACTGTATATCTAATATCACCAGTTCCAGCATTTACACCTGAATACATTCCACTTACATTAATTGTTCCTCTGTTATTGTAGCTACTCCATACCCCACCACTTGTAGTATTGGATAATTGAATAGATGAACCAACACACACACTTGAAGCACCTGTTATTGCAGCAGGGCTGTTCATAACGGCAACAGTTACAGTACTAGAAGCAGTTGATGTACAACCATTAGCACCAGTCTTAGTATAAGTTAGTGTAGCTGTTCCATTTGCAATTGAAGTTACAATTCCACTAGTTACACCTGGAGTTGTAACTGTTGCAATATTTACATCACTACTAGACCAAACCCCACCACCAGACGTATTGCTGTTATAGATATTTTTTGTAACTCCTAAATCACAAAAAACCAAATTTGAAGATGTTCCAATTGAAGGACCACTCAACAAGTTCATTGTAATAGAGTTGCTCATACCGTCTGTAGCACAGCCATCTGTTCTTGTTATTACACAAGTTACAACTTTACCATTGGTTAATGTATTTGTAGTATAAGTATCATTTGAACCATTTTGAACACTCATTCCATTTACCTTAAAGTTATAGTTTGGAGAAGTTCCACCATTTGTTGGCGTTGCAGTTATTGTAATATTTGTGTTTTCGCAAACATTATTTGCACTTGAAGCAATTGAAACACTTGGAGCAGTTACGTGATTAATACAAGTATTTGCCCAGAAATAAAGGTTATCCATATAAACTTTACTAGAACCAAATGGAGTTCCAACTAATTTAATTTGGTTAACATGATTTACAATATTTGTTGGATAATTTGATAAAGCAATATCAAAACTATTCCAGCCACCCAAAGTTGGGTTTAAAGTATAAGGTACTTCTGCTCCAGTAGCAGTATTGATTAAAAATACTTGAAAAGCAGTGCAAGTTGAAGTCCAAATATCAACATGTAGATAAGTCGCTTCAGACGCATTTATAGTTCCTGCAAATTGAATACCTTGATAATTTAAATTGGTATATTTTTTTGTAGTATTTCCTTCAATAGATGTGTCAGCTACTTGCGTAGATTGTCCCCAATTAGGGAAGAAATCAGTTCCAGTTACGTTTGTATATGCATTACTAAATAAAGAAATCACATTTGCAGCAGGTTTTGTTGGTGTTGCTGCAGCAGTAATTGGGGCACTTGGCAATGGAGGATAAGTTACCACTAAATCAGCAGTAGTGCTAGCACTTCCATAATTTCCACTTGCAGCTTGTGTTGCAGTAATGGTAGATGTACCTGCACCAACAATAGTAACCATACTACCATTAATTGTTGCAACATTTGTATTACTACTTGAATAACTGAATGTTCCGGGACTATTACTTGTAGGAGCAGTTAGTGCAAATACAGCATCTCCAACTTGTTTTGCTGGAACAGTAAATGTTCCTAAAGTAACTGGTGTTGCTTTCCAGAAATAAATATTATCTAAATAAACAGCACTAGAGCCAAATGGTGTTCCTACTAATTTAAATTGAATAATTGCAGATTTGTTAATAGTTGTATAAGCCGATAAAGAAATATCAAAGCTATTCCAACCAGATAAAGTTGGGTTTAATCTTACGCTTTGTTCAACACCACCGGCATTTATTAAAAACACATCAAAAGCAGTACAGTTTGGTGTCCATAAGTCTAAATGCAATTCTGTCATTTGTGAAGCATCAACCGGAGAAGCAAATTGCACCCCTTGATAATTTAAATTACTGTATTTCTTGGTAGTGTTTCCACCAATTGAAATATCAGAAACTACTGTAGACTGGCCCCAGTTTGGATACCAATCTGTGCCACTTATATTAGTATAAACACCACTAAATAGAGATAAAACATCAGTTGAAGCTCTAGTTGGATCAGGAGCAGCTGTTGGTGGAGGAGGATAACTTACAACAAAAACAGCACTTGTACTACCTGCATTATAAGTGCCATCTGCAGCCTGGTTAGCAGTAATTGTAGTAGAACCTACACCAACAATAGTTACTGTATTTCCACTAATTGTTGCAACATTTGTATTACTACTTGTGTACGTAAATGCACCTGTGCTATTGCTTGTCGGGTCTGTTAAATTAAATGCAGCATCACCCAAATTTTTTGCAGGAACACTAAAACCTGTAATTGTTGGAGATGAAGCAGATTTCCAGAAATAAATATTGTCTAAATAAATGGTAGAGCCATTGTTGCCAACCAGTTTGAATTGACGAACTTTTGTTAAATCAACCCCGTTATAAGAAGTTAAAGGAATGTCAAAACTATTCCAACCAGAAAGTGAAGGATTAACTGTTACTTTTTTCTCGAATTGCGGAGCTGTATTAATTAAATAGAAATCAAAAGTTGAACAGTTTGGAGTCCAAATGTCAAAATGCAAAGTTTCCATTGAAGCAACATTTAAATCACTTGCAAATTCAATACCCTCATAGTTAAGGTTATCATATCTTTTGATGGTATTGCCAGAAACTGTCATATCCAAATGTGTAGTTGATTGACCCCAATTTGGATAAAAATTAGTACCAGCAACATTTGTATAAGCATCGCTAAATACTGAAATGACATTTGAAGAAAGTTGTGTTGGCGTTGAAGGGTTAGTTGAAGGAGGTGCAAAAGTAACTAATAGTGTTGCAGTTGTTGAACCAGGTCCGTAACTTCCATCAGCTGCCTGATTTGCTGTTATTATTGTACTACCTGCTCCAATAATGGTTATTGTATTACCACTAATAGTCGCTACACCTGTATTGCTACTAGAATACGTAAACGCACCAGAACTATTGCTTGTGGGTGCTGTAATTGTAAATGGGGCGTCTGTTGTGTATTTGATTGGGAACGAAAAACCCGAAATTGTCGGTGTATTCGCAGATTTCCAAAAATAAATATTATCTAAATAATAGGTTTTTGTAGAGCTATGGTATTGCATTGGTTCATCTACAAACTTAAATTGACCGATATTGCTAACAATACCAGCTGCATAACTACTTAGTGGAATATCATAACTAACCCAGCCCGATTGTGTTGGGGTTAATCTATATTTTTGCTCCTGACCAGTAGTAGTATTTACTAAATAAAAGTCAAAAGTTGCACCATTGTCGGTATAAATATCAACGTGTAAATTTTCCATTGAGGAAGCATTGATGGGACTAGCGAATTGAGTGCCTTGATAGTCTAAATTTTGATATTTTTTAATGGTATCTCCAGAAATAATGTAATCGGATACAATTGTTCCTTGTCCCCAATTTGGATTAAAGTCTGTTCCTGACAAACTGGAGTAAGACTGACTAAAAACTGAAATTACATCGCTTGCAGACTGAGTTGGAGTTGGAGCTGATGTTGGTGGTTGTGCATTTGCCCCAAAAATTAGCAAGGCAAAAATGGCAAGTAAAAAATTTTTTTTCATTTCTTGTTTTTTTAAATGATTTAAATTAAAAAATACTGCATACAAAGATTTGAACACAGTGCAATCGTTATTTATAGGCTTTGGAATCGATTGCAAAATTCTCAATAATTACAACAATTTGTTAACATCTTAGCACATCAATACTACATCTAAAAATTTATAATATTGATTTACAATATATTTACACTACATCAACACTACATCAATTATTTTCTTTATTTTTACTTCACTAAACGATGGCGATGAAATTTTTTTTCGTACTTCTATTTTTACCATTAATATCATTCAGTCAAAACACAATTGGCTTTCCCGATGTTATTAATTACAACAAACAAGTTTACAATGGAGGACTACAAAACTGGGATATTAAACAAGATAAAAATGATATTATTTACATTGCAAATAACGAAGGATTATTAACCTTTGATGGTACTTATTGGAATTTATACCCATTGCCCAATAAAACAATTGTAAGGTCAGTAGCAATTGGGCTAAATAATAAAATATATGTTGGTGGACAAGATGAAATCGGATATTTTTCCCCAACGCAAAATGGAAAACTCCTTTATCACTCCCTAACAAATTTTATAGCGGATAAAGACAAAAATTTTGGCGACGTCTGGGATATCGTTGTTTCGCAGGATGCTGTATTCTTTCGGTCGTCTAGCAAAATTTATAAATTTATTAATGAATCTGTTGCTGTTTTTGCTGCATCGTCTGAATGGACTTATTTAGGTTTTTGCAACAATAAACTAATTGCTCACGACTATCAAGTTGGTTTGTTAACATTCGAAAATAGCAATTGGAATCAAATTGAAGCTCAAAATAGCTTACCAACTAACGACCCAATTACAAGCGTTATGCCATTATCGGGCAATAGAATGCTAATAACAACCTTAAAAAATGGCATTTTTTTACTATCAAAAAATCAGATTTCTAAATTAAGTACACCCAATAATCTGCTTTTTCAAAATAGCAGAATTTATTCAGCTACACAAGTTAATAAAGATTGGTTTGCCCTTGCTACAACTTCTGGTGGCATTTATATTATTGATACGCTTGGCAGTATTATTCAAAGTTTTTCAATAAAAGAAAGATTACAAAACAATAATGTATTAAGTATTTTTTTAGACAAAGAAAATAATTTATGGCTAGGTTTAGATAATGGAATTGACCTAATTGTATATAACAGTGCTATTAAAAACATTAATCCTTTATCTGAAGATGCCTCTGGCTACACTTCAATTATTTATGACAATAAATTGTTTATGGGTACTTCAAATGGATTATATAGTGTGCCTTTACAACAACATAAAGATTTAAGTTTTAACATCGGGAATTTTTCAACTATCGAAAACACAAAAGGGCAAACCTGGGGATTATCTAATATAAATAATCAGCTTTTACTAGGTCATCATGAGGGTGCTTTTACCATAAAAAACAACAAAGCAATACCCATAAATTTCAATATTGGCACTTGGAATTTTAACCCAATATCAACAAGCTATTCCAGCCCTAAAATTATTGTTGGCAACTATAAAGGGTTATCCTATTTCAACTTTAATAATAATGAATTTAGTGTAGGAGAATCTATTCCTGATTTTAATGAATCATCTAGGTTTGTAGCAATTGATAAATTTGATAATATCTGGGTTTCACATCCATATCACGGTGTATATAAAATTTCAAAAAATAACATTGGCGAAACAAAAAGAACTATTTATACCAATAATAAAGGCCTGCCATCTTTACTTAATAATCATATTTATAAACTAAGAAATGAGGTTGTTGTAGCTACAGAAAAAGGTATTTATATCTATAATTATTCTAAAGATATTTTTGAACCATCTCTATTTTACAAAAATATTTTGGGAGATCAAAGTATTAGATATGTTAAAGAAGATACCTATGGTAATGCCTGGTTTATTCATAATAAAATGGTTGGTGTTATTGATTTTTCTACAAAAATTCCTAAAGTCATCTACTTCCCAGAGTTAAATAATAAAATACTAAGTGGCTTTGAGTGTATTTATCCTGTTGATAGTAACAATATTTTTATTGGTGGCGAAAAGGGATTTTTTCATTTAAACTACGAAAAATATAAAAAAAACATTCCTGTACTAAAAGTTCAAATTCGAAATATTAGAGTTACAGATAAAAAAGACAGCACCATTTTTGGAGGTTATTTTGATGGGAGTTTTGAAAAAAATATTCCAAATATTAGTTATGGTTGGAAATCATTGCGTTTTGAATTTTCATCCACACTGTATGGTTACCAATCTAATTTAGAGTATAGCTACAGATTAA
Organism: uncultured Chitinophagaceae bacterium; assembly: GCA_964615145.1. Classification (GTDB taxonomy): domain Bacteria; phylum Bacteroidota; class Bacteroidia; order Chitinophagales; family Chitinophagaceae; genus CAIVPM01. Next base: position 54,523 of record CAZTOP010000009.1, read on the forward strand.
AGGGTTTTGATGATAGTTGGTCTGTATGGACAAAAAGAACTGAAAAAGAATATACCAACCTGCCAGATGGCAAATACACTTTTGAAGTAAAAGTTAGAAATAATTTAGGAAACGAATCTGCTATTACTTCTTATTCAATTGCTATTTTACCTCCTTGGTATAAATCTATTTGGGCAAAAATGTTATATCTTTTAATTATTGGAATATGTATTTTTTTATTTGACAGATATCAAAAAAATAAATTCAAAATTCAGCTAGAAAAGCAACGAAAAGAACAAGAAAAGCAATTGTACATTCTTGAATTAGAAAGAAGTAAAGCCGAAAGCGAAATTATTGCTTTGAAAAATGAAAAATTAGAATCAGATATCGATTTTAAAAATTCAGAATTGGCATCATCGGCAATGCACCTAGTAAAAAAAGGAGAGTTACTTTCAAAGCTAAAAGGAGAACTTAGTCACATTATGAGAGCCTACGACAATCCGCAAGCTACTGCTGAAATAAAAAAATTGCTCAAAAGCCTTGGAGAAGATGAAAATATAGATAAAGAATGGGAGGCATTTTCGGTACACTTTGACAGAGTTCATAACGATTTTTTAGTTGCCCTAAAAGAAAAACATCCCACTATTACACCAACAGAACTTAAACTTTCTGCTTATTTAAATATGAATTTAAGCACAAAAGAAATAGCACAATTAATGAATATTTCGGTAAGAGGTGTTGAAATAAGTAGATACAGACTAAGAAAAAAGTTAGAAATTCCGTCCGAAACAAGTCTGTTTGATTATATGGTCACTATTCAAAAAAAGAAATAGGTGCAATTTTTTGTCAAAAAAAGCATTAAACCGATTCTTATTTTAATACCTACACAACTCTTTTATATTTGCACACTTTATAAAAGTTATAGCGGTATTGTATTAGCTTCAAATGTCATGAATCTAACAATACAAAACCTTAAACAATAAAACTATGTTTCAAAACTTACAAGAAAGATTAGAATCTGCATTTAAAAATATTAAAGGTCAAGCAAGAATCACAGACCTAAATGTTGCCAATACAATTAAAGATATTAGAAGAGCTTTATTAGATGCCGATGTAAACTTTAAAATAGCTAAAGAATTTACAGATAAAGTAAAAGAAAAAGCTGTTGGTACTAAAGTATTAAACGCTATTAACCCAAGCCAATTAATGGTAAAAATTGTTCAGGACGAATTAACTGAACTAATGGGTGGAGAACCTGCAGAATTCAATATTACAGGCAATCCTGCTGTTATTTTAGTAGCAGGTTTACAAGGTAGTGGTAAAACAACTTTTACAGGCAAACTTGCACATTATTTAAAAACTCAAAAAAACAAAAATGTACTGGTTGTTGCAGCAGATATTTATCGCCCTGCAGCTATAGATCAATTAACCATTTTGGCAGAGCAAATTGGCGTTGATATTTATAAAGAACCCGATACTAAAGATGCAGTTCTTATAGCTAAAAATGCCATCAAAGAAGCTAAAAATAAAAATAAAAATGTTGTTATTATAGATACAGCTGGACGTTTAGCAGTAGATGAAGTAATGATGACCGAAGTAGCAGATATTAAAGCTGCCATTAAGCCTACAGAAATTTTATTTGTAGTTGATAGTATGACAGGGCAAGATGCTGTGAATACTGCTAAGGCTTTCAATGATAGATTGGACTTTAGTGGCGTTGTTTTAACCAAATTAGATGGCGATACACGTGGTGGAGCTGCTATTTCTATTAAATATACTGTAAATAAACCTATCAAGTTTATGAGCAGTGGCGAAAAAATGGATACGCTCGATGTATTTTATCCTGATAGGATGGCTCAGCGTATTTTGGGTATGGGTGATATAACATCATTGGTAGAAAAAGCACAACTACAATATGATGAAGTTGAAGCAAAAAAATTAGAGAAAAAAATTAAACAAAATAAATTCGATTTCCAAGATTTTTTAGACCAATTGCAACAAATAAAAAAAATGGGAAATCTAAAAGATTTAATGGGAATGATACCAGGCGTTGGAAAAGCTATTAAAGATGTTGATATTGACAATGATAGTTTTAAAGGAATAGAAGCTATGATAAAAAGTATGACTCCTGCAGAACGTACCAATCCAGATTTGATTAACCCTTCTCGAAAAGCTCGTATTGCAAAAGGTAGTGGCAAAAAGCTAGAGGAAGTAAACGCATTTATGAAACAATTTGAGCAAATGAAGCAAATGATGAAAATGATGAATAATATGCCTATGGGTGGCTTTCCTGGAATGAGAGGGTTTAGAAAATAAGATATCCCTTAGGCGTTAACGAGAGGAGGTTTTCAAATTGAAAACCTCCTCTCGTTTTAAAATTTGTAAATAAACAATTTATCGCTTAATCTGACTATGTACAAATAGGCTGGTAATACTTTTATTTTCTGCAGCGTTTCTAATAGCAATAGCAAATAAATCTGCTACTGAAATGACCTTTATTTTTGATGTTTCACTTTTTAGTGGGATTGTATCACAAACAACTAACTCTTTCAATACACTATTTTCAATATTTTCATACGCCTTTCCGCTTAAAACAGGATGTGTACAAAAAGCCCTTACACTTGTAGCCCCTTTTTCCATCAAAAGTCCTGCACTTTTTGCTAATGTGCCACCTGTATCGCAAATATCGTCTATCAAAACAACATCTTTTCCTACTACATCTCCAATTACAACCATGCTGGCAATTTCATTGGCTCGCTTTCTGTGTTTATCGCAAATAACCATTGGTGCATTAAAAAAACTTGCTAGCTCTCTAACTCTATTGGTGCTACCTACATCTGGAGCAGCGAAACACAAGTTTTCTAATTTTAAGTTTTCTATGTAAGGAATAAAAATTGCGGAACTGTCTAAATGATCTACTGGTACATCAAAGAAAGCTTGTATTTGAGGGGCGTGTAAATCCATTGTAATAACCCTGTTTGCTCCTGCTGCCTCTATTAAAGTTGCCAAAAGTTTACTACCAATTGCAACACGTGGCTTATCTTTTCTATCTTGTCTGGCATAACCATAATATGGCAGTACAGCAACAATTTTATAAGCACTTGCTCTTTTAGCAGCATCAATCATTAACAATAACTCCATTAAATTTTCGGCTGGAGAGTAGGTACTTTGTACCAAAAAAACATAGTCGCCTCGAATACTTTCTAAAAAAACTGGCTGTATTTCGCCATCACTGAATTTTTGAATATTAACTTTTCCAAGTTTGGCTCCAAAGCTTTTGGCAATTTTTTCAGCTAATTGTTGGGAGCCTGTACCTGCAAAAATTTTGACTGAAGGAATCATAAAATTGGGGAATTGCTGCGAAGATAAGGTTGATGAATGAACAACAAAACCTTATTTATATTTATAGTCATCTATTTCATAAACATTAATGAACAAACGTTACATTACAATAAAACTAGTTATTGTAACATTTGCTGAGCAGTAGCAACTATGGTATCAATGTTTTGAAGGTTCATACACTTAAAATGTTTTTTGGGGCAAGTATCGTAGCCAATTTTTGTACAAGGTCTGCATTTTAAACTTGTAACTTCAAAAACTGCTTGAGGCATTTGCATATTTCCGTAGTAAGGTGTCATTCCAAAACTTGGAACAGTATTGCCCCAAATTGATATAATTGGTTTTTTAAAAGCAGCAGCTATGTGCATTAAACCAGTATCATGTGTAATAATGAGTTTTGCCTTACGGACAATATCGGCACTTTCATTTAAACTAAATTTACCACAGGCGTTATATACGTGCCCTCTATCTACTTCAGCAATTTTTTCTCCAAAAGCAAAATCATCTTTTCCTCCTAATAAAATGATTGGAAAATGAATTTTAGTACATAATTCTTTCAGTTTTTCTACTGGCATTTTTTTAGTGCTATGTGCTGCACCAATTACAATTCCAATATATCCAAATAAGTGAGAGGATGGCAAATCTGATTGTTTTACCTCGTCCAATTCTGGAATAAAATAATCTAATCCTCTTCCATCATTGGTTATATTAAATTTGTTTAAGGTTGCCATATACCTATCTACAATATGCACTTGAGGCATTGTATTTATTTTTAAGGCAGTTAGCAACCATTTATTAATATTTAGTTTATTGTATGCAAATGAGGGCAAATTCAACAACTTTTTTAACCTTAATGTTCTGGCATTGTGATGCAAGTCAATAATGAAATCATAGTTGTTAGATTTTAGCTCTCGCATCAACAAATCCCAGTCTTTATTGTATTCTATCACTTTGTCTACAAAAGGATTGCTATATAAAATACTTGCATATTGACCTTTGGTTGCAAAATGTATTGTGCATCCTTCAAGTTGTTGTTTTAAACAACGAATAACAGGTGTTGTTAAAACGATGTCTCCAATAGAAGAAAATCGAACGATTAAAAACTTTAATGATTTCTTTTTTGCAGTAGAATGTAAAGCAGCGTTATCGGTATTTGATTGCATAATTATGTCAATAATAATTGATGTGCTGCAAACTAAACAAATTCTATTGAACTATTATGCGATTAAAATTTATATGTTAATCCAACTTGTAAAGTTCTTGGTAAACCTGGATAATATCTTACGCCATAAGTACCATCTGCATTGGTTGCATAAATTTTATCAAACAAATTATTAATACCAATATTGAAGAAAAATTTCTTTATGCTAATGGTGGATTTTATATTGAATAAATCATAGCCTTCGTACTGTTTTGTGTTTGAAGAATTGATTTGATAACTACCTACTTTATTCCATTCGGCAATAAATCTTAATCGATGAAAATTAGTAAAAGTGTATACCATATTTGCATAATGCAAATATTTTGGAGCACTGTTTATTTCATTACCATCATATTTAAAAACATTACCCATATAATCAACATCAGAGTATGTTTTAAAAGTGTGTTTTGCATAACTAGGATTATAATTAAGCTCAAAGGTTTCATTTGCATAATGCAATTGCAGTTCTATTCCTTTATGATTTGTTTTACCAGCATTTACAACCTGTGTTCCACTGCTTGTTATCACATTTATAAATTCATCCACACCATCCATATTGTATAAACTAATTTGTGCTGCAACATTTCTTTTTATAAATTTATAACCAATTTCTGTATTATAATATTTAGCAGGAGAAAGTTGCGGAGTAGTAGCTCCATTGCGATACATTTTTGATAAAGTTGGTGGCGTAAATCCTGTGCTAAACTGTGCAAATACCGATTGTTGTTGACTTATTTGATATAGAACAGAAGCCTCGGGATTGATTGAATTAAATGAATTATTGCCCGATGCAGCACCACTAGAATTGCCTGCCACTAGATAATTGGTAAAATTGTAAATCAAAATATCGCCTCTTAATCCAGCATATAACTTAAGCTTTTTTGATGCAGCATAATTAACAGCAGCACTTGCAGCAATATTTTTTAAATTGGCTTTGTAATTTGTAATTAAACTGTCCTTACTATCATCATAACTTACATTGACACCAGCACTATTTTTATTTACCAAAATATAGTTAGATGTATATCTGTTATTAGGCGTAAAATCAAAATATAATGATTGACTAAAACTTAATTTACCATTTTTACTCAGTTTTGAATGATCTACACTTAGCCCAAAACTTGTAAATTTATCTTTAGTAATTTGCCCTGTAAATGGTGGTGCATAACTAACTAAATAAAATGGATTTTGCTTTTCTTCAATAATTCTATTAAAAGCAATGAAATTAAAATTATCAGCAGTTTTGCTTTTATGCTTCCATTGAAAAGTATTTCTGATGGCTAATGTTTTTCTGTCAGAAAACTTATCGTAACTACTATAATTTCTTTTGTAAAAATTGGCACTATCATAACCATCTCTTTGGTCGCCAATATAATTAATAATATTATTTTGAAATACGAGTTCGTTATTGGCATCAATGGTTTTTTCTAATCTTAAACTAAAAGATTGTTTGCTGTAATCAAAATGTAAATCCCCATCAACCTTGCGTTGGGATTGATTAAAGTTGAAAAGTGTTTTCCATTTTCCTATGTTTGTTTTAGTTTGAACAGTTGCTTCCCATTGTCCAAATCCATTGCTTTGAAACGAAATTTCGTTATTAGCTTTTGTAAAACTATTTTGAATAAAATTCACAGATGCACCAACGCTTTGAGCTCCATAACCACTTGAAAAGGGACCTTTAACTATTTCTATTTTTTGAAGAGAAAACCTGTTCAACTCCAACAATTCATTGTTATTAAAAATACCAACAGGCCTAAGTGGAATTCCATTTTCAAGATAATTATACAATGGGTCGTAACCCATTGGCAAACGAATAGACATAGCGTGCTGCTCGTTACCCATATCAACCATATAAACACCTGTAGCAGTGTTTAAAAATCCTTGCATTGTATTACTACCATTGGCTTTCAGCTTTTCTATCGAAAGGCTTTCTACTGTTCTGGCTGTACTAATAATTTTTAAATTAGGCTTTATGGTAATTAATACTTCATCTAAATATTTTTCCTTGGATGAATCGACTATATTTTTTTGTGCAAACAAAGAAACAGAACCTAATAAAACAACTGATAATAACAATCTCAACTTCATATCTAAACTACTTTGCTAACTTATAAGCCTGCAAAATAATACTCATTGATATGGATGATTATAATAATCGGGAAAGAATGACAATATTTTGACAAACGGTAATTATTCTTCTACATAATTCAAATCTTTACCAAATGTTTCTTGGGTAAAGATTAATGCTAGCGTAGATAAGCACATTACAACAACTCCAGTAATCCAGCCACTTTTAAAATAGCTATAGTTTGTTTGCAATGAAGTAAATAAAATAGAAATTAATAACAAAGAGCCGCGTACCATATTTGGGATAGTTGTTGTGGCTGTAGCCCTAATATTGGTTCCAAATTGTTCGGCAGCCATAGTTACAAATAATGCCCAAAAGCCTGTGCCAAAGCCAAGTAAGGCACAAATCCAATAAAGCAATTCCGATGTTTTTCCTTGTAAATTGAAGAACAGAATAATTCCAATACATGCAATTATGTAAAATAAACCAACTGCTTTTTTTCTGCTTTTAAACCAATGGCTAATAAAACCAACCAGTAAATCACTAATAGCAATGGCTACATAAGCATACATTACAGCTTTTCCAGGGTCTATTTTACCAACAATATTCATTTCTTTTCCAAACTTGTCAGAAAAAGTAATTAAAATACCAATCACATACCAGGTTGGAATACCTATTAAAATGGCTTTAATATATTTTGAAAAACGTTTCCAGTTATTAATAAGCAAAAAGGCATTGCCCATATTTTTACTTCCACTTTTTGCACTATGAAACATTGATGATTCTAAAACGCCTGCACGCAAAAACAACAATAAAAAGCCCATTCCTCCACCAATAAAATAACACACACGCCAGTCAAAATTTTCTTTCATTATAAAAGCAAACACAGCACCTGTTAAACCAATACCTGCAACAACAGATGTTCCAAGTCCTCTTTTTTCTTTCGATAAAATTTCACTTACTAAAGTAATACTTGCACCAAGCTCTCCTGCTAAACCTATACCACTAAAGAATCTTACAGCTGCATACTGATTTACTGTTTCTACAAACCCATTTGCAATATTGCCAATAGAATATAAAATAATAGAGGCAAACAGCACTTTCATTCTGCCCAATTTATCGCCCAATATTCCCCAAAGAATACCACCAAGCAATAAACCAATCATTTGAATATTGATGATTTTTAAACCATAGCTGGCAATTTGGGCTTCATTCAATCCAATAGAATGTAAAGAGGGAACACGAATAATACTAAACAACAACAAATCGTAAATATCAACAAAATAGCCAAGTGCAGCAACAATTACAGGCAAACTTAAAATTCCATATTCTTTTTTGGTCATATAGCAAGTTCGTTAAAGCAACGAATATAAACCAACTAAAGAAAATTGTTTTGTATAATAAAAAAAGAGACCCGCTGTACAGCAAGTCTCTTTCAAAATCCATCAAACAAAAAAGCTTATTTCTTTGTTTCTAATAATTTAAAAAATTGATCAAGCTGAGGCAGAATTACAATTCTGGTTCTTCTGTTAGCAGCTCTATTTTGTGGGGTTGTATTATCCATTACTGGGTTGTATTCACCTCTGCCCGATGCAGACATTTTTGCAGGGTCTAAGCCATATTGTTTTTGCAAAATTCTTACAACTTCTGTAGCACGCTTAACACTTAAATCCCAATTGTCCAATAAAATTCCATTGCTTTTATAAGCCACATTATCGGTATGTCCTTCAACCATAAATTCTATGTTGGGCTGATTTTTTAACACCACTGCCACTTTTCCCAACACTTGCTTTGCAGCAGTAGTAATTTCGTATTTACCACTTTTAAAAAGCAACTTATCCGATATATCAATATACACCACACCTTTATCAACTTTAATGTTAATATCCTCATCATTCATATTGCCAATTGCACCTTTTAAATTCATTACCAAAGCAAGGTTTAATGAATCTTTTTTTGCCAAAGACGATTGCAAGTCTTGAATGTAGGCATCTTTTGTACCAATATTCTCTAACGATTTTTTTATACTTTCTGCCTGTGTAGATGATACCACTGATAAATTTTGTAATTGATTTAAAACGGTTGTATTATTTTCCTTCAAAAAGTCAATTTGTTTATTCAATTCGCTAATACGTTTATTAAGGCTAGCATTATCAAGTTCAACACTTGCCTTATTACGCTGCACTTCAGCCTTGGCTTCATTACAATCGTTTAATGCCTTTTCAGTTGTGCTAAACTTAGTTTGCAATTGTGCATATTCGCTTTGAGCAGCTTTAAATTTTTTATTACTAACACAAGACGTTAAAAAAGAAACGGAAATAACCGCAATCAATAAATGTTTCATAAAATTCATCAATATTTAAAATAATTAATTGGCAGCAAATGTAAACGAGCATGTACTTTAAAATCTTTAACTTTTGTTAAAACCCTTTAACATTAGTAATAAAATAATTTGTTTACAAGCTATACTGCAAGCATTTAACCACAGAAGCGTCGCACACTTCAAGGTTCAGTTATATATTCCTTCACAACAGTATCTCATGAAAGGGAAGTTGTGTTTTCTTCACAGCAACGTATCCTTGTATCGTTGAGAAGCAAAGCCAAGGAACTTTGTAGAGAAGGAAATCCTCAGCAGCATAAACTACCCACGTAAGCCATCTATCCTACTTTTTAAAAGTAGCCTTGAAATATAGCAACACAATACTTAAAACTAAAATAATACCATTAGCAATAATTACAGGTAATAAACCTTTTGCAAAGCCATAAATAAGCCAAACAATTACACTCGAAAATACAATAAGCAACATTAACAAATTAAGGTCTTTTACACTTTTGGTTTTATATGCCTGTATTACCTGTGGAATAAAAGTAATAGCACTTAAAAACGCTCCAAATAAACCAAGATAATCTACCCAAGTAAATACTGAAAAGTCCATTAGAAACAAAAATTTATACATTTGTAAATACAACAAATGTATTCTAGTTTTAGCATAAACAATTCCATTTACACCTTAGCAAAAAATACCATTCAAATCATTTGCTAAAAAAACAACTACTTATGTGTTGTTTTTACACATCAATTCATTACTTTGCACATAGTATTTTAAAGTAATACCCAAACGATATGTCTGAATTAAAAAAGGCTGCTGCCAAAAAAAACAAAACTGCTGCACCTAAACCCGAAAATATTGCAACTGCAGCTCAAGATAAAACTGTAAAACCTACAAAAACGGCTACCAAAAAAGCCGTTACAAAAAAGGTTACACCTAAAATAGCAACAAAGGCTGCAAAACCCAAACTTGCAGAACCTATTGTTATTGAGAATGAATTACCCAAAAAAGTTAAACCCAAACCAACGAGTGCTAAAAAAGTTGAGGCTATACCTAATAAAAGGGTGGCAGCAGTATCCAAAAAAGTGGTACAACCAAAGCCATTGCAGCAAACAGATAAACAAGCTATAAGCACCAATAAAAAAACAAATGTTAAACACCAAAGCATTACACTACAATTAAAATTCACTTCTCAATACGGACAGGAGTTATTTGTAACAGGCAATCATAGCATATTTGGTAATGGTGATATTAGCAAAGCATTACCAATGCAATATTTTAATAATGAATATTGGTACACTACCATTGAACTTGATATAAATCAAATTCCTGAAAATGGTATTACTTACAACTACATACTTCGTTCACTAGATGGCAGCATACAATACGATTGTGGTAATGATAAAAAAATAAGCATTGCAAATGCCAGTACCAATGAACTATTAATTTTAGATTCTTGGAATTATACAGGCTATATTGAAAATGCTTTTTATACTGTTCCATTTCAAAATGTTTTATTAAAAACTACACCTCAAAATAGCACTATCCCCAAAAAATATACTCATACGTTTCAAACAAAAACACCATTGCTTTCAAATGGAGAAACGCTGTGCATTGTAGGTAGTAACAATAGCTTGGGCAATTGGAGTACGAGTAAACCAATTATAATGCAAAAAGCTGCTGGCGAAGAGCATTACAAAGCTTATGTAGATTTAAGCAAAGAAACATTTCCTATTGCATATAAATATGGCATTTACAATACCAATAACAATAAGTTTATTAGGTTTGAAGATGGAAACAATCGAGTAGTGTATGATACAATTAAAACTAATAAGCAAACTATTGTTAACGATGCATTTGCCAACTTTCCATCATCAAACTGGAAAGGTGCAGGTGTTGCTATTCCAGTATTCAGTTTAAAAACAAAAGATAGTTTTGGTGTTGGTGAGTTTTCAGATTTAAAAGCTTTAGCAGATTGGAGTGCAACTATTGGTTTAAAATTGATACAGATATTACCAATAAACGACACCACTGCAACACATTCTTGGATGGACTCATATCCTTATGCTGCTATTTCTGCGTTTGCACTACATCCAATATACATTAACTTAGCAAAAACAACCGACGATGCTAATGTATCATTACTGAAAAGTATAGAGTCAAAACGTCTTGAACTAAATGCTAACAATGTTGTTGATTACGAACAAGTACTTAAAACTAAACTTGATTTTCTTAAAAAAATATTTCCACTTCAAAGCAAAAAAACATTTGAACTAGAAGATTATAAAACCTATTTCAATAATAATAAACATTGGTTAGTACCTTATGCGGTTTTTTGTTATTTAAGAGATGAATATGGTACTGCTTGCTTTAATGATTGGCCTGCCTATCGCCACTACAACGAAAAAGATATTGCAGAACTTACTAGCACTCAATCAGAGGCTTTTAATGATATATCATTTCATTATTTTATCCAATATCATTTACACCTGCAGCTACAAGAAGCTACTTTATATGCACACTCTAAAGGAATTGTAGTTAAAGGAGATGTAGCTATCGGAATTTTTAGAAATGGAGCAGATGCATGGCAACAACCCGAGTTATATAATATGGATTTGCAAGCAGGTGCCCCGCCCGATGATTTTGCAATAAAGGGTCAAAATTGGGGTTTTCCCACTTATAACTGGCAAAAAATGAAGGAGGATGGCTTTGCCTGGTGGAAACAACGTTTTGAGCAAATGAACTATTATTTTGATGCGTTTAGAATTGACCATATTCTTGGTTTTTTTAGAATTTGGAGTATTCCAATGCATGCAGTAGAGGGCATAATGGGTTACTTCGTCCCTGCAATTCCTATTAACATTAATGAATTATTTGGCAGAGGAATTGACTTTAATGTGTATCGCTTTACAAAACCATTTATAACAGAAAGCATTTTATGGGACGAATTTGGATATGATAGCAAATATGTAAAAGAAGTATTTTTAAATGATGATGGTGCAGGAAAATATCAATTAAAAAATGGATTTACAACACAGAGAGAAGTAGAAAAACATTTTAATACATTAGAGCAAAATGAATTTCATACCAAACTTAAACAAGGCTTGTATAACTTAATTAGCAATGTAATATTATTTGAAATAGAAAACACAAATGCACAACAGTTCCATTTCCGTTTTGGTATGGAACAAACTTCATCTTTCCAAAATTTAGACTATAACTCTCAACATCAATTAAAAGAATTATATGTTGATTATTTCTTTAGAAGACAGGATGATTTTTGGATGAAAGAAGCAATGCAAAAACTACCAGCACTAAGACGTGTAACTAATATGCTTATTTGTGGCGAAGATTTAGGACTTGTTCCAGCCTGCGTTCCAGATGTTATGCAACAACTTGGATTACTAAGTTTAGAAATACAAAGAATGCCAAAGGATAATGCAAAGGAATTTTTTCATCCAAACGATGCTCCCTATTTAAGTGTTGTTACACCAAGCACACACGATATGAGTACCATTCGTGGTTGGTGGGAAGAAGATAAATCAAAAATTCAAAAATTTTATAATCACGAATTAGGACAATGGGGCGAAGCTCCTTTCTTTTGCGAAGCTTGGATTAATAAAGCAATTGTTGTTCAACATCTTTACTCCCCTGCAATGTGGGCAATTTTTCAATTACAGGATTTACTTGGAATGGATGAAAAACTTAGAAGAGAAAATCCAAATGATGAAAGAATAAACATACCATCTAACCCGAAACATTACTGGCAATACAGAATGAATATTAGTATTGAGGATTTACAAAATGCTGCTGCATTTAATGATATGTTAAAAAATAGTATTGAAGCCAGTGGCAGATAAGCAAACTTTTACTAAAAAAGTATGTACATCAGCTTGAACATATTCTATAATATTTCGAAACGATATAAAAAAAACCCTCAAAATTTTGAGGGTTTTTTTTATATCGTTTTATTTGAATTTATTTGTATTGAGGCATTAATCCTTTGGCCATTTCAACCATTGTTTTAAGACTTGCGTCTTCCAATTTACCTTTTTTAAATTCAGCTAAGATATTAGCATGTTTATTAGTCATCTCTGTTAAAAAATGCTCTTCAAATGCTTTTACATTTTTTACAGCAACTTCTTTTAATAAACCTTGAGTTCCAAGATAAATAATTGCAACTTGCTTTTCAACACTCATTGGAGAATATTGACCTTGCTTCAAAATTTCTACATTTCGAGCTCCTTTATCAATTACATTTTTGGTAGCAGCATCAAGGTCTCCACCAAATTTAGAGAACGCTTCCAATTCTCGGTAAAGTGCTTGGTCAAGTTTCAATGTACCGGCAACTTTTTTCATTGATTTAATTTGAGCGTTACCACCCACACGACTTACAGAAATACCTACGTTAATCGCTGGACGAATACCTGCATTAAACAAGTTACCCTCTAAGAAAATTTGACCATCAGTAATAGAAATTACATTGGTAGGAATATATGCAGATACGTCACCAGCTTGAGTTTCAATAATTGGCAATGCTGTTAAGCTACCGCCTCCTTTTACCAAATGTTTAATACTCTCAGGTAAGTCATTCATATTCTTAGCTACACTATCGTTAGCGATAACTTTTGCAGCACGCTCTAGTAAACGACTATGCAAATAGAATACATCACCAGGATAAGCCTCACGTCCTGGAGGTCTTCTTAACAATAAAGAAACCTCACGATAAGCAACAGCTTGTTTTGATAAATCATCAAATACAATTAATGCAGGACGACCAGTATCTCTAAAAAATTCTCCAATGGCAGCACCTGCGAATGGTGCATAGAATTGTTGAGGAGCTGGGTCAGATGCACTCGCACACACAATAGTTGTGTATTTCATTGCACCATTCTCTTCTAGTGTTTTCATAACACCTGCAACAGTACTAGCTTTTTGACCAATAGCAACATATATGCAGTATACAGGTTCACCTGCTTCAAAAAACTCTTTTTGGTTAATAATGGTATCTACGCAAATAGCTGTTTTACCAGTTTGTCTATCTCCAATTACTAACTCACGTTGTCCACGACCTACAGGAATCATAGCATCAATAGCCTTTATACCAGTTTGTAATGGCTCAGTTACAGGTTGACGATAAATAACGCCCGGTGCTTTACGTTCTAAAGGCATTTCATATAATTCGCCTGTTATTGGACCCTTACCATCAATTGGATCTCCCAAAGTATTAATTACACGCCCAACAACACCTTCTCCTACTTTAATAGATGCAATTTGATTGGTACGTTTTACTTTGCTTCCTTCTTTAATGCCTTCGCTATTTCCCAATAATACCACGCCCACATTGTCTTCTTCAAGATTTAATGCAATAGCACGAGTGCCATTTTCGAATTCAACTAGCTCCCCACTACCCACATTGTTCAAACCATATACACGAGCAATACCATCGCCCACTTGCAATACTGTTCCAACTTCTTCAAGCTCAGCACCAGCATTAAAATTGCTTAACTGCTGTCTTAATATTGCTGATATTTCATCAGGTTTAATGTCTGCCATATTAATTTATTTTGAATGATAAATGTTATTGTTAATCTTATCTGATAGCAGGAACAAAAAGGTTCTTGCTAAATTGTTTTTTTATGTCTCTTAAATCTCTTGAAATACTAGCATCAACTAAGTTATTGTTAAACTCTAATACAAATCCACCAATTAATGATGCATCAACTTTTGATTCCAATTCAACAATTCCAAGCTTGGCTTCTTTAGCAGCCTTTTCAGCTATTGATTTTTTTAAATCTTCACTTAATTCGACAGCGGTGGTAAGTTTTACTTTGTGAATTCCCTTAATAGTATTGTATTGATCAATAAAAGAAGAAACTATTTCGGGCAATTCAAATTCACGTCCTTTTTTTACTAAAAGTTTAATGAAAAGACTTGTTATATCACTAACTTTTCCAGCAGTAATAGCTTCTAATATTTTGTTTTTTTTGTCAGATGTTACAACTGGGCTTTGCAACAAAACAACTAGCTCTTTACTTGTTTTGCAAGCAGATTGTAAATACTTCATATCTGCACATACAATATCTAAATTTCCTTTCTCAACAGAAAGGTCAATTAAACTTTTTGCATATCTATTTGCTAAACGTGGATTAGGCATTTTTTTAATTTAACAATTAATCAATTCGACAAGTCGACAAATAAATTATTGTCGAACTATCAAATTGTTGAATTCACTAATTTAATGTTACAACTGAAGCTAGTTCAGTAATAAATTTTTCTTGTTCAGTTTTGTTGCTCAATTCTCTTCTAAGCACCTTTTCACTTATCTCAATTACTAACGCTCCAACTTGATTTTTAACTTCAGTTAAAGCAGCATTTTTTTGTTGTGTAATGGCAGCTTGTGCATCTGCTACAATTCTATCATACTCACCCTTAGCTTTATCTTTAGCTTCTGCTATCATTTTATCAGAATGCTCTTTAGCCTCTTTAATCATTGTTGCACGTTCTTCACGAGCTTTTTGTAATAAGGCTTCATTTTCGCTAGCCATTTGAGCAATTTCTGTTTTCATTTTTTCAGCTTTCAATAAAGCTTCTTCAATGCCTTGCTCCCTTTCGCCAATGGCTTTCATTATAGGCTTCCAAGCAAATTTGCTTAAAACAAAAAGTAATACAAAAAATGCTATGGAACTCCAAAATACCAAACCAATATCTGGCAATACCAAAGGATTTACTTCTAACAACATATTATTATAATTTCTAAGTTTAAAAAAAGAAGTACAGACTCTCCGCCCTGTGCATTAAGTCTGTACAAAATTTTGTGGATTATCCATTACCTAATAAGGCAACAACCACAGCAAATAGAGCAACTGCTTCTACGAACGCAGCAGCAACAATCATATTTGCACGAATGTCATTAGCAGCTTCTGGCTGGCGTGCAATACCTTCTACTGCACCTTTACCAATTTGACCAATACCAATACCTGCACCAATTGCAGCTAAACCTGCACCAATTGCAGCAACACTTCCTACTACCATTTTGTTTCGTTTTTAATTGTGAAAAAATAAAAAATTAGTCTTCGTGATAATGTGGTTCGTGATCACCAACGTGGTGATGTTCTTCTGTAGCCATACCAATATACATTGCACTTAACATAGTGAAAATGTATGCTTGTAAAAAAGCAACTAAAAGCTCTATCAACCCTATAAACACAGCAAAAGGAACCGCAATAGCCGAAGCAAATACCGTTTTAAAAATAAATATTAAGCAAATAAGACTTAGGACTAAAATATGCCCTGCTGTAATATTTGCAAACAATCGAATCATTAACGAAATTGGTTTTGTAAATACACCAATTAACTCAATAGGAGCCAAAAACAATTTCATACTCCAGTGCATTCCTGGCATCCAGAAAATATGCTGCCAATAACTCTTATTTCCACTTAAATTAACTAAAACAAACACACAAACAGCCAAAGTCATTGTAAAAGCGATGTTCCCACTTACATTAGCCCCTCCCGGAAAAAATGGAATTAATCCTAAAAAATTATTCGCTAGTACCAGGAAAAATATGGTGAGCAAAAAAGGCATATACTTTGCATATTTGTGACCAATGTTTGGTTTTGCAACCTCATCTCTTACAAACAAAATAACTGGTTCCATGAAAGATTGCAATCCTTTTGGAGCAGATGTTACACCACGTTTTTTATATGCTGCTCCAACACTTAAAAAAACTAATAAAAGTATTAAAACTGTAACCAATAAAGAAGCAACATTTTTAGTGATAGAAAAGTCCCAAACTTTTTTTGATAATTCTGTATTTAAACTTCCATCTGCATTTGCAACTTTTAGTTTACCTTCAAATAGTTTGTAATCGTAATTGCCTGAATAAACCACAGGCTCATGGTGATCGTTTACAAGATTTTTTGATGAAAAATACTCCAACCCTTTATCTGAATAAATGATTACAGGCAAAGCAATTGAAGTGTGCCCCCACAAATGCCAGCTATGATCATCCTTAATATGTTCAAGAATTGTTTCAGTAACATTAAAATCACCATCTTTTTTTGCATGAGTTTCCTTTGCCACCTCATTTGTGCTGTGATTCTCAGTAGAATCCTGGGCATTTAATGAGTTTGAAAAAAGTATAGCAAAAAGGCTGAAAGCCACAGTTAGTAATAATTTCACTTGTCGTAACAACATATCTTTTTGGAAAATTTCGGCAAAAGTAGGGGTATCGTTTTTAAAAAGCATCAATTTTAAGCTCTAATTTTATTAAAATACAAACAATCGTTAGCTTTTTTATTGCTTGTTTCTTTTAAAAGAGAAACCATTAAACCAATTTACATAGCTTTCTTCTTCTTCAATTCGTCATCGGCATAACTAAATACTTTTTTTACTAAATCAGATTTTCTGAAATTTAGGTCTGTTCTGATTTTCTTTTCTTCTTCTGCAACCATTTTATACATTTCATCAATGGCTCTTGCAGCGATAAAATCTGTTAAGGAGTTTTCTACTTTAAAGTTACTAAAAGGAATATTGTTTATGATGCCAGCAATTTTACTCCACTCTTTATTTGCACCTTCTGTTTTAATAGTACTATCAATAATAGGTCTAAAAGCACTCATTAACGCACTATTGGTATTGGTTTTAAAATAATCTGTTGCAGCTTGTTGGTTATCGGTTATTAAAATACTTGCGACATCTGTAAAACTCATGTTTTTCAAAGAGTTTAAAAATATGGGCTTAGCAGCAGTAAAAGATTTTGAAATGGCATTATTGAATTTATCAGTAGTATTTGTAATCACTGAACCTAACCCTGCTTTATTTGCTAAGTTGATAATTTTTTGAGCATCGCCAGGAAATACAAAAGCTAATGCTGGATTGCTTGCAGGATTACTGTATGCATCGAAGCTTTTAAATAGGCCTTGTTGAAGGGCTTCACGTAAGCCCATTGTCATTTCCAGGTTTGAAGGTGTTAATAAAGTTGCTCCGATTTGTTTTAATTGATCGCAAGAGGAGATAGTAATAAGGCTAAATACGCCAACAATCAATGCTTTTAATTTAATTTTCATGTAGCAAAGAAAGAAAATATTGAATGAATTAAATATAAAATAATGTTACGCCTTTGTTAGTTTGCTACTTTCTAAATCAAAATTTCTATGGTACAAATCGCTGTAATACCCTTGAAGTTCAAGCAATTCCAAATGTGACCCTTGTTCTTTAATTTCACCTTTATCCAATACGATAATTTTATTTGCTTTGGTAATTGTAGACAATCTGTGTGCAATAACAATTGATGTTCTTCCCTTTATAAGTGTTTCAATAGCCTGTTGAATTAGTTGTTCGCTTTCAGTATCTATAGAGGATGTTGCTTCATCAAGAATTAATATTGAAGGATTATATAATAAAACCCGAATAAATGAAATCAACTGTCTTTGCCCCATACTTAAAATATTTCCTCTTTCCATTACATTGTAATTGTAATTATTGGGCAATTGCATAATAAAACTGTGCATGCCAATAAGCTTGGCAGCCTCTATAACTTGTTCAAGTGTTATCGTTTCATTTCTAAGTCTGATATTATCTAAGATAGAACCAGAAAACAAAAAAACATCTTGAAGCACAACGCCAACATTTAACCTTAAATATTCTATACTATATTCATCAATGTTTTTATTATTTATTAATATTTCTCCTTTATTTATTGGATACAATTTATTGATAAGACTAATGATAGAAGTTTTGCCACTTCCGGTATGGCCGACTAAGGCAACGGTATCGCCAGATTTTGCTTCAAATGAAATATTTTTTAAAACATAATTATCATTGTTATAGGCAAACCAAACATTTTTGAAAACAATCTTCCCAGCATTTAGCTTGTCGTTTATCAACGTCTCTTTGAAATTTTTTCCATTATCCAATGCACTTTTATCTTCATAAATATTAAATACCCTTTCTGCTGCAATCATTCCCATTTGCAATACATTAAATTTATCTGCAAGAATTCTAAGTGGTCTAAAAATTAAATTCATATACATTACAAATGCAACAATTTTTCCTGAAAAATTGATGTGTTCACTTGTTCTACTATCCAACACCCACCAAATAATTAAAGCTGTGCTAAATGCTAATACCAACTCGACAATTGGAAAAAAAACACTATAAGCAAAAATTGCCTTTATGTTAGCTTGCTTATGCTGATGATTAATTTTTTTAAATTTATTAAACTCCCTTTCTTCGGCCGAAAACGCTTGCACAATATACATTCCAGCAATATGTTCTTGAACAAAAGAATTTAAATTAGCTACAGCATTTCTAACTTTATGATAGCTTTTATTAACACTTTTTTTAAAGTAATTTGTAGCGATAATTATTATTGGAAATGGAATAAGTGCTACTAATGTAAGCCTCCAATCTATCCAAAACATTGTAATAAGTGTAAAGATAATTGTAAGTAAATCTGCAATAATAGGAATGAGGCCATCGCTAAAAATATCATTAATGCTTTCTATATCATTTATTGTTCTTGTAGTTAAAGTTCCAATAGGAGTTGTATCAAACTTGCCCAATGGCAATCCCAATATTTTTGAAAAAATATGATTACGTAAATCCTTTACTACATTTTGTCCAAGCCAAGCAGTAATGTAAGTAAATACAAATCGAAGAATTGTTTCAATAAAAATAAATGCTATTTGAAAAATTGTAATACCAATGATAAAAAGTTCAAGACTACTCAACGATTTGTAACTAAAAAAGTATTGCAGCCAAATAGGAATTACAACATCTTTTCCTGTGGCTTTATCAACTGTAAGTTGAATAAGATATGGGCGAATAGGAGCTAAAATAGCTATAATTAAAGCCAAAAAAATACTTGCAACAAAAAATTTGTTGTAAGGCTTAACATAAGTAAATATTTTTTTTAATAATAAATAATTGAACCCTTTTTTTACTTGCTCTTCACTCATAATTTTTGCGAATCTAGTATTGGTTTAATAATGTGTTAATTATCTTTTGGCAAAACATAGTCTAATAAAAATGGAATTAAATAATACATAACAATGCCTAAAACAATTAATGAAGCTACTATTAATAATACACCCAGAAGTTTTTCTTTTTGAAGAGTTTCAATAGTTTTTATGCTATGTTTTTTATTATGCTCATCTGTATTCAACTTATTTTTCTTTTTTGTATTGGAGTAAAAAAGTCTTATTAAAATAACAATTAGAATAATTACAACAATTATTTCTTTATAAAAATATTTTAATAAAAGCATCACTTGTTCCATAAAATGAGTTTTAGCAAATTAAAACAAGTTGCTACTAATAAACCAATAAAACAATGTATGCACTATTTTAATGCAAGTTAATTTACTATTAAAGTTTGCATCTTTGTTGTAAGCAATCGATAGTAATGAAACATATATTAGTAAAATATTTCGTTGGCTTTGTAATGTCACTGTTGTCAGTTGGTATTGCAAATGCACAACCTGTTTCGCTATTTGTGAATACTGTAGATTCTGTTGATATAAACAAAGTATTAATTTTAAAAAAACAGTTTGCAACAAAATCATTATGTATAAACTACGTAGAACAACTGCCTACAATTTTAAAAGCAAAAGGTTTTATTTCAGCATCTTTGGATTCTGTTGTTGAAATTGGCACTACAATCAGGGCATTTCTGTATACAGGTAAACTTTACACTTGGAATAATCTTTCATTACCTACTGAAATAAAATTTTTAATGGATGCTTCAACTAAAGATTATAGTAATTTACCAGAAATTATTTTAAACTACTATGAAAACAGTGGCTATCCTTTTGCCAAAGTTGGTTTTGACAGTGTAGTAATAAATGAAAAAAATGAAATTACTGCAACGATACTTGTTGATAAAGGAATAAAATATAAAATTGATAGTATTAGGGTTTATGGCAATGTGAATATTAACACACAGTTTTTACAACATTATTTAAAAATAACCAATGGAAGTGCTTACAACAAAGAAAAACTTGAAAAAGTAAATTCACTCATTAATCAACTTGGGTTTTTATCCAGCACAAAAAATAGCGATGTGTTAATGCTCAATACTGGCAGCATTCTTAACCTTTATCTCCAACCCAAAAACATTAATAAGTTTGATGCCATTGTGGGTTTTTTGCCCAATAATCAGCAAAACGATGGCAAGCTTTTATTTACTGTCGATGCTAAAATAAGTTTATTTAATGCTTTTGCAAATGGCGAAAAAATTTTTTTGAACTGGCAACAAATTCAGCCCCAATCTCCAAGAATAGATATTGGATTTAGCAAACCATATATTTTTAATTCAGATGTTGGACTCGACCTTAATTTTAATCTATATAAAAGAGATTCTTTATACCTAAACATTGGAACAGACATTGGTTTAAATTATAAAATATCAAATAAAAAAAGCTTTAAGATATTTATTAGCAGTTTGAGTACAAGACTTATTCAGCCTGATACATTATTCATTATTAACAATAAAAAATTGCCTCCTGTACTAGATGTAGGTATTAACAACCTTGGTGTTGAATACAATTATGACAATACAAAAGGAACATCTGTAAACAAAATAGGTGGTACTGAAATAAAATTGTATGGAGGTTTTGGCCAAAAAAAAATCAATAGAAATACTACAATTACTAGCATAAAAAGCGGCTCGTACAACTATTCAAGTTTATATGATTCCATGGCAACAAATACTTACCAATTAAAGCTAAAAATTATGGCTGCAAAATTTTTTAGAGCAAGCAAATTATCAGTTATAAAATTATCAGCCAATTATGGAATCATTCAAACAAAAGATTATTTACAAAACGAGATGTTTCAAATTGGTGGTTTTAAGTTGTTACGTGGTTTTGATGAGGAAAATATTTTTACCAATCAATACTTTGTTGGTAGTTTGGAGTATAGATATTTAATAGCTGCAAATTCTTATTTTTTTGCATTTACTGACGGCGGTTTTACTCAAAATAACAATACGCAAAATAAATATAATTACTGGGGCAGTGGTGTTGGCTTGGCATTTGAAACAAAACAAGGTGTATTAAATATTAGCTTTGCAGCCGGCAAAAGAAACGACTTGCCATTTAATTTAAGAGAAACAAAAATTCATATTGGATTGGTTTCTGGCTTTTAGATTTTTTGTGTTTGTTTTGTTTTAATTTTCAATTTAAAGACAAGTGATGAAATTTTTCTCCATCTTATTTTTTTTAATATCGGTTTCGTGTTTTTCGCAAAGCGATACCATTAATAAAAATGTGAATAGTTTAAAAAAATCAGATAATAGACAACAAACTATTACTAACGATAGTATATCAAAAAATAGCGACTCCATTGTTTTTGCAAAAGATTCTACACTAACCGATTCCTTAAAAACTATTTCAGAACAAAGTAATTCAACTTTAACAAAAGATACATCTACATATCAATTACTACTCGATTATCCAATACTTAATAAAGAGAAGCCAACTTTAATGCTTACAGCATTTAGAAATATTGATTCAAGAGATTATGTTTTTTATTTACTTATTGGTATTGTATCTCTGTTAGCAATTATTAAAATAATTTTTCCAAAGTATTTTAATAATATATTCAACATCTTTTTTCAAACAAGTTTCAGACAAGTACAAACTAGAGAACAATTAAATCAAGATAATGTAGCGGCGTTGTTGTTAAATATTTTATTTGTATTTTCAGCTGCAACTTTCATTGCTTTAACTGCATATAAACTTAAAATTATAAATATATCTTTCTGGAAAATTTACTTAGTTGCCATAATAGCACTTACTATTATTTATATTACTAAGCTATTATTTACACAATTTATTGGATTAATTTTTAACAAAAAAGAAGAAGCATTATCATATAGTTTCATAGTTTTTATTGTTAATAAAATAATAGGGATTTTATTAATCCCTTTCCTTTTTTTAATTGCATATTCAACAAATTATTTTAAACAATTATCAATAACTGCTAGCCTAATTATTGTTGCCATTTTATTTACCTACAGATTTATTTCTACTTATAAAAATATGAGTAGCAGATTAAAAATAAATGCCATTCATTTTTTTCTATATTTTTGCAGTGTTGAAATTTTACCATTGCTATTAATGTATAAGGCACTTAACAGTTACATAGGCAATGGTATTTGAATTTTTAATAATTAAGCGAAGCAATGGCAAAAAGCGGAACGAAGGTTAAAGACACAAAAAAACAGATTAAAAAAATTCTCATTTCTCAGCCTAAGCCTGAAAGTGAAAAGTCGCCTTATTTTGAGCTAGAAAGAAAATATGGTTTACAATTATCTTTTACTCCATTTATTCAATTAGAGCCTATTGGATACAAGGAATTTAGAAAGCAAAAAATTGATGTAGTATCTCATACTGGGGTCATTTTTACGAGTAAAAATGCCATAGACCATTTTTTTAGAATGGCCGAGGAGATGAAAATTAATATTAATCAAGATACTAAATATTTTTGCATCACCGAGTCTGTAGCTTTGTATTTACAAAAATTTATTCTTTATAGAAAACGCAAAGTTTTTTATGGTGCCGATGGCAGCAATAAAGGAATGTTTGATGTAATAAACAAGCATAAAGAAAATGAAAAATTCCTCTATGTATGTAGCGAAAATCAACAAGACAATGAAATTGTAAGTTGGCTAAAGCAACACAATTGTGGTTTTGCTTTAGGATATATGTATAGAACTGTTAGTAGTAATATTAAAGATAGCATTGCAATAAAAGATTTTGATGCTATTTGTCTTTTCACACCTAGCGGTGTTAAGAGCCTTTTTGATAATTTTCCAACATTTAAACAAAATGGCACATTGCTTGGTGCATTTGGAAGTAATACTGCTAAGGCTATTGAAGAAGCGGGTTTAGAATTAAATATTAAAGCTCCTGCACCTCAAAGTCCAAGTATGATTACTGCATTAGATAAGTATTTAAATGAGGCAAATAAGTTATAAGCCCCTTCTTAATCGAGCTATTGGTATATTCAAGAGTTCTCTATACTTTGCAACTGTTCTCCTTGCAATGTTGTAACCTTTTTCGTTAAGCAATTCTGTTAATTCTTCATCGGCTAAGGGTTTTCGCTTATCTTCTGCTTCAATTAAGTTGCTAAGTATTTTTTTAACTTCAGTTGTACTTACTTCTTCTCCACTATCTGTACTTAAACTCTCACTAAAAAAGAATTTAAGACGATATGTCCCAAATTCAGTTTGCACAAATTTACTATTTGCCACCCTGCTAACTGTACTAATGTCTAAACCAGTTTTTTCTGCAATATCTTTTAAAATCATTGGTTTCATCTCAGTATCATCGCCAGTTAAAAAGAAATTATACTGATGTTCCATAATAGCAGACATCGTGTGTGTAAGTGTTTCCTGCCTTTGTTTAATCATATCAATAAACCACTTAGCACCATCAATTTTTTGCTTAATAAATTGCACGGCTTCTTTTTGCCTTTTATCTTTTTTTGTTCCCCTATCATACTCCTTCATCATATCTTTATAATCCTCACTAATTCTAAGGTCTGGAGCATTTCTTCCATTTAAAGTAAGTTCTAAATTTCCATTGTTATTTAATATAAAAAAGTCAGGAATTACATAAGATTCTTTTTGATTGCTTTCACCTGCATCGCCACCTGGTTTAGGATTTAATTTCACAATCTGGTTTACAACTTCTTTTAACTGTTCATCTGTTAGAAGGAGTATTTGTTGGAGCTTTATGTAATGCTTTTTAATAAACTCGTCAAAATATTTAGTAATGATTTTGATTGCCAAATCTACATTGTCGCCTTCTTCCTTTTTCTTGTTTAGTTGTAACAACAAACATTCTCTTAAATCTCTTGCAGCTACTCCTGTGGGTTCAAATTGTTGAATAAGTTTTATTATACTCTCAACTTCTGCATCAGTAGTATGAATGTTTTGTCTAAATGCCAAATCGTCTACAATACTACTTGTTTCTCTTCTCAAATATCCATCATCATCCAAACTTCCAACAATTTGTTCGGCTATTTTATATTGCTCATCATTTACATCAAGCATGCTTAATTGTGAGGCCAATAAATCAAAAAAAGTAGTTTCATTTTTAATTGGAATTACTTTTTTATCATCAAGTTCTGGATAATTATCATCTCTGGTTTTGTAATCAGCAATATCATCATCACTATCACTAACATATTCACTTACATCAATGTTTTCATATTCATCTTCGCTACCATCTAATTCTTCAAAATCATCTTCGGGGGTTTCAAATTCATCTTTTACTTCTGTCGAAATATCATCTGCATCGCCTTCATCATTCAATTCAAGTGCTGGGTTGTCTTCTAATTCCTCCTTAATTCTTTCTTCTAAGTTAGCAGTAGGAACCTGCAGCAACTTCATTAATTGAATTTGTTGTGGCGATAATCTTTGAAGTAATTTTTGTTGTAATGACTGACCAAGTGCCATATCGTAAATGCTAGTATTAATATGAGTATAATACTACAAAGGAACAGCAAACAATAGCAAGAAAATATTTTTTTCTTTGCAATTTTTTAGCTAGAATTAATTTAGAGCCTTTGAGATTTTTTGTAGGGTTATGAGCCAATAAAAGATGTTTATATCACTCCTGTAAATTGTTTCAAAAATCTAACATCATTCTGGCTGTATAATCTTAAATCGTTTACACGGTATTTAAGTTGTGTAATTCTTTCAACGCCCATACCAAAAGCAAAACCTGTGTATTTACTGCTATCAATTCCAAAGTTTTCAAGCACTTTAGGATGCACCATTCCACTTCCCAGAATTTCTACCCAGCCTGTATGTTTACAAACATTGCAACCATCGCCTTCACAAATTAAACAGCTAATATCCATTTCGGCACTAGGCTCTGTAAAAGGAAAATA
>CAZTOP010000010.1:0-76091 GCA_964615145.1 uncultured Chitinophagaceae bacterium
CACGGTCGTGAGCATTCATTGGCATTGGGTAAATAAAATTGGCAATATCATCTTCAACAATAATACCTGGCGATTGAGCTAAAAGTTGTTTTAATTCTGCTAAATCAAAATCATTTTCAAACTCTACATTCACACTTTCGCTGTGTCCACCCATTACTGGAATACGAACGGTAGTAGCAGTAACTCTAATGCTATCGTCGCCCATAATTTTATTAGTTTCCTTCACCATTTTCATTTCTTCTTTGGTGTAGCCATTGTCAGTAAACACATCAATTTGAGGTATTACATTTAGATCAATTCTATATTTATAAGCCATATCGCCTTCAATGCCATTTCTTTCATTCATTAGTTGATCAACTGCACTTTTGCCAGTACCAGTAACACTTTGATACGTGCTTACTACAACTCTTTTTATTTTGTATTTTAAATGTAATGGTTGTAGTGCTACCACCATTTGTATGGTTGAGCAGTTGGGGTTGGCTATAATAAAATCATCTTTAGTTAAAACCTGAGCATTTACTTCGGGAACAACTAATTTTTTTGTAGCGTCCATTCTCCAAGCACTACTATTATCAATAACTTTAATGCCAGCTGCTGCAAATTTTGGTGCCCATTCTAAGGATGTTGTGCCACCTGCAGAAAAAATAGCAACAGCAGGTTGTGCAGCAATACCATCTTGCATACTTACAACTTTATATGTTTTGCCTTTAAACGCAACCTCTTTGCCTACACTTCTTTCGCTAGCTACAAGTATCAATTCTGATATAGGAAAATTTCTTTCACTTAATACCTGCAACATTTTGCTGCCTACTAAACCAGTTGCACCCACTACTGCTACTTTCATTTGTGTATATTTTATGATGGCAAATATAATTGTGCTATTGAGCTATGGTAAAATACTTGAAAAAATAATTACTCAACCGATGGCGTTTACTATTGTAGTTTAAAATAATGGAAAATCAATTACACGGATTTAACGGATGTTATTTTTGCCACAAATGTCGCAAGGGAACTATATTTTAGGCTTCAATTTTTCAAAGTAATATGTCCCTTAATACGATTAACAAAATCTGTGTTAATCTATAAAATCTGTGTCATCCGTGTTCCATTATGATAATTGTGGAATGCTGATAGCACTTAACTCCATAGAAGATGTATCTAAATCGTATTGCAACATTTCGCTGATATTATTAAAGTAAGTAGTTGTATTAAATAAGTTTTTGTAAAAGATAATTCCTTCAAATAAATTGGACTTGAAACTGTTCCATTTTTTTATTTGTTGTGCCGATATTTCATTTGAAAAACTACTTATTTCATTTTTCAAATAATCGATATACATTTTTAATTCTTTAATAAAAAAATGAGGGCGTGTGGCATCAGTCATAACATTTGCATTGCCATAAATGTGTTGCACCATTTCTAATAGTGAAACCTCTTTATCAAAGTAAGCTAAATTGGGTCCAGGACATATAACAACACCTTGGGCTTGTCCAGAAATTTTAATATCATTTTCTAAATAAGAAGCATTGGCAAGCCCTACACAAAGACAAGATTTTTCAATAATATTTATTTTCTTTTTGTTAAAAAGCTCTGTGCTTAAAGTATCTTTTTCTAAATTCAATTCAGCCAATTTTATATCCTGAAATTTTTTTGAGGCTGTACAAATACCTTCGGCTCCAAATTCTTTGCTCAATGCTAAAAACTTTTTAGGGCAGCTGCTTCCAGCTTTATTTTCCTCAATTCTTTTTTGTTTAAACAATTCGTTTGATGTTCCTTTTAACGTATTAAATGGAACACCCAAAGGAGAAATATGGCTCAAATACAAATCTTTTTCTTTGGCATTTTTTAGTAAAATTCTAGTGTCTTTATCAACCGATGTAGCTTCAGGAACTAATAAAAATGGAGTTCCCCAACCTACAGAATCTACATTATATTCATTCATTAAAAAATCGTGCTCTTGAGCAGTGCCAACCCCGCCTTGCACAGTAATTTTTAAAGGTAAAGGTAACGAGGGTGTGTACATTTCTTTTTGAGCCAATGCTTTTACCATTATTTCGTGGGCAGATTGTATTAGTTGTTCTTTCTTTTGTTTAAACTCTTCTAATATTGGACCTAATAAATAGCCTTCTGTTGCAAATGCGTGTCCACCACAATTTAAGCCCGATTCTATTCTATATTCAGATACCCAAAGTCCTTTTTTTGCCAAAAAATTTCCTTGTATTAATGCCGATCTGTAGTCGCTTACTTTTAAAATAATTTTCTTTTGTAGTTGATTATTTTCATTGGGGAAAAAGCAACTGAAATTTTCAAAATAGCTGAATAATCTAGGATTCATACCTGCAGAAAGTACAATAGAAGATGATAAATTACTATTGGCAAAACCACGCAGTGCAGCGTGAGCATCATTAAACTCAACAGGCAGTTGTTCTTTATTTTCAAAATTATCTTTGTCTAACTTTGTCATAATGTTTACATCAATTTCACCTGGAAAAAGATGTGTATCCAAATAAGTTTTAATAGTGTCTTTAAAAGCTATTCCTTTATTAATAATTTTTTCAATTTCAATTTTTATTTCAGATGTGTTGGGCAACATTGCTATATAATTTTCCAATGCTGTTTTGCTTTCTATCAACTCAATTTTAAAACTTTCAAACTTTTGTTTTACAATAGTATTTACAAGGTTTAAATAATTTGTAATTCGCTCAGCCCTGTAATCACTATGTTTTTTAGTAATTTCTTGATAAGGATACTGAAATTTGGCACTATAAAATGCTCTCATTTTTTCTATAAGCTCATCATCAACTATAGATATAACTGATGATATGCCGTACTTTGCAACACGAATTGGGCTATCAATGGTATAAGCCAATCCCATAACCGGAATATGAAAAGTATGTAATTGTTTGTTTGTTTGCATACACTTTATTTGTAAAATATGAAATGCAAAGTTGAGAAAGAGTAATGGCATAAATACTGATAAGAATCATAATTAAGATGAATATTTTGCTGAAATATTTATTATAAAAGAATAATAAAAACATTACAATGAGTATAAATTGGACACAACGTTGGGATGAAAGGTTTAGAAATGAAGATTTTGCTTATGGCACCAACCCAAATGAATTTTTAAAAGAAAAAATCGAAAAATTACAAGCTGGCAATGTTCTTTTTGCTGCTGAGGGCGAAGGTAGAAATGCAGTGTTTGCAGCCTCTATTGGTTGGAGTGCTTTTGCATTTGATATTAGTATAGAAGGGAAAAAGAAAGCACTTAAACTAGCAGAAACTAAAAATGTATATATTGATTATCGAGTAGGTGAATTAGAAACTCTAAATTTTGTACCAGAACAATTTGATGCTATTGCATTAATTTATGCTCATTTTCCTGCAGAAATAAAATCTTTTTACCATAAAACACTTGACAAGTATTTACGTAAAGATGGTATTATAATTTTTGAAGCATTTAGCAAAAAACATCTCGATTATAACTCAAAAAATGAAAAAGTTGGAGGTCCCAAAGAATTAGCAATGTTGTTTTCCATAGATGAAATAAAAGGAGATTTTCCTAACTATGAAATTATTGAATTAGTAGAGCAAGAAATAGAACTAAACGAAGGAGCATTTCATAATGGTTTGGGTTCTGTTATTAGGTTTGTTGGAAGAAAGAAGTAAACTTTATAAATAATTAATTGAATGATATTTTATCAGCATATTTTTTTTCCAATATGTCCTAGATTCATTTTTTACTACGAGTTTTAATTATTTCCCTATTTTAGCCACACAACCAAATTTATTATATGCAAAAACAAACAACATCTTGGTATAGCCCGTCTTTAAACAAAGAAATGCCCATTGCCAGTTATGGTAGTTTTGGATTTGCATTATTGCTTATTCCTACTGCTGCAGCTGATTATTTAGAGTACGAACGTTTTCAAATGCTTGATGCTTTAGCTCCATTTATTAATAGTGGTAAAATGAAAGTATTTAGCATTGATAGCATTAACAACGAAAGTTGGTTGAATAATCAAATGGAACCTTCTCATAAAGCCATACGTCAAAATCAATTTAACGAATATGTTTTTAACGAAGTAGTGCCATTTATAAGAGCCAATACTAGTCAAGAAACTTTCATTTATACTTGTGGAGCAAGTTTTGGAGCTTTACATTCTATGAACTTATTTTTAAAACGCCCCGATATTATTAATGGTGTTATTGCAATGAGTGGTGTTTATGATTTAAGCGAATACACAAAAGGGTTTTGGGATGATCAAGTTTATTTCAACAGTCCACAACATTATATTCCCAATTTGCACGACAGTTATTATTTAGATAAAATAAATGCAAGCCACCATATACATATTTATACAGGTAGTGGTAATTATGAAGATCCTGGTGCTAATAGAAGATTTAGTCAGGTGCTTTGGGATAAAGGAATTTGGCACGATTTACAAATTTGGGGAGATGACATTAATCATGACTGGCCAACTTGGAGAGCAATGTTACCCTATATCATTGGTACGAAATTCTAATGATTTTAAAAAAAGCTCAGCCGTTGGTTGGGCTTTTTTCTAAAAGAAAAGTTAATACTTTGTATTGGCTTGGCTATTTAGCAGTGTAGCATTAATATTACATCCTAATTAAAAAAATTGCTCAAAAATCTACTATATATTTTCTTGTTATTGGTGTCGGTTGCTGCTTTTTCACAACAAAAAAAACAGGGTTACATTACCGTAAGTGGTACTGTTTATGATATTACTGCTAGACAACCTATTGAAGCTGTTGCAGTATTGAGTTCTATGGGTACAGGAACACTTACAGATAGTTTAGGAAAGTATAGTATTAGTGTTAGGACATCTGATTCTATTTGGTTTAGTATGCTGGGAAAAACAACGCTAAAATATGCAGTTGATACTATTTCAAATACTGATGAATTTAATATTATGATTCACTTAAGGGTTGGTGATTTGCCTGAAGTGAGAATAAGGAGCAGAAACTATAGATTAGACTCTATTGAAAATAGAAAGGAATATGCTAAAGTTTTTAATTTTAAAAAGCCTGGAATTTCTTTATTGAGTAGCAATAGATCTTACACTCCAGGTGCTGTTTCAGTAGGATTAGACTTGCAAAGTATTATTGACATGTTTCGATTTAAAAGAAACAGAAGTTTAGCAACTTTACAAAAAAGATTACTGCAACAGGAGCAAGATAAATACATAGATTACAGATATAGTAAGGCTTTTGTAAGAAAGCTAACCAAACTTCAACAGCCACAACTTGATAGTTTTATGAATGCTTACAGACCAGATTATGAGTTTTTAAAAACCGTAAATGATATTGAATTGGGCTATTATATTCAAAAATGTTTCTTGCAATATCAAAATAATAAAGCTTTAAAAGGGAGCCTTAGAAAAAAAGATGGGTAGTTATTGAGAAACGTAGATTAGAAAATAATTTATGTAGTTTTATATTCTAGTGAAAGAAAATTTTTTAAATTTCATTTCTCCTTTCATTTCTCCTTCAATGTTTGCTTCAATTGAATTGTTTGATTGAATATTGTAAATAATTCTTTGAGGAAAATCGTGTTTTTTATTCTCAAATACATATCTATTATTTTCATTTTTTATTAGTAAAAAACTAACAGGGCTATTATTGTTTTGTCCATTTACGGTTGGTATGTAATAAACATTTTTGTTTCTGTAAATAATTTCAATTGTTTCTTGTATAGTTGTATCATTTCTTTTTACAAAATAGCTTATTCCTTTCAAAGTGCTATCATTGTTATATTTCCAAGTTTCTATAAGAACTCCCTTTGTAGTATTCATTTGCCAAGTTCCAATTAGCAGGTTCATCTCGGGAATAATATTTTTTTGTGCAAATAAATAATTAGCCTTTAGCAGCACCATCAGTACAAAATATTTTTTCATTTGCATTTATTTTGTTTTATTGAAATAATTAATTACTACTGTCCCTGTGCAAGACTATAAGCTTTACTACCATTCCACATATTTAATAATTCTAAGCTACAAACTTTGAAGTCTTTGCTGAGGCTGCTGTAAAGATTAATGATATCTTGTTGGCTTAGTGCTTTGTTGTCAATGCTTTCAAATCGACAACGATACTGATTTACCAGATTTGTAAAAATGCTTCCTTTGGGCCAAACCTGTGTACCCCTATTGCTGATTGTAACTAAATTAAATATATTTTTTCCATGTTCTAAACATTTTTCTGCGACATCATTTGGTTGTACATTACTTTCTATGAACATATCAACTCCTACAATTTTTTCTTCTTCATTTTCTACAGACTCCAACATTGGATTTTCTTTTAGTTTATAAACAGTGCAGGTATTTGCAATATCATCAACATCGGGCTTTGGATTATGAGATGGTTTTTTACCAAAATTTTGAATAATAGCTTTAGCAAATGCTGTGGTGTTTAATGATGGTGTTTGTTTGTTTCCAAAATCTCCGGTATGCACACCACTTTCTAATGTATAGAGTAAAGCATTTTCGATAATTGCAGCACTTTCCATTAAACCAAGATGTTGTAACATTCCAATACCACTTAATAATAATGCTGTTGGATTGGCAATATTTTTTCCCATAATATCTGGAGCAGTGCCGTGTACAGCTTCAAAAATAGAAATATGATCGCCAATATTTGCAGATGGAGCAAAGCCTAAGCCTCCTATTAATCCTGCACACAAATCACTTACAATATCTCCTTGTAAATTAGTTAAAACAACTACGTCAAAAGTATCAGGACGAGTTACCAATTTCATACATAAATCATCAACAATTACATCGTCTGCTTTTAACTCGGGATATTCTTTAGCAATTTCATAAAATACTTCTAAAAATAGACCATCAGTAATTTTCATGATATTTGCCTTGTGTCCACAAGTAATTCTGCTTGCCCCTTTTTTCTTTGCCATTTCAAAAGCATACCTAATAACTTGCATACTTCCTGGGCGTGTAATAAACCTGCGACTTAGTGCCACATCGTGTGTAAGCATATGTTCTATGCCACCATAAGTATCTTCAATATTTTCTCTTACTATAGTAACATCAATGGGGATTCCTGCTTTACTAAAAACTGTATCAACACCGTGTAGTGTTTGAAAAGTTCTTTTGTTTGCATAAGTATTCCAAGTTTTACGGGCTGTAACATTTACGCTTTTAACGCCTTTGCCTTTTGGAGTTTCCATTGGACCTTTGAATAAAATACCCAAAGATTCAATAGTTTGTTGAGCTTCAGGTGTCATTCCATTGCTAAAGCCCTTATCAAAAACCCATTTACCCATTTCCACTACCTCATATTGTAAAGGAACATTGGCGGCATTAAAAATACTTAATACTGCATCCATAATTTCAGGTCCAATACCATCTCCTTTAGCTACTGCAATCGTTGTCATGTTTATTAAAATTTACTGCAAATAAAACATCATTTCTTTATTAAACCTTGCATTTAGAAAATTAAAAATCAAAATGCCCCATCAATCAGATGAGGCATTTGACAAACCAAAACCAACTTATGAAACAACTCTTTTATTATCCTCCAAAACCACCACCACCACTTTTAACACGTTTACTTTCATCTTCTACCCCAGTTTGTCTTTGGCGTGCAGCTTTTACAGTGTTTTTGCCAAAGCGATAGCTGAAGTTTAGTTTTAATTGCTGACTTTCCCATCTAAATTGCCCATTCAAATATTGTCCTACAAAATTACTTGTACCTCGCCATCTCATTGTATTAAAAATATCACTCACCGATACTTTAATATTTCCTTTCCCCTGCATTACTTGTTTGCTTAATCCCAAATCAACAAAACCCATAGACTTAGTTTCGAAAGTTCCTTGTTGAATAGATGGAGTACTCAACCAACTACTTAATTCTGCTCTGTATCCTTTACCTAAGTTAAAGCTGTGTTGCATGTATAAGTTTGCAGATGTTACTTCTAAACTAATATTTCTGTTAGCACCACCTACATTATCTGCTTGATATTTTGAATAAAAAGCATTTAAACTAAAGTAAGCACTGTAAATGCCTTTTTGAAAAGGATAACTAATACTCAAATTAAAAATATCTTGTGTAGCTAAATTTTTATTGGTCATGTAGCTTTTAGATTTTTCAGTAGTATCTATAATTGAAGCAAACATATCTTTTATATGACTGTAGCTTAAACTAGTTGTAAGCCTATATTTATAGGTGTTTGAAATGCTAAAAATATTTGTGTATTGAGGAGTTAAATTTGTATTTCCTTTTTGATAAGTGTATTCATCAAGCTTAAATTCAAATGGGTTTAATTGTTGATAAGCAGGCCTATCAATTCTTCTGCTGTAGCTTAAACTCCATTGATTCATTGGATTTTTATTGAATGATAAACTTGCACTTGGAAATAAATCAGTGTACTTTCTTTCAAAAGTTGTATCATATACTTTCCAACCGCTACCATCATTTGTTTGAGCTAATGTATTACCAGTTACATTGCTATTTTCAACCCTTAAACCAATTTGAAACATTACTCCTTTGTATTGCTTATTAAAATTTAAGTATGCAGCATTGATTTGCTCTTTATATGTAAATTTATTGCTACGCGATGTATCTAGTGTTTTAGTATCGTCTCCAATATTTTGTACATTATAACGCTGAAAATCGTTAGTGGTTTTAACATTGGAAATTTTAATGCCTGTTTCTAATTTGCCACCAGCAAACTTTTGTTCATAGTCGATTTTTCCATTTAATATATCTATAATACTAGGACTTATCATTCTGTAGATAATAGAATTAGTTGTTGTATAGCTTGCATCTTTATAGTAATTAGGTTGTAGTTGATTATTGTTATTATCAAATCTGCCATAGTTAGCATCAACATTTAATTCACGACCACTTGTATCGGTATGTTTATAATTTCCATTAATATTGATGTTATTATTTTTCATTGCAGATGTATTATTAGCAACCAGTGTTCTTACAAAATCATGAGCACCATTTTTTATGTAGTGAAGTGGTGTTGTTACATCATTGGTCATATCGGTATTGCTAAAGTTTCCATCAACTATAAAACCAAACGTATTATGTTTATTGGCATAATAATCTGCACCTGCTTTAAAAGTGTGTGAAGTACTTATTGGACTCATGTAACCGTTTTGATCAAATGCAGAATCTAATAATTCTCTGTAGATTGATAATGAGTTAATATTCTTACTATGGTTGTAATTGTAGTTGCCAAATAGGTTTAATTTTTTATTTCGATTATTTAAACTTAAACCAGCATTATATTTTGAGTAAACACCAATAGCATATCCAGCATTAGCACTTCCATTTGTACCAAATGCTTTATTTTTCTTTAAACG
The DNA here is from genome assembly GCA_964615145.1 of uncultured Chitinophagaceae bacterium. Taxonomy (GTDB): domain Bacteria; phylum Bacteroidota; class Bacteroidia; order Chitinophagales; family Chitinophagaceae; genus CAIVPM01. Next base: position 9,351 of record CAZTOP010000010.1, read on the forward strand.
AATATTTATAATACCCGCATTTCCTGCAGCATCATATTTTGCACTAGGATTTGTAATCAACTCTATTGCCTCAATATTGCTGCTTTGAATTGATTTTAAGTAGTCGGCTAAATCTTTTCCAGATAGGGGCGATGGTCTTCCATCAATATAAACTTGCACTCCATTTTTACCGCTTAGTTGCAAATTATCATCTTTGTCAATCATTACACCTGGTGATTTTCTAAGCAATTCAAAAGCATCTGTTCCAACTGCATTAATACTAGCTTCAACATTAAAAATAGTTTTATCAGCCTTTACTTCAATCATTGGCTTTTTGCTTGAAACAGTTACTTCGCCTAACTCTTTGCTCATTTTGGTAAGTGTAATTTGAGGCACAGTAAAATCTATTCCCTTAAACTCAAATGTGTTAGTAGCCGCTTTTCTATATCCAATATTTGAAACTGTAATAAAATAATTACCGTTAACAGCATTTTTAAAAACATAGTCTCCATCTTTATTTGAAACTGCAATTTTTACAATAGATGAATCTTTTGATTTATGTAGTGTAATTGATGAGCCAGCAACTGACTTGCTATTTTCATCTCTTAAATTACCACTAATATTTTGTGCGTTTGTAAATGCGGCTATAAATATTAAAAAGCCTAGTGTAATAAATTTTTTCATAATTCCTTTTAGTAATATGTAGCAAAACTGTTGTTATTATTACATTCTGTTACTATCTTATCGATAAGTGGATATTAGGAATTTTAAATGGTTATACAATTTGTACAATAAAATGTTATTGTTATTACTATTACTTTTGTATTAATTGTATAATATGAATAAAACTGCATCTTCCTTCATAGCGAAAAGCACCATTAAAGCTGCCGATTTAAATCATCGTAGAAAAATAAATTTTAATATTGGGAAATACAATGCTGTCGTTCCTCAAGGTAAAGAACAGTATACTGATGTGAAAGCTGCAAGAGAAATGGCAAAAAATATTAAACACAAAGCCATTGAAAATTTAGATAAATATTTAGAAGAGTTTGAAAAAAAAATAGTTTCAAGGGGTGCAAAAGTAATTTGGGCAAATGATGGAAACGAAGCTTTACAAGCCATTGGTAAAATCTGCAAAGAGAAAAAGTGTAAGACTATTGTAAAAAGCAAGAGTATGGTTACTGAAGAAATTCATTTAAACACATATCTTGAGTCTATTAATATTGAAAGTGTGGAAACAGATTTGGGAGAATATATTCAGCAACTTGATGGAGAGGCTCCTTACCATATTGTTACACCTGCAATGCATAAAAGCAAAGAAGATGTTGCTAAACTTTTTGCTGAAAAATTAGGGGTTCCAGGCGGTTTAACGCCCGAGGAGCTAACACAGGTTGCCAGAAAAAACTTGAGAGAAAAATATATTGAAGCAGAAATTGGTGTTACAGGAGCTAATTTTATTTTGGCTGATATTGGTGGTATTGCTATTACTGAAAATGAAGGTAATGGAAGATTAAGTTGTTCAATGCCTAACACACACATTGTTATTGTTGGAATCGAAAAAGTGCTACCTTCAGTAAATGACTTAGCCTTATTTTGGCCGTTGCTTTCCACTTTTGGCACCGGGCAAAAAGTTACCGTTTACAACTCTATTATTACAGGTCCTAAACAATCAAATGAATCAGATGGACCAGAAGACATGTATGTTATTTTATTAGATAATGGACGTACAAATTTATTATCAAATCCGAAAACCAGAGAAGCATTGTATTGCATAAGATGTGGTGCTTGTTTAAATGCTTGTCCAGTTTACAAAAACATTGGTGGTCATAGTTATGAAACAACTTACAGTGGTCCTATTGGTAGTGTTATTACACCTTATTTAAGTGGGTTGAATGATTATAAACATTTAAGTTATGCTTCTTCTTTATGTGGTAATTGTACAGAAGTATGCCCTGTTAAAATTAATTTGCACGAATTGCTTTTAGATAATAGACACGAATCGGTAAAACAAGGTACAAGCACCCTAATGGAACGTATTGCCTGGAAGGCTTGGAAGACTGCTAGTTTAAACAGAAGTATGATGAATATGGGAAATGGTTCTCTAAAAAATAAAGTTGTTAATACTATTTTTAAAGGCTGGACCAAACATAGGGGCAAATTAGATTTTAGTCAAAAAACATTCAATCAAATGTGGAAAGATGAAGGCAAGGGTTAATTTCTTTTAAAATAAAAATTCTACTTTTAATGTCTCTTACGTTTTCTTTGATACAAACCAAACTGTTTTGGGAAAATAAGCAACAAAATCTTGCTATGCTTGAAAACAAAATTTTAAGTATTGAAGATAAAACACAAGTTGTTGTTTTGCCCGAAATGTTTAGCACAGGGTTTAGTATGCAGCCACATTTATTTGCCGAAACAATGGATGGCAACACTATTCAATGGATGAAAAAAATAGCTACCCAAAAAAAAATAATTTTAACAGGAAGCTTAATGATGGAAGATGAAGGGAAATATTATAACAGATTAATTTGGATGTTGCCTAATGGGCAATTTGGTTTCTATAACAAAAGGCATTGTTTTGCCTATGCACAGGAAGATAAGTACTATACAGCAGGAACAGAAAAAAAAATTGCACAAGTAAATGGTTGGAAAATTAATTTACAAGTTTGCTACGATCTAAGATTTCCTGTATGGGCTAGTCAAAATGATTTTGATAAAAGTGGCAATAATCTTTTCGATATTTTACTATATGTAGCTAATTGGCCCAAGCGTAGAAGTTATGCTTGGAAATCTCTATTGGTAGCACGTGCCATAGAAAATCAATGTTATGTTATTGCAGTTAACAGAGTTGGTTTTGATGGGAATAATATTGAACATAGTGGTGATAGCATGGTCGTAAATCCTTTAGGCGATATATTGTATACTAAGGAAAATGTTGAAGATATTTTTACCATTACACTTGATAAAGATGCTTTGCTAGATATTAGAAATAAGTTCCCTTTTTGGAAAGATGCGGATTCATTTAAACTTTTGTAAAAATGAAAGAAACAGAAAAACTTAGAGTAGATAAATATTTGTGGGCAATTAGAATTTTCAAAAGCAGAAGTATGGCTTCTGATGCATGTGATAAAGGGAAAGTTAAATGCAATGAAGTTAGTATTAAAGCATCAAAAATTGTAAATATCGGAGATGAATATCATATAAGAACTGAATCTAGAAAATGGATAATCAAAGTTGTTGCTCTCTTACACAATAGAGTTCAATATAGCGAAGCAATTAAGTTTTATACCGACATTACTCCTTTAGAAGAAAAGGATGAGAATACATTTTTACCTACATCATTTAATACTGGCAAGAGACTCAGTAAAATTGGTAGGCCCAATAAAAAACAAAGAAGAAATTTTGAAGATTTCATGGAATAAAGCAAAGCAGAAAGTAATACTTTAAAATATATTCAGGCGAGCAGACTAACATAATTTGATAAGCTTAAAAAGTTTCAAAAGAGTCAAGAAACTTTTATTCTAAATAATTTTTATTTTGACAATAATATTTTTACGTTAAACGACACTCGGCATTAATATCTCTCCTAACATTTGTTAGTTTCAGCAAATAATCTTTTACTTTTACAGCCTAAACTTATTTGTATGCAAATCAATTTTGAAGAATTATTTCAATCTAAAATTGATAATGAAATAAAGATTGAACCAAAGGATTGGATGCCTGAAAAATACAGACAAACCAATATTCGCCAAATCAGTCAACACGCCCACAGCGAAATTGTAGGCATGTTGCCCGAAGGAGCTTGGATTACAAGAGCTCCATCTTTAAAACGTAAAGCCATTTTACTTGCAAAGGTTCAAGATGAAGGTGGGCACGGTTTATATTTATATTCTGCTGCTGAAACCTTGAACATTAGCAGAGATGAAATGACAGAACAATTACTTACTGGTAAAGCAAAATATTCTTCCATATTTAATTATCCAAGTTTAACCTGGGCAGATATGGGTGCAATTGGTTGGTTGGTTGATGGTGCCGCAATTTTAAATCAGGTAATGCTTTGCAGAACAAGCTATGGACCTTATGCACGTGCAATGGTGCGTATTTGCAAAGAAGAAAGTTTTCATCAAAGACAAGGCTTTGAAATATTATTGGTTTTAAGTCAGGGAACTGAAGAACAAAAAGCAATGTGTCAGGATGCTATTAATCGTTGGTGGTGGCCAAGCTTAATGATGTTTGGACCAAAGGATAGTGAAAGTACCAACAGCGACCAGAGTATGAAATGGAAAATTAAACGTAAAACAAATGACGAGCTTAGACAACAGTTTGTTGATATGTGTGTGCAACAAGTTAAGGTTTTAAATATGACTTTGCCCGACACTGATTTAAAATGGAATGAAGAAAGAAAACATTATGATTTTGGTGAAATAAACTGGGATGAATTTTGGCAAGTGGTGAAAGGGAATGGCCCTTGCAATAAGGAAAGATTAGAAGCAAGAAACAAAGCCTGGAATGATGGAGCCTGGGTACGTGATGCAGCTATGGCTTATGCTGAAAAGAAAAAAAAGAGAGAACAAATCAAGGTTGCTTGACGATGAAATTACTGATTATTAATTATTGATTATTATGGCGAGTATAGACCATTTTTATGACTTACCAGTTTACAAAACTTGTAAAGAGTTTAGAAAGAAAATTTCAGTAATTATTAAATCGCTTCCTTCATCAGAAAAATTTGAATTGGTTAGCCAAATCAAACGCTCTTCAAGGTCAATAACAGCAAATGTTTCAGAAGGTTTTGGAAGATATCATCATCAAGAGAATATTCAATTTTGCAGAATATCAAGAGGTTGATTAACTGAAACAATGGAACATTTAATTACAGCTTTTGATGAAAATTATATTACAGAAGATGTTTTAAAAGAGGTAAACGAAGAATATAAAAAATGTTTAAAAGAATTAAATACATACGTCAGGTATTTAAAATCAGCAAAAGAAATAATCTAATAATCAATAATAAATAATCATTAATCAAATGATAAAAAAATATTACTACGGTGATTATGGAGAAATTGAAGGTGGTGTTTCTTCAAATAAATCAGAAGCAGAATTTCCATTATGGGAAGTTTTTATAAGAAGCAAACAAGGTTTAGACCATAAACACGTTGGCAGTTTACACGCTGCTGATGCGGCAATGGCAATGGAAAACGCAAGAGATGTTTATACACGCAGAATGGAAGGTGTAAGCATTTGGGTTGTTGAAAGCAAATACATTCACGCATCAAATCCAGATGAAGCCGAAAGCCTTTATGAACCTTCGATGGATAAAATTTACAGACATCCTACATTCTATCAACTTCCCGATGAAGTAAACCATATGTAACTAATGAATCAACATTTAACCAACTATATTTTACATTTAGCTGACACGACATTAATTCTATCTCATAGAAATAGTGAGTGGTGTGGCCATGGTCCAATTTTAGAGCAAGACATTGCATTAACTAACATTGCTTTGGACTTACTAGGCCAAGCAAGAAATTTTTATCAATACGCTGCAACGCTTATGGGAGAAGAGTTTGATGAAGATAAATTAGCGTATTTGAGAAATCCAGAGGAGTTTAAAAATCATTTATTAGTAGAACAACCAAATGCTGACTGGGGAGTTACTATTCTTCGCCAGTTTTACTTTAGTGTTTTTCAACATTACTTGTATAATGAGTTAAAAAATAGTAATGATGAACAACTTGCTGCAATTGCCACTAAGTCATTAAAGGAAGTTGCCTATCATTTACGTTGGAGTAGTGAATGGGTAATTCGTTTGGGCGATGGTACAAAAGAAAGTAATGTTAAAATGCAAAATGCTATTGAAGTTTTGAAAGACTATGTAGAGGAATTTTTTGTAATGAGTAACGAAGAATTAGAATTATTATCTCAAAATATTAGTGTTGATTTAAACAAAATAAAATCACTTTGGCAACAAAAGATAGATGAAGTTTTTGCTGAAGCAACATTGCATTTTCAATATTCAACACAACCCAAAATTGGTGGTAAGCAAGGAAAACATTCACAACACTTAGCAGATTTACTTGCAGAAATGCAAACTTTGCAAAGAACATATCCAAACAGTGTTTGGTAGTTTTATGATTGATAATTTCAAACCATATTATGCAGTTATTTTTACTTCAATAAAAGTTGAATCTGAAAATAATTATGCAGATATAGCAAACAGAATGGTTGAATTAGCAGCTACACAACAAGGATTTATTGGAATTGAATCTGCACGAAATGAAATAGGAATAACCGTTAGTTATTGGGATAGCTTAGAAGCGATAAAAAACTGGAAAAATAATGCAGAGCATTTGATTGCACAGCAACTTGGCAGGGATGTTTTTTATCAATCTTACACAACACGAATTTGCAAAGTAGAGCATGAATATAGTTTTCGAAAATGATAGAAACACAACCAATATCAGTACAAAATATTTGGAACATTCTTGAAACAGTTTGCGATCCTGAAATACCAGTTTTAACAATTACAGACTTAGGGATTGTGAGAGATGTAAAAACTTATGATGATTTAATTGAAATCTTCATTACACCAACTTACACTGGATGTCCTGCAATGGATATGATTGCTATGAACATTCGTTTAGCTCTGATAGAAAATGGTTATTCAAAAATAAAAGTCACATCAGTCTTATCACCAGCGTGGACAACAGATTGGATGACTGAAACAGGTAAACAAAAACTTAAAGAATACGGCATTGCCCCACCAAAAGGTAATGCAAATATTATTATTGAAGATGGAATAGAATGCCCTCAGTGTCATTCTGTAAATACTACAATCATAAGTGAGTTTGGAAGCACAGCGTGCAAAGCTTTACATAAGTGCAATGATTGTAAAGAGCCTTTTGATTATTTTAAGTGTTACTAAAGCTAACTTTGCGTTTCAAAATTTCACAAATTGTCTTTTCTAAAATTTCAAGCAGATAATATTTTTACTGGTACAGAAATGCTTGGGCAAAAAAGCGTTTTAGTTACTGATGAAAAGGGAATTATTCACGATATTATCGATGAGGAAGAAGCAGGTGAAGGCATTCAGAAATTTTCTGGAATTATTTCTCCTGGCTTTATAAATTGTCATTGTCACTTAGAATTAAGTCATCTGAAAGGATTAATTCCTGAACATACAGGAATGGTAGATTTTATTCTAAATATAATGCAAAAAAGAGCTTTATCTGAAGAGCTCATTCAAGATGCTATTGAAAAAGCAGAAGGTGAAATGATAAACAATGGCATAGTTGCAGTTGGCGATATTTGTAACACCAAAAACACCATCAACCAAAAAAAGAAGGGCAATTTATACTATCATAATTTCGTAGAAATTTCTGGTTTTGTACCACAATCTGCACAACAAAGGTTTGATGCAGGATTAGAAGTTTATACTGAATTTGCCAAGTGTTTTCCCAATAATTCCACACTTGTTCCTCATGCTCCTTATTCAGTTTCAAATAATTTGTTTGAATTAATAAACAATTTTTCGCAAAGCCAAATTTCTACTATTCACAATCAGGAAAGTAAAGAGGAAAATGATTTTTTTGAATTTGGAAATGGAGATTTCAAAAGATTATATAAGGAGCTTGGAATTGACATTTCATTTCATAAACCCTCACATAAATCAAGTTTGGGAACGGTCATCAATTATTTATTAAAGCCGTCTAAAACTATTTTAGTTCATAATACTTATACTTCTTTTTCAGATGTGACAATGTTTAGCAAACTTCATTCTGATACACAATTTTATTTATGTCTTTGCGTTTTATCTAATAGGTATATAACAAACTCTTTACCAACAGATGTTGTTAGCAAACATTTAGTTAAAAATATTGTTTTAGGCACAGATAGTTTAGCTAGCAATAAAACATTAAACATACTTGCAGAAATTCAGGAATTATTAAGAAGTTCAAAATGCTTTTCATTATCAGATTTGCTTCAAATGGCCACTCTTAATGGAGCTTTAGCTTTAGGAATTGATAGCAAGTATGGGGATTTTAATAAAGGAAAACAACCTGGCATTATTTTATTAAAAGATGTTTTAGCTAAAACTGGTAGTGTTGTTTTGTTAAAATAAAAATCATTATGAAGAAAATTATATCCTTTACTTTTCTACTTACCATTATTATTTTTTTGGTTATTACTTTTTCTACATTGCAATATCAAATCAATGCTAATGATACAGACAGGTTTGGCTATCCATTTGTGTTTTTTTCATCATACAATAATGCTGAAGTAATTAATACTATTAATTTTTCTGCAACTGCTTTAGCAATTGATTTGGGAATTAGTGCTTTAGTTGCATTATCAATTGTTTATTTATTAATACTTATAAAGCCGGTAAAAAAAACTAAGAATTTACTATCAACCGAGCAATAGTTTCTCATTGTAGTTTATTTATCGATTGGGTGGTGGAGGCAAATCCTCTTCATTTTCATTTGCTTCTCTTTGTTCTTCTTCATTTTTTGGCGGAAAATGTGGTGGCTTACCTTGTGCTTGTATGTGCATTGCCTGAGCAATTATTTTATCAAATTTTTGTTGTTGATTTACATTGCATAAACTTCTTACTTGTTTTAAATGATTGAAGGTAATTTCGTCAATCTGTTTGTTGATTGATGCAATAGAGTCTAATTTTACTTGCACACTAATATCCCCAATATTATTGCCTTTTAACAGTTGAAATAAAGAATCTTTATTGTTTTTCAATTTGTCTCTAAGCAACTCTACTAATTCATGATGATTTTCTTTAAGAGTGTGATAGTTGCTAATTTGCGATGGGTTTAATTTTAATTCTCTGACTAAAAAGTTGAAAGCATCACCAGGCGGTGGTGGTATTGATGGCAAATTATTCTGTCTTTTTTTTAATAATAAAAATGTTACAGCACCTGTATTAATAAGAAGTAATAAAACAATAATTATTGAAAAAAATCTACTTTTATTATTTGCATTCATAATTAGTATGTTGAGTTTGTAAATAGCTGGTAATCGTTGTTGATAGATTCTATTGAATTCTTTTCTGTGGATTCTGCTTTAGAAATGTTTTTATCACTCGATGATTTTGATAATAAATATACGTTTATAATAAGCATAATAAGTAATGTAATGCTTACAACAACTGGTTTTTTTACATAATACCAGTTGTTACGATAAGCAACTTTATTTTGCATAGTAGCCTTTAATCTTGTTTCAAAAAAAGGCGGCATTTCGGCTTGTTCAATGCTATTTATACTGTTCAATATTTGTTCAAAGTGTTCTGTTTTCATTTTGATTTTTTAAAAAAGAATGGATAATGTTTTTCTTAAATTTTCCTTTGCCCTGTGCATTAAACCTTCCACAGCTTTATCACTAATTTTTAAAATATTAGCTACTTCATTATAACTAAGTCCTTCAGTTTTGATAAGTATAAATGCAATCTTTTGATTAATGGGCAATAGTTGAATTGCTTTAAAAAGTAAGGCTGCATTTTCTTTATTATCTAAGCTAATTCCAGGATGATGAAAATCGGAAACAGCGTCTTCAATATTATTAGCAATACCTATAATATTTTTAAACTGATTAAACCTTTTTTTAGCCTTTTTGCTTCTTTCATAATCCAAAGATTTTGTAATGCATATTCTGTAAATCCAAGTAGAAAGCTTTGAGTCACCTCTGAAATTTGAAATATTTAAATAAACTTGAATAAAAACCTCTTGAGCAACATCTTCAGCCTCTTGAACTTGTTGAATAATACCCAAAACAGTATTATACACCATATTCTGATAGGTGTTTACAAGCAAGCTAAAAGCTTGTTCATTATTTTTTTTCAACTCACTTACAAGTTCGGTTTCGTTCAAAATTTAATTTGATTTATTTCTTAGACTTAATAATTGATAAAAACCTTTGTTTAGCAAAATAATAACATCTAGTAATTTTATTTATATAAACTTTACCTAATAAAAACCAATAAAGAGGATGATAAAAGACAGTGCAATATTTTGTGTAACTATTTCTATATTTTTTGGTGGCAGTATTTATAGTCAACCTCGCTCAATAGGAAGAGGCTATTCGCAAAAATTATTGAATCAAGATAAATATTTTGATAGTTTAAATTCCATAAAAAATGAAACTAAGAATTTACAACTAGCCAATAAGATTTTACAAACATCAAATAATAATTTACTCACTAGAAGTATTGAAATTGATGGAGAGAAAATAAGTAAAATTGTTGTAGAAAATGACAATAGGCTTGTTGAAATAAAAGCCTCAAATGAGCCTAATATTAAGCTAGTAGTAAATTTTCATAACAATGAATTTTTGAATTTAAGTAATGAAGTTTTATTGGAGAAAGTAAATTTGAAATATAAGGTTAATGGCAATTCTTTACAGATAATTGCTGGATATGACAACTATCAACTTTCAAAGAAAACTATAACAATTTATATACCTTATAACAAAAAAACAGTAGTTGATTCAAAATATTCTGATGTATTTATTTACAATAATTTCAAAGATTTATCTGTTGATATTACTAATGGAAATCTTGAAATTGATACTGCTGTAAATTTGACAGTTAACTCTAAATACGCAAATATTTCTATCAATAAAATTAAAAATGGACAAATAGATTTTATTAATGGCAGTTTAAATATTCAGAAAATTGAATCATTAAATTTAGTTTCTAAATATTCAAATGTTGAAATTGAAGATGTTGGTGAAGTTGTGATGAATAGTACTAATGACGAATATGAAATGGGACATGTTGCTGAAATAAGAGGTCAAAAAAATTATGGAAAACTTAGAATTGATGATTTGAAAAATGCTATTGAACTAGAAGGAACTAATGCTGATATTGCTATTAAAAAAATAAGTGCAAATCTAAAAATAATAAAAATCAACAATCAATTTGCACAACTAAAACTGCCACTAAAAATGGTTAATAACTTTAGTTTTAGTTTTATTGGAGAATACAGTACAATTTATAAAAATTTCTTGTTACGTCTTAATAATACGTCATTAAAACAGCAAAATATGAGTGAAGGAAATGAATCAAAAATAACAACTGAAAACATCGAAATTTCTTCCTTAAAAACAAATGTAGGAAATGGTAAAGATGCTTCAGTTGATATTAATTGTAACCACTGCACTATAGATTTAAAATAGCAAAAAGAGTGATATAATTACTAAAAACAATACTGATTGCTTTCAATCATTTTAGCAGCAATTCTTCTTCTACTTTCCTTGGTGTTAAATGGTTCTACTTTGGTAAAGCGTTTTAAGCCAATATGCATCATTCTTAGTTCATCGCCTTCAGCAAAACTGTTTAAAGCATCTTTACCAGCTTTATTAATTCTATCTGCTGCATCATAAATGTATGTTTTCATAATATCCTCACAAATTGCAGCTCTTTCATTCTTGTTTGAGGTCATTTTCATAACACGTAATAAAGCACTTTCACAATGGAAAGTCTCAATAGCCATATCGGCAATATTCATCAATACTTCTTGTTCTTTTTCTAATTGCATCATCAACTTTTGAACAGCAGCACCCGCAACCATTAATATGGCTTTTTTAAAATTGTTGATGTATTTTATTTCTTTGGCAAAAGGGGTTTCATCATCACTGCCAAAATCAGGAATGCTCATTAATTCCTTTTGAACGTTCATTGCTGGCGTCATTAAATCTAGTTTGCCTTTCATTGCACGTTTTAACATCATATCAACTGTCAACAGTCTGTTGATCTCATTGGTTCCTTCATAAATTCTATTGATACGACTATCGCGATATGCTTTGCTAATCAGATATTCATCGCTAAATCCATTACCCCCGTGAATTTGCACACCTTCATCTACTACATAATCCAAAGTCTCACTACCAAACACTTTCAACATTGCACATTCTATTGCAAATTCCTCAGCAGCACCTAATAAGGCTTTGGCAAATGTTTCACCACCTTCAAGCAGTTCGTGTTCTTTTGTATCAATCCATTTACTGGTTCTATATAGTGCACTTTCACAAACCCACATCTTGATTGCCATTTCTGCAAGCTTATGTCTGATGGCTCCAAATTTTGCAATAGGCATTTTAAACTGCTCTCTAGTATTTGCATATTGAACAGTTGTTGTTGTTGCACGTTTTGCACCACCTAAAGTTGCTGCACAAAGTTTTAAACGACCAATGTTTAAGATGTTAAAAGCGATAATGTGTCCTTTACCAATTTCTCCTAAAACGTTCTCAACAGGTACTTTACAATCTTGAAAATATAGTTGTACAGTTGATGACCCTTTAATGCCCATTTTATGTTCTTCTGGTCCTTGTGTAAATCCTTCAAACCTACGTTCTACAATGAATGCAGTAAATTGTGTTCCATCAATTTTTGCAAACACAGTATAAACATCTGCAAAGCCACCATTGGTTATCCAGCATTTTTGTCCATTCAATAAATAGTGTTTTCCATCTGCACTTAAGGTAGCTGTGGTTTTTGCACTTAATGCATCGCTACCACTATTTGGTTCTGTTAAACCATAAGCTCCTTTAAATTCTCCACTTGCTAATTTGGGTATGTATTGTTGCTTTTGTTCCTCTGTTCCAAAGTAAAGAATTGGCAAACTACCAATGCCTGTGTGTGCAGCAATAGCAACACTAAAACTATGCCCACCACCTAAACCTTCATTCACAATAGTTGCAGTGATAAAATCTTTACCCAAACCACCATACTGCTCAGGAAAAGCAGTTGAAAGCAACCCTTGTTCTCCAGCTTTAACCATTAGGTTTTGCATTAAGCCTTCTTCTTGCTTATCAATTTGTTCAACAATAGGATAAATTTCTGCATCTAAAAATTGCTGACACATATCCATTACCATTTGTTGTTCTTCGTTGAAATCCTCTGGTGTAAAGGTTTCTAAGAAGTTACTATCTTTTATAAGCCATTCACCACCTTGAATTGAGTTTGACATATTTTAACTATTTATTATTGATTATTTAAATTATCATACACCTTCTGCAACACATTTTTTACTGTTTCAATTTCAGCTTTTGATATACCAACTAATGCTTCATCCATTGTTTGATTGGCAATTTCTATTGTTTGATCTTGAAGATTTTTTGCAATGTTTGAAAGGAAAATATAATTGACTCTTTTGTCCGTATCGCTAACTTTTCTTTCTACCAAACCAAGCTTTACAAGATTGTCTATAAGTCTTGTGATACTTGGTTTATCTCGAAAAGTTTTATCGCAAAGTTGTTGTTGATTTAAGCCATCTTCTTTCCAAAGATGATATAGAACACTCCATTGCTCAATGGTAATTTCTAGCCCAGAAGCTCTAAAATTTTTTTGCATACGACGTGCAATTGCAGCAGCAGCCATAGCGTTAATTACACTATAAAGTTCACCACGTTTAAACTGATTGTTTGCCATAATAGTTGTTTATGCAACTATTCAAAGGTGAGGAGAGATTTTGATATGGCAAAATGATTTTTTTAGATGCTATTTGCTGGGTTTTTTTAAGCCAATATTTCACTTAATTCTAACCAACGCATTTCTTTTTCTTCAAGCAGTTGAGAAATTTCGCCAATGCGTAAACTCATTTTGTTTATTTCATCAAAACTTAAATTTTCCATTGTTAGTTTATACTCGATTTCTTTTTTTTCTGCTTCAAGCTTTGGCATTTCTTTTTCAAGTTGTTCAAATTCGTGCTTGTCTTTAAAAGATATTTTTTTGTTAGATTTTTGTTGCTCAATAACTTTTGCTTCTTGAACTTTTGCAGCGGCTACTTGTTTTGTTTTGGCGGCTTCTTCATCTTGCCAAATTCTATACTGGCTATAGTTTCCTGGATAATCTCTTACTGAAGCATTACCTTCAAACACCAATAAATGGTCAACCAATCTATCCATAAAATATCTATCGTGGCTCACAATTACAACACAACCTGGATAATCTTGCAGGAAGTTTTCTAGTACTGCGAGTGTTGGTAAATCTAAATCATTGGTAGGTTCATCTAAAATTAAAAAGTTGGGATTTTTAAATAAGATGGCTAGCAATTGCAAGCGTTTTTTTTCACCACCACTTAAGCTTTGCAAATAAGTGTATTGCTTTTCTTGAGTAAATAAAAATAACTCTAAAAACTGAGCAGCACTTAAACTTCCACCATTTGCTAAAGGAAAGTTTTCGGCAATATCTTTTACATATTCAATAACTCTAACATTGTCTTTTATGGCTAATCCTTGCTGAGAAAAATTACCAAAAACAATGGTATCACCAATGTTTACTTTTCCAGAATCTGGCTTTTCCAATTCTTGAATAATATTTAAGAAAGTTGATTTTCCAACTCCATTTTTTCCAATGATACCAAGCCTTTCGCCTTTATTGAAAGTATAATCAAAGCCTTTAAGAATTTCTTTTTCCCCATAAGACTTATAAACTTTTTTAAGTTCAATTACTTTGCCCCCAATCCTGCTCATTTTAATTTGTAGTTGAACTTGATTGTCTTCAATTTTTTTAGAAGCTTTATCTTTTATATCATAAAAATTATCTTGTCTGCTTTTAGATTTTGTAGTTCTTGCTTTTGGTTGTTTACGCATCCACTCTAACTCTTTTCTAAACTCACTTTTGGCTTTGTCGATATTGGCTTGTTCGTTTTCTATACGTGCAGCTTTCTTTTCTAAATAATTGTCGTAATCTCCTTTATATACATACAAATCTTCTCTTTCTAATTCCCAAATTTCATTGCAAACAGCATCTAAAAAATATCTATCGTGGGTAACCATTAGCAGCGTAACATTTTCACTCAACAGATAATTCTCTAACCACTCAATCATTTCAACATCAAGATGATTGGTAGGTTCGTCCATAATTAACAAAGTATGATTTTGTTCAAATCCAATATCAATCAATGTTCTAGCTAATGCAACACGCTTTCTTTGCCCACCACTTAAAGTATTTACAGTTTGATTTAAATGATGGATATTTAATTTGCCAAGTATTTGTTTCACTTTTGCCTCAAAGTCCCAAGCCTGCATTTCTTCCATTAACACAATAGCCTCTTGAATGGCATCTGTATCATTCTGTTCTTCTGCCAGTTCATAACTTCTAATTGCTTTTACAGCAGGATGATTTGCGTGTAGAATATTATCTATAATACTTTTTTCTTCTTCTAAATTTGGGTCTTGTTCAAACAGTGCAACAGTCACTTCTTTATTAATCCATACTTTTCCTTCATCTGCAGTTTCTTGACCAGAAAGAATTTTTAGCAATGTTGATTTTCCTGTTCCATTTCGTGCAATCAAAGCAATTTTATCTCCTTGCGAAATATGGAATGTAATATTTGAAAACAATGGCATAATGCCATAAGATTTAGTTAATTTTTCTACTGAAACATAATGCATAGCTGCGAAAATAGTTTAAGGTTTAGTGTTTCACTGTTTAAATTTTAAAAACTTGCGAAATGGGAAATAAAACTATTACAGACTTTATGTATTTTATCTTTGCTCTTTACATAAAACGTGAGTGAAATAAATAATATACTATTATTTGATGGTGTATGCAACTTATGCAATTATGCTGTTCAATTTGTAATCAAGCGAGATAGAAATGCTGTAATAAAATTTGCTTCATTGCAATCATCAATTGGTCAAAAATTACTTTTGCAACATCAATTATCAAACACTCAATTTGATTCTTTTGTTTATATAAAAAACAACAAAATATTTCTAAAATCTACAGCAGCACTGCATTTGATGAAAGATATTGGGGGCATTTGGAAGTTTTTATATGCTTTTATTATTGTTCCAGAGTTTATTAGAAATACCATTTATAATATCGTATCTAAAAATAGATACAAGTGGTTTGGAAAAAAAGATAGTTGTATGATGCCTAATGAAAAATTGCGTGAAAGGTTTTTATAATAATAGACATTTCTATTTTCACATTTGTTTAACTATTCAATGTTTAAACCATTATGTTATTTTGTAGTCTAGTTTATAGTTGATATATTTTTTTAATTAAAGCAACTTTTTCTTTAAAAAATACGTCTATATAAATGGAATGCTTTTGAAAACTAAAAATTAAGTTAATACGTAAGTAAATATAGTTTTAACAAAATATTATAAAATAGTTTAAAATATTGGCAAGAATTTTGAATTGGTTTATCTGTAATAAATATTTCAAAATATTTATTTTTCTCATAAGCAGTTAGTTTTGGTTGAGGGCTCGATTTCCATCGGGCCCAATTTTTTTTTTAGTTCTTTAATGATTTTAACCAATCAGAAATACCTTTAAAAACTTGCATGGCTGTTTGTGTATGAAACTTAGGGTTTGCAAGTTTTTTTTCATCGTCGATATTGCTTAAAAATCCTACTTCGAGCAAGCAGTTAATAAAATCTGTTGGGCCATTTAAACCAAAGTTAAAACTACCAACATTTGCATATTCTGCTAAACCAATTTCTTGCATTCTCTTTAAAATGCTTAGACTGACAGGTCTAAAGCCAATATGTCTGTAAAAAGTGCCACAACCTTTTACTGTTTTATCAGAATTGGAGTTTAAATGAAAACTAATTAATATGTCTGGATTTTGTTGTTGTAATGTAATAATTCTATCTCTCATATCTAACGTTGTATCTTTTTCTCTTGTCATTATAACGTTTCTCACTCCTTTATTTTTTAGATATTTTTCCAATTGTTTAGCAAATAATAGGGTGTAATTCTTCTCAATAATATGTGTGGTTTCACCTTCAGCTCCAACATTTGATCCTCCGTGTCCTGCATCAATTGCAATTTTTATATTTTTAATGTCAAGGTTCTCTGGTTGTCTTTTTACTTTTATTATTAACTGATTATTTATGTAGTTGATTGTATAGCCCCAATGTGCATTATGTTTTAAATCTATTGTTACAAGTAAAACATCATCTTCCGATTGTCTGTAATAGACATTCTTTATTTCTTTTAATGTTGATGGTAGTTGTGTAATCCAATTTGTATTGCTTTGTACACCAAAAACTTCAATTTGAATACTTGCTGGGTCTGGCTGCATCCAAGAGCGAAATGGTAGTTTTTCGTCCATCAAAATAGTAATAATATCATAGCACGAATCCGTTCCAAAAACATTAAACTTTTCGGTTAGATGAAATGGTTTTTCCTTAATTGATGTATCTGGTTTTAAATACACTTTATCTATAAATGCGGTTCTATATTTTGATAGTTGTACTTTCCAAGGAGTAATATTTGAATCAACTACTTTGAACAAAATTCCAGTATCTATGTATCCCATTTTTGCACCACCTAATCTGTCATCTCCCAAACCATACAATAATGAAGGAAGTTTGCCAACACTACGTGAAAAAAAACTTGTTTTAAAAGAATTGTTTTCTTGTTTAATGGGTTGCCCACAAGCAATCAAAAAAATGCTTGAGAATAAAATAAATATGAGTAATTTTTTCATTGTAAAAACAAAATAATGGTAAAAACGAAGTTATTGTTTATTAAATGCGAATATCAAAATAATCTTAAATAGTTCATTACTCAAAGCCTATTTTTGCGACTTAAATTTTAAAGATGAAGTTTTATAATACGTTAATTAGATATAGATTTTGGCTAGGATTAATTGCAATTGCACTGGGTGTTTTTGTCACAATTCAAGCTGGTTTTTGGCCTTCATTTATCTTATATTTCATAGGAGTTATTGCTTTATTTAGCCATTTTTTTGTTGGACCATTAAGGTTGGTACAAGAGCCTATGGAACAAGGGAATATTGAAGAAGTTGAGAAAATATTAAACAGTATTAAATTTCCCAATTTACTTTACAAGCCTATTAGGTCTACATATTACACGTTAAAGGGGAATTTAGCAATGATGAAGCAAGATTTTGATGGGGCTGAAAAACATTTGAAAATGAGTAGTACTCTGGGTTCTCCTATGCCAGAAGCCGAAGGTGCCAATAAACTACAGTTAGGCATGATGAGTTTGCAAAAGGGAGATTTTAAGCAGGGAGAAAGTTACATACGTGCTGCGATAAGACTAGGAATTTCAGATAAGGAAAGTGAGGCAATTGCTTTTTTAAGTATGTGTCAAATTTTTATGAATAAACGTGAGTTTAGAGCTGCGAAAGATTATTTCAGAAAAGCTAAAGCCTGCAAGCCAACTGCAAAGCAAACGGTAGATCAAATTAAAGAGATAGAAAAATATATTTCAAGAATTCCTGGTTAAACTATTGTTAGTCTAAACTTTGATTTGCTACGGCAGCAAGTTTTAATATCCTATCAAACTGTGCAGGTGTGATATCTTGATAAAAATAATATATTGGATCTACTGGAACTCCATTTCTGTGAACTTCATAATGGCAATGTGGTCCGCTACTTAGTCCTGTACTGCCAACATATCCAATGACTTCACCACGCTTTATAGATTGACCAGGTCTGGCTTTCATACGACTCATATGTCCATACACAGTTTCAAAACCATATCCATGATTAATGACTACGTGATTGCCAAAGCCGCCATTAAACTCAGCAGTTTTAACTCTTCCATCGGCTGTTGCATAAATTGGAACACCCGTAGAAGCTGTAAAATCTAAGCCATTATGCGGACGGCTAATTTTTAAAATGGGATGAACTCTTATGCCAAAGCCGCTTGCAATTCTTGATAAATCTTTGTTACTAACTGGTTGTATGGCAGGAATAGCAAGCAAGAGTTTTTCCTTGTTTTTTACCATATTTTCAATTTCGTTATAGCTTTTTGCCTGAAAAGCCATTCTGAGAGATAAGTTATTCAATTGATTGGACATTGAATTTACTAGCTCAGTTTCGCCCATACTTTGAATTAGTTTTACTTCTTTTTTTACTTCTAAATCCTGTACTCTTGCACTATCGTGAACTGGCAAAGCTTCAAATACAGAGCGATATACGTTATTATCTCTAGTTTCCAGTTCAGTAATCTTTAATTCTAATTGTTTTGTCCTTTCAACTATCAAAGCATAATTATCTCTAAGATCTTCGTTTTGTTTTCTTAATAACTTAGCCCCTGGAGCTTCAGTATATCTAAGTACGATGAGCATAATAATAACACCAGTAACAATCGATGCTGCAATAAATCCAAAAGTTTGAATAAGCCTAACACGTAAAGGGACTTCGTGTTTTTCGAATTTTAAAGTATGGGTGTTATAATAGTATTTTACTTTCTTCATTTTATTAAGACAATGCAAGATAAAATTATTTGCTTTATGTGTTATAAAAAGTTTAATCAAGGCAGCGTAAATGGAATAATTTGCATGTCGTAATTTTTTTCTGTTTGTTCAATAGGCTTATTTGTTTGTTAAAACACGCCAATGGATAATTCTCTTTTTTTTAGTGATAAAATAACCTGAATTGAATAATAGATTTGAACTCTATTCATCATTAAACGTATTATGTTATGACTATTAACAGAATTAAATCAATTTGCTTGTTGGCAATTGGTATGGGGTTGTTCTCAAGTGCCAAAGCACAAGTAGTTAATGTATTAGTAGATATTTTTAATGGTTCTTCAGGTTCTACTCCTGCTACAGGAGCAAGCAATGCTACTGCTACTGCAAATTTTCCAAAAGTTGGAAACAAAGTTGTATTTAGAGCTAGCGATGGAACTACTGGAGCTAACAGTTGGATGCATGGTACTGAGCTTTACATTTTAGATATGAGCCAAGCTGTAACTGCTAATGGTGGTACTTCTGGAACACCCTGGTCTTCTGCAACCAACCCTCGACTATTTGATTTGTTTCCTAACAATCCGAGTACGACAAGCAAATCCAGTGCACCGCAGGAGTTTGTGCAAATGGGCAATGTCGTTTATTTTGTTGCTACAAACGGTGCAAATGGTCAAGAGTTATGGAAATTAGATTTGGGAAGTGCCATTACTGACTCAGCAAGTGTTTATGGTGGTGCAGCTGATAGATATGGTATTGGAACAAACCCCGGTGTTATAGATTTACAAGCTGGTACTACCAGTAGTAGTCCAGTATCATTATATCCATATAACGGTAAACTATACTTTGGAGCAACCCCTTCATCAGCTGTAGGTTTAGAGTTTTGGGTTTATGATCCTTCGCAAGCAATAAGTAATAATAATGGTACTTCAAGTTTTACTTCTTCAACTAATCCTAAGTATTATAATGTTGGTACTGATGATGCAGGAGTTTTGGGTGGTTGCCAAGTTGGAACTTTTGCTCAAGGATTTTTAGGTACTGGGGGAAAAATTTATTTTACAGGAACTAGTAGCTTAACTTACGGTGCAGAGTTGTTTGTTTATGACCCTACAACTGGTGATATGCCTTCGGTAGTAGCAGAAGTGAATCCATTTAGAGGAACAACTACGGGTAGTAAAGTTTTTGGTTCAACCCCACAATATTTAACAGATGTTAACGGGAAAATATTTTACAGATGCCAAGGGGCAGATACAGCTTCTTCTTCAGGAGGATTTGATGCAGAATTATGGGTGTATAATCCAAGTGCTGCTATTACAGATTCTTCAAGTTTAGGAGGCCCAGCTGGAAGATTTGGAATTGGAACAAATCCTGGTATGGTGAAAGATATTAACCCAGCTGTAAAGTCTAATGGATTTTCAAGTACTGGGTTTTTAACATTAGCAAACCCTGGGACTGGGGAACTTGGTTTACCATATAGAATTCCTCAAATAAACGGTGTGGTATATTTTGCTGCGAATGATGTAGTTACTGGTAGTGAAGTTTGGAGAAGCGATGGAACCACAGCAGGCACATATAGAGTTAAAGATATTTTCTTCAATAATACAGCAGGGAGTGGCCCAGGTTATATTTACTCGGTCTACAATAAATTAATTTTTAATGCCTATTATGGCGATGGAAAAGGTTGTATGTGGATGTATGACCCAACCCAGGATACAACAGCAAGCATCACATTGAGTAATACTACCAATCCTGCCTTAATCAACAATATTGGTTTAATTACATCTTCTGGTACAATCAGAAAAGTTACAGGAATTAATGGTTTAATATATATGCAAATAGGACTATCACCTAATTATGATAATGAGTTGGCGATTTTAGATCCTGGTGTTGCTATTAGTTCATCTTTAAATTCTAGCTCTAATCCAAAATGGATTGACATAAATACAGGTGCAAGCCAAAGTACTCCTACATATTTTACAGATATAAATGGAACAATGGTTTTCCAAGGAAATAATGGGGTAAAAGGCTCTGAAATGATGAGTATGAATATTTACAACCCAATTACTGCAAGTGCAGGTGCTAATGGTAGTATAACTTTAAATGGCACAACAAATGTAAATTATGGTTATAACCAAACTTATACTATAACTCCAAGTAATGGATACTGTGTAGATAGTTTAATTGTTGATGGTGTAAAAGTTACTAGTGCTACAACTTACACTTTCAATAATGTTATTGCTGCACATACTATTAGAGCTACTTTTGCATTAATTGTTGCACCAACCGTTACAATTTCAACTGCTACTACAACCGTATGTAGTGGCAATAGTGTTACATTTAATACAAACTCAACCAATGGCGGGGTTTCACCAGTTTTTGAATGGAGAAAAAATGGAAATAATGTTGGAAGTGGTTCTTCAATAGCTTTTACACCTGGAACTTTATCATCTGGAGACATCATTACTTGTGTTTTAACTGCTAGCAATCCTTGTTTATCTACTGTAACAAGTAACTCAATTACTGTTACTGTTATTCAAAGTCCAAATGTTGCAACAATTACGTCTCAATCAGGGACATTAACATCTGCAACATTCTGCACATTAGGGGAGTCTAGATATTTTTATGCTAGCTTACCTAACGGAACTTGGAGTAGCACAGCTCCATCTGTTGCAAGTGTTTCAAATACTGGTTTAGTAAGTTCTGTTTCTAATGGCAATACCGCTATAAAATATACTATTACATCAACCTCTAATGGTACTGGTTGTTCTTCTGATGCGATAGTAAATGTAACTGTTGCATCAGTACCTACTCCAAATGCAATAACAGGGAATAATGAAGTTTGTGCTGGGAATACTATTGCTCTTTCTACTACTTCTACTGGCGGTGTTTGGAGCAGTTCAAATAATAAGGGTACAATAAATGCAGGAGGCGTTTATACTGGAGTAAATGCAGGTGCAGGCGAAGCTAGATATACCATCACAAATGCATCTAACTGTAGCAGCTATGCAAGTAAATCTATCACAGTAAATGCAAAACCAGGCATACCTTCAATATCTTATGCCCCAGGTACAGTAAATCCTCAATATGGTGCAGCAGGTAATTATTGCACCAATAAAACATTTACAGTAGTAGGAACCCCAGGTGGTGGTGTATGGAGTAAAACTGGAGTTATTTCAGTTACTACACCAGCAGGTGTTGTAAGCACAGGAAATACACCAGGAGCAGGTTCATTAACATATACATATACAACTGCAGGAGGATGCAGCAGCAGCAGAACCATTGCAAGCAATGTAGTTAGTTGTGCTTCTAGAAGTATGAATGCAGCAACGGAAACTATGTCAAGCAATTTGGAGTATGTAATGTATCCAAATCCTGCAAGAGCTTCAGTTAATATTTCAGTTGATAAATTAGTTGGCAATGGCCAAATTGTAATTACAGACCTTTATGGTAAACAACTAAAAACTCAAACATTAAGTATGGGCAGCAACTCAGTAAATATTGAGAAATTGGCTAAGGGTTTCTATTTTGTAAGTATTGTAACAAATGAAGGAAAGAAAACAGAAAAATTGATAGTAGAATAGAATATTGCTTATCCCTTAAAGCAATCAATATAGGCCTCAAAAGTGTAATGCTTTTGGGGCTTTTTTGTGAGTGAAATTTGTGTATTGCTTTTAGTTAATGAAGTTGTAGTAAATGCTCAATAACTTTTTTGTTAAAAAATTCAGGCTGATCAATATTTACAACATGACCGCTATTTTCGGCAATGATTAAGCAATGATTCGTAGTATTGTGGGTGACTAATTTTTTTATTGAAGGTAGAAACATTACGTCTTCTCTGCCCATAATGTATAAACTTGGGAGGGAGGTATTTATACTCCTAAAATCTTTCAATAATTTATTTACTTCTGCCGAGAGTTTAAACCATTTTATAAACTCATCTTGTTGTAGTTTTTTTGCCTCATTAATAAAAAGTGTTCTTGATTTTTTGTGATTTTTTCTTGGCATAATGATGTATGCAAAAAACTTGTACAATAATAGATAAGGTATCCATTTATTAAGTAAAATACCTATTTGCATTAATATTTGTGATCTGATATTTAATTTCATTATAGCCCCAGCCATAACTAAACTTATAACTCTGGAAGGATTAGTTTCTCCTATTTTTCTAATAATAATACTTCCCAAAGAAATACCAATAAAATGCGATTTGCTGATATTAATGTGATCTAGCAATTCAATAATATCTTGTGCTATGAGATGGAATGTATAAGGCTGTTTTTGGTGATTGTTTTTTGAATTTCCATGCCCACGTAAGTCCAGTAATAATACATTAAAATGACTATTGAATGCTTTTATTTGTTTATACCAAATTGCAGAACTACCACCAGCACCGTGCACAAAAGTTACCCATTGAGTAGTGTTATTATTTAAGTATGTAGTGTAGCTTAGCAAGTAGATAGTAAATATATTGTAATGATAATACCGAACAAATGTTATTTGCTAAACTTACCTTGTAAAGCCTTTAATGCTTGGCTCATTGATGTTTCTTTTTGTTGTTGAGGTCTATTGTTTTTGTTGTCGGGCTTGTTTCTGTTAAATTCTTGTGTTTGTTTAATAGAGAGCATTATTCTTTTTCTTGCAACATCAACTTCTAAAACCTTTACTTGTACTTTTTGGTTAAGCTTTAAAACCTCATTTGGGTCGCTGATATATTTATTAGCAATTTCACTTATGTGCACCAAACCATCTTGCTTAACACCAATATCTACAAATGCCCCAAAGCGTGTTAAATTGGTTACAATACCTGGCACAATGGTATCAATAATTACATCTTCAATTTTAAATATCTGTGCAAATTCAAATACCTCTAATTCTGCACGAGGATCAAGACCTGGTTTTTTTAATTCTTTTAAAATATCTGTTATAGTTACTGCACCAATTTCTGGTGTTACATATTTTTTCACATCAATTTCGTTCAGCAATTTTTCATTGCCAATTAATTCAACAACATCGATATTTACATCGTTAGCCATTTTTTCAACAATAGCATAGGTTTCAGGATGCACAGCACTTTTATCAAGTGGATTATTACTTTCTGCAATACGTAAAAAACCTGCACATTGTTCAAATGCTTTAGCACCCAAGCGTGGTACTTTTAGCAATTGTTTTCTTTCGGTAAACTTGCCAATTTCATTTCTGTGAGCAACAATATTTTCTGCAATGCTGCTCCCAATTCCACTCACATAGCTAAGTAAATGTTTTGATGCTGTGTTTAAATTTACACCAACCTGGTTAACGCAACTTACGACTGTTTGATCTAACTTTTCTTTTAATCTAAACTGGTTAACATCGTGTTGATATTGCCCTACACCAATACTTTTTGGGTCAATTTTCACAAGCTCTGCCAATGGATCCATCAACCTTCTGCCAATGCTAACAGCACCACGAACAGTAACATCATAATCGGCAAATTCTTCCCTTGCTATTTCTGATGCAGAATAAATAGAAGCACCATCCTCATTCACCATAAAAACAGGAATATTAAGTTGCATTTGTTTGATGAATTGCTCAGTCTCCCTGCCAGCAGTTCCATCACCAATTGCAAATGCTTGTGTACTGTATTTTGAAACTAAATCTCTAATCAAATATTCGCTATGTTGCTTTTTATTATTCTCGTGAATAAAAATTAAATCGTTGTGCAATAATGATCCTTGTTCATCTATACAAACCACTTTGCAACCAGTTCTATAGCCAGGATCAATGGCTAAAATTCTTTTACTACCCAATGGAGAGCTCAACAATAACTGACGAAGATTTTCGCTAAAAACAATAATAGCATCTTCATCGGCTTTTGTTTTTAATAAAGTCCTGAATTCTGTTTCCAGGCTGGGTTGCAGCAATCTTTTGTAGCAATCTCTTATAGCACGTTTAACTTGTATTACGCTTTCATTTAAAGATGCTGTTATATAAATATCTTCAATAATTTTCAAAGCAAATTCTTCTTCTGGTTCAATGCTCATTTTTAAAAATCCTTCCATAAAACCACGAAGAATAGCAAGCGTTCGGTGTGATGGAATGGTTGCTATTAATTGGTTAGAATCGAAATAGTCTTTAAACTTTACACCTTCTTCCTCTTTGCCACTAACAACACTGCTTTTAATGGTTGCATCTGTTTCAAACAACTTTCTTATTTTAGCCCTAACAGTTGCATCTTCATTAATCATTTCAGATATAATATCCCTTGCACCTTGCAATGCCTCATCTTCGGTTTTTACATTTTCTGTAATGTACTTTTTAGCTTCATCTTGCAATACAATATTTGTTTGTTGTAAGATGATTGTAGCAAAAGGTTCAAGCCCATTTTCACGGGCAATTTGTGCTTTTGTTCTACGCTTGGGTTTGTAGGGTAGGTATATATCTTCAAGCTGTGATAATGTAGTTGCAGCGTCTAATTTCTGCTGCAATAATTCAGTCATTTTACCTTGTTCTGTAATAGACTTTTCTATGGCTTCTTTTCTGTCAGATAAATCCTTTAAACGCTTTGCCTCGTCTTGTATTAATTGAATTTGTACTTCATCTAAAGAACCAGTTTTGTCCTTTCTGTATCGTGCAATAAAAGGAATGGTTGAACCTTCTGCAAGTAATTGCAAAACTGTTTCTACTTGATGTATTTTAAATTGATTATTGGCGGCAATTTGGCCTGCAAACTCTAACATTTTACAATATTTTTTGGGCGGCGAAGTAATGGAAAAATCAGATATACTTTTTGTTTAGATTTACTAAAACATTTAATCATTTACTAAACAAAAAAAGGCGTGAATAAACACGCCTTCTTAAAATTTATTATTTGTTTATTTATTGCATCATATCCATTCCACCACCTTGATCAGCTTTTGTGTTTTTGCGTTTAAATAAGCTAATATCCGTTTTTCCAAAACGATAATTAAAATTCAGCCGAACTACTTGTGGGTCTCTGAACCTATCAGTAGTTTGATAAAAGTAGTATGCATTGGTTTCCGTTTGTCTTCTACTTCTGAAAATATCATTCATGCTTAAATTAATTGAAGCAGTTTGTCCATTTTTCCAAGTCCACTCTTTTTTAAGTGCAATATCTACATCGTATAACCTAGGTAAAATATAGCCTTGAGCCAATGTTTGGTTGCCACCACCAAACATTCCACCCATTCTTCCTCCACCACCTCCACCTTGAGCAATGATTAATTTACTTCTACTTTCCCAATTCACTTGAAAACTTAATCCTTTTGAAATTTTGAAAGTTGTATTTACTTTACCAAACCAGCTCACAAGATTATTATCGATAGTTTGATTAGGAATAGTTGCATTAATTTGTGAGTTATATAAATTAAAATTTAGCATAACATCCCACCACTTTGTAAGTGGCAATTTTTCTGTTAACTCTAAACCATAAGTGTAACTATTGTTGGCATTAATAAAGCTGCCATAGTAAAGGCTATCGCCAGTTTTATTTGTTAATCTGTTATAATCTTTATAGATGTAATTAGTAACTAAATTATTGGTGTATTTAAAATAAGCTGTAGCAAGAAAATTTGCTCCTTTTTTATGTGCATTGTTATATGACAATTCAAACGAGTGTGTGAACTCGGGCTTTAAATTTGGATTGCCAACAGTTGGGTTTTGTGGGTCAGTAAAATCATAGCTAGGTAGTAGTTGAAAAAAATTAGGTCTATTTACTCTTCTAGAATAGTTTAATTGCAAGTCTGCCTTATCACTTAATTTATTTGTAATAAATACACTTGGAAATAAGCTAAGTGCATATTTAATATTAAAGCTTGTAGAATCAATACCAGCAACAGTTTGAAGCGTTCCTGTATAGTCAGAACTTTCAGCTCTTAAACCCAATTGAAAACTTGTTTTTGTAACTTTAAAACTATAGGTTGTGTAGGCAGCGAGAACATTATCAATAAATTTATATCTTACACTAGATGGGATATTAGCAATGTAGTCTAAATCGGCTGGTTGCTTAAAGTATTGATAGCTTTCAGTTTCAAAGTTTCTGTTAGCCCATCTAAATCCACCTTCAATTTTTTTTGTTTCTGATAAAAGATTTTCATAATCTATCTGAGAAGTTAAAAATTTGTTTATACCACTTGCATCTGTTTTTTGCAACAATGAATTGGCTCCGCTAGAATAGGTAGAATTATTATTAGAAATTCTATCTGAATTGCTTGAATTATAGTTAACATCAGCACCAATACTATGCCCAGCTTTAGTAAAATTGTGTTTAAAGCTTAATTGAGCACCATAGTTTTTCATATTAAAATCACTGATTGTGGTTCTGTAAGAAGTTGTGGCAGATTTGCTTGAGTCGATAGTTTGTAAACCATCATTCATAAAACTTCCTCTATTGATATTTCCGTTAATGCTAATAGTATTTCTGTTGTCAACAAAATAGTCTAAACCGCCTCTTACAAACATAAAGTAACCATTATTGGTTGCATCTTCTTGTGAATTTATGGTATTAACTGGTGTTGTAAAAAGTGATGTGAAAGTTTTATTGTCTGAAATGGATTTTCTTTGATTATAGTTACCGCTTAGATTAAAGTTTAACTTTCCATCTCTAAGGTTAATATCGCCACCAACATTTATTTTATATCTACTATCAATACCTGCCCTCACCCCTCCATTGTAACCATTTTTTTTATTCTTTTTTAGAATAATATTGAGGATGCCCGCATTACCACCACTTGCATCAAATTTTGCAGATGGATTAGTAATTATTTCTACCTTATCAATAATATCTACAGGTATTTGATCCAATGTTAATGTTGTGGGCCTTCCATCAACAAAAATTGTTGGAGTAGCATTTCTCAAGGTTACATTACCATCAATATCTACAGATACAGATGGAATACTTTTCATTAACTCAGTTGCTGTTTGGCCAGCTGCTGTAATACTTTTATCAACATTGAATATTTTTTTATCGATGCCTAATTCAAATTGCTGCTTTGCAGATGTTGTAACGGTTACAGCACTAAGTTCAGATGCATCTGATTCCATTTTTAAATTACCTAGGTCTTTATCTGCTAATGCCATCATTTGTTGCATTGCGTTAGCATCTGGGCTTTGTCCTTGCTGTGGCATTTTTATGCCAAAATTTATTTTTTTGTCTACATTTTTATAGCCAATAGCCGATGCCTTAAAAGTATAGTTGCCAAATACCATTAAACCTTCTAAACTAAAGTCGCCATTTGCTTCTGTTAATACAGTTTTTAAAATAGCTTCTTTCATTTGCTTTGAAATTGTATCAAATTTATTGCCCTTTAACTGTATAGTTGCTCCTTCTATTGGTTTGCCAGTTTTGCTATCCACCATTTTTCCATAAAAATGACCAATATTCATTTGTGTTCCCATTCTTCCACCTCCTCTATTACCACCTCCTGGCATTTGTGAGTATGAATTAAAGAATAAAAAAGTAAAGATTGTAGCTAAAAATAAATTTTTCATTAAAATTGTCATTTGGCAAACTTCGATAAAATAATTATGTAAAAGTTTATTTTAAAGTATAAGTGGTTAATAAGCCAGTTGAAGGGTTTTGAAATCGTTGTAGTTTTTTTACCATTTAAAATAATTTCTCTTCAATTATAAAATTCATCTTTTGAAAAAAAATAAATTGCTTAACCTTTGTGTCATATAAGAAACCAATTACTTTTGCACATAGTTGCATAAACAACTAAATAAATTTAGTATAATGAAAATCTTAGTTTGTATTAGTAAAACACCCGACACTACTTCTAAAATTGCGTTTAAAGATGGCAATACAAAATTTGATGAGTCGGGAGTTCAATGGATTATTAACCCTTATGATGAGTGGTACTCACTTGTAAGAGCCATTGAATTGAAAGAAAAAGATGCTTCGGTTATTATTCATTTAGTAACTGTAGGCTTAGCAGACGCAGAACCCATCATTCGTAAAGCACTTGCTTTAGGAGGAGATGAAGCTATTCGTATTAATGCTGATAGCAGCGATAGTTTCTACATAGCAAGTCAAATTGCCGATATCGCCAAACAAGGCGGTTACGACATAGTTTTCACTGGAAAAGAAACTATTGACTATAATGGTTCTTCTATAGGTGGAATGGTGGCTGAATTGATAGATACCCCATATCTCTCTCTTGCAACAAAGTTTGATTTAAATGGAAACATAGCCATAATTACTAGAGAAATTGAAGGTGGTGAAGAAGTTAGTGAAGTGGTACTACCTCTAGTGGTTAGTTGTCAGAAAGGAGTAGCTGAACAACGCATTCCAAATATGAGAGGTATAATGGCTGCAAGAACCAAGCCTTTAAAAGTACTAGAGCCTTCTGTTATTGACGCTTTAACAAGCATTGCTAATTTTGAGTTACCACCTGCAAAAGCAGGAGTTAAATTAGTAGATGCTGATAATGTGGTAGAACTAGTAAGACTGTTACACGAAGAAGCTAAAGTTATTTAGCTTTAAATTTAAAAATTTAAATTAAAAATATGTCAGTATTAATATTTATAGATCAATCAGAAGGGCACGTTAAAAAAACATCTTATGAAGCTTTAAGTTATGGCTCTCAAATAGCAAAACAATTAGGCGTAAAAGCCGAGGGTCTAGTTTTAGGAACGGTTAAAGATGATTTAACTACTCTAGGGAAATACGGTGTTTCAACAATACATCAAATTACCAATGATACATTAAATCAATTTGATTCGCAAGTATACGCTAAAGCTATTGCAGATGCAGTTAACGCCTGTGGTGCCAATGTTGTAATATTTTCTCATAACCCAACGGGAAAGGCTGTTGCAGCAAGAGTTTCGGCTCGCCTAAAAGCAGGATTAGTGACTGGTGCAATAGCATTGCCAGATACTACAAGTGGTTTTATTGTAAAAAAATCTGTATTCAGCGGAAAAGCTTTTGCTAATGTTTCCATTACCTCGCCTATTAAAATTATCTCTCTAAATCCGAATAGTTTTTCGCTGATTGTTAATGATAGCACTGCTACTATAAATTCACTAAATATTGACATTTTATCAGCAAAAGTAAAAGTAATAACTGTAAATAAAGTAAGTGGGGAAGTTCCATTAACAGAGGCAGATATAGTTGTTAGTGGTGGTCGCGGTTTAAAAGGTCCAGAAAACTGGGGAATATTATTAGACTTAGCAAGAGAGTTAGGTGCAGCTACTGCTTGTAGCAGACCTGTAGGGGATGCACATTGGCGTCCGCACCACGAACACGTTGGGCAAACAGGTGTACAAATAGCACCAAATTTATATATTGCAATTGGTATTTCAGGAGCAATACAACATTTAGCTGGTGTAAACAGAAGTAAAGTAATGGTTGTTATTAATAAAGATCCAGAAGCTCCATTTTTTAAAGCAGCTGATTATGGTATTGTTGGTGATGCTTTTGAAGTAGTTCCAAAACTTACCGAAGAAATCAAAAAAATGAAAGCCAATAGCTAAGATTCTCTTACTCATACTTACTAGGGAAATATAAAAATAGCCCCATTTGAAATTTCGAATGGGGCTATTTTAGGGGTATATGATAAGTATCGATTTTGATTAACTACAACCTAAACTATTTCCGCAGTTTAAGCATTTATAGCAAGTACCACTTCTAACAGTAATATGTCCACAAGTATTGCAAGATGGAGCATCGCTTTGCATTGATTTCGCAGCTGCGTTTATCATATCAAAACCGTTATCAGCCTTTACAGATACCGAAGCACGTTGTAATTTTTGAGGTGCTGGTGAGGTAGTAATATTTGCACTTGGAGCTGTAACATGTACACTGCTTAATTCAGGGCTTCCAATATAACTTAAATCTCCATCATCCTCGCCTAAATTACCTAGTTCTGGTTTGTCCAAAACATGTACCAGATCTGTTCTGCCTAAGTATTCATAAGCCAATGCTCTGAAAACAAAATCAACCAAACTTGTTGTTGTTTTAATATTTGGGTGATCCACCATTCCTGCAGGCTCAAAACGTGTAAATACAAACTTTTCAACAAACTCTTCTAATGGCACACCATATTGCAAACCCACAGAAATTGCTATGGCAAAGCAGTTCATTAAACTTCTTACGGTACTTCCTTCTTTAGCCAGGTCAACAAATATTTCACCTAAGGTTCCATCGCTATATTCACCAGTTCTTAGGAAAATTGCTTGTCCATTAATCTTAGCTTTTTGTGTAAATCCTCTGCGTTTACTTGGCAAAGATTTTCTTTCTACAATAGAGGATAAAGCACGTTTTAATTGCGTGTCTGTAGAAGCGGTCATACGTTTTGTAACCTCCTCTAATAAATCTTCAACAGAAAGAGTGCTTAGGTCGACAATGTTGGATGTTTGATTTTGGATGTTTGATGCTTCAATGCTTGACTCATTGACTTCCTTATTTCCTGACTCATCAGTTTTCTTTTTCTTATCTGCTTTATTGCTTAGCGGCTGGCTTAATTTACTACCATCTCTATACAACGCACAAGCTTTCAAACTTAATTCCCAACTCAATTTATAAGCCTCTTCAATTTCTTCAACAGTTGCTTCGTTTGGCAAGTTGATTGTTTTAGAAATAGCACCACTTAAAAACGGTTGACAAGCTGCCATCATTCTGATATGTCCGTGAGCGTGAATATAACGAGTACCCTTATTGCCACATTTATTTGCACAATCAAAGACTGGATAATGTTCTTCTTTCAAATATGGAGCTCCTTCAACAGTCATTGTACCACAGATATAATCTCCTGCTGCTTCAATTTCTTCATCTGTAAATCCTAATTCTTCTAACACATTTAAACCATAATCGTTGATTTGGTTTTGCGTAAAACCAAGGCGTAATAAACACTCTTCACCTAACAC
This sequence comes from uncultured Chitinophagaceae bacterium, assembly GCA_964615145.1. Classification (GTDB taxonomy): domain Bacteria; phylum Bacteroidota; class Bacteroidia; order Chitinophagales; family Chitinophagaceae; genus CAIVPM01. Next base: position 41,387 of record CAZTOP010000010.1, read on the forward strand.
ATATTTGTTAAATACAAAGTTGATAGCAAAAGCAGCTTTTAATCCACCTTCTAATTTTGCAATCTCATCTGTAGTAAATCCTTTTGCAGCAAGGGTTGCAGCATTGATATATGGAGAACCCTCAAAACTTCCAGAACCCACAGCATATTTTTCAATCGCTTTAATTTCTTCTTGTGTGTAGCCCAGAGTTTCTAAAGCATTTGGTACGGCACCGTTAATAATTTTGAAATATCCACCACCAGAAAGTTTTTTAAATTTAACCAATGCAAAATCTGGTTCAACGCCTGTTGTATCGCAATCCATTACCAAACCAATGGTACCTGTTGGAGCAATAACAGTAGTTTGAGCATTTCTATAACCATATTGTTCACCCATTTGAACTGCATCGTCCCAGGCTTTTGTAGCAGCTTTTAATAAAGCATCTGGACAATGTTGTGCTTTAATACCAACTGGTTTCAAGCTCAATCCTTCGTAAGCTCCATCAGCATCATAAGCAGCAGCACGATGATTTCTCATAACACGAAGCATATCTTCTTTGTTTTCCTCGTACTTAGCAAAAGCTCCTAAGAAGCTAGCCATTTCTGCCGATGTTTTATATGCAACGCCAGTCATAATAGCTGTTACAGCACCTGCAATTCCACGAGCTTCTTCACTATCATAAGCAATACCACTAATCATTAAAATGGTTCCAAGGTTTGCAAAGCCTAAACCTAATGTTCTGTAATCATAAGAAAGTTGGGCCACTTCTTTACTTGGAAATTGAGCCATCAATACACTGATTTCAAGTACCACAGTCCATAAACGGCTGATATATTCTATACCTGCAACATCAATACTATTGGTTTCTTCATTGAAGAACTTTCTAAGATTAATTGACGCTAAGTTACAAGCAGTATTGTCAAGGAACATATACTCGCTGCAAGGGTTTGAGGCATTAATACGTCCACCTTGTGGGCAAGTATGCCATTCGTTTATAGTTGTGTCGTATTGAGTTCCAGGATCTGCACAACGCCAGGCAGCATAAGATATTTTATTCCATACATCTTTTGCGGGGATTGATTTCATTACTCTGCCATCTGTTCTAGCTTTTAATTCCCAATTGCCGCCCTCTTCCAACACTTTAAAGAATTCGTTTGGAATACGTACAGAGTTGTTTGAGTTTTGTCCTGCTACTGTTGAATAAGCCTCTCCTTCGTAATGATTATCGTATCCTTGAGCTATTAATGCAGCAACCTTATCTTCTTCTTTTACTTTCCAGTCTATAAAATCCATCACCTCTGGGTGGTCTAGGTCTAGGCAAACCATTTTGGCAGCACGGCGTGTTGTTCCTCCACTTTTTATTGCACCTGCACTTCTATCACCAATTTTCAAGAAGCTCATTAATCCACTTGAAGTACCACCACCGCTTAATTTTTCGCCACTGCCACGTATTTGAGAAAAATTAGTTCCAACACCACTTCCATACTTAAATATTCTGGCTTCACGCACCCATAGGTCCATAATACCACCATCGTTCACTAAATCATCATTAACACTTAAGATAAAGCAAGCGTGAGGTTGTGGACGCTCGTAAGCATTTGTTGACTTTTTTAATTGTCCATCATTTGCGTCTACATAATAGTGCCCCTGAGGTTTTCCGGTAATACCATAACTCTCGTATAAACCTGTATTAAACCACTGAGGACTATTTGGCACACAAGACTGGTTTAATATACTATATACTAGTTCTTCATAGAAAATAGTAGCATCTTTTTCGCTGGCGAAATAGCCATAACGTTCGCCCCAAACTTTCCAGCAATTAGCCATACGATGTGCTACTTGTTTTGCAGATGTTTCTCTACCCAAACCACCATCAGCTTGCGGTACACCGGCTTTTCTAAAATACTTTTGTGCAATAATATCAGTTGCAATTTGACTCCATTGTTTTGGAACTTCAACGTTATTCATTTCAAATACTTTTTCACCAGTAGGGTTTTTTATTACACTACTGCGATAGTCGTATTCAAACTGATCAAAAGGGGATATGCCTTCAATTGTAAAACGGCGATTAAATTGTAAGCCTTTTTGTTGGGTTTGTTGTTGCATTCGTTTCAAAATTTTATTGTGAGTGGTAGTTAGTTTTCTGTTGCCAAACTATTTCATTTAGCGGAGAACGAAAATATTAGTACGTAACTTTCAAACCAAACTTATGATTTCAACAAACTGTGGATAAAGAATGTGGATTTCTCTGCAATTCAAATGGGTATTGGATTGTGTGAAATGTTCACATTAAAACCAGCATTTGTGTACAAATTTTGTTTTGAAATTTTATAAAAGTTCTCTTTGTAGTAACGATGGGGTTTTGCAAATATTTTGAAATTTGTGTTATTTAGATTTGCACAGGTGTGGATAATCTTTATAGTTACAAAGTTTTGTAATTTTAACAAAAACTAAGTGGCTTAATGAGGTTGTTGTAAAAAAATGTTGTAACAATATATCTAAAAATTGATGGTAATTTAATTGAAACATTACGACAGCAATTTTTTGAAATGACAATAAAGAATTTGTTTTTAATTATATGTAATAAACTTAAAAACAAATAGTTAATACCTTATTTGCTTTATATTAAAAAATATCCTCTAATTGCTTTAGATGAAAAATAGTGTAGTTTGCATTTGGATATACATTACTGTTTAAATGGTTTACAAAAACTGTATCTAAACCAGCATTAATAGCTCCTTCGATATCTGCATCCAAGTTATCGCCAATCATAATACTTTCTTTGGTAGTAGCTTTTGATTTTTTGAGTGCAAAATCAAAAATCTCTTTATTGGGCTTCAAACTATTGCTGCCTTCTGATGTAATAATTTCAACAAAATAATTAGTTAGTCCACAGCTTTTAAGTTTATTGTATTGTACTTTTTCAAAACCATTTGTAATTAAGTGTAGTTGATAGTTTTTTGACAATAAATAATCTAAAATTTCTATTGTGTAAGGAAATAAGCCTTGTTTGGTAGGTAGTAGTTCTAAAAACTCTATTGACATTTTGCGAGATAATGCCTCATCGGCTATTTTATAGTCAAGCAATGCGAGCCACATTCGCTTCCAACGAAGTTCGTCTTGTTTAATTTGCCCCTTAGTATATTTATCCCAAAGACGATGATTGTGATGGCTATATTTTTCAAAAAAATCATCAAAACTGACTATACCTTTTTCAAGTAAAGCATTATTAAGGTATAAGTCGTTCAAAGTTTGTTTGGCATTGGCTTCAAAATCCCAAAGGGTATGGTCTAAATCAAAAAAGAGATGTTTGTATTTGCTCATATAGTTTGCAAAATAAGGTTTGTTTGTATTGAAACAAGAACTCTAATTTCGTGTTAATAAATTATAATATGAATATTGTTATCACAGGTGCTTCAAAAGGATTAGGAAAAGCATTTGCTACAGCATTTGCAAATAAAAATAATGTGTTGTTATTGTGTGCTAGAAACAGTAATGATTTAAATAATGTTGCTAGTGAATTAATGGCATTGGGAGCAACTGTTCATTGTCAATCAGTCGATGTAAGTAAAAAAGATGAAGTGATTGCTTTTTCCAAATGGTGTTTAACTTATGGTACCCCCAATATCATAATTAACAATGCAGGAATTTTTGAACCAGGTTCGGTACATAATGAAGTTGATGGTATTTTGGAAAAAATGATTGAGACTAATTTATACAGTGCTTATCATTTAACTCGCTCATTATTGCCAACAATGATGGAGCAAAGGCAAGGACATATTTTTAATATTTGTTCTATAGCTTCAATCCAAGCTTATGCAAATGGCGGCAGCTATAGTATTAGCAAATTTGCAATGCTTGGATTTAGTAAAAATTTAAGAGAAGAAATGAAACCTTACAATATAAAAGTTACAAGCGTATTGCCTGGAGCTGTATTTACAGATAGCTGGAAAGGTAGCGGCATAGATGAAAGTAGAATTATGCAAGATGCAGATATTGCCAAAATGGTGGTAGCAGCATCTCAATTATCATTACAAGCTTGCGTTGAGGAAATTCTTCTACGCCCACAACTTGGCGACTTATAAATTCTATTAATTAATAAACGATAACAAAATTTAACTTGTACAAAAACTAAGTAATAATTAATCCTCTGTTATCGATTAATTTATTTACTTTGAAATAAATAATTATTAATGCAGCAGTTTTTACTACAAGGTACTAAAAAATGTCTCATTACTTTAGTTGTAATGATGATAGTTGTTGCATCATTCTGCCAAAATAAACCAAACACTAAGATAGATTCATTAATTAACAAAGCAAAATCATTACAATACAAAAATGTTGATTCAGCTATTTTACTTTATGAAATTGCATCTGACTATTATAAAAGTAATGACTTTTTGCATCTTTTTTATGCCACCCAAATTAATATAGCCAATTGTTATGCTATTCAACAAAAAAATAATGAGGCTTTAAAGGTTTATGAATCGTGTTTAAAATATCATTCAGCTACTAAGGATAGTGTTCATTTATATCAAATTTATTCAGGAATGGCAAGCGTTTCGTATAATTTGAATGATAGTAAAAAAACGATTGACTACCTTAAAATGGCTAATGATGTTTGTGATGTAAATAAGTTTCCAGTATTAAAATTTAACGGATTATTAAATCTGGAAAATTGCTTTGTAATGAATCAAGATGTTGATGCTGCATTTAAGTGCTTGAATGAAGCCGAAAGATTATTAAATGTTGTGAAAGTTCCAATATATACCTACCATTTAAGCTTAAAATATTCTTACTTATATTACCTGAAAAAAAAGTATAGTACAGCCATTGATAAAGCACTTGTGGCATTACAGTTTAAAGGAGATTTTGACAAAAGGTTAATTATGGAAGCATATAATATACTTGGATTATGCTATTTAGAAACTAAACAATATGATAAAAGCGAAATTTATTTAGATTCTGCTTTAGTATTAAGTAAAGCCATCAATTCTAAATTAGATTATTCTAAGATATTAGAAAGTAAATTTAGATTAGACACTTCTGCTCATAATCAAAAAAAAGCAATTAATGATTTGCTTGAAATTGTTGCCACAAAGGATAGTTTATTCGAGATGAATAAACTAAATTTTACAAACGATTTATTAATAAAATATCAAACCGAAAAAAAAGATGCAGATAATAAAATACTTGCTATAGAAAACGAAAAAAGAAGTGCAATAATAAAGTGGCAAAGGTTTTTAAATTTTACCATTTTAATATCTTCTTTACTTCTTATAGTCATCTTATTTTTTTATTTAAGATACAGAAATAGACAACAAAAAAAGGAAATAGAAAAAGATAAAATTGCTGCTGAACTTAGAGCGTTAAAGGCACAGTTGAATCCGCATTTTGTTCAAAATATTTTTCAAATTATTTCAAATCAAGTAAAAATTAATCCATCCGAAGTGGCTGTTTTTTTACAAAAAACAGCTAACTATTTCAGAAGTGTACTGAATAGTACAGAAAAAAGTGTTCACAATTTTGAAGATGAAATTATTTTCACTGAAAAATATTTGCAGTTTCAACAAACCTTATTCAAGGACAAGTTAACATACAGCATTGATGATTTACACAAAATAGATAGCTTTGGAATTATTGTGCCAGCTATGTTACTACAGCCATTTATTGAAAATAGCATCAAATATGGTTTGCAGTTTTCGCAAAAACCAATGCATATTGATATACATTTTTATGTAGATGAAAGATATTTGTACATCTCAATTATTGATGATGGACATTTTGAAACTAATGAAACATTGAGCAATGAAAAATCTTATGGATTTTCGTTAATTGGAAAACGCCTAGATTTATTTTACAGGCTTAATAAAAACAAACCAAAAATTAGTTCGAATTCAATTAATGATGGGAATGGCTTTAAGGTAGAAATAAGTTTACCTTTGTAAATAATTTCAATAGTTATATTAATGCAAAAAATTAGAGCAATACATATTGATGATGATCAGGAAACGCTACTCTATTGCAAGGGCTTATTCAACGAAAATAAATTACTTGAATATGTTTCGGGGTTTTCAAATGCTAAAGATGCTGTTCAATTTTTAAGTGCTGTAAAGGTTGATATTATTTTTTGCGATATTGAAATGCCAGAGTATAATGGTTTTTGGCTTGCTAATAATTTGCCTTATGAAGTTCCTATTGTATTTATTACTGCTCATAATGGTTTTGCAGTTGAGGCATTTGAAGCCTGTGCTCTACATTATTTAATTAAACCTTTATCAAGTGAGCAATTAAGTATTTGTATTGATAGGTTTCAAAAGCAAGAACATAGAAGCCTGCATTTAAAAGAACAATTATCTCAATTTTACAATAATTATTTACCTCAAAACGCTGTAAAGCATCCGAGCAGAATTTATATAAATAATATTGGTAAAATAGTTATTGTTGAACTACAAGACTTAATGTATTTAATAGGTTCTGGCAACTACACCAAATTTGTAATGGTGAATAATGAAATTTATACTAGCAGTAAAAATTTAAAAGTGTATGAGGATGCTTTAACCCATCACCCCGATTTTATTCGAATTCATCACTCACACTTAATCAATAAAAATTTTGCTAAACAAATACTAAAAGTTAATAATCAACAATGGTTTGTTGAGATGAAGGATAACGAGAAGTTAGGTTTGTCGAAAGGTAGATTAGATGAAATATTAGAACAGCTTCAAAAGTGATTTTGTATATCTGTTTATCCAAACCGCCTTTTTGTTTGTCAAAAAGGCGGTTTTGTTTATTCGATATTTTCTAACAATTATACACGTGCACATTTTTATATCTTGCATTTATATAAAACCATTTTACCTTGAGTAATTTGTTAAATTTATTTCTTATGCAATATTTTTTTACCAAAGTTTTAAAACAATTTTTTTTGAGTTGTTTAGTTTTATTTGTTTCATCTAAAGCTATATGTCAAGTAAGTGTTAGTGCCAGCCAAGGTGTGAATTCAGGAAGTTACACCAGTGTAAATGCTGTGTTTGGTGCAATAAATTCAGGAATTCATAAAGGCACTATTGTAATAACAGTGGCAGGCACAACTATTGAACCTAATACCCCCATACCATTATATAAAAGTGCATTACCATCTAGTTATACTTCTATATTGATTAAACCACAGGGGAATGCAGTTATTACTTGTGATACTGCATTTGCAAACGCTAGAGGTTTATTGGAATTTGTTGGAGCAGATAATGTTACCATTAATGGCGATGACCCCAATACACCCAATAAACAGAACTTAACTATAAAAGTTGAGCCAACAGCAAAAGACTTAGTAGCTGCTATTTCATTGGGTTCAAAAGGATTTTCAAATAATGATGGAGACAGCAATATTGTTATAAAGAATTGTAACATTATTGGCAATAGAACGCATCAAACTGATAGCAAGAGAAGTTTTGGTATTTCGTTCACTAACAATATGCTTGTTCCCACTATTACAAATCCATCTTTAACCAATTCATTTGCTCATAGTCATAGCAACATTATTATAGACAGTAATAATATTTCTAAAGCTTATTTTGGAATATACGCAGCAGGCAATGATACTTTTCCAAATAGTAATATAAGAATAAGAGGAAATAATTTTGGTTCAATAGTTCCGGAAGATGTAATTGGTCAATGTGCAATTTACATAAGTAATTCTTGTAAAATAGCAGGGGCTGAATCTGCTATTATTGAAGGTAATGATATTACTGTTGGAGATGGAGTTTCTTTAGGGGTACAACTGCATATTGCAGGTTTACAAATCTATAATGGTAACCATGGTATTGTTGTTAACAAAAATAATATTCACGATATTCTACACGGTCCTAGTGCTTCAACAGCTTGGGGTATATTTATATCTGGTAAAGACAACACATCTATTAACATAACAAATAATTTTATAAGAGATATTGCCTCTGGAAATAATAATGCATCAATAAATGGGCACTTTTCTACTTATGGTATTTATGCTTATGACGATTTTAAATCGTTAAATATTACAAACAATACAGTTGTATTAAATACTCCTAATGCCGGTGGTGGCAATGTTTCAAACGCTGTGTCTGCTTGTATTCAATTTCCAATAGGCACTGCAACTGCTTCTAAAATTATCAATAATATTCTTATCAATAATCAACCAAGCACTAATGCTTATTGTATAATAACTTCAGATACTGCAAATATTTATAACGCTGTAGTGAATAATAATTCTTATTACAGCACAAGTGGTAATGTTGGTTGGTATAAAGGAGCAGCCAGATTTAGTTTGGCAGACTGGCAATTGGCAACTAATAAGGATATGGCATCTGTATACTATCAACCATCTTTTGTCTCTTCTACAGATTTACACATTATTGAGTCAACTCTTTCCAGAATAGAATCTGCAGGTATGCCAGTTTCAATTACAAATATTTCAGACGATTTTGATTCTCAAACAAGGCCCGGGCCAATTGGTTCAATTAGTGGTGGTGCTAAAAATCCAGATATAGGAGCAGATGAATTTGATGGAATTATTGAAGATGTTGCAGCACCTATGATTATGTATGCAAAAGTTGTAAAAACCTGCACCAATTTGGATCAAACCATTTCAAATGTTCAAATTAGCGATGCAAGTGGTGTGCCATTAACAGGAACACTAGTGCCAAGAATTTATTTCAAAAAAAATAGTGGGTTTTGGGTTTCAAATGCTGGAATAAAAAACTCAGGAACTCAATATGACGGTTTATGGAGTTTCACAATTTCATCATCGATGATGGGTGGTGTAAATGCTAATGATATTGTAAGTTATTTTATTGTGGCACAGGATATAGCTACAAGTCCTAATATTGGTTCAATGCCAGTAGGTGCTACTATGACAAACGTAAACACGTTGGGTATAGAACCTCCGAAAATATATTCATACTTGGTAGGCTCAAGTTTAGGTGGTACATACACAGTTGGAACAGGCGGAAATTTTGCTACAATTACCGACGCTGTAAATGCTTATAAAGCTAGTTGCTTAACCGATAATGTTATTTTTAGTTTAATTTCAAATACCTATGTTAATGAAATTTTACCAATAACTATTGAATTGCACCCTGATGCTAGTGCAACTAGAACTCTTACAATTAAACCAGCAGTTGGAAATAATATTGATATGGGAGTAGATGCAGCAAATGTATTTATTATTAAAGGTGCAGCATTTGTTACAATAGACGGATCAAATAATGCCTCCAATACTCAAAATTTTAAAATAACAAATACCAAAACTGCAGCATCAAATATTATTCAAATTGCAAGCTTGGGAAATGGTAAAGGGAGTTCGCATATTATAATAAAGAATATGGAAATAATTGCGGGCGATTTTTCATTGGCAAATATTAAAGGGATTGATTTGAGTGGGGCCGATAACAACTACATTACTATAAATAATTGTAAAATCGACAATGCTTATGTTGGTATTTCAGCATTAAATACTTCATCTACAAATATGATGGATAGTATCAATATTAGTAACAATCAAATAGGAACTAATTTAGCACATTCTATTGGGTTTAGAGGTATTGAACTATCAGCTGTTAATAATTTTACAATATCATCTAACATAATAAAAAACCTTTACACTGATGCATTTAGATTTGTTACAGGCATAGACATTTCTCCAAAAGTTACAAATGGTAGATTGGAAAAAAATACTATTCAAGATATTTTTAATGATTACAGCAGTGGTTGGGGTTCTTTTGGTATAAGTCTTACATCTAGTAATGGTGTAACTGAAATATTAATAGCTAATAATTTTATTTCTGGAATCACAACAGGACAACCAAGTGCCACTAACGGCAATGCTAATGCAAATGGAATAAGAATTTTAGGTGGTACTAATATAAAAATTTATCATAATACACTTTCAATGAATGGGGCTGCAACTGGCTCAAATAATGGCTTTAGCTCGTGTATTTTACTTCTTGCAAATATTCCAGGGTTAGAAATTAAAAACAATATTTTATCAAATACTCAAACCTTTTCAGGATCTTCTTGTAATAACTACTGTATTTATGTAAATGTAACGGGTGTCTCATTTACAGATATTGATTACAATGATTATTATGGTGTGGCAGCATCAAATAGTTCATTTAAAATTGGATATGTAAATACTACCCCAAAAATTACTTTATCTGATTGGGCCAATTATTCAAATGGCGATGCACATTCTATTTCAGTAGACCCAGATTTTACTTCAAACAACGATTTGCATATTACTAACGGAAATACAATTTCCCTATTGGAATCAGCAGCTCCAATAGTTGGAAGTATTACAACCGATATTGATAACGATGCAAGGCCTGGACCTGCTGGTTCAACAAATGGTGGTGCAATTTTAGGAAGAGCAGATATTGGTGCAGATGAATTTGACAGAAAACCTAACGATTGTAGTGTGCCATTAAGTATCACTATTTCAAACTTAACAAGCGGCACAGTAACCATTAATTTTGCACCTCCTTTTATTGCCCCATCAAATGGATATGAATATGTAGTTTCAACTGTTACATTCCCACCAACAGGACCAGGAACTCCAATTTCTACTACTTCATTCAATTTAAATGGTCTTTTAGATAACACTACTTATTACATCTATATGAGAAGTGCTTGTGGAAGTGGTAATTTCAGCAATTGGACATCAGTGGTTCAATTTACAACTGACTGCTTACCTACATCAATTCCATATTTTGAAAATTTTAATTCAATTACACCTCCAAATTTACCAACATGCTACACAACACAAAACTTGAATACAGGTGGTTCAACTTGGTTTACTTCAACAGCTTGGATTGCAGGGGAACAAGGGTACTCAATTAAATATGCACCTAATGTAAATAGTGCAGCCAATAATTGGTTTTACTTACCTCCATTTACACTTACTGCCGGAAAACAATATGTACTTGGATTCAAATATTTAATGACAGGAAGTGCTACTACTTTTACTGAAAAAATGAAAATAGGATATGGTTTAGATAATCTGGCGTCTGCAATGAACACTATTATTTTTGATAGTGCTAATATTAAAAATCAAAATAAATATTACAGGCCATCTATTACCTTTAGTGTACCAACAAGTGGTACTTACTTTATTGGTTTTAATGTTTATTCAGCAGCCAATCAGTCATCTTTATATGTCGATTCTATTTCCTTAACAGAGAATATTTTACCAATAAATTTATATTCCTTCACAGGCTTACAAGATGGCGATGTTAATAAACTAGAATGGACAACCTTAACTGAAACAAATAATAAAGGATTTGAGTTGCAAAAAAGCGAGAATAATGACAATAATTATGTTGCTATAGGATTCATTAACTCTTCATCAAACAACGGTAATAGTAGCACTCAATTAAAATATTCATTTATAGATAAAAAACTAAATAATGGTGTAAGTTATTATAGATTAAAGCAGGTAGATTTTAACGGCAAAACTAGTTTTAGCAGCATTGTTAAATTAACCAATAATATAAATAACAATATTTCAATATATCCTAATCCTGCAAAAACTTTTATTAATATCAATGTTAAGGGAAATGCAGTTAACGGTATTGTTGAAATTATTGATATATACGGAAAGCCAATGTTATTAAAGCAAATGACAAAAGGGAACAATGTAATTTCAATAGAGCATCTTTCTAAAGGAGTATATATTGTAAATACAATAATAAATGAAAAGCGAGAAACTCAAAAATTAGTTATAAACTAATTTTTATTATTATCCTGGCTAAAAGCCCTGAAAGTATTCAATATTTTCAGGGCTTTTTTATAAACACTTTTTATTTGAAATTTATAAATCTATACTTTTATACCATGAAAAAATTGTTGCCTTATTTTACTAATAAATATTTGATCTCTGGTTTATTCCTAGTAGTATGGGTATTATTTTTCGATGAAAATGATTATTTCAGTACACAAACATCTAGGTTAAAAGAATTATCATTGCTTAATAAAAAGAAGGAGTATTATAAAAAAGAAATTGAAACCGCTAAGCAGGAACTTACCGATATTCAAAACAGTCCCGAAGCATTAGAAAAATTTGCACGGGAACATTATATGATGAAAAAAAATGGAGAAGATATTTATATAATAGAAAATCCACAACCATAGTTTTTGGCATTACACAATAAAAGTTATCCACAGGCGTTTATTATTAACATTCCGCATCTACCCTTCGAAAGCTGTAAATTTATAACAGCTAATACTAATAGATGTATGCGAAAATTTTCTCAACAGCAACTTATGCAGTTTTTGTATGAAGAAGCATCGCCGATATTAAAAATGGCGATTGACAAAGCCTTGCAATCTGATCTTGAACTGCAAAACGAAATTAAATTACTTAAGAAAACTCAAAAACAAATAAACGATTTGAAAAAGAAAACATTGGTGCCAAGTAAAAAAACAATCGATGCAATTATGGAGTATGCAAGACAAACTGCATCAAAAAAAGCATAAATTGGTTTAAATAATCCATACAATTTAGGACATCTAATACTATCCTATATTTATACATTATCAATATTGCTTTAAAAACAATATGCAATCTTCTTTTGTAAATTACAACATTTCTAATGCCATTGGAGTTATAGAGTTTTTTTCTCCAAACCACAACTCTCTTCCTTCAAAAGTATTGTCAGACTTAGCTTTTGCCATTGCTCAAGCTTCTGATGATATTAACTGTAAAGTCATTATTTTAAAAAGCTCAGGAGATAAAACTTTTTGTGCAGGGGCAAGTTTTGATGAGCTTATTTCAATTGAAAATACTCAGCAAGGATTACAATTTTTCAGTGGTTTTGCTAATGTAATTAATGCAATGCGAAAATCACCAAAGTTTATTATTGGTTGTGTACAAGGAAAGGCGATTGGAGGTGGTGTTGGTTTAGCAAGTGCCTGTGATTACACCTTTGCTACAAAACATGCATTGGTAAAATTAAGTGAATTGGCTGTGGGCATTGGTCCGTTTGTGGTGGGACCTGCGGTAGAGCGTAAAATAGGAACTTCGGCTGCTTATGAAATGGCAATTGATGCATCAAATTTTAGAACAGCCGAATGGGCAAAACAAAAAGGACTATATGCTGAAGTTTTTGAGGATAAAGCAGAAATGGAACAATTTGCCGTAGCTTTTGCAAATAATTTATCCACACAAAGTGCCGAGGCAATGAGTGAAATCAAAAGAGCATTTTGGAGTGGCACAGAACATTGGGATGATTTATTAATGCAGCGTGCAGCCATTAGTGGAAAACTGGTTTTAAGCAATTTTACAAAAGAATTTATTAAGCAATTTAAAGCTAAAAATTAGCAGTTATTCTAGCACTTCTTTTAACACCTCTAAACTTCTTAACTCTATAAAGTTGGAAATATGTAGTGCAAAATATTGAATGTAGTATTCAATTAATGCTCTGCGTATTGATTGGTTCAGTTTCAAATTTTCTAGTTCATCAATACTTTTTAAATTAATAATATTTGTAGTTATTGTAGCTAGATTGCCTTCAATAAAATATGAATGTATCGGACGTTCAGAAACGTAATATCCATCTTGTAAATCAAGTATTGGAGTGATTAATGAATAGTCGCCTTGTATCCCTAAACCCATTTGTTCACCAAGCTTTAAACTAAAGTATAATGGAAAGTTAGCAGCAATAGTGATACTCGCTGTATCTAATTTTATCAGGCAATTTTCGATGTAATAAAATAAATCTGGATTGCTCTCTGGCTGTTTAATACTATGTTGTATTAACTCAATAGCAAACATAGCCACAGCATTTTTTATGATGTCGTAAGGAATTTCATTATATAAATATGCCCATTGAAATTCTTTTATAAATTGAAGTTGCTTTAACTCGTTATGATAAACTTGTAAATCTAAAATGCTAGCGGGGGTAAAATAATTAATATTGCTAGCACCTTTTTTGCTCGTTTTTCTAGCACCTTTAATAATATAACTCTGCAAGCCAAATAGTTCTGTGTAAATATTGGCAATGATACTTGTGTCGCCGTATTTAACACACCTTAATACAATGCCTTTTGTTTTATGAATGGTGTCGCTCAATTTGAATTGTTAGTTATAAAGTTTTCTGAGAATGGATTTTTTATTTCACTTTTACTCTGGTAGGGTTTTTTGAAATAAAATCATCCCACCCTTTAATTGCCTTACCCTTTAGCATTATTGCATTAGACGATTGATAATGGTGGCATAATGCTACTGCTAAAGCATCTGTGGCATCAAAGTATTGTGGTTTTTCTTCAATATTCAAAACTGTTTGTAGCATTTTCCAAACCTGGTCTTTATCTGCATTTCCATTACCTGTAATAGATTGTTTTATTTTTTTTGGAGAATATTCAGTAACCTCTAAGCCCCCTTGCATAGCTGCTGCAATTGCCACACCTTGGGCTCTGCCTAGCTTTAACATACTTTGTACATTTTTTCCAAAAAATGGTGCTTCAATTGCAAATGAGTAAGGGCGATACAATTTTATTAATTCAACAATTTTAGTGTGTATTTTTTCGAGCCTTTCATAAATATCTTTATGTTTAGTAAGTTTTAGAACATCCATTAATAAAACCTGAGTTTGATTTCCTGTAATTTTTAAAAGTGCATAACCCATTACTTGTGTGCCAGGGTCAACCCCAAGTATAATTTTTGTTTCTTTCATCTTTGCTGCTAAAGTAGTTATTTATTACTTAAACTTTTTTGACTATGTTTATTGAATGGTAACGTATATTTTTGAAAATTATTCTAGTTAATTTTAAAACATTAGCTTAAAATTCCTTAAGAACAAATCGCTTGAACAAGAAATTTAAAATATTTACTAACTATATACTGGGTCCAGTAATTTTTATATGGTTTTCCATTTCTATTTACAATCAAATAACCAAGCATAAAGATTTGCAAAATACTTGGAAGGAGTTATCAAATTTATCTAATCAAGATTGGGCTTTCGTATTATTAGCATTTGCACTAATGTTTTTAAATTGGGGTTTAGAAACTAAAAAGTGGCAGATACTAATCCAAAGTATTGAAAAGATTAAGTTTTTAAAAGCATTTAAAGCTGTTTTTAGTGGTCAGGCATTTGCATTAAATACTATCAATAATTTAGGAGAATATGTAGGAAGAGTTTTATTTTTAAATGAAGGCAATCGGTTAAGAGCTGTATCATTAACAATGGTAGGTAGTTTAAGCCAGGTGATAGTAACTTTTATCATGGGCTTTTTAGCTTTGTTTTCTTCAAGAATATTATTTGAAAAAAATGGATTAGGTAACGGCGGTGTAAATGTTTTTTGGTACAATGGACTAATGTTTGTTTTGTTTACCTGTACAGTGCTTTTAACAATGGTTTATTTTAGTTTAAGCTGGATTACAAAAGCCGTAGAAAAATTACCATTTGTTCGCAAGTATGCTTTTCTTATTCAAAAGGTAGAAGACTTTGAAACGAAAGATTTAACAAAAGTTTTGCTTTTTTCTTTTTTAAGGTACGTTGTATTTGTGGTGCAATATTTATTAATGTTAAAGGTATTTAAGGTAGAAGCTAATGTATTGTTGTTAGCACTAATGGTTTGCATTTTTTTATTAATATTGGCCATAGTGCCTACTGTAGCTTTAACCGAAGTTGGGTTACGTGGACAAATAAGTATTCAGCTAATTGGATTATTAAGCACTAATACGGCTGGTATTGTTTTTACAGCAACTGCAATATGGCTTATCAATCGGGTGTTTCCAGCATTGGCAGGAAGTTTGTTTATGTTAGGAGTAAAGATTTTTAAACGACAGTAAATACTGTTATTTATCTCACCAAATAAAATGTAATGAAAAAAATTATTTTAATATTTACCCTGCTTACAAGTATTTCAGTACAATTAACTGCTGGAGACGATTTTTGTGGCATTTACAACAAAGCCTTTCAAAATGGCGAAAAAATTTACTTTAATATTTATTATTCTGTAGTTGGATTGTATGTAAATGCTGGCAATGCAACGTTTACAACAACATTAGAAAATTACAATAACAAGCCAGTATATCATGTAGTTGGTGATGGTTCAAGTAATAGTAAGTATGACTGGATTTTTAAAGTTAGAGATAAATACGAAACTTATTTCGATACAGCCACCTTACAGCCATATAAATTTTTAAGAGATGTAAATGAAGGAGGGTTTAAGATTTATGAAAATGTAACCTTTAATCAAAAAGCTAATACTGCTATCACAGCTAAAGGGGTTTATAAAATTCCTAATTGTATTCAAGATGTTTTAAGTGCAATTTATTATGCAAGAAATATGAATTTCGATAGCTATAAAATAGACGATAAAATTCCATTCAATATGTTTTTAGATAATGAAGTATATAACCTTTATATCAAATATCTTGGCAAGGAAACAATTAAAACAAAGTTTGGCAAATTCAATGCTATAAAATTTAAGCCACTGCTTATTAAAGGAACTATTTTTGAAGGGGGAGAAAATATGACTGTATGGGTTAGTGATGATGCAAATCATATTCCTTTAAGAATAGAAAGCCCCATTGTTGTTGGTTCAGTAAAAGTTGATATGATGGGTTTTGAAAACTTACGTTATCCATTAACCTCAATGTTAAAGCAATACTAATTCAGTTTTATTTATAAGGTTCTAAAATTATCTTCATAGTGACAAGAAAACAACGATATCAGCACGTTATTAACTATTTTTTAGAGCATAGCCCTAACGCAGAAACTGAATTAATTTACGATACGCCATATCAACTATTAGTGGCTGTAATATTATCTGCTCAATGTACCGATGTAAGAGTTAATTTAACAACACCAGCAATATTTAATAAATATCCATCGCCTGTTGAATTGGCTAAAGCTAGTTTTGATGAATTATTTCCATTAATCAAGAGTATTTCTTATCCTAACAATAAAACAAAACATTTAATTGGGATGGCAAATATGTTATTGGATAAATTTGGTGGCACTATTCCAATGACGGTTGAGGAGTTAATACAACTTCCCGGTGTTGGAAGAAAAACAGCCAATGTAATTACCAGCGTCATAGACAATCAGCCTAATATGGCTGTGGATACACATGTTTTTAGAGTTAGTCATCGATTGGGTTTAGTTGCTAAAACTGCTAAAACTCCCTTGGCTGTCGAATTACAACTTATAAAGGAGTTTCCTAAAGAGCTTATACATAAAGCACATCATTGGTTAATACTTCATGGCCGATATACTTGTTTAGCCCGAAACCCCAAGTGCAATAATTGTGGGTTAACAAATGAGTGCTTGTATTATAAAAAAGAATTTGTAGAAAATAGATCTAAATAGAATGCTTTGAATTTTCTCGCACACGCATATTTGTCTTTCGATGACCCGGAAATTTTATTGGGTAATATGATTAGTGATTTTGTTAAGGGCAACCAAAAATTAAACTATCCAGTAAAAATTCAAAAAGGAATAATGCTGCACAGGTTTATTGATGAATATACCGATAAGCATACAGCCACTATAAATGCTAAACAATTTTTTAAAGCAGAACTTGGTTTATATTCTGGAGCATTTATAGATGTAGTGTACGATTATTTTTTAGCTAACGACTTTAATGAGTTTAATTCAGATTGTGCACTTGAAAATTTTGCAGTAAGTTGTTACTATAATTTAGAAAAAAATTCAAATTATTTTCCTGCATCTTTTCAGCTTCCTTTTCAATCAATGAAAACACATAATTGGCTGGTGAATTATAAAAATGATGTTGGTATTCAAAAAAGTTTTGATTCTTTAACAAATAGGGCTAAGTATATCAATCATAAGCACAATGCTTTTGCTATATTTTTAGAGAATAAAGAAAATCTTAAAATTCAGTATGATATTTTTTTTAAAGACATAAAACAATTTGCTTTGCAAAAAATAATATCACTACATAACAATAAAATATTATGAAAAAATTATCAAACCTTTTTTTGTTTTTATTGCTCTCAATTGCTGTATTGGCACAACAAAAGCCTACCGATTTAGATAAAAGTCCAATGGATATGAGTTATTGGCCCAATACCTATCCGATATTAAAATTGAGTGGTAAGGTTAAAGATGCACCTATTGCAAGAATTATTTACGGAAGGCCACAAAAAAATGCTAGAATAATTTTTGATGGTATTGTAAAGTATAATGAAATGTGGCGTTTGGGTGCAAATGAAGCAACAGAAATCGAGTTCTTAAAAAACGTAAAAATTAATGGTAAGTCAATAAACAAGGGAAGATATACTTTGTACTGTATTCCCAATCCAGATAAGTGGACAATAATTTTTAGTAAAGACAATTACAGCTGGGGTAGTTATTCTTACAATGCCAAGAATGATGTTTTAAGAGTAGATATTGCAGTTGAAAAAAATGCAGAGAATGTTGAGGCTTTTACTGCCTATTTCGATGAAAATAAAACTGGTGCTAATTTAGTTTTTATGTGGGATGATGTAAAAACACAATTGCCAATTTTTTTATAAGTATGAGTAAACACAAACCTCGTTCCGAAAAAATAATTCCAGCACAAATACCAGTTTATCTTGAAGGTGCAAAGCCAAGGGTTAATGAGTTTTTTTTTGCTTGGAGTGTTTTTAAACAATTTATTAAAGGCTTTAGAGCATTGCATTTTACAGGCCCTTGTATTACAGTTTTTGGTTCAGCACGTTTTAACGAAGACCATCACTACTACAAAGCTGCCAGAGAAATGGGAAAGCATATTGCCAACACTGGTTTTGTAACTTTAACAGGTGGTGGTCCAGGTGTTATGGAAGCTGCCAATAGAGGTGCTTTTGAAAATGGAGGAAAATCGGTAGGTATTAACATAAAACTGCCGTTTGAACAGCATGAAAATCCATATTTACATAAATCAGTAACTATTGATTATTTTTTTGTACGTAAAACGTTACTCGTAAAATATTCTTACGCATTTATTATTATGCCTGGTGGTTGGGGAACAATGGATGAGCTTTTTGAAACCTTAACTTTAATTCAAACTAAAACTATTAATAATTTTCCTGTAGTTCTTTTTGGTAAATCATATTTCCAACCTCTTTTAGATTATATAAAACTAATGGAAGAAAATGGAACTATTTCTAGAGATGATTTAAAACTGCTATTGCTTACAGATAGTTATCACGAAGCAATGGAACATATAAGTACATATATCAAACACAATTTTAAAGTAAAACCTCGTAAGCGAATGTGGTGGCTGTTCGAAAAAATTTGAGTATATCAAATAAAGAAACCTTTGCTTAATATTGCAACCTCAAAACAATTGCAATGCGTTTATCCGAAAGGTTAAAACATATTAAATTATTCCGCTCATTTATTTACGCCTCGGTAGGAATCATCACCTATCCTGGCTTGGTATTAATAAATAAAATTAAAATAGAAGGCACTGAGCATCTGAAAAAATTACCCAAAAGTAACGTACTCTTTGTAAGCAATCATCAAACTTATTTTGCAGATGTTATAGTATTTATTCATATCTTTTGTGCTGTAAAATGGAGAAAAAATAATAAACTTGGATTGCCATACTATCTATTAAATCCATTTACAAGATTATACTTTGTTGCAGCCGAAGAAACAATGAACGGCAATTGGATTAGTCGCTTATTTAAACTAGCCGGTGCATTAACAGTTAAAAGAACTTGGCGTGCAGAGGGACAGGAAGTAAGGCGTGGGCTTGATCCATCTGACACAAGAAAAATCTACAGAGCTTTAGAAAATAATTGGGTAATTACATTCCCCCAAGGAACCACAAAACCTTTCGCACCCGGAAGAAAAGGAACAGCACATATAATAAAACAAATTCAACCTACTGTGGTGCCAGTTGTTATCAATGGCTTTTGGAGGGCTTTCACAAAAAAAGGTCTCACTTTTAAGAAAAAAGGTTCAATACTTTCTGTTAAATTCAAAGCTCCAATGGTTATAGATTATTCCCTTTCTGCCGAAATCATTTTAGACCAAGTAATGGATGCCATTGAACAAAGCAAAAAATTTATGCTAAAAGGCAAACATCATTTAATGACAGCCATCGACAAGTAATTTCAATGTTTTCTTCTGCCTAATAATTTTTATATTTTTTTTGTTCAAAATGATTTGCTTTGCCAACATAAAAAAATAATAATGAAAAAGCGAATAGTTAAAACCTTGGTAATTGTAGTTGGTATTATTTCTTTATTCCAATCTTGCTCTTCCAGCAACATTACCAAAGAAGATGGGCTTAAAAAATTCTTCGATGAATATCAAGTTGACGGCACTTTTGCCCTTTACAATAATGCACAAGGCAATTTTAACATATACAACTTAAGTCGTTATAAAGATTCAGCTTTCACACCTGCTTCCACATTCAAAATCGTTAATTCCCTAATTGGATTACAAACAGGAAGAATTTCCAGTACTAAGATGATAATAAAATGGGATGGTATTGATAGGGGAATGCCAGAATGGAACAAAGATTTAACAATGGCCGAAGCCTTTAATGTTTCCAGTGTACCATATTATCAAGAAGTAGCAAGAAGAATAGGAAAAGATACTATGCAAACTTGGCTTGATAGTTTAAGTTATGGCACAAAAAAAATTACCTCTAATATTGATACATTTTGGTTAGATAATTCTTTGAAAATAAAACCTGATGAACAATTGGGATTAGTAAAAAAATTATATTTTGAACAATTGCCTTTTACCAAAACCACAATGGAAGCTGTAAAAAAAATAATGGTTCAAGAAAACAATAGTAACTATACAGTTGCATATAAAACAGGTTGGGGTATTAAAGAAAATGGCAAATCAATTGGTTGGGTTATTGGCTGGATTGAGGAAAACAAGCATCCATCATTCTTTGTATTAAACTTCGAAGGTGAGCATAACATTGATATGGTCAATATCAGAAAAAAAATTCTTCAAAATTGTCTTACACAATTAGGTTATCTGCAAGGTAAAAAATAATGTAATATGAGCAATTCAATAGAAACTTTATACAGCTACTTTCTACAGTCAATGTCTGTTTGTACAGATACAAGAAAGATTAAGCAAGGCGATATTTTTTTTGCACTCAAAGGCGATAATTTTAATGGTAATTTGTTTGCATTGCAAGCATTGGAAGCTGGTGCAAGCCTTGCTGTAATAGATGAAAATATTGATAGTGATAATGAAAATTTATTTAAAGTAAAAGATGTTTTAACCACTTTGCAGGCATTGGCAAAACATCATCGACAACAATTTAATATTCCTTTTATTGCTATTACAGGAAGCAATGGAAAAACAACAACAAAAGAATTAGTAAGTTCTGTTCTTGCTTCACATTATAAAACATATACTACACAGGGCAACCTTAACAATCATATTGGAGTTCCATTAACATTATTATCTATTAAGCAAGATGCAGAAATGGCTGTAATTGAAATGGGGGCAAACCATCAAAAAGAAATAGAAAGTTATTGTACCTATACATTGCCAACACACGGAATGATTACAAATTGTGGTAAAGCACACTTAGAAGGCTTTGGTGGTGTTGAGGGAGTTAAAAAGGGAAAGGGAGAATTATTTACTTTTCTAAAAAATAATAATGGAACTGCATTTGTTTACTGGGATTTTGATTATTTGCAAGAAATGAGTAAAGGTATTAATACCATTATAAAGTATGGAACAAAAGAAGGTGTCATAACTGGTAATGTTAAAGAAAGCAATCCCTTGTTAAGTGTAAATATTACAAACGATACAAACATAAAATTTATACAAACAAATTTGGTTGGAGACTATAACTTATCTAATGTATTAACTGCTGTTGTAGTAGGAAAACATTTCAATGTTCCTCACACAAAAATTAAGTCGGCTATCGAAAATTACACACCTTCAAATAGTCGTTCTCAGCTAATCGAAAAAGGAACGAATAGAATTATTTTAGATGCTTATAACGCTAATCCTTCAAGTATGAAATTAGCTATTGAAAATTTTGCCAAACTAGAATCTTCTAATAAAATTTTGATACTTGGCGGAATGATGGAATTAGGTGAAGAAAGCGTGGCAGAACATCACGCTATTATTGATTTAATTAATCAATACAATTGGAAAAAAGTAGTTGTAGTAGGAGGCGATTTTGACAAAATATCTTCGGCTCATTTGTATTTTTCTAACTCATCCGAAGCTGCAGATTGGTTTAAAAAACAAAATTATAACGATTGTAGCATTTTAATAAAAGGTTCACGAAGTATGAAAATGGAAAAGATATTAGAAAGCTAACCTTATCTTTTTAAAATCTTTATTTCAACCCTTCTATTTCTTGTTTTTTCCTGTTCAGTAATTTCTTGTGTTATTGGAAACTGGTGTCCTAAACCCACGTATTGCATTCTTTTCTTGCTGATACCTCTTTTCCTCAAATAATCATATACAGCAATAGCACGTGCTAATGATAAATCATTTTTTCTGGTGGCAAGGTCAATTCCATCTTCAATGCCTGGCTGGCAACAAATATGTCCTTGTATTTCTATTTCTAGTTTTGGATGAGCAAGCATTACATTCAATAGCTCATCTAAGTAAGGGTAAGATGTAGGTAAAAATTCGTGCATACCGCCAACAAACAATATAAAAGGCAATTCAATACGATCACCAATTTTTAAGCTGCTGTCACTAATTTTTTCCGAGAGCTTTTTGTAGGCAGGTGGTACATTTATTATTTCTGCTTTTGTTTCTACTGGTATAGTTTGGGTAGTTGTGTCTGGCTTAATAGTTACAATTTCTTTTATAACAGTGGGTTTATAAATAATTGTTACAACCACCCTTCTGTTAAAGTATCTTTCATCTTCAGCATTTGAGGTTCTCAATAATTGAGTTTTACCAAAATAACTTAAAGTGGTATCAATACCTCTGTTTAGTAAGTAGGCTAATGTTGTTGCAACACTTTCTGCTCTTTTTTTAGACAGTAAGTAGTTATATGAATTGCTCCCAACTTGGTCGGTGTGTCCTTCAATTCTAATGTGTTGTATAGCAAATTTTGTTGTATCAAAACCCGCTATAAATGAATCTATTTTTTTAGACTCGTTTATTTGCAACTCAAATTTATTGAATGGAAAATGTATAACTAAAAGGGCAGAATCATTTGCAAATACAAATGAAGTATACATAAATGCAAGTATGCAACCTATTAAATGTTTCATTAATCTACAATGATTTTTCCATTACATAATGCGGAATCGAAACCTCTTCAAAAACATCGCTACAAATCGTATATCCCAACTTTTCATAAAAACCAACAGCCGTTTTTCGGGCGTGCATAATTATTTTTTTGCTGCCAACATCGTGGGCAATATTCTCTGCAAAATGCATTAATACTCTGCCAATCCCTTTTCCTTGCAATCCCATTCCAACAGCCATTTGCCTTAATCTTAATGTGCTTTCAGCAACAGGGGTTAGCAGGCAGCATCCTTCAAGCTTTTCATCATCAAAACATCCAAGTAAAATATCTTTTTTTTCTTGGTCAAGTTCTTCTAGTGTAAAATTTAAACCTAAAGGTTTTCGTAAAATTTGATATCTAAGATCAACCATTTGATGATATTCTGGCGAACCGTGGTCTATTATTTTTAGTGCCATAAGCCAATCGTTAGGGCGTACAAGATAAGTAAGTTTTTTATTATAATTGATAATTTCCTTTATTTTTGAGCAGTTAAGGTTTTTGTGAAGTAAGTATTGTAGGAAAAGAAATTGTTAAGTTGTTATACAATAGTTTTAGGAACTCAATTAAATATATCCTTTTTCCACCCAATAATCAAAATTGATTATCATCATTGCTTGCCACAAAACCTCATTAAATTTATCATTCTAATAAATTAAATAATACAATGGGATGTGGATCTTGTGGCACCGGTAAACCCAATGGCTGTAAAAGCAATGGTGGTTGTAGTACGGGTGGATGTAATAGATTAAATGTGCACGACTGGCTTAGAAACTTACCTTTTAGCGACCCTGAAAGTTCTTGTAAAGTTGTAGAAGTAAGCTTTAAACAAGGTAGCAGAAAAGACTTTTTCAGAAATACATCTTTTGAATATTTTGAAAAAGGTCAGTATGTAACTGTCGAGGGAGTTAATGGATTTGATGTTGGTCAGGTTTCCTTAAGCGGTGAGTTGGTAAGAATGCAAATGAAAAAAAATGGGGTAAAAGAAGACGACTCTGAAATGAAGAAAATTTTGCGTTTAAGCACCGAAAGAGATTTAGAACTTTATCATATCAATAAAGACAGAGAGCCAGCTATACAAGCAAAAAGCAGAGAGTTTGCACGTAATTTAAACCTGCAAATGAAATTGAGTGAAGTAGAAATACAAGCCGATGGTAAAAAAGGTACTTTTTTTTACACCGCTGATGATAGAGTAGATTTTAGAGAATTGATAAGATTTTTTGCAGGCGAGTTTAAGCTAAAGGTAGAAATGAAACAAATTGGTATTAGACAAGAAGCTGCAAAAGTGGGTGGCATTGGTAGTTGTGGTAGAGAATTATGTTGCAGTACTTGGCTGCACGATTTTAAAAGTGTGAATACGACCGCTGCTCGTTACCAAAATTTATCCATTAATCAAACTAAATTAAGTGGACAATGTGGTCGATTAAAATGTTGCCTAAACTATGAATTAGATACCTATTTAGATGCATTACAGCATTTTCCAGATAATGCTGATACTATCGAAATTGCTCGCGGTCCGGCATATCTGATAAAAAAAGATATTTTTAAAAACCTAATGTGGTACACTGTACAAGGTAGCACCAAGCATTATCCATTAACCATAGATAGAGTTAAAGAAATTAAAGCTTTAAATGCAAAAGGTATTAGACCCGATGAACTAGAAGCTGTTGAAATTATTAATAATAAACAAAAAGAAGCCGAACCACAGTTTGTTGAATTGGTAGGACAAATTAGCTTAAAAAGTTTAGAGAAAAACGATAAGCGAAGACGTGATCAACAAAGAAGTCGCCAGCAAGACAATAAACCAAGACAGCAAGATAGTAATAACAGGGGAGATTTACAACAAAACAATCGCCCTCCACAACAGCAAAGGCAAAATCAAAAACCACCGATCCAATCGCAACAAAAGAAGGTAGCAATAGAAAAAAAATTACCGGTTGCAGATGATACTAATAAGCAGGTACAAAAACCACCACAACAAATACAACAGAAGAAGGTGGCTATAGAAAAACGAGAACCCAAAGCCAACGAAAATAATAATCAGGAGCAAAAACCGCCACAACAAAAACCCAATACTGGCAAGCCACACAGGCGTAGATAAATGGGCTTAAAAATAAGAAGGGTGCATAAACTTTGAATTTATGCACCCTTCTTATTTATTATTAAGAAGTTGAGTGAAATTAAACAGATGAAACAACTAGATTAGATTTGTTGAAATCGTTACTTCTTTGCAAGGAAAATAATATGTGTCCAATTTTAGTGATTACTTAGTAGTTTTAAAATATAAACCTTGAAGTATTTTAATTTTTAACTCATTGTAAAATCTGCCATCATTCCTACTGACTCCCTATGAAGCCCTATTCAAAGTATTATCTTTAGTTTAACAGGTAAACAACCTACTTATTAGGCAGAGATAAAAGTTAAAATGGTTAGCTTAGTGGTTTTACCAATATCATAATAAAAAATTATAGAAAAACTTTTCCACATATAGCCCTAAACCCCTACTTTTGCAATCCTTTATTTTTTTGGATAGGTACCGCAAATGCATTTATGGCCATTAAAACATTTGCAAATTGCACATTTTAGCTAAAAACGGATTACACTATTTATGTCTACAACTACATTAAACACCAGGTACAATTTTGGTAAAACAAAACATCTGGCAGATGCTCCTGACTTGTTAGATATCCAATTGGAATCTTTCAGAGAGTTTTTTCAATTAGAAACTACGCCAGATAAGCGTAATAATGAAGGTCTATTTAAAGTGTTCAAGGAAAATTTTCCTATTACAGACACTCGTAACATCTTCGTTTTAGAGTTTCTCGACTACTTTATTGATCCACCGCGTTACTCAATTGTTGAGTGTATGGAGCGTGGATTAACGTATGCAGTGCCCTTAAAAGCCAAGCTACGCTTAAGCTGTAACGATGAGGAACACGTCGATTTCCAAACCATTGTACAAGATGTGTTTCTAGGTAATATACCTTATATGACACCTCGTGGTACGTTTGTGGTTAATGGTGCTGAGCGTGTTATTGTTTCTCAGTTACATCGTTCTCCGGGTGTATTTTTTGGTCAATCTACACACCCTAATGGTACAAAAATATACTCTGCCCGAGTTATTCCTTTCAAAGGAGCCTGGATGGAGTTTGCTACAGATATTAACAATGTAATGTATGCATACATTGATCGTAAAAAGAAATTCCCTGTAACAACTCTATTGCGTTCAATTGGTTTTGAAACAGATAAAGACATTCTGGAATTATTTGGAATGGCAGACGAAATTGCTGTAAGTAAAGAAACATTGCAACCGCATGTAGGCAGAAAATTAGCAGCTCGTGTATTAAGAACTTGGGTAGAAGATTTCGTTGATGAAGATACAGGCGAAGTTGTAAGTATTGAGCGTAACGAAATTGTAATGGAGCGTGATACTATTTTAGACGAAGATGGTATTGACACTATAGTAGAAATGGGTATTGAAACCATTTTTATACAAAAAGAAGAATTAGGTGGCGATTATGCTATCATTTACAATACACTAAATAAAGATACTTCCAACAGTGAATTAGAAGCTGTTCAGCACATTTATCGCCAATTGCGTGGTGCCGATGCTCCAGATAATGAAACTGCTCGTGGTATTATTGATAAATTATTCTTTAGCGATAAGCGTTACGATTTAGGTGAAGTTGGTCGTTACAAGATTAACAGAAAACTAGAACACGTAATCCCTATTGAAAAAAAGGTATTAACCAAACAAGATATCATTGAAATTGTCAAGTATTTGGTACGTTTAACCAATGCTAAAGCAGAGATTGATGATATCGATCACCTATCAAATCGTCGTGTACGTACAGTTGGAGAACAATTGTATGCACAGTTTGGTGTTGGTTTAGCTCGTATGGCTCGTACTATACGTGAAAGAATGAACGTTCGTGACAATGAGGTATTTACTCCTGTAGATTTAATTAACGCAAGAACGTTATCTTCTGTTATCAATTCATTCTTTGGTACTTCTCAATTGTCTCAATTCTTAGATCAAACCAATCCTCTTTCTGAAATTACGCACAAACGTCGTATTTCAGCCCTTGGACCCGGTGGTTTAAGTAGAGAAAGAGCAGGTTTCGAGGTTCGTGACGTACACTATTCTCACTACGGTCGTTTGTGTACTATTGAAACTCCAGAAGGACCTAACATCGGTCTAATTTCTACGCTTTGCGTTCATGCTGCTATTAATGATATGGGCTTTATTGAAACTCCTTATCGTAAAGTAACAGATGGAAAGGTAAATATGAAAGAAATTCAGTACTTGAGTGCTGAAGAAGAAGAAGAAAAGAAAATTGCACAAAGCAATACTCCTTTAGATGATAAAGGAAATTTTATTAATGATAAAATTGTAAGTAGAGATACCGGCGATTTCCCAATTTTAGATAAGGCAGATGTTCAATTTATGGACGTTGCTCCTAACCAAATTGTGGGTTTATCTGCCTCATTGATTCCTTTCTTAGAGCATGATGATGCTAACCGTGCTTTGATGGGATCGAACATGCAACGTCAGGCAGTACCATTAATCAGAATGGATGCACCTATTGTAGGAACAGGATTAGAGGCAAAGGCAGCTTTAGATGCACGTATTCAAATTCACGCAGATGGTACAGGTGTTGTAGAATTTGTTGATTCCAGAGAAATCCACATCAGATATGATAGAAATGATGAGGATAGATTGATTTCTTTCCACGATGATTTAGTTGTTTACAAATTAGCTAAGTTCATAAAAACCAACCAATCAACTTGTATTAACTTACGCCCAGCTGTAAAAAAAGGACAAAAAGTTAAAAAGGGAGACTTCTTGACTGAAGGCTATGCAACGCAAAATGGTGAATTAGCTTTGGGTAGAAACTTGGTGGTTGCCTTTATGCCTTGGAAAGGTTACAACTTCGAGGATGCGATTGTGATTAACGAAAAAGTGGTTCGCGAAGATTTATTTACTTCTCTTCACATTGATGAATATGAATTAGAAGTTAGAGATACTAAATTGGGTGAGGAAGAGTTAACGTCAGACATTCCTAACGTAAGCGAAGAAGCTACTAAAGACTTAGACGAAAACGGAATTATAAGAATTGGTGCTACTATTAAAGAAGGAGATATTTTAATTGGAAAAATTACACCAAAAGGCGAAAGTGATCCAACTCCAGAAGAAAAATTATTGCGTGCTATCTTTGGTGACAAAGCTGGTGATGCAAAAGATGCTTCTTTAAAAGCTCCAAACGGAACCGAAGGAACTGTTATTGATAAAAAACTATTCCAAAGAGCTAAAAAAGATAAAAACTCTAAAGTTCGTGAGAAAGCTGCTTTAGAAAAAGTAGAAAAAGCTCATAACATTGTTGTTGAAAATTTAAAAGAACAACTAGTAGGTAAACTTACTATCTTGTTAAGAGATAAAACTTCAAATGGTGTAACAAACAGCTATGGCGAAACTTTAATAGGTAAAGGAGTTAAGTTTAATTCTAAAAACCTTCAAACTTTAGATGTTCAAGGCATCAATCCTTTAGGTTGGACTGGAGAAGAAAAGGTTGACCAAGCAATTAACACTTTATTACATAATTACACAATTAAGTACAACGAAGAGTTAGGAAGATTTAAA
Organism: uncultured Chitinophagaceae bacterium; assembly: GCA_964615145.1. Taxonomy (GTDB): domain Bacteria; phylum Bacteroidota; class Bacteroidia; order Chitinophagales; family Chitinophagaceae; genus CAIVPM01. The sequence continues at coordinate 70,218 of CAZTOP010000010.1, forward strand.
AGAGACAAATTTAATATTTCAATTGGTGATGAATTACCAGCTGGTGTATTAAAGTTGGCCAAGGTTTATCTTGCTGTTAAGCGTAAACTTAAAGTAGGTGATAAAATGGCTGGTCGTCACGGTAATAAAGGAATTGTTGCTAAAATTGTACGTGCCGAGGATATGCCATTTATGGAAGATGGAACACCTGTTGATATAGTTTTAAATCCATTGGGTGTACCTTCAAGGATGAACTTAGGTCAAATTTATGAAACTATTTTAGGTTGGACAGGTTTGAAATTAGGCAGAAAATATGCTACCCCAATTTTTGATGGTGCAAGCACAACCGAAATTGAAAACTTGTGTAAAGAGGCAGGCATTCCTTTAAACGGTCATACATATCTTTATGATGGTGAAACTGGTGAAAGATTCCACCAAAAAGCAACAGTAGGAGTAATTTATGTAATTAAACTACATCACATGGTTGATGATAAAATGCACGCACGTAGCATTGGACCATACAGTTTAATTACACAACAACCTTTAGGTGGTAAAGCACAATTTGGAGGTCAAAGATTTGGTGAAATGGAGGTGTGGGCACTCGAGGCTTATGGTGCAGCCAACATTTTACAAGAATTATTAACACTCAAGTCTGATGATATTATTGGACGTGCTAAAACTTATGAAGCAATTGTTAAAGGCGATAATATTCCTAAGGCTGGAGTTCCGGAATCATTCAATGTATTGGTTCACGAATTAAGAGGGTTAGGCTTAGACTTAACTTTTGAATAAAAACAATTCAATATTTTCAATAATAAAAATGCTGTTTCTACCAAGGAACAGCATTTTTATTTTACCAAATTATAAATTTGCACTAACAAAAATTTGCAATTGGATTTATTTACTAATCATAACCTACAAACTAATATTTTACCATTTGATGGTATGGTATTTTATTATGGAAAACTGTTTCAGGCACAGCAAGCTACAGCATATTATCAGTTATTACTAAATAATATTGAATGGAAGAATGACGAAGCCATTATTTTAGGAAAACACATAATTACCAAACGTAAAGTAGCCTGGTATGGCAATACAAATTTTAGCTATACTTACTCAAAAATTACTAAACACGCATTAATATGGACAAAAGAATTATTAGAACTAAAAGAAATAGTTGAAATAAAAACTAATGCTACCTACAATTCTTGCTTACTTAACTTGTATCATAATGGCAGTGAAGGGATGGCTTGGCATAGCGATGCAGAAAAAACATTGGAAGAAAATGGTGCTATTGCTTCTTTGAGTTTTGGAGCTGAAAGAAAATTTGCATTTAAACATAAACAAAGTGGGCAAACAGTTTCACTAACATTAGAACACGGCAGCTTGCTTGTAATGAAAAATACTACTCAAAAAAACTGGTTGCACAGGCTGCCTCCTACTACAAAGATTAATACACCCAGAATTAATCTTACTTTTAGAACTATAATTCTTTAGTCAGATGCTTTTTTTTAAAAAACTTCATTTATAAACTAAGCTACGTTATTTTTACAGTATGTCTGCTCAACAACTCGATTTATTTGGCAACCCAATTGCACCGCAACCAGCCATAAAAAAAAAGGTGGAGTCGTTGGAGTTAGTTCAACCAATAGTTGTTGAAATACAACAACCGATTGAAGAATTACAACAACAAATTGTAATACCAGAAACACTAACACCCAAAAAAATTATTGAATCTATTACCCAACTTGATGAAAAGCCAAAAGTTAAAAGCAATCGGGGTAGAAAACCTAAGCCCAAAATTCCTCAAGAACTGCAACCAGCTAAAGCAAAAAGAGGCAGAAAATCATACGCTGAAGCTTTTGATCATGTAGATTTGGTAAATGTTCCAAGCAATGAAGAACTGCAACAAAAATTGTATTATTCCATTAGCGAAGTATCGGGATGGTTCAATATAACAACATCGCAATTAAGATTTTGGGAACGACAATTTAGCGTTTTAAAACCTAGAAAAAATAGAAAGGGAGATAGATTGTTTAGACAAGAAGATATTCAAAATATCAAAATCATACATTACTTATTGCGACATCGAAAATTTAGCATTGAAGGTGCAAAGGATTATTTTAAATCTAATAAACATAAAACAGAGTTTGGATTGCAACTTCAAGAATCATTAACAAGTTTAAAGTCTTTTTTGTTAGAAATAAAAGCCAATTTATAAATGAAAAAAATAGTATTTGTGTTAATGGTATTTAGTAGTTGTACTCCTAAATACAATACCTTTTTTACCACGCACGAAGGAAAAGAAGAAAAAGTATTGCAAGGTGTTATTAAAAGAAACACTATTGAATCAGATACAACATTTAAGTGGTTTAGCAGTAACTACAACTACGCACAGCCAACAGCAAAAGCTATCGAAATCATTAAGCAACAAAAAAGTAAATTTAAGATTATTGTTTTTGGAGGAACTTGGTGCGAGGATACACAAAATTTGCTCCCTCTATTTTATAAATTGATGGATAAAAGTGAATATCCTAAAAGAAAACTTACACTTGTTGGGGTAGATAGAGATAAAAAGAGCGGTAATGATTTGTCGTCAACCTACAAAATTACAAATGTGCCATCTTTTATAGTTTTAAGAAATGATGGTAAAGAAGTTGGAAGAGTAGTAGAATATGGTAAGGGTATTGGAATTGATAATGAATTAGCAGAAATTGTTTCAACAATCAAATAGTATTTTTTACTGAATATGAATTTCATTGATAAATAATATTGTGATTAAAACTTAAGTAAACATTTAGATATTTCTAATAACATGATAATAACAATGCAATTTGTAAATAGTTATAATAATGCAAACTAAAAATAAATATTTAAGCTTGTTACATTTAATTTGCAATCTCACTTAATTATATTCTTAACTGCATGTTTACTAAATTAAAAAATAAATGGAAGGTTGATTGGCTTCAATTTGTGCTTATAATTTGCACCTTTGCATTAGGTGGAAGCATTTGTAGTTATGTTGCGAAAAGAATAGTGCAATTTTTTATTTCAGAGAAAAATGCAGTTTATTATTTGTTATACTTTATCACAATAACAATATTATGGCCACTTGCTGTATTGCTAGTAAGTATTCCCTTGGGTCAGTTTTCATTTTTTAATAGTTATATAAAAAAAATAGTTCGTCGAATTTTTTAGGATGTAAAATAAACACAACCCTACATTTGCATCTATGCAAAAACAAATTATTTGTATTGGTGCTGCTTTGGTAGATGAATTATATTCAGCAACAGCCCCAATGCTTCTAGCAACTACAAACGATGCTACTGTTCATAGAAGTGCAGGAGGTGTTAGCAGAAATATAGCTCATCAATTAGCATTGTTAGGTTTACCAGTACAATTAATTAGTGTTTTTGGAAATGATGGAGAGGGCGATTGGTTAAAAACTATTTGTTCTTACACAAATATAAAATTAGATGCAGCTATTACCACACATAGTTTAACAGGCAAATACACTGGCATTTTAAATTTTGACGGCTCTTTATTTACTGCATTAATAACAAATGCCGAATTGGAATTAATAACGCCAAAACACTTGCAAAAACACGAAGAATTATTGAAAAATGCTTCTTACATTGTAGTTGATGCTAATATTAGTGTAAAAACAATAAGTTGGTTGGCAGATTTTTGTAAGGAAAATAATATTTCATTTTTTATCGAACCAGTTTCTGTACCTCCGGCTGCAAAATTGTATAAAACTAGTTTAAAGGGTGTAACAATGCTCACACCTAATGAGGATGAATTGCCTGCTTTATGTACCAATAAACAATTAACAACAGTACAACAACAAGCCGAAGAATTATTGCAAAGAGGTGCCGAAAAAATTTGGCTGCATAATGGAGCTGCTGGAAGTATCTTATTTACTAAAGAAAAAACAATTCATTTAGCAGCACCAACAGTTGCAGAGGTAAAAGATTGTACTGGTGCTGGCGATGGCTCTTTATCGGGGTTTATTTTGGGGAAATATTTAGGAAAATCTGATGAAGAAAGTTTAAAAATTGCTCACACACTTTCTGCAGAAATTTTACAGGTAAATGGTGCCATTGCTACACATCTTAAACAAAATGATTTATTGCGGTTGGTAAAAAAATATTACCCTAGTTAAGTTTTTGAATTTGATAACTGGTTTTAAAACTATATTCTTGATTGGGTTGCAATATTTGCAGCCCAATTTTATTATTAAAAGCATCGGGTGCAGCACTTAAATTTTCAATAGCAATATTCTCTCTATGGTCAGGTGTAAATATTTGTAAATATTGGTAAGATGCAGCAGGCATAATACTTAGAGCCAATTGTTTTCCTTTCAAAATACATTTAGGCTGTTCTATATTTTTATCTAAAACAAAACAATTATCTAAAGAAATATTTTTAAGTGAGGTAGCTTTTTTGAATCTTTTCTCTTCAACTGATTTTCCGGTTGGAATACAGTTGGCATCAAACTCAAGCAAATCACTTGCATCAAATTCTAATGTACAATCATCAATAGGGATATCTAATTTAAAATAAGGGTGCCAACCTTCACAGTATGGAATAGTTGTATTGGTTTTATTGATTATATAAGAAGTAACACTCAACAAATTATTTGCTTCGAGCTTCCAAACTAGTCTAGTACTAAAAGCAAATGGATATCCTTTGTCTTCTCCATTATAATCATATCTTAATTCTACCAAAGCATTGTCTTTATTGGCTTCTGTTGTAACAATATCATAAACTGCATCATAAATAATTCCATGTATAGCATTTTCGCCCATATAAAATTTTTCCATTCTATATTGATGATTTAGCCATTCATAAACTCCACTTTTCAATCTGCAAGGAAACGGACTAAGTCTGCAACTCTTGAACCAAGTGTTTCGTTTTGCAATAGCCTCATCAGTATCTGTATAAGCATCGACTATATTAAATAATTTTCTATTTTGTTCAATTGAAAAAGAGTTTAATAAACCACCAAAACAAAATATTTCAGCTACAGTATTTGATGCATCATCAGATAGAATAATTGATGGGTAAGTTTTTGATTGATTGATGTTGACAGAAAATGACATAGAAGATTTATTGATACAATATTAAGTTTATTCATCAATACATAAAACAAGCAACTAAATTTGTTTTTTAATCAATAATGAATATGAGTTCATCATCACTTACAAAAATTGCAATGATTCCTGCAAGGTATGCTGCCACTAGATTTCCTGCCAAGTTAATGCAAATACTGGGCAAAAAAACAGTTATCCGCCATACATATGATAATACTATTGCAACAGAATTATTTGATGAAGTAATTGTTGTAACAGACAGTGAAATTATTTTTAATGAAATTGTAAATAATGGTGGTAAAGCCATTATGAGTAAAAGTTCTCACGAAAGCGGTAGTGATAGAATTGCAGAAGCTGCTGTTGATTTGAATGTTGATATTATTGTAAACGTACAAGGAGATGAACCTTTTGTAAAACGTGAACCGCTTGAAAAATTACTTGAAGTATTTAATGATAATAGTGTTCAAGTGGCAAGTCTAATGCAGATTTTGAAAGATGAAAAATCAATTGCAGATCCTAACTATGTTAAAGTTGCAGTTGATAAAAATATGAATTCGTTAATGTTTAGCAGAAGTGTGATTCCTTATCATAGAGATAAAAATGTTTCACCAGTTTACTATGAACATGTTGGTGTGTATGCTTTTCGCAAACAAGCATTAATGAATTTTACTAATTGGAAAATGACACCTTTAGAAGCTGCTGAAAAAATTGAATGTCTTAGATATTTAGAAAATGGAGTTCCTTTAAAAATGGTGGTTACAGATTATATGGGTGTTGAAATTGATACACCAGAAGATTT
>CAZTOP010000011.1:0-69000 GCA_964615145.1 uncultured Chitinophagaceae bacterium
CATTGCAACAAATGGGTGAAGAGATTTTGGAATATTGTATAAAGGCTGCAAGTGGTGAGGTTATTCCTAAAGCTGTGCAGTTGAATCAGGATGATTTTATTCCCTGGAAGAGAGGGGTGAGTTTGTAAAGAAATGGAATGCTGATTTAATATGATTGATTATGATTAACACTGATTTTGTATCATAATAAATCTTGCAAAATCTTAAACAATCTGCGTTCTAAAAATACAATGTGAGAAAAGAGGAGTAAAGTTCTGAACGTTGAAGTGAGTGACACAACAGGCGATGAATAGAATTACCAAAGCTGGTAACATAATAATAAAAATCAACAGCCGCAAGGCTTTGAATGAAAATAAAATAGAAGTGTATGAAACAATTTTTGAATGAGAATTTTTTATTGAGCAATAAAACTGCAGAAGTTTTGTATCATCAATACGCTAAGCAAATGCCTATTATTGATTATCACTGCCACTTGCCACAACAGCAAATCGCAGAAGATAAAAACTTTGAAAACCTTACCCAGATTTGGTTGTATGGCGACCACTACAAATGGCGTGCAATGAGAACGAATGGTGTGGATGAGAAATTTTGCACTGGCAATGCGAGTGATTGGGAAAAATTTTATGAGTGGGCAAAGACTGTTCCTTACACGTTGAGAAATCCTTTGTATCACTGGACGCACCTGGAATTGCAACGCTATTTTGATGTTCACGAAATATTGAATGAGAAAAGTGCAAAGAGAATTTATGATGAGTGCAGTGAGAAATTGCGTAGTCCTGAATACAGCGTGAAAAACCTTTTACGCAAGATGAATGTGGCTACTGTTTGCACGACTGACGACCCTATTGATGACTTGAATTACCATATTCAGTTGAAGAATGAAGGCTTTGAAATACCTATTCTGCCTGCGTTTAGACCTGATAAGGCAATGGATGTAGCGAATGTTGCAACGTTTAATAGTTATGTAGATAAACTGGAAACTGTGTGTGATGTGAATATAAAATCTTTGAACGATTATTTGACTGCATTGCAAAGTCGCCACGAATTTTTTGCTGCCAATGGTTGCAAGGTGAGTGACCACGGTTTGGAAGAAATTTATGCAGAAGATTTTACATTGGCTGAAATTGAAGCAATGTTTGTAAGTATTAGAAGTGGCAAAGCTTTGAGCAGTTATGAGCAACTGAAATTTAAGAGTGCAATGCTGCAATGGTTTGCTGAATGGGATTGTGAAAAAGGATGGATTCAACAGTACCACTTGGGTGCATTGAGAAACAATAACAGCAGGATGATGAGGCAGCTTGGTGCTGATACTGGCTGGGATTCTATTGGTGATTTTAGTCAAGGAAAAGCATTGGCCAAATTTTTAGATAGATTAGATACGAATAATAAATTGGCTAAAACAATCCTCTATAACCTAAACCCTGCTGACAATGAATTGATGGCTACAATGATTGGTAATTTTAATGATGGAAGCAGTGCAGGTAAAATTCAATTTGGTAGTGGCTGGTGGTTTTTAGATCAAAAAGATGGAATGACTAAACAGTTGAATGCTTTATCTAATATGGGTTTGGTGAGCAAGATGGTTGGTATGCTTACTGATAGCAGAAGCTTTTTATCTTTCCCAAGACACGAATATTTTAGAAGATTATTGTGTAACTTGTTTGGTACTGAAATTGAAAATGGAGAATTACCAAATGACATAGAGTGGGTTGGTAAAGTGATTCAGGATATTTGTTTCTATAATGCTAAAAACTATTTTGGATGGGATGTCGAACATTTGGGAAAGTATAATACCGCAAAAGCTATGTCTACAAATGGGGTACATTAAAGTTTTATAGTATTGTTATTTAAATGGCGGGTCTCATAAGCTCGCCATTTTTTAGTAGTTAAAATTATGGGGTAAGTAATTGTCATTTTTTATCTTTACCAATATGAGAAAAAACAAAGTATTATGTTTCGGTGAATTGCTTTTTAGAATTTCTCCAGCATTTAACACTTCTGTGACAGAAAAGCAGCCAATGCAATTATATGTTGGTGGGGCAGAAGCCAATGTTGCAACAGCTTTAGCAGGATGGAATGTTCCAGTAAAATATTGCACTGTTTTACCAGATAATTTTATGAGCAAGCACATTATTGAATATCTGGAATATCACGGCATTTATACATCTTCAATTATTTACTCAGGAAATAGAATTGGCTTGTATTATTTAGAAAAAGGTGCTGATCTAAAGGGAAGCATGGTATATGATAGAGAACATTCATCTTTTTCAGAAATTAAAACAGGAATGATTGATTGGGATAAAATTTTGAATGATGTTTCTTGGTTAAATTTTTCAGCTATTAGTCCAGCATTAAATCAAAATGTTGCTGATGTTTGTTTAGAAGCAGTGAAAGCTGCTGCAGAAAAAGATATTACTGTTTCTGTTGATTTAAATCATCGTGCAAGATTGTGGAAATATGGAAAAGATCCTATTGAAATAATGCCACAAATTGTGGAGCATTGTGATGTTGTAATGGGGAATATATGGAGTGCTAATACTTTACTTGGTATCGATGTAGACGAGCATATTCACGATAAAAAAAGTAAGGACGCGTATTTGCAACACGCTAAAAAAACATCTGAAGCTATTATTGATAAATTCCCTAAATGCAAAACTGTTGCTAATACATTTAGATTTGATGCAAACCAAGAAGATATTCTCTACTACACTACATTATTGCACAAAAACAAATTTTTCTCATCAAATGAGTTTAATTGTAAGGGTGTGGTTGATAGAAGTGGGAGTGGGGATTGTTTTATGGCAGGATTAATTTACGGTTTGTATAATAATAACGACGCCCAGGATATTGTAAATTATGCAACAGCAGCAGCTTTTGGAAAGTTACAAGAACAAGGAGATTCAACTGCACAAGATGTTTTGACTATTGCTAGGTTAGTGTAGTTTGGTTATTTTTATTATGATATAACCAACAACACACAGAACAATAACAAGAAAGATTGAAATCATTGTCCAATCACTGAGTTCAATTTTGTTTTTTAGTCTGCGTTTCTTTTTTGAAGATGTGTAGGCTTTTAAATGCTTGTTTAAATCACTTACGTAAATATCGATGTTCTTTTTATGTTTAATTGATTCCAATCCTTCAACAGCATCATTTAATAAATCGGAATCGATCATTTGTTTTTCAAATTCGTGCAATGCTCCGCCTGATAACTTGCCTTCAAGATATTGCTTCAAAAGTTCATCGTTAGTGGGTGTTATGTTATTCGATGGATTCATTGTTGCATTCTCTTTTTTTCAATCAATATTTTTAAATTCCGTTTGCCGTTTTGTATATAGCTTTTAACCTGCATCAATGTAAAGTTAGTTGATGATACAATCTCATTGTAAGACTTTTTTTGTAAGAAAAACAAGTCAATACAAACTCGTTGTTCTTCATTTAATTCATTTATTGATGATTCTAAAAGGGAATAATCTTTTTCTTTGGCTTTTAAAATGTCTAAGTTATTTTCATCTGCAACTATTTCTCTAGTTTCAATATCTATGGTAATATTTCTACTCCTCAGTTGCATTAAACAATTGTTTTTTGCAATCATATATACCCAGCTTCTAAAATATGTAACCTTATATTTTGGTAATTCATCAATAACCTTCACAAATACCTGTTGTACTGTATCTCTTGCTTTTGTTTCATCTTTTAAATATTTCATACAAGTTCCAAAAAGCAATAGGGTGTATCGTTGCAGCAAAATGCCAAGCCAATCGTTATTATTTGACTGATAGAATTTAGTTAGTAATTCTTCATCTGTAATATCATCAAATTTATTTTTAATCACAGCAGTAAAATAAAGGTTTATCGTTTGATGCAAAAACAATTTTTTTCCATATTAGAAATATCGTTGTGACAAGTTAAATTTTTTTATTAACAAATTATTGAACAAATTAATATCAATTCAATTCAATCGAATTCAGTCATACATTTGCAAAAAAATCAATACTAATAAACGTTAGTATTGTTCTAAATAAAATTATTTACATAAAATCATCCACTTTAGGATACTAATTATGAACCTTTTCAACCAAAAAACTCAAGAATTTATTGGCAGACACATAGGCGTGAACATAGAAGATACACAAAAAATGTTGGAAACAATCGGCTTGTCTAGTGTTGAAGAACTAGTCAATAAAACTGTACCAGCCTCTATTCAACTAAACAAAAATTTGGATATTCCTGCTGGTATTAGCGAGTTTGAATATTTAAATGAATTAAAGAAAGTAGCTTCCAAAAATAAAATCTATAAAACCTATATTGGTCAGGGTTACTATAACACAATTACCCCAAATGTTATATTGAGAAATATATTTGAAAACCCAGGTTGGTATACCCAATACACCCCATATCAAGCAGAGATTTCTCAAGGACGTTTGGAAAGTTTATTGAACTACCAAACAATGATTTGCGATTTAACAGGATTAGAACTTGCTAACGCATCTTTATTAGACGAAGCAACTGCAGCAGCAGAAGCAATGGCCATGTTATTTCATCACAGCAACAATCCTGCAAAAACAAAATTCTTTGTAGATGAAGCCATCTTTCCTCAAACTAAGGATTTACTGGTAACTCGTTCAATACCTATTGGTGTTGAATTAGTTTTTGGGAATTATAAACAGGCTAATTTAGATGAAACATATTTTGGATCAATTGTACAATATCCTAATAATAATGGTAGCATTGAAGATTATAAAAGCTTTATTGATGCAACTCATAAATTGGGTGCTTATGTTGTAATGGCAACAGATTTACTTGCATTAACATTGCTAAAATCTCCAGGTGAGTTAGGTGCGGATGTTGCTGTTGGAAACTCTCAGCGTTTTGGTGTACCATTAGGCTATGGAGGACCACACGCTGCTTTTTTTGCAACAAAAGATGAATTTAAACGTGGAATGCCGGGACGAATTATTGGAATAAGTATTGACGCACAGGGCAATCGTGCATTACGTATGGCTTTGCAAACCCGGGAACAACATATTAAACGTGAAAAGGCAACTTCGAATATTTGTACAGCACAGGCATTACTAGCTAATATGGCTGCAATGTATGCAGTTTATCACGGTGCTGAGGGGTTAAAAAATATAGCTAAACGTGTTTCAACCTTAGCTAATGCATTAAGTGTTTCTTTATCGTCACTTGGGTTTAAAAATAACAATAAACACTTTTTTGATACGCTAAATATTGAATGCGATGCAAAATCAATTATAGAAATTGCAGAGAAAAGTAATATCAACTTTAGATATCTTAACGAAAACGAAGTTGGAATTTCAATTGATGAAACTACTTCTCAAACCGATGCGTTAGACATTGTTTACATTTTTGCCGAGAGTTTAGGTAAAAATGAAGCTGAGATTGAATTTGATAGTGAACATATTTTAAACAATATACCAACTTTTGCTACACGTACTTCAACGTTTTTAGAACATGCTGTTTTTAACACGCATCATAGTGAAACGCAAATGATGCGATATATTAAGCAACTAGAAAATAGAGATTTGTCATTAAATACCAGTATGATTTCATTAGGTAGTTGCACAATGAAATTGAATGCTGCATCAGAAATGATTCCAGTTAGCTGGGCTGAATTCTCTCAAATGCATCCATTTGTTCCAGAAAATCAAGCATTAGGGTATAAGCAAATGACTGATGAATTATCAAAATATTTATGTGAAATTACTGGTTTCGATGCTTGTAGTTTGCAACCTAACAGTGGAGCTCAAGGCGAATATGCAGGATTATTAACGATTATGGCATACCATAAAGCCAATAATAATTCTCATAGAAATGTTGTATTGATACCAATTTCGGCTCATGGTACCAATCCTGCAAGTGCTGTAATGGCAGGAATGAAAGTTGTAATTGTAAAAAGTAATGAAGATGGAACTATTGATATTGCTGATTTACAATCAAAAGCTGAATTACATAAGGACAATTTAGGAGCATTAATGGTTACTTATCCAAGTACCTATGGTGTATTTGAAGAAGGCATAAAAGAAATATGTGCCATTGTTCATGAATTTGGAGGACAGGTTTATATGGATGGTGCCAATATGAATGCACAAGTTGGTCTTACATCTCCAGCAATAATAGGAGCAGATGTTTGTCATCTAAATCTTCATAAAACATTTGCAATACCACACGGAGGTGGTGGACCTGGCATGGGACCAATATGTGTAAAAGAGCATTTAGCTAAATATTTGCCGTCACACGTAAGTATCAATGGTAAAAATGCAGTTAGTGCAGCAAATTTTGGCTCTGCATCAATTTTATTAATTAGTTATGGTTACATAAAAATGTTAGGATATAATGGTGTTAAAATGGCAACTGAATATGCAATTTTAAACGCTAATTATATGAAAGCAAGATTAGAAAAATATTATTCAATTTTGTTTTCAGGAAAAAACGGGACTTGTGCACATGAATTTATTGTTGACCTTCGTCCTTTTAAAACGAGCTGTGGTATTGAAGCAGAAGATGTAGCCAAAAGACTTATAGATTATGGCTTTCACGCACCAACAATGAGTTTCCCTGTAGCTGGAACTATTATGATTGAACCTACCGAAAGTGAAGATAAGGCGGAGTTAGATAGATTTTGTGATGCATTAATTTCAATTCATAATGAAATTAAAATGGTAGAAGAAGGGAAATATGACAAAGTTGATAACCCCCTAAAAAATGCACCACATACACAAGCAGTTATTTGTGCAAATGAGTGGAATCATTCTTACACAAGGCAAGAAGCTGCTTTCCCTTTATCATATGTTACACACAATAAGTTTTGGGCAAGTGTGGCTCGTGTAAATAATACATACGGAGACAGAAACTTGGTTTGTGCTTGCGAGCCAACTGAAAGTTATGCTTAAAATTATTTAATATAAAAAAGCCCTAAACATTTATAGAAAATGTTTAGGGCTTTTTTAATACTGAAATACAATATTATTTATTCAATACCTTAACTTCATTAATCTCTCCACTCAGTAACTCTACTTCAACATAGTCTGTTAACGTTGTAGCAATTGATAAGCCAACATAATTCGGCGTAACAGGGAACTGCTTATATAGTCTATCAGCCAGAACTAACATTTCAATTTTATTTGGAAAAAAATCCAAAATAGGTTTTAATATATAGAGTAATGTTTTCCCAGTATTACATACATCATCAACAATTAAAATATCTTTATTGTTGAAGTTAATTTCCTTATCAAAAACAATATTTTTTGGCTCGGTTTTATTCAAACTTGCACTAATGAGAACTAAGTTTAAATCAGTGATTTTTTCTAATAGTTTAATTAGTGCTTTTGCAATTATTAACCCATTTTCTTTAACACCAATAATAATGAGTTCATTATTTTTTGCCGATTCAGCAACTTCAAAACTTAACCTTTTAAGTTTTATATCGATTTGGCTTTTGTTTAAAATACTTTTAGTCATTCTTTATATAATTAACTATTTAAATGTGAAATCTGTTTTGGTGAATTTTAAAAAACTTATTGGGTTTAATTTTTCTAGCTTAACAAAAATATAAATACAATATAGTGCTTCTGTGAAATATGAAACTGTGCTGATAAATGCAGCTTTTTTTATGCTATATACTTCCCTTAAAGCCACACTTAATAATACCATTACAATTAATGCAAACGCAGCAGCAAACACATTATACTTATTCTTTTTTATTCCCGAAAAATATGCTGAAAGTAAAGCTGATATCGATAGACAAAAAATTCCTGGCAATAATATAAGTAACGGTACAAGCATTGGTGAAAATGAACTCCCAAAAGTTGCTGGCAAAATGTAGCTACCAGTTAAAAAAATTACAATGAAAATAAAAAAAAATAAGAGAATAAAAAGCCTGAAAATTTTGCCCATATTTTTTATAACTAAAACATTCTGATTGCCCTGAGCAACAGATGGAAAAATAGTGCTAGCAATAATTTGAGGCAATATTAATAACATTTGTGCAAGTTTAGATGCTTGCAGATAATTTCCTAAATCTCCAGATGTATAGCACCAGTTTTTTACAAACCAATAGTCTATTCTATAAACAAAAAAGAAAAGAAAATTGCCAAATAAGCCAATGGCAGAATAATGGAAGAGTTCTTTTATTTGTTTTTTTGTTGGCAATGAAATACTTAAGGTTGCTTTATAAGTAACAAAAAAAACAAAGGTTATTATTATTCCTTGTAAAGCTATCATTAGAAAATAATAGTCGATGATATTTTGAGATATAACATTTGTATTTGTCGCAAAAATTATTAACACAGACATTATAAAGTTACCAATAACCAATATAGTGTTTGGTACTTTAAAATTTCCTAAGCTGTAGAATAAAGCAGTGAAGTAATTGATTAAAAAAACACCAATTAAATAGCAAATTGCATTAAAAGCTAAATGTTGATATTGATTAGAAATGTCTTTATCAAAATAGTTAAAGTAAATTGGTAAAAGGAGGTAAATGATTGCTACTATGCATAAGGTCCAGATTGTTCCAACTATAGCTAACTGATTATGATGAATTTTTTTGCTTGCTGAGAAATAAGTAAAACTACCATCCATGTTAAGGCTACCCAATAAAATCCATAATGAAAACAAATTGGTTAAGTAAAATATAACACCAATGCCTTCGGCTTTCAAAAACCTTGATAACAAAACATTCAGCAGTAATAAACTAACGAAATGTAAGCCTCGCCAAATAATACTTTGTTTCATTTGTTGCTGAAAGATTGCCATTAGCTTCAAAAGTAAAGGTTTCAACCATTAACTTCGCCACTTTATGAAAGTTAAATCATTAAAGCAAGATAAGGTTAACATTATTACTTTAGGTTGTAGTAAAAATTTAGTTGATAGTGAGGTTTTAAGTGGTCAATTACAAGCCAATGAAATAAATGTTGTGCACGAAAATGCAAAACTGGATCACAATATTGTGGTAGTAAATACCTGTGGCTTTATCGATAAAGCTAAAGAAGAAAGCGTGAATACCATTTTAGATCAAGTAGCTTTAAAACAAAAAGGTAAATTAGATAAAGTTTTTGTTACTGGTTGTTTAAGTGAACGGTACAGAGAAGATTTAAAAAAAGAGATTCCAGAAGTTGATGCTTGGTTCGGAACTTTGGAATTGCCATTTATATTGCAAGAATTTAATGCTGATTATAAGAAAGATTTATTAGGCGAAAGACTCTTAAGCACACCTAGGCATTATGCTTATTTAAAAATTAGTGAAGGCTGCAATAGAACTTGTTCATTTTGTGCTATCCCATTAATGCGAGGGCAACATGTTAGCAAACCAATTGAAGATTTAGTAAAAGAAGCAGAAGGTTTAGTTAAAAAAGGAGTTAAAGAAATTATGCTTATTGCCCAAGAACTCACTTACTATGGGTTAGATATTTATAAAAAAAGAGAACTTCCAAAATTGTTAAACGCACTTGCCGATGTGGAAGGCATAGAGTGGATTCGTTTACATTATGCGTATCCTCACAAATTTCCAATGGATATTTTGGAAGCGATGAAAGGAAGAGATAATATTTGTAATTATCTTGACATTCCTTTGCAGCATGCCAGTAACAATATGCTTAAGGCAATGAAAAGAAATATTACTAAAGAGGAAATGGACGAACTAATAGTTAATATTCGTACTGCTGTACCTGGAATTTGTATCAGAACTACATTGATAACAGGTTTTCCTGGGGAAACTCTAGAAGACGTTGAAGAATTAAAAGACTTTCTAAAAAAACATCGCTTTGATAGAGTAGGTATTTTTCAGTACAGCCACGAAGAAAACACTACTGCTTACGATTTAGTTGACAATGTTCCTGCAGAAGAAAAAGAAAGAAGAGCTCAAGAAATTATGGAAGTGCAGCAAGAAATTAGTCTAGAAAAAAATGAAGAAAAAATTGGAAAAATTTTTAAGGTAATCATCGATAAAAAAGAAGCTGGAAGATATTTAGGAAGAACAGAATTTGATAGTGTTGAAGTAGATAATGAAGTAGTAGTTAATTCTGAAAAAAAATTGCAAATTGGAGCTTTTGTAAACGTAAAAATTACAAAAGCTTATGATTATGATTTAGAAGGAGAACTAGTTTAATGTTTGTGATTTATTGTCAATCGTTGATTAAACAAATAAATAGTAAATCAAAACATACAACCCTAAACTACAAACGATAAACGAATAAAAATGGATTTAAATTTTAACCCCGATAAACAGCACACTTTAAGTGCTGTTGCAAAAATTAGTGGAACAGGTTTACACACAGGTGTTTTAGTAGATATGATTTTAAAGCCTGCCAATCCAGGATTTGGCTTGCAATTTCAAAGAACTGATTTAGCAGGACAACCAATTATTAAAGCAGATTGTGATTTAGTTACTGACACAAGTAGAGGAACAACATTGCAAGTTGGTGATGCCAAAATTAGTACTGTTGAACACATTCTTGCAGCACTAGTAGGAATGGGTGTAGATAATTGTTTAATTGAAGTGAATGGACCTGAAATTCCTATTATTGATGGTAGTAGTGAACCATTTGTAAAACTCATAGAAATAGCTGGTGTTGCTGAACAAGATGCCTCAAAAATATGGTATAGTATTGACGAAAATATTTTCTTATACGACGAAAATAAGAGAGTAGAAATGGTAGCTATGCCAGCAGTAGATTATCAAATAACAACTTTAATTGATTTTAACAGTCCTGTTTTGGGCACACAGCATGCAGGATTAAAATCAATAAAAGATTTTAAAACCGAAATAGCTCCATGCCGTACATTTTGCTTTTTGCATGAACTCGAAATGTTATTAGACAATGAACTAGTCAAAGGTGGAGATATTAATAATGCAATTGTAGTTGTTGACAGGCCAGTTACTAATGAAGAAATGACTCGATTAGCAAAAGCATTTAAGAGAGATAAAATAGAGGTTAAAAGTGAAGGGTATTTAAACAATTTAGAACTTCGCTTTCCTAATGAACCAGCACGTCATAAACTACTTGATGTAGTAGGCGATTTAGCATTAATTGGATATCCAATTAAAAGCAGAATCATAGCTAATCGTCCTGGGCACAGTACTAATGTAGAGTTTGCAAAAAAAATAAAACAATATATTAAGAAAAATAGACACGTAAAGGATGTTCCTGTTTATGATCCAACTTTGCCACCTGTTTTTACACTTCAGCAAATAGAAAAAATATTACCACATCGTCATCCTTTTTTATTAGTTGATAAAATTGTGGAATTAACAGATAAGCATATTATTGGAATTAAGAATGTAACATTTAACGAATGGTTTTTTCCAGGACATTTTCCACAAAATCCAGTAATGCCGGGCGTTTTACAAATTGAAGCACTTGCACAAACTGGTGGAATTTTATGTATTAATTCAATGCCAGAAGGACAATATGATACTTATTTTTTAAAAATCGATAATTGCAAATTCAAATTAAAAGTAGTTCCTGGAGATACTATGATTCTGAAGATGGAATTTGCAGCACCTATTCGTCGTGGAATTTGTGAGATGAAAGGAACAGTTTATGTTGGTGGAAAGGTTGCTACAGAGGCCATTTTAGTAGCTCAAGTAGTAAAACGAAATTAGAAATATCCATATTTTTAAAGAGGCTGTCTCGAAAGGCAGCCTCTTGTTGTTTAATAACTTTTCGAATGTGTTTTTTATGTAAAATATTATTTCATTTCTTTCGTATATTTTATCATCCATGTTATATCCCAAATACTTAATAATGGCTTAAATTTTATCGTTAATAATAAAAATCAATACCTCATTAGGTTTAGTTTTACATTTACTATAAAACAGTTTTAATGCTAAAAAAACTCACCCTCTTTGGTATTGTAATTTTAAGCTTTTCTTGTAAAAGTAATAAGGCAGATGACAAAAATAAAAATCAAACTATTGTTGTGCCAATCAATGTCGATATTGTAATTGCTGCACCAAAATCAGTCACCAATACAGTAGAAACAAATGGAAATGTTCTATCAAATGAGCTTTTGGAAATTCATCCTGAAACAAGTGGTAGACTCATTTATCTTAATATTCCTGAAGGCAAAATGGTTTCTGAAGGAACGGTATTAGCAAGAATTAATGATGCTGACTTGCAAGCACAATTATTGAAAAGTAAAGTACAATTAGAATTGGCAAAAAAAACTGAGGAAAGATTAAAAAAACTTCTCTTAATCAATGGCATTAATCAGACTGATTATGATGTAGCCTTAAGCAATTTAAACAATCTTAAAGCAGATATTGAAATTATCAAAGCACAAATTGATAAAACGATTATTAAAGCACCTTTCAACGGTGTATTAGGACTAAGAAATATCAGTCCGGGTGCATTTGTTACCAACCAAACCATTATATCTACATTACAACAAATAAATAAAGTTAAAATAGATTTTACTGTTCCAGAACAATACACTTCTTTAGTGTTTAAAGGAAGTATAGTGGAAGTAGTCAGTAATACTTCTAACATTAAAATGTATGCTACCGTAATAGCATCTGAACCAGAAATAAATTCAAATACCAGAAACTTAAAAGTGCGGGCTTTTTTAAATAATGGTAACCTGCAGGCTGGTTCATTTGTAAAAATTGTTATTAAATCAAATGCTAATAACAAAAGTATTTTTATTCCTACAAATGCAATTATACCTGATGCAGATAGCAAAAAATTGGTAGTTGTTAAAGATGGGAAAGGTAAATATGTTCCTGTAGAAACAGGCTTACGAACTGCAACAAGTGTGGAAATTACCAAAGGAATTAATGTTGGAGATAGCGTAATAGTTACAGGTGTTTTATTTGTAAAAAATAATGCTTTTGTAAAAGTTAAAAAAGTATTAGAAAATTAATTCATCAATATCCCTTTACCTCTATTTTTTAAATAATGAATATATCTGAATTTGCATTAAAACGTCCAGTGTTTGCAACGGTGCTTAATATATCCATCATTTTATTCGGCTTGGTAGGATATAGTTTTTTGGCAGTAAGAGAATATCCTGCTATTGACCCACCAACAATTAGTGTAAGTACTACTTATGCTGGTGCAAATGCAGATATTATTGAAAGCCAAATTACCGAACCTATTGAAAAAGTTGTAAATGGAATACCTGGAATTAAAACAATAACATCTTCGAGTAGTATTGGTAGAAGCAATATTGTTGTTGAATTTAATGTTGGTGAAAATTTAGAATCTGCTGCTAATGATGTAAGAGACAAAGTAGGACAAGCAGTTAAAAATTTGCCTCAAGATATTGATGCAGCCCCTGTAGTTACTAAAGCAGATGCTAATAGCGATTTTATTATTTTGATGGCTGTACAAAGCCGCTCTAAGAATTTATTAGAGCTAAGTGATTATGCAGAAAATGTACTTCAAGAGCAGCTTCAAACAATTCCAGAAGTAAGCGGTGTAAATATTTTAGGTCAAAAAAGACCTGCAATGCGTATTTGGACAAATACAGATAAAATGAATGCCTTTAATATTACATTCAATGATATTAAGACTGCTTTAGAAAAAGAAAATGTCGAAATTCCATCTGGCAAATTATATGGTTCAAAAACAGAAGTTACTATTAGAGCCATTGGAAAACTTACCACTGAAAACGATTTTAATAATTTAATTTTAGTTGAAAATGCCTCTGGAATTATCAGACTAAAAGATGTAGCAAAAGTTGAAATAGGTCCCGAGAATGATGAGTTTAGTTGGCGTTTAAATGGTGTTAGTGCAATAGGATTAGCCATTACACCACAGCCTGGTGCCAACTATATTAGAATAGCCGATGAATTTTATAAAAGAATTGATGAAATAAAAAAAACACTTAAAGATGATATAGAGATAAAACCCCTATTTGATGTTACAAAAAATGTAAGAAGAAGTATTAAAGAAGTGGAGGAAACTTTACTTATTTCATTCAGTTTAGTGGTTCTTGTAATTTTCTTTTTTTTCAGAAACTTTTTAATTGCCATTAGACCATTAATCGATATTCCTATTTCACTAATTGCTACATTTTTTATTATGTATCTTTTTGGATTTAGTGTTAACGTTTTAACGCTTTTAGGAATAGTACTTGCAACAGGTCTAGTAGTAGATGATGGTATTGTAGTAACAGAAAATATTTTTCGAAAACTGGAAAGTGGCTTGCCAATTAAAAAAGCTGCACTAGAAGGTAGCAAGGAAATATTTTTTGCAGTTATTTCAACATCTATCACACTTGCAGTTGTGTTTATTCCTGTGGTTTTTTTGCAAGGATTTGTTGGTAGTTTATTTAGAGAATTTGGAGTAACTGTTGCAGCAGCGGTACTTATTTCTGCATTTGTTTCTCTTACTATAACACCAGTTTTAAATGTATTGTTACAGAGGAAAAATGCTGGTCACGGAAAATTTTATGAAAAAACTGAACCATTTTTTAAAGGGATAGAAAGTGGTTACAAACGTTTGTTGATAGGTTTTGTAAATGTAAGATGGGTGTCTTGGATACTCTTATTAGCTTGTGTAGTGATAGGGTATTTTGCTTATAATAATCTTCAATCTGAACTAGCTCCTTTAGAAGATAAAAGTAGTATTCGTTTTCAAATAACTGGACCTGAGGGAGCTAGTTATGGTTATATGTTAGATGTTGGAGATAAACTTGGAAATTTTTTAGGTGATTCAATTCCTGAGAGAGATTTTGCATTTTCGGCAATTCCAGGATTTGGCGGAACAGGCGTTAATACTGGATTTGCACGTATTAAACTTGTTGATCCAGAGCTAAGAACTAAGAGTCAAAGCCAGATTGCAAAAGAAATTGGAAAAAAATTATCACGATTTAATCAAGCAAGAATTTTTCCTGTAGAGGAACAAACTATTGCTGTTGGATTAGGTTCAAAAGGAGCTTTGCCTATACAGTTTATTTTACAAAACTTAGACTTTGAAAAGTTAAAGGAAGTATTGCCAAGGTTTTTAGAAGAAGCTAGAAAAGACAAAACCTTTGGAAATGTTGATGTAAATCTGAAATTCAATAAACCTGAATTGCAGATGACGATTGATAAAATGAAAGCAAAAGATTTAGGTTTGAGTACTGCTGCTATTGCAGATGTTGTTCAAAGTGCATTTAGTGGACGAAGGTTGGCTTACTTTATTATGAATGGAAAACAATATCAGGTAATATCTCAAGTAGAATATAAAGATAGACAAACGCCTAAAGATATTGCTGGATTGTATGTTAGAAATAATGTTGGAAATGCAATTCCATTGAGTACAGTTGTTTCATTAAAGGAAAGTTCAAATCCTCCTACACTTTATCATTATAATAGATTTAAAGCTGCAACAATCCAAGCATCATTGGCAGAAGGTAAAACGGTTGGTGATGGAGTTAAAGCAATGCAAGCTATTGCCAATAAATTATTAGATGCTAGTTTTCAAACTTCGTTAAGTGGAGCATCACGAGATTTTGCTGAAAGTAGTAGTAATACATCATTTGCTTTTGGTTTAGCACTAATGTTAATTTATTTAGTACTTGCAGCACAATTTGAAAGTTTTAAAGATCCATTTATTATTATGTTAACTGTGCCTTTAGCTTTAGCTGGGGCATTACTGAGTTTGTATTTATTTAATCAAACCATTAATATTTTTTCTCAAATTGGAATGATTATGTTAATTGGATTAGTAACAAAAAATGGGATATTAATAGTAGAATTCGCTAACCAAAAACGGAATAATGGTATACCCAAAAAGCAAGCTGTTATTGAAGCTGCTACACAGCGATTAAGACCTATTCTAATGACAAGCTTAGCCACAGCTTTAGGTGCATTGCCAATTGCATTAAGTCTTGGAGATGCAAGTACAAGCCGTATTCCATTGGGTATAGTAATTGTTGGTGGAATTATTTTTTCTTTAATTCTCACTTTATTTATTATCCCAGCAATTTATACTTACATAAGCAGTAAACACCAATCGAAACAAACAAGTATTAATGAATAACTATGAATAAAAAGTTTATATTTTCTTTGATTCTTTTTTTACCAGTTATTGTTTTGTCTCAAAAAATAACTTTAGAAGATGCTATAAATATTGCCCTAAAAAAAAATCTAGATATTGAAATAGCAAAAAATAATTTAGAGATTTCATCCATCAATAATCATATTGGTATTGCAGGAGGATTACCAACAATTATTGCAACTATTAGTGACCAAGAAAATGTCTCTAATATTAATCAAAAATTAAATACTGGGACAGAAATCAGTAAAAATGGAGCTTTTAACAATAGTTTTAATGCAAATCTTTCAGCCAGCATCTTAGTTTTTAATAATTATAGAGTGGTTGCTACAAAAAAACGTTTAGAGCAATTAAAGATGCAAGGAGAGCAACAACTTGCATCGCAAATTCAAAATATTATATCAAATGTAACGCTGCAATATTTTAATATTATTAAAGAGCAATCTTATTTGAGCACTTTGCAACAAAGTATTAATATTTCCAAAAAACAGTTGGAAATTATTAATACAAAAAAAGATATTGGAATGGCAAATGATGCAGACGTGTTTCAAAGTAAAATTGATTTGAACACAAGAATGCAAGATTTTTATACGCAGGAATTAGCAATAAAACGTGCTGTTGCCGACTTTTCGAATTTACTCTATTTAAAAGCAGATAGCAATATTTGGGTAAAGGATTCTATAGTTATTGGCGAAACATTATCCTATGATAAAATACTTTCAACAATACAAGCGAATGCTGATGTTAGTGCATTGGATTATCAAATTAAAGTAAACAAATTATTAGAAAAAGAAACAAAAGATCAACGTTTTCCAAGTTTGAGAGCTAATGCAGGTATTAACTATGGTAGAACTCAATCCGATGCTGGTCAGTTATTGCTAAATCAATCTTATGGCCCCTTTGTTGGGCTAACTTTAGGTATTCCATTATACAGTAGTGGAAATATAAAAAGGCAAGAAAAAATAGCTGGTATTAATACAAAAATTGCGATATCACAAAAGGACAAATTGATTAATTATTATCAAGCAGAAGTGTTTAAAACTTACCAAACCTACATTACCGCTAAGGCTCAAATAAATTCTCAACAAGATAATTTTGAACTAGCAAAAAAACTGGTTGATTTGGTAATGCAAAAATTTCAACTATCACAAGCAACAATTTTAGAGCTAAATGCAGCCCAAAAAAGTTATGAGGATGCAGCCTTTAAGCTTGTTTCAATAAAATACATTGCTAAGGTTGCAGAAATAGAATTACGAAGAATAAGCAATAATTTTTAATAAAATTGTGGTATAATTTACTGCATACAAACAATTTACCTTAGCTTCGCTTTACCCCAGATGTTTAAACTATTATTAACGTTTAAATATTAATCATGATTTATAAAATTAGTATTGTTGAGGCAAGGATTTTCTTCGCTTGTGTGTCTTTTTTATGTTTATTCATTAAAACTTACTACTACTTAAAAATTAAACACGACAAAAGTTTGGGCGAGTTTATTATGGACTTATTTAGGTGGGCACCAAAAATTGTTATTAAAAACTCTGGTGCAGATAAAGATAGAAGAACTTATATGAGAAAGAATAATTACTTAGCAGTTTACTTTTGGATTTCAGTTTTCATTCAATTATTTCTGTTGTTTTACAAACCTACTACTGACTAGAAAATATATTTTCTTTTAATATATTGTTACCTACTGCACATTCAAGACATTTCTTTTTTGAGCAATAGCTATTAGTAAGTTCAATTAAGGCTTGTGAGTCGAATGCAGATTTGTTCTCTATTAATAATATTTCCCACTCTTTGGTAATTTTGTTTTTTTCAGGCTTTATCTGATGCAGCCAATTAATCGATTTTAATTTAAGTTCATCGTCGTTATGATGCCAACCATAAGAAAAAAATATTGGAATAATGGTGTTGATAATAATGTTGTCAATAGTTTGTTTGCCGAGTTTCTTTTCATCAAAATCTGATGGGTTATCAAAAAATGTGTAATGATAATTCCAATAACTACTACAATTAATATTGAACAAGTTCTGTAACTCTGAAATAGTTTCTATTTCTTTTATTTTAGAAAAAAGATGGCTTGAATTTGAAATTAAAGCTGCTAGTTGTGCCAATCGAATAGTAGGAAAATTGGCAGGTCTCATTCTTAAAAAAAGAGCAGAACCTTTTACTTCATTTAAATTGTATTTTCTTTTTAGAAAAATATATTCTTTTTTTAGTGATAAAGGATAATCATTCTGAAATTCATCATTGAGTAAGTTAGCCTGACCCAATAGCATTGCTTCTAATTGATGAATTCTATTTTTATGTTTGGATAATATATTGTTACTAATAGTTTCAGCAACTTGCTGAAAAAAAGTAGCATTCACTTTTAGCCCAAAATTATAAGCTAGTAATTGCCACATTGTTTCTTCCCAATTATTGTTATTTTTTTTATAAACCTCTTGTATTTGTGAAGATTTATAGAGGAGTCTTTCTGTTGTAAGTCTTTCTTTCCAGGATGTCCAGCCAAGTTGCGATAAACACGGCAAAAAACTATTGCAAGGTAGCTGCAGGGTAGCTTCCATTAATTCAATATACTTTTCAATTAGTACTTTTGGAACAATGTTTTTTAATTCTAAAGTTGGAATTGGAGTGTTATTGTCATCTTTAATTGGAATATCATTTTCCCAAACTATGTGTAGAATAATGTTTTTGTAATTCTTATCATTCGAATGTTGATGTAGTATCCATTGTGAGGCTTTGGTATGGATTTCAATATTTCCAGATAAAATAATATTATTGATTTTAATTCTTGCATTGAAAAAGTCTGGACCTTGATTCGTATTTAATGTTCCAACATTGATAATACTCAATGCATCATTTTCTGCTGTAACTAAATTTGATTTATTAAAATATTGAAATTGCCAAATATATTGTAGTAGTTTCTCGTTCATACTAATAGCTTAAATTAATAAACCAAAAGTAAACGATTTAACTTTTAAATACACCAGTATCAATGCCTTTATTGATGATGTAATTTGAATAAATAAATTCAACTCTTCCTTTCTTTTTCTTAAGTTTCAACTTCTCTTCTGGTTTCATATCATCATCAAAGTCTAATGTAACTCCTTTAGGCATTTTATAATCTTTTACATTAAAACTAAAAATCATTTTGTCGGGTAATCCTAAATTTGAGTATTGACCATAAAACATTTCCATTTCAAAACTGCCATTCTCTTTGGTGGTAGTAGCTGATTTTTTAATCAATAATGCCGACTCATCAATGTATAAAGTTGTAATAACAATATCGCTGGCATCGTCTAATGGCAACAGTTTAATTATTTTAACTTTTGTTCCACTAATTGTTTGTTCGCCTGCATCAATAGCTGTATAATTAATCATTCCTAATACTGAAGATGAATTAATACTTACTCCACCTTTTGGCAGTATAGAGATTCCTTTTTCTTTTACGAGTTTTAGTTTATTGGGCTTTTGATAATAGACTTTCACTTTCCCGATTGGAGCTTTAATGAATGCTACATCTGTTTTCATTTTACCATCAGCAACATAATCATTTACTTGCTCTAATTTAGCCCTAACTTTTTTTACCAAAGCATCCGCATCTTGTGCAGATGAGTTATTATGGAATGTAAGTAGTAATAAAAATAATATTGTAATTTTTCTCATGATATTTAGCTTAAGATGTCTTTCTTTTTTAATAGGTAAATAGAAGCACCAACAAATCCTACAATGTGTGTGATTAATATAATACTAGAATTAATAATCTTATCTGGCCTTTGAATTGAACCTCTAATACTTTCATTATCTGCATTCACTTTTACATCAAAAAATTCTTTCCATGCAACCATATGTGTGGTAAACATAAAAGGTTTTATTTTATTGAAAATTGGAATACTCATTGTACTAAAAATAGTAAAAACTATTATAATACTCATTGTTGCAACAATTGGTCCTATTGAGTTTTCGGCAAATAGAGACAGAAAAAATGAAAGTGCCGCCACAGTTAACATTGCCAATGCAGCAAAAAAGAATGCACCTTCATATCTCCAAAAAATATCTCCGTTAGCAATTTGAACAGCGTAATTGTTTTTTACTAAAAAAATATCATCTGTTCCAAAAATTATCATACTTACAAATAATGCTAAAAAGGCAACCCAAATTAATAGTAACAAAGTGTAAACAGCAGCAGCAGCAAATTTTGCCAATACAAATTCGGTTCTTGTAATTGGCTTTGAAAGTAGCAATCTTAATGTACCCATATTTGCTTCGCCACTTATCATATCACCGGCTATTAATGCAATTAATAATGGAACGTGAATTAATAGTAATTGCAAAATGCAAAAGCATACAAAGTAGCCATTGCAAAGGTTCCCGTTAATTTCAAAACTATTTCCAAGGTCGGCTAATACAAATGAAATATATTCTTTACCATCTTTTAATAAACCAATTTGAATGATTACTATAAGGGCAGTTATTGCTGCAAATGATAAATAAGTTCTTGGACGTTTAAATATTTTATAGAGTTCAAGTTTAAACAGATTGTACATAATTTCCTTTGGTTACTTTTAAAAAATAGTCTTCTAAACTGTGCCTTTGTTGCATTGAGTAAACATTAATATTTAATGTAACTAAGTCTTTGTGAAGTATTGGTATTTGTTCTTTAGGAAGCATTAAAGTAATAATGTTATTCGTCAAAGGTTGTAGTTGTGTTTGCCAGTTTGATTTTTCCAGAATTTTCTGAGATTCTATTGGAGAATTTGTTTCAATTTCTACAACAGTTTGTTCTGGGTCAATTAAATCTTGAATAGTACCTTCAATAATTTTTTTCCCTTTATCAATAATCAAAATTCTTGAGGCTACTTGCTCAATTTCGTTTAATAAATGTGACGACACAACTACGGTTTTTTTATACTCAACACTCAAGTTTTTTATTAGGTTTCTAATGTCTGCAATACCCTGTGGATCTAGTCCATTGGTAGGTTCATCAAGTAATACTAAAGCTGGATTATGAACCAATGCAATAGCAATCCCAAGCCGTTGTTTCATTCCTTGTGAAAAGCCTTTTACTTTATCTTTTGCTCTTGATGCTAAGCCAACCATTTCCAAATGCTGCATTAATAATTTATCAGTAACATTACACCCACTGAGCTTAGCAAAGAATTTAAGATTGTCGTAAGCAGAAAGATATTTGTACAAATCTGGGCGTTCAATCATTGCTCCAACTTGAGATAATATTTCTTTTCTGTTATTGATTAAGGGTTTACCAAATATTTCAATTTTCCCTTCTGTAGGGGCAATTAAAGTAAGCAACATCCTTATGGTTGTGCTTTTGCCAGCACCATTTTGACCCAAAAAACCATATACATCGCCTTCATTGACGCTGAATGATAAATTACGTACAGCTTGTAATTTTCCAAAATTTTTGCAAAGCCCACTAACATTTATTATTTCTGACATAGATAGTTGTTGCTTTTATTATAATGCAAAAGAAAAGTAAAAAAGAATAAGCAACTCATTGTTATTTTGTATTAACAATTTATTTAGATAATAAATGCAATTAATAACTGATTTCGCAAATTCAAAGGTTGTTATTATAGATAATTATGACTCGTTTACTTATAATCTAGTTCATCAGATAGAAAAAATAGTAAACACAAATGTTACTGTTTTTTTGAATGATGCTTTTGACTTAGAACAATTAGATGCCTTTGATAAAGTTGTTTTATCTCCTGGTCCAGGATTGCCTCAAAATGCAGGGAAATTAATGCAAGTAATAGATGTTTATAAAAACAAAAAAAGTATGCTTGGTGTTTGTTTAGGACATCAAGCCATTGGGTTATATTTTGGAGCCAACTTAATTAATTTAAATACTGTTTATCATGGCATCCAAAGTCCTATAACTTTTTCAAATTTTGAGTCTAATAATGTTCAAAGTATTTTCAAAAATATTGAACAACCAATGCAAGTTGGACGTTATCATAGTTGGGTTATTAATCCTCTTAATTTACCAAATGAACTAATTATAACAGCTAAAGATTCAGAAGGAAATATTATGGCAATTGAACACAAAAACTTTAATATCACTGGCGTACAATTTCATCCCGAAAGTATTATGACACCTGATGGATTAATAATGATGAAAAATTGGATAAGCAGGTCTTAACAAATATTATTCTTTTTAACATTATTTTTTAATTGCCTAATATTAGTGTAAGTCACAATCATTATCTTGCCCACCTTAATTTTATTATATGAAATACGAATTGCTCAACAATCAAATTTTTATTAATAACCGTAAGCGTTTTGCTAAAGAAATGCAATCAAATAGTATTGCCATTTTTGGCAGTAATGATGAGTTTCCAACAAATGGAGATGCTATTCACAAGTTTAAGCAAAACAGTAATCTCTATTGGCTTACAGGTGTTGAGCAAGAAGATACAATGGTGATTCTTTTTCCTGATAATGTAGATGAAAAATACAG
This sequence comes from uncultured Chitinophagaceae bacterium, assembly GCA_964615145.1. Classification (GTDB taxonomy): domain Bacteria; phylum Bacteroidota; class Bacteroidia; order Chitinophagales; family Chitinophagaceae; genus CAIVPM01. The sequence continues at coordinate 22,495 of CAZTOP010000011.1, forward strand.
AGAAGTTTTAGTGTTGGTTCGCCCAAATGAGATGAAAGAGAAATGGGATGGCAAGCGTTTAAGAATGGATGAAGCACAAAAAATATCTGGCATTAAAACTATTGTTTGGCTTGACAGTTTAGATGCATTGTTACAAACTTGGATTCACTCAGCAGACAATATTTACTTAGATAGTAACGAGAATGATAGAAAAGCTACAACCATTCGCAGCAGAGATTATAGATTAATTGATGAAATGAAAGTTGCATATCCATTGCATAACTTTTTTCGAGCAGCTAAGATTTTAAAAAATCTTCGTGGTGTAAAAACAAAAGAAGAGGTTGTTGTAATGCAAAAGGCAATTGATATAACAGAAAATACATTCCGTCATTTACTAAAATTCATCAAGCCCGGTGTGATGGAATATGAAATCGAAGCTGAAATTATGCATCAGTTCTTGCGTCAGCGTGCAACTGGCGAAGCTTATGGAAGCATTATTGCCAGTGGCGACAATGCCAGAATTTTGCATTATATCAATAACAACCAAGAATGTAAAGATGGGGATTTAATATTGATGGATTTTGGAGCAAGCTATGGTGGTTATAATGCAGACTTAACCAGAACAATTCCTGTAAATGGCAAGTTTACAAAGCGACAAAAAGAAGTTTACAATGCTTGTTTGCATTTACATAATTATGCTAAAACAATTTTAAAACCTGGTATTTCGGTAGTTGATTATACAGATAAAGTAGGAGAGGAGGCAACAAAACAATTTATTAAAATTGGATTGCTGAATAAAGTAGATGTGAAGAACGAAGACAAAGAAAACAGAGCATTTAGAAAATATTTATACCATGGCATTAGTCACCATTTGGGCATTGATGTGCACGATTTAGGAACAAGAACAAACCCTTTGCAAGCTGGAATGTTATTAACCATTGAACCTGGTATTTATATTGAAGAAGAAAAAATGGGTATACGAATAGAAAACAATGTTTGGCTTACAAAAACAGGTAGTATTGATTTAATGAAGAATATTCCAATTACAGTTGAGGAGATTGAAAAATTGATGAAGTAAGACTATAGACGACAGACTACAGTCGACAGTGGACTGTTAACTTATTAAAATTATAATTATGGCTTTTAAGTTTGAAAAATTAAAGGTTTGGAATATTGGATTACAGTTGGCTGGTGAGGTTTCTGAACTTGTAAAATTATTTCCTAAAGACGAATTATTTATTTTAACATCACAAATGAAAAGAGCAGCAGACTCGGTTGTATTGAACATAGCTGAAGGTAGTACTTTACATACCAATGCTGAATTCAAAAGATTTCTTGTAATTGCAAATCGTTCAGCTTTGGAGGTTATAAGTTGTTTGTATATAGCTAGGCAAAGAAAGTTTATTGACGAAAATATATTCCAAGAAAAATACTCTAAATATGAATCATTGATTGTTATGATTCAAGCATTAATTAAAACATTAAATTAGATGATTGACAATAAACAACAGACAGTAGATAACAGTGGACAGTCGACTGTAGACCGTGGACTTATTAAACAAATTCCTAACATATTTACCCTTCTTAACCTATTCTTTGGCTGCCTTGCTATTGTTTGCATTATGCAAAGTGGATTAGTTATTAGCCAAGATGATAACCTGCAACAAATTGTTGATATTCCTGAAAAAATGGTTTATGCTTCATTGTTTATAGGTATTGCAGCTGTTATAGATTTTTTAGATGGCTTTGTAGCTAGGCTTTTAAAAGCATCGAGCGAAATGGGAAAACAGTTAGATAGTCTTGCAGACGTGGTTAGCTTTGGCGTTGCTCCAGGAATGATTATTTACCAGTTTTTACGTCTCAGTTATTCCCAACAAGAAAACGGATTAGACGTAAATGCTTTGTGGTTGGCATTGGCATTTATTGTACCTTGTGCTGGGGCATATCGTTTAGCAAGATTCAATATTGATACTACACAAAGCACAGGATTCAAAGGTGTTCCAATTCCTGCTGCTGGATTACTGATAGCTTCTTTTCCTTTAATCTATTTCAATAATCATTCAACTTTTATTTATGATTTATTGTTGAGTAAATGGTTTTGGTATGGTGTTATAGCTGTAGTCAGTTACTTAATGGTTTCTACCTTACCAATGCTTGCACTAAAGTTTAAAAGTATAACATTTAAAAAGTTGTTGCCATTTATTATTATACTATTTGCTAGTGTTATAACCGCTTTGTTTTTGGGTTGGGTTGCAGTGCCTATGGGCTTTTTGGTGTATGTGGTTATTAGCTTGGTTTTTAAGAATTAAAAATTGATTTATTAATATTTGATCAATGAAACTTGCAATGAATTTATATATTGAGGTTTGTTTCTTTCTAAATCACAATTTTAAATCTACAATCATTACATCATAAATGCTTTACCTAGTTCCCACACCAATTGGTAATTTAAAAGATATTACACTTCGTAGTTTAGAAGTGTTACAAACTGTAGATGTTATTTTGTGCGAGGATACCAGAACATCGTCTAAGTTGCTTTTACATTATAACATCAATAAACCAACTTCTCCTTATCATCAACACAACGAACATAAAATTCTTGAACATTTGATTACTCAAATGCAATCTGGTAAAACTTTTGCATTGATTACAGATGCTGGTACACCTGCTATTAGTGATCCAGCTTTTTTGTTGGTTAGAGAATGTATTAAACAGAATATTAAAGTAGAATGTTTGCCTGGTGCAACAGCTTTTGTGCCTGCTCTGGTAAATAGTGGATTAACTACTAATCGTTTCGTGTTTGAAGGCTTCATCCCCATAAAAAAAGGAAGACAAACTTTATTGAAACAATTAGCAACAGAAGAAAGAACAATGATATTCTATGAAAGTCCCTTCAGGGTAATTAAAACGTTGGAAAATTTTGCAGAATATTTTGGGGCAGACAGACAATGTTGTGTAAGCAGGGAGTTAACAAAAATGTTTGAAGAAAATAAAAGAGGCTCTCTTTTAGAAGTTGCAGAATATTTTAAAACACATACACTAAAAGGCGAAGTCGTAATCATTGTTGCTGGTAAAGAATAACTAATCTTCTATACTGCCCTTAGTAAATCTTTTTATAATCCCTCTTCCACTTTCCCTTACAAAAGTTACAATTTCATCTCTTTCATCGCTAGCATTTAATTCCTCTTCAATAAATTCTAGAGCCTGAGATGTGTTTAAGCCTTTGTTATATATATATCTGTAAATATCAAGAATATGATTGATTTGATTTACAGAAAAGCCTCTTCTTTTTAATCCAACACTATTGACACCTCCATAACTTAAAGGGTTGCGTACGGCTTTGATGTATGGAGGTACATCTTTACTAACTAGGCTACCACCAGCTACAAAACAATGCTGACCAATTTGTACAAATTGATGTACAGCACTAACCCCCCCAATAACAACCCAATCTCCAATATTTACGTGGCCTGCAACTTGAACACTATTACTTAATATGACATTGTTGCCAATCTTGCAATCATGAGCAATGTGGCTGTAAGCCATAATTAAACAATTATTTCCAACAGTGGTTTTACCTCTATCCTCAGTTCCTCGGTTAATGGTAACAAATTCACGAATAGTTGTGTTGTCTCCTATTACTACAATAGTTTTTTCGCCAGCAAATTTTAAATCTTGGGGTACAGCACCCAAAACTGCTCCAGGAAAAATTCTACAATTTTTACCAATTCTAACTCCCTCCATTATGGTAACATTACTACCAATCCAGGTTCCATCGCCTATTTGTACATCACCGTGAATTACTGTAAAAGGGTCAATTTTTACATTGGGTGCTACTTTTGCATTAGGGTCAATATATGTGTATGGATGCGTCATCCTGTTTTTTTTATACTAACAAATGTAAGGGTATGAATTTAATTTCATTAATTGATTTGTGTATATGGTAATTAAAATAATGTTAAACACTTTGTTGGATTAATCTCGCTCATTAGTTGCTAACTATTACTTTTGCAGTTCAAACACAAAACAATGCAAAGAGACACTTTGGTTTTTGATTTAATCAACAAAGAATTAATAAGACAAAGAAGAGGAATTGAACTAATAGCATCAGAAAATTTCACCTCATTACAAGTAATGCAAGCAATGGGTGGCGTAATGACTAATAAATACGCGGAAGGATATCCTGGAAGACGATATTATGGTGGTTGCGAAATTGTTGATCAAACAGAACAACTTGCGATTGACAGATTAAAGCAAATTTTTAATATTGAATATGCAAACGTGCAACCTCATAGTGGAGCACAAGCTAATGCTGCTTTAATGCTAGCAATTTTACAACCTAGAGATGCAATACTCGGTTTAGATTTAAGTATGGGGGGACATTTAACACACGGAAGCCCGGTAAATTTTAGTGGCAAACTATATCAACCACATTTTTATTCAGTAAAAAAAGATACTGGAATAATAGACTATGAAGAATTAGAAACAAAAGCAAGAACCATTAAGCCCAAATTAATTATTTGTGGAGCTAGTGCTTACAGTAGAGATATTGACTATAAAAGAATAAGAACTGTAGCAGATGAAATTGGTGCATTTGTTTGGGCAGATATTGCACACCCGGCTGGTTTAATTGCAAAAGGTTTATTAAATAGCCCATTTGAACATTGTCATTTTGTAACTTCAACAACTCACAAAACTTTGCGTGGTCCGAGGGGGGGTGTTATTATGATGGGTAAAGATTTTGAAAATCCATTTGGACTAAAAGATGTAAAAGGAAATATCAGAATGATGAGTAATTTGCTTGATATGGCTGTGTTTCCTGGCACACAAGGAGGTCCTTTGGAGCACGTTATTGCAGCAAAAGCTATTGCATTTGGTGAAATATTAACTGATGAATTTGGAGTTTATGCAAGGCAAGTTCAAAGCAATGCACAAGCAATGGCTGCTGAGTTTGTAAAAAGAGATTACAATATTATTAGTGGTGGAACAGATAATCATTTAATGCTAATTGACCTTAGAAATAAAAATATTAGTGGTAAAAAAGCCGAAAACGTTTTAGGAGAAGCAGATATTACAGCAAATAAAAACATGGTTCCTTACGATGATAAAAGTGCATTTGTAACTAGTGGAATCCGTTTTGGAGTTGCTGCAATTACAACAAGAGGAATGAAAGAATCCGATATGATCTTTGTAGTGAATGCAATTGATACTGCACTGATGAATGCTGATGATATTACGAAGTTGGCCTCTTTAAAAAAAGAGGTGAATGAGTTTATGAATCAATTTCAATTATATCCTGAACTAGGATAAAAAAATATTTAGTTACTTATTTCAAAGAATTCAAAAAAAAAATAATGATTCAACGCAAACAAACCTTGTGGCTTTTATTTGCTACAATAGCTGCATTTCTTACAATTAAATTCCCTTTTTATACAGGAAATATTTTAGAAAATAACCTTAAGGTATATAAAACAGTAGATGCAAGATATAATATTGGAATAGTTGTTTTGACTGTTAGCATTGCAATCATTGCATTAGTAACAATCTTTTTATATGCTGATAGAAAAAAGCAGATGCTATTTTCAGCAGTGAATTTATTATTATCCTTAATAACAATTTTTTTATATCACTTGCAAACAAAATTATTTGTTGATGGTGCTTACAGTATTACAGCAATTTTATCAATAGTGCTACCCTTTTTTATCGCAATGGCAATTATTGGTATGTATAGTGATGAAAAGCTAATAAAAAATGCAGATAGGTTAAGATAAATTTTTATCATATTTTAATATTAATAAAATGTTAAAATAGTATTAGACAGTTTGTATTACATAGTTTTGCAACGATGAAGCAAGTTTATAAATATACTAGGAATATGTTACTTATTATTCTTGCCTTGCAGATATTAAATGTTGGATTGTTTGCACAAGAATTCCCTCAAAATTCCATATCAAGTAACAATCTCAATATTATTAATTCTGTTACTGAATACATTGCTGAAGTTATTCTTGAAAAAACAGATGCTTTTCCTGAAAATCAAAATAGTAATCATACTAAACATAGTAAAAATAGTAACTCATTTTTGTTTAAAATACAACAGTTTAATCTTTTTAGCTTAGACCATAAATCCTATGTGTCAAATTTTAATTCTAGTAGCTTAAAAATTCAATATTGCAAAACTTCTGCTTTACAATATTCTTCAGTGTGTTTTGATATAACACCACCGCCTCCAAAAGTGTAATTTATAATTACAACCTATCGCCTTATAATTATTAAGTCTTTTGTTTTGCGAATACTTGTTTAAAACAATCAAGACTGTAGCGTATCAATTATTGTAAATTAGTGACTAGCTAATTTCATAATAATAATTAGTTTGATTATTATAAAAAATTAAGCTGCTGCATTCAGAAAATGAAAAGAGGTACGTTAAAATTTTTTAAATCCAAAAAGTATTAAAAATAATTCTAAAAAATATGTTCAACAAAATATCTAAAATCACGCTCGTGTTATTAGTAGTTCTTGCTGCTTGCAAGAATAAGGAAGAGGAAAAGGAGATAGAGGGTAAGTTCACTATCACTAGCCCTATTGTAATTGATACAACTTTTACAAAAGATTATATAGCCCAAATACAATCTATACAAAACATAGAAATTAGAGCCCAAGTAAAAGGCTATTTAGAAAATATTAATGTAGATGAAGGTAGATATGTAAGTGCTGGTCAGGTATTGTTCAATATTATGCCTAAAATGTATGAAGCAGAAATGTTAAAACAAAAAGCGGAAGTAAAAACTGCAGAAATCGAATTGGAGAATACAAAAAACTTGGTAGATAAAAACATTGTTTCAAAGGCTGAATTGTCAGTTGCTCAGGCTAAATTGGAGCAACAAAAAGCAGAATTGTCAAAAGCTGAATTAGATCTTTCTTTTACAAAAATAAGAGCACCTTATGATGGTGTAATTGATAGAATAAAATTTAAAAAAGGAAGCCTGATTGATGAAGGTGGATTGCTTACTACTTTATCAAATAACAAAGATGTTTTTGCTTATTTCAACCTCTCAGAAACGGAATATTTAGATTTTAAAAATCACAAAAATGATGAACACCAAAAAGTGAGTTTAATTCTTGCAAACGGAGACATTCATAAATATAAGGGCGAGGTAGAAACTATAGAAGGAGAGTTTGATAATGAGACTGGAAATATAGCTTTTAGGGCTAAATTTCCCAATCCGGATTTGCTTTTAAAACATGGGGAAACCGGCAAGGTTAGAATGACATTATCATTAAAAAATGCAATTATTATTCCTCAAAAATGTACTTACGAATTATTGGATAAAATTTACGTTTATGTAGTTGATGAAAATAATAGACTCAAATCAAGAAATATTATTGTTAAACAAAAACTATCCAATTTGTACATTATCGAATCGGGTTTAAATGATAGTGATAAAATACTTTTAGATGGATTACAAACAGCTAAAGAAGATGAAAAAATAGTAGCAGAATTTGTTGATCCTAAAACAGTAATTCACAATCTACAACTAATTAAATAAACTAAAAATCCAAATCCAAAAACTACAGATTACTTGATTTTATTTTAACAATGAAATTTAGTTTTTGGGTTTTGACTTTTGAATTTTGAATTAAATAATAACAATGTTCAGTAAATTTATTCAACGACCTGTACTATCAATAGTCGTTTCTTTAATAATAGTTTTTTTAGGATTTTTAGCACTAATAAAATTACCAGTAACACAATTTCCATCAATATCTCCTCCCAAAGTTAATATCAGTGCAGAATATCCAGGTGCTAATGGGGAATTGATGATTAAAAGTGTTGTTATACCGTTAGAACGTGCCTTGAATGGTATTCCTGGAATTAAGTATATTGCCAGTGATGCAGGAAATGATGGCACTTGTACTATTAATGTAATTTTTGAGCTTGGAACAGATCCAAATATTGCCAGTGTACAAGTTCAAAATCGTGTAGCTGCGGTAGTAAATAAATTACCACCAATTGTTGTAAGAGAGGGTGTTAAAATTACAAGAGAAGAAAGTAATATGCTGATGTATGTAAATGTTTACAGCAATGATCCATCACTTGATGTAAATTTTCTATACAATTTCGCTGATATTAACCTTTTAACTGAATTAAAAAAGATTGATGGCGTTGGCTTTGCAGATGTGCTTGGTAATAGAGAATATTCAATGCGAGTTTGGTTAAAACCTGACAGAATGTTTGCCTACAAAATCTCATCAGATGATATAATGAAAGCTTTAGGGGAGCAAAGCCTTGAAGCATCTCCTGGAAGATTGGGAGAAGCTAGTGGTAAACAATCTCAGGCATTTGAATATGTTTTAAAATATGGGGGTCGCTTCACAAAAAAAGAAGACTATGAAAATATAATCATAAAAAGTGATGTAAATGGTCAAATGCTGAGACTGAAGGATATTGCAAATGTTGAGTTTGGAAATGCTTATTACGACTTATATTCTAAATTAAATGGCAAAGCATCTGCTGCTATTGTGATTAAACAATCTTACGGAAGTAATGCACGTGAAGTAATCAAGAAGATTAAAGAAAAACTCTCTGAAATTAAAAAGTCATCTTTCCCAAAAGGAATGGACTATCAAATTGGATATGATGTTTCTACTTTTCTGGATGCTTCCATAGAAAAAGTTGTGCACACATTAGTAGAAGCATTTTTATTAGTTTCACTAGTTGTGTTTTTATTTCTTGCAGATGTGCGTTCTACTTTAATACCAGCTATTGCTGTGCCTGTATCATTAATCGGTACATTCTTTTTTATGCAACTGTTTGGTATTTCTTTAAACCTCATTACCTTATTTGCTATGGTTCTGGCTATAGGTATAGTTGTGGATGACGCAATTGTAGTAGTGGAGGCGGTTCATGCCAAAATGGAACAACATCATTGTAGTCCATTAGAAGCAACCAAAATGGCATTAAAAGAAATTGGAGGTGCAATAGTAGCTATTACATTGGTAATGGCTGCTGTGTTTATTCCAGTTTCATTTATGAGTGGCCCTGTTGGAATTTTTTACAGGCAATTTTCTGTTACAATGGCTACTTCAATCATCTTGTCTGGTATTGTGGCATTAACATTTACTCCTGCTTTGTGTGCAATGATCTTGAAAGATACACACGGTAAACAAAAAAAGAAAACACTACTTAATAAATTGCTAGCTGCATTCAACAATTGGTTTGGCAGATTAAATGAGAGATACAGAAAACTTGTTGGAGTTATTGTTAACAGAAGAGTATTAACGTTTGCAACATTAATTCTGTTTTGTTTGGGCACTTGGGGCATTAGTAGTAAAGTTCCAGCAGGATTTATTCCAAATGAGGACCAAGGCCTTTTTTATGCTATCATTTTAACGCCACCTGGCTCAACACTTGAACGTACAGATGACATAGCCAATCAACTGCAAAAAGTAGCAGCAACTATTCCAGAAATAAAATCAGTTTCTTCAATGGCTGGTTATGAAATTTTAAGTGAAGGAACAGGGTCTAATTCTGGTAGTTTATTAATAAACTTAAAAGATTGGAGTGAAAGAAAACGCTCAATGACGGATGTAATGAAAGATTTAGAAGAAAAAGCACAAAACATTAAAGGTGCCAGTATTGAAATGTTTCCTCCACCAGCTGTACCAGGTTATGGTGCTGCAGGTGGTTTTGAATTAAGAGTTGTAGATAGAGTTGGAACTGGGGATTATAAATTAATGGAAACTGTAACGAAAGATTTTGTAAAAGAGTTGAACAAGCGTAAAGAATTATCGTCGGTTTTTACTTTTTATAGTGCCAGCTTTCCACAATATTTACTGGTGGTTGATAATGATAAAGCAGAACAAAAAGGTGTAAGTATTGGCGATGCTTTAGACAATCTTTCTACGCTTGTAGGTAGTAATTACGAAACAAATTTCATCAAGTATGACAGACAGTATAAAGTAATGGTGCAAGCTTTACCACAATATCGAGTAACACCAGAAGATATACTAAATCTATATACCAAAAATGAAAAAGGTGAAATGGTGCCTTACAGTGCATTTATGCATTTTGAAAAAACTTTTGGCTTAAGTGAAATTACACGTCATAATTTATTTAACTCCTCTGAAATAAGTGGTGGACCTGCAAAAGGATACAGTAGTGGAACTGCAATGAACATAGTGCAGGAAGTTGCTGAAAAAAAACTGCCTAAAGGTTTTGGAATTGAATGGGCTGGAATATCATTAGATGAATCAAGGCAAGGTAATCAAGCTATTTATATTTTCTTAATTTCATTAGTGTTTGTGTATTTGGTTTTATCTGCACAATACGAAAGTTTTGTTTTACCATTACCTATATTGTTATCATTACCTGTAGGAATTTTTGGAGCATTTTTCTTACTTAAAGTATTAGGTTTAGAGAATAATATTTATGCTCAAATTGCAATGGTAATGCTCATTGGTATTTTGGGTAAAAATGCAGTTTTGATTGTTGAATTTGCTGTTCAAAGACACCGAGCTGGTGAAAGCCCAATGCAAGCAGCTATTGATGGAGCAAGTGCAAGGCTTCGTCCAATTTTAATGACATCATTTGCTTTTATTGCAGGATTAATTCCACTGGTTTTTGCAACTGGTCCTGGTGCTATTGGTAATAGAACCATTGGTGCTGCTGCTGCGGGTGGTATGTTGTTTGGAACTGTGTTTGGTGTTTTAATTGTTCCGGGCTTGTACTACATTTTCGCAAAAATTTCAGAGAAACATATTCTAGTTGAAAATGAGGAAGAAAATCCTTTATCTGAGGCAGTCGAAAGCAATCATTAATCACAAATAATTACCCACGAATGCACAAATTAATATTTGTGTATTCGTAGCAATAAAAATTAATCATGAAAAAAATAGGCTTAATATTTTTAGTTTTTATAATGGCTTGCAAAGTACCATCAATTGTGCAAATAGAGAATAAACAAGTTATTCCTGTATCATTTAGTCAGTCAAGCGATAGCTTAAATTCTGCAGCTATAAAGTGGAGAACATTCTTTAGTGATACTTATCTTATAAAATTAATTGATACGGCTTTAAAGAATAATTATGAATTGTTAACTAATGCTCAGGATATTGAAATATCAAAAAATAATATTAAAATAAAACATGCTAATTTGTTGCCAAAAGGCAATGGTGTAGTGGGTTTAGGTTTAGATAAAGCTGGTCGCTATACAGCTAGTGGTGCAGGTAATGCATCTACATACATTATTGGAGACAAAGAAGTGCCAGAGCCAATTACAGATTTATTTTTAGGTTTTAGAGCAACTTGGGAAATTGATGTGTGGAAGAAATTTAGAAATGCAAAAAAGCAAGCAATAATTAATTATTTAAAAACGCAGGAAGGAAAGAATTTTATTACAACAAACTTAGTTGCAGAAATTGCTAATAGCTATTATGAATTACTGGCTTTAGATAATCAGCTTGATATCATAAATCAGGCTATCGTATTACAAAAAAATCAGCTTGAGATTTTAAAAATTCAAAAGCAAAATGCAGTAGTTACTGAACTTGCAGTAAAACAATTTGAAGCGTTAGTGTATAATAGTGAAGCTCAACAATACGATGTATTACAAAAAATCACCGAAACAGAAAACAGCATTAATAGCCTTTTAGCAAGATTTCCACAGCCCATTTCAAGAGATAAAAGTGTATTTAATAATGCTATTCCGAAAGCTATTCAAGTAGGCTTACCAAGTCAGCTATTGCAAAACAGGCCAGATATTAAACAAGCAGAATATGAATTACAGATGGCAAAGTTAGATGTCTCGGTTGCAAGGGCAGAGTTTTTACCAAGTTTTGGTATTAGTGGTATGCTAGGTTTAAATGGATATAAGCCAAAATATGTATTACCATCTTGGCAAAACTCAACATTTAATTTTGCAGGTGAGCTTGCCTCTACCTTAATTAACAGAAATGCTATTAAAGCTGAGTTCAATAAAGCAAATGCAGCACAGATAAGTGCTTTGTATGACTATCAAAAAATAATTTTAAATAGTTATACTGAAGTGTATAATCAAATGAATAATATAACCAATTTGTCAAAATATTACGAAACAAAAACAAAAGAAGCTGAAACACTAACAGCTTCTATTGACATAGCAAAAGATTTATTCAAATATGCACGTGCCAACTATCTAGAAGTATTAACAGTTCAGCGTGATGCCCTGACTGCTAAATTGGAACTTGTTGAGGCAAAGAAGAATCAATTAATTGCTGTAATAAATATTTACAAAGCACTAGGTGGTGGATGGAAGTGATATTTGATAAAGTTTGATATTTGATTATTTGTTTTTAAAAAATATTTAATTGGTATGGTATATAATATTTTTTATTAAAATCATTGCTGCATCTCTCCAATCAATCCATTATTTTCGCAGCATATTTTAAAAAAAACAATGATTAATATAAGTTTTCCAGATGGTGCTGTTCGCCAATATGAAAAAGGAATCACTGCCTTAGAAATCGCAAAAAGTATTAGTGAGGGTTTGGCTCGCAAAGTTTTAGCTGCTAATGTTAATGGAGAGGTTTGGGATGCCACTAGACCCATAGGAAAAGATTCATCACTAAAATTAGTAATGTGGGACGATGCAGAAGGAAAAAATACTTTTTGGCATTCATCTGCACATCTAATGGCAGAGGCAGTAGAAGACAAATTTCCTGGTGCAAAATTTTGGGTAGGACCAGCACTAGACAAAGGATTTTACTACGATATAGATTTAGGCGATAATAAATTGACTGAAGAAGATTTAGTGGAACTTGAAAAAAAGATGAATGAATTAGCGAAACAGGCTAATCCATTTAATCGTAGTTCACAAAGTAAGGCCGAAGCAATTGCTTATTTTAAAGAAAAAGGTGATGAATATAAATTGGATTTATTAGAAAAATTAGAAGATGGCAACATTACTTTTTACTCTCAAGGTAAGTTTACCGATTTATGTCGTGGACCCCATATTCCCAACACTGGTTTCATTAAGGCAATTAAGCTAACTTCTATAGCAGGTGCTTATTGGAAAGGCGATGAAAAAAACAAGCAATTAACCCGTATTTACGGTATTACTTTCCCTAATCAAAAAGAATTAGATGAATACCTTGCAATGCTTGAAGAAGCAAAGAAACGAGACCATAGAAAATTGGGTAAAGAGCTTAGTATTTTTACTACCAATGATGATGTTGGGCAAGGCTTGATTTTATGGATGCCTAATGGAACTGTAATTATAGAAGAGCTTGAAAAACTAGCAAAAGAAACAGAGTTAGCGGCAGGATACAAAAGAGTTGTAACCCCACATATTGCTAAAGAAAATCTATATTTAACTAGTGGACATTTACCTTATTATGCAGATAGCATGTTTCCTCCAATGGAAATAGACGGAGAGATATTCTATTTAAGAGCCATGAATTGTCCGCATCATCATAAAATATTCGATGCTGAGCCTAAAAGTTATCGCGATTTGCCATACAGAATAGCAGAGTACGGAACTTGTTATAGGTATGAACAAAGTGGTGAGTTATTTGGTTTAATGCGTGTACGTTGTTTACATATGAATGATGCACACATTTATTGCAGCAAAAACGATTTTGCTAAAGAGTTCAAAGCTGTAAACGAAATGTATTTAAAATATTTCAAAATATTTGGTGTAGAGAAGTTTCAAATGCGTTTAAGTTTACATAATCCTGAAAAATTGGGACAGAAATACGTAAACGAGCCAGAACTTTGGAAAGAAACTGAGGAATTAGTACGTCAGGTGTTGATTGAAACAGGAACTCCTTTTGTTGAAGTGCAAGACGAAGCTGCATTCTACGGGCCTAAAATAGACGTTCAAATATTTAGTGTAATTGGTAGGGAATTTACTCTAGCAACCAATCAAGTCGATTTTGCTCAAAGCAGAAGTTTCAAATTATCATTTACAAATCAAAATAATGAACCAGAAATTCCATTGATTATTCATAGAGCTCCATTAGGAACTCACGAACGTTTTATTGGGTTTTTGCTAGAACATTATGCCGGTAAATTCCCAGTTTGGTTAAGTCCTTTACAAGTAAAAATATTGCCAATTAGCGATAAGTTTATGGATTATGCAACTGAAGTAATGAACAAGTTAAAGACAATAGGAGTAAGGGTTGAAGTTGATGATAGAAGTGAGAAAATTGGTAAAAAAATTAGAGAAGCAGAGTTGAGCCGAGTGCCTTATATGCTGGTTGTTGGCGAAAAAGAAGCTGCAGAAAACAAACTTTCAATTCGCCGTCAAGGTAAAGGAGATGTAGGTCAACAAACTATTGAGGAATTCATTACTAACATTAGTGATGAAATTTTACATAGAAAATCAGGAGAATAGTATATTTTTACAAATATTAAAATTTTAGGCGGTACAAAATTATTCACAAAAAAACACTTAATGGCATTTCCACCACGCCCGGGAGGGGGCAGATTTAATCCAAGGTTTAATAGACAACCTGAACCAGAACATCGTATTAATGAAAGGATTCGTGCACAGCAAGTAAGGCTTGTTGGCGAAAACATCACGGTCGGTGTTTATCCAATTCAAGAGGCTTTAAAAATTGCCCAAGATTTAGAATTGGATTTAGTAGAAATTTCACCCAATGCAGATCCGCCAGTCTGTAAAGCTATTGACTATAAAAAATTCCTTTACGAAAAGAAGAAAAAGGAAAAGGAAATGAAAGCCAATGCTAAACAAAGCGAGGTAAAGGAAGTTCGTTTTACACCCAGTACAGATGATCACGATTTTAATTTTAAAGCAAAACACGCTGAAGGCTTTTTAAAAGAAGGTAATAAGGTAAAGGCTTATGTTCAGTTTAAAGGTCGTGCTATCCAATTTAAAGAAAGAGGTGAATTAGTATTGTTGAAATTTGCTGAGAGACTTGCAGAAGTTGGGCAACCAGAAACTTTGCCAAAATTAGAAGGTAAAAGAATGTTTTTGATGCTAACGCCAAAAACAAACAAAAAGAAAAAAGAAACTACTTAAAAAAATTAAGATCATAAACAAAATAGGTTGGCTCAAATGCTTGAGTCAACCTATTTTATTTATGCTCGAACCTTAGTTTACACTATCAACAGTTACATCTTTAACTATTTTTTGAACTAGTCCTTGTAAAACTTTTCCAGGACCAACTTCAATAAATTGTCTAGCACCATCAGCGTGCATTGCCTGCACAATCTGTGTCCATTTAACGGCTCCTGTTAGTTGAGCAATCAAATTTTCTTTAATTTTTTCCGCATCTGTAACAGCAGTTGCTACAACATTTTGATAAATTGGGCAGATTGGATTATTAAATTGAGTAGTTTCAATGGCATAAGCTAATTCCTCTTTAGCTGGTAGCATTAATGGTGAATGAAATGCACCCCCAACAGGTAAAACTAATGCACGTTTTGCACCAGCAGCCTTCATTTTTTCACAGGCAATTTCAATGCCTTTTAAAGAGCCACTTATTACTAATTGACCAGGACAATTGTAATTTGCTGCAACAACAATTTCATTATTTTCAGACTGAATAGATGCACAAATTTCTTCTACGCTATCATCAGCCAAAGCTAACACTGCAGCCATTGTGCTTGGATTTAACTCGCAAGCTTTTTGCATTGCTTTTGCTCTTATACTAACCAATTTTAAGGCATCTTCAAAATTTAAAACACCATTTGCAACTAAGGCAGAAAACTCTCCCAATGAATGTCCTGCAACCATATCTGGTTGTACATTCTCAATGCTTTTGTATGCTATAACTGAGTGTAAAAAAACGGCAGGTTGAGTAACATTTGTTTGTTTAAGTTCTTCATCACTGCCATCAAACATGATTTCACTAATATTGAAACCTAAAATATCATTTGCCTGTTCAAACAATTTTTGGGCTTCGCTACTAGACTCATACAAGTTTTTTCCCATTCCTTTAAATTGAGAACCTTGACCAGGAAATACGTAAGCTACCTTATTCATTTTATAAAATTTTTAAAACAAAAATATGAGAAATTATATGTATGTAGCATAATTGACTTAGCTTCAATTTAATTTTTTGAGTAAATTAATAGATAGTAAAAGGAGTTAATACCTATCCACTTAAATCACTAATTTTGTAATAATGTCATTCATAAATACTAAACATATTAAGGCTTTAATAAAAAAAGATTTTTTATTGGAGACAAGGCATCAACATACGTTTTATGCAATTGTCTTGTATGTAATTAGCACCACCTTTGTTGTTTATTTAACTATGGGACAACCTGAAGAGCAAGTTTGGAACGGATTATTCTGGATTGTGCAATTATTTGTTTGTATCAATGCTGTTGCAAAAAGTTTTTTGGCAGAAAGCCAAGGTAGAATGCTGTATTACCATAGTGTTGTAAATCCAAAGGATTTTGTTAGTGCTAAGTTACTTTACAATGTAGTGTTAATGGCTATAATGTCATTATTATCGCTAATGATTTTTATAATTTTTTTAGAAAATCCTTTTGCCTTTTTTTACAAATTTGTTCTTATTTCAATACTTGGGAGTTTGGGTCTAAGCCTTGTATTTACGTTTCTAGCTGCTATAGCTGCTAAAGCAAAACAGCAAGCTTCCTTAATGGCTATTATGGGATTGCCAGTGATTATCCCACAAATTTTACTATTAATGAAAATTTCTGTAGTTGCATTTAGTAATGTTGTTCAAGAAGGGTTTTTAGAAATGATATTATTGATATTGCTTTTAGATATTATGGTAATTGCTTTGGCTATTATTTTATTTCCATATTTATGGAAAGATTAATATTTCTTATTTTCTAAAAAATTAGATTAATTTTATTTTCCAATTTACTTAAAATGGCTACTGCTAAACCCGTAATTTCAACTTCATTTAACTATGAAACCCTTGAAGAGAAACTAGACATTAAACCACAAGGTGCAAAACTTCATATTGGTATTCCAAAAGAAATAGCTTTTCAAGAAAATCGCGTAGGATTAACACCAGATGCGGTTGGTGTATTGGTTAGTTGTGGACATAATGTAGTTGTTGAACATAAAGCAGGAGAGGGGAGTCATTATACCGATAAGGATTATAGTGAGGCTGGGGCTTCAATTGCATACAACAGAGAAGATGTTTTTAAAGCCCCTATATTAGTTAAAAGTGCTCCAATAGTTTCAGAGGATGTGGATTTATTGCAAATGAATCAAACTATCATTTCTCCTATTCATTATTCAGCATTAAATGTAAATGTTGTAAAAAAAATGATGGAGAAAAGGATTACGGCTATGGGTTATGAAAACTTGAAAGATGATAGTGGTACTTATCCTATTGTTAGAAGTATGAGCGAAATTGCAGGCAGTGCTGTAATGTTAATTGCTGGACAGTATTTAAGTAGCTTTAATCACGGAAAAGGAGTATTGCTTGGAGGCATTAGCGGTATTCCACCAACAAAAGTTGTTATTATTGGTGCAGGAATTGTTGGCGAATTTGCAACAAGGAATGCCTTGGCATTAGGTGCTAGTGTAAAGGTTTTTGATAATGATGTTTCCCGATTAAAACAGTTACAAAACAATTTAGGACAAAGAGTTTGGACAAGTGTGCTAGAACCTAAAATATTATCTAAACAGCTAAAAACTTGTGAAGTAGCTGTTGGAGCTTTAAGCAATGAGAATGGTAGAGCACCAATAGTTGTTACTGATGAAATTGTTGCAACAATGCGTCCAGGAAGTATTATTATTGATGTAGCCATAGATAGGGGGGGGTGTTTTGAAACAAGTGAATTAACTAGTCACGAGAAACCAACATTTACAAAACACGACGTAATTCATTATTGTGTTCCCAATATTCCAAGTGGTTTTGCCAGAACTGCAAGTCAGGCAATAAGCAATGTTTTGATGCCTTTATTATTAAAAGTAAGTGATGAAGGGGGTATAGATGAAATTGTTTGGCATAATATAAATATACGCGAAGGAATCTATTTGTTTAAAGGTTCTCTAACAGATTTTTATATGAGTGAGAAATTCAATTTAAAATTTACCGATTTAAATCTTTTGATAGCCAGCAGAAGGTAGTAACGAAGTTTATTTTATTTTATTGTAATATTTTTTAAAATAATTGAAAAAAAACTCTATCTTGCACACGATAACAATTCAATATCATTATAAAAAACTAAAATAAATTCTTTTAGAATTTACCCGTGTTTATTTCGTACCCTTTCCTTAAACTATTTACCTGTTAATATTTTGCAAATGTTTTAAATGTTTGTGCAAAATTTTAATGAATGAATATGAAGAAAAAAAATAATAGTATCATAGCTCTATTTATCACACTTTCCTTAACTGTAGTAACAACAAGCTGGATAAATAAAAATGAAAAGTTTGATGGAGATCCAATTTATGGTGTTACAAATTTAGTTAATGCAAGTTTTGCATCTGTAGATGCTGAAACAGAAGCATACATTCCATCAAACAAAGTGTACAATAGATATGACGCACTTGCTTTGAGAGATCAATTACAAAAATTGCAAGAAGCTAATCCTACTTCACTAGCAATAAATTTAGCATTGGTAAAATTTCATGCTAATGCACCTAATTTTTCAGGAGGGTTTAAAGGTTCAGCACTTCAATATGCAGCTAATATATACAGATTAAACAGTTATATAGGTTGTTTAGCGTATGAGTATATTTATACCAAAAACTATGATTTTAAAAATGCCGAAAGATGGTACAAAAATTCTTTAATAAGCAGATTAGTTGAAGGATCGGAGTGGAGAGAGGTTAAATATACTGAGGTTGCCCCTTTTGGCGTTGGAGTAGTTGGTGCTTTTAGCAATGGAAGGGTTCAACCATTATACCAAAATATTTGGGGGTCGTACACCAGAAAAATTATGATACCAAAATGTACGGGCGATTGTTATTTTACTATTGTTCCAGATTTTCTAAAACCATCCAAACAAGTAAAGGCTGAGCTTGTATTTGTAAACTGGTAATACTAAAAAAATATTCATAAAAACCACTAAGAACCTTAGTGGTTTTTTTTATACATACCTAAATGTATTTTTTTTCGTTTATATTTGAAATAACTGTGATTTGGAAAACTATTATTCATATTACGAGAGCCCTATTGGTTTAATAAGAATAGGTGGTACCGAAAATTATATTACTGAAGTTTTATTTGTAGATAATAAAGAACAAATACATTATGGTGCACCAGGTGTTAGCGATATTATTCATCACTGTACCGAACAATTAATAGAATTTTTTCAAGGGAAAAGAAAAGTTTTTGAAATACCAATACACCAAGAGGGAACACCATTTCAAAAAAAAGTATGGAGTGAATTAACTGAAATCAATTTTGGAAAGACTATAAGCTATTTGGATTTAGCAAAACGAATGGGAGATGAAAAAGTAATAAGAGCCGCAGCATCAACAAATGGGAAAAACAAAATTGGTATAATTGTACCCTGCCATAGAGTAATTGGCACTAATAAAAATTTGGTGGGTTATGCAGGAGGTTTATGGAGAAAAAAATGGTTATTACAGCACGAGTTTAGGACAACACACGGTATTCAAACGCTATTTTAAAACTGCAAGTAAATTGGTAATATGGGTTCGGCAGATTTAAAAAATCCGTAAACTAAAACAAAAACAATAAATACAA
Source organism: uncultured Chitinophagaceae bacterium (assembly GCA_964615145.1). Classification (GTDB taxonomy): domain Bacteria; phylum Bacteroidota; class Bacteroidia; order Chitinophagales; family Chitinophagaceae; genus CAIVPM01. The sequence goes on from CAZTOP010000011.1 coordinate 42,127, forward strand.
ACATATATCCTAAAATACCTTCACTTGAAAGTTTATTGGTTACCTTAACTGATATATTTCGTGGGAATAAGTGTACGAGCAATCCGAATAATATCATCGCAATTACTTTATAATAATTATTCCAAAAGGCTTGAAATCCTGAAAAATAAAACTGGTGTTTTATTTGCCAAAACATAGCCTTCGCTTTTGTAATGTTCTCTGCTCTAAAAAATATCCAAGCTATACAGATGAACTGAAACGTAATAAATCCAGCTATTTTTTTATATAGATTAGTTTTCCTGAAATTGCTTAATACATATCTGGATTTTTCTTCCCAAAGTTTATGAATCACTAACGCTATACCATGCATCAACCCCCAAATAATATATGTAAAATTTGCACCATGCCACAAACCCCCAATGAACATTGTAATAATTAAATTAATATACTTTTTTAAACGTCCATTTCTATTTCCACCTAGTGGAATGTAAATATAATCTTTCAGCCAACTTGAAAGCGATATATGCCATCGCTTCCAAAACTCCGAAATATCCTTGCTTTTATATGGTAAATTAAAGTTGTCCGGAATGTTAAAGCCAAGCCATTTTGCAATGCCTATTGCTATATTTGTATAGCCACTGAAATCACAGTAAATTACCACTGCAAATCCATAAGTTGCAAACAAACACTCCAAGCCAGAATATCTCGAAGGCTCATCAAAAACGTAATTTACAAAATTGGCAGAAATATAATCTGATATTACAAGTTTTTTTATTAATCCCGTTATGATTAAAAAAAAACCCTTGCTAAAATCTTCATTACTTACAAAGTATGGTTTAACTATTTGTGGCAAAAAATCTGCTGCCCTAACAATAGGACCCATTACAAGTTTTGGAAAAAAAGAAAGAAACAGGAGATAATCAGCAAATCTTTTTGCAGGCAATATTTTTCTTTGGTAAACATCAACCATATAACTTATACTTTCAAAAGTATAGAATGAAATACCTACAAGTGTTGTTATTTGTAAAGGCTTTGAATTATTTCCAATAAAATCATTGTAGCTATTTATAAAAAAATTAAAGTATTTAAAGTAAATCAGCAAACCAATATTGAAGCTTAAACCAACTATTAATAATATGCGTTTACTTTTTTTACTAGGTACTTCGTATATTAAATTTCCTATGAAATAATCTATAATCGCAGATGCAACTACTAAAAAAACAAATGCACCACTAGCTTTATAAAAAAAATACAATGAAAAAGCACAAAAAAGCCAAGTTCTTATTCTATAATTATTTTTGAAATAATAATAAATGCTAATAAATGCAGCAAAATAATAAATAAAAAAGCCACTGTTAAAGAGCAATGGATTGTCTTTATCATATAAAAATTGATGAAAAAAAATTGAAATGTCTATCACTTACTTGGCTACAATTATTTTGTGCCAAATATATAGTTTGATTGAGTTTATTTTTAATGTGTTACTTAGTGGTGTATAAATAAAAATGTATTTGGATGAGCTAGTTTGTAACTAAGAATTTTTTTGTACTTATTCCTAAATCTGTTTTATGTGTGATGAAATAAATACCACTTGATAAATCAGAAATATTAATATAATTGAGTCCTAAACTTGAATTTTTAGTTTTGATTATTTTGCCATAAATGTCCGTAATCACAAGTATTCCATTACCAGCTAACATATCTATTGATACATTCAATATTGATTTAGATGGATTTGGGAAAATTTTAAAATCGTTAACATTATTGGTTTGTTCTTTTTCAGTAGAAACTTCGCGAGCAGCACAGGCATATCCAAAACCGTTGATGGTTCTACTATTGGAACATCCATTTGAATTAGTATAAGTATAAGTTAAACTACCTGCACCAGTGCTATTAATGGATACATTGCCACCAAGAGTAACAGATATTGAACCTGTAGCAAACCAATTGCCACCTGCAGGCGAACCTAAAACATTAAATGTTTTGCCTATGCAGTAACCACCTGCAGGTGCACCTCTTTGTGGATTTACTGTACCTACCTCGTAAGAGATACTTGGAATATTTGGAATTGAGTTAACATTGATATTATATGTAGCTGTTTTAATAATTCCGGCATCATTAACTGTGTAAGAGATAATGGCATTGCCAGCATTTAATCCATTAACTGTACCCAAATTATTAATACTTGCACGATTATTTAAACTATTCCAAACTCCGCCTGAAATATTTGCCGATAGGCTAGAGGTTGAACCAACACAAAGATTACTTACTCCAGAAATTACTAGAGGTGTAGATGAATTGACTGAAAGCGTTAATGTAGCAGCACTATCACAGCCTGTTGAATTTAATAAATGAGCGGTTTGTGTACCTGCACTATTAAATGTTAATCCATTCCAAGAATATGGAAGCTGGTTGTTATTGATATTAATTGAAGAGGAAGAACTTGAACTTGATTTTACAGTTAAAATTAGTGTAGCAGAACTATCACATCCTAATGAATTTGTTAACCCGTACTTTGTTTGAGAGCCTGCATTATTAAATGTTAATCCATTCCATAAAAAAGGTAATTCTGAAGAACAAATACTTAAATTGTTTGATGAAACTGAATTTGGTAGTGCAGTATCAATAACTACAGACCTAATTCTTAAATCATTGCTTGCAACCCAACCTGTGCCATTACTATAAAATGAACGATTACTGTTTGATAAATTTTCATATCCTAAACTCCAACTATCAGAACTACCTGGTGCTAAAACAATAAAATAATCTTGCTGATTTTGAACTTGAATATTTAAGGAACTGATGTCAAAATAATTCCAAGAAAATTTGCTTAAAGAAGCAGGTAAAATGTTTGATGTGCCTAACAAACTGCCTGGCAATCCAGCATTATTATCTCTAACTTCTATTGTAAAACTGTTAGCTGGAATAGATGTTCCAGTTTTAAAAAATACACCTCCAAGTTTTCCTTTTATTGTTGCTGTAAATTTAGTAGTTGCCTTTGATGCCCCAAGATTGTATGATGGGTTATTTAAACTTGTAGAAGCAGAATCGTAGCTTAATGTAACTCGTTTATAAGGTTGGCAATTTGTTAAAGATGAGGCAGCTCTGAAAACATCAATTTTACCACTTCCCCAAACCGGATTATCATACAATGTTGTAAAAACATCTTTAGTTGCAGTTGTTGTAATTGCATTTTTTATTTCATTGTAAGATGCACTATTTTTTACTTGTAGCAATAAAGCTACGCAGCCTGTAACTTCTGGTGTTGCCATACTTGTGCCGGCAAGTACGTGGTATACATTAGGAACCACAACTGATGTAGAAGTTGTTCCAAGTCCTGAATTTGATGACGTACAAGAAACCACTCCCTGACCATTCGCTGCAATAGTTGGTTTTAATACATTATCTCTTCTTGGACCAATTGAACTAAAAGTTGAAATATTATCTTGTTGTGTACTTGAATATGCATATCCACCAGGCGAAGTAGTAGAATTTGAGTACCAATCTAATTTGCCCACAAAAGAAGCTACAGTAATAGCTGAATTAGCACACCCAGGCGAGTGTACTTGATAATTGCCATCAGCACCAATAATGCTTGCACCGCCATAATCAGAACCTTTATAGTTCAACCATCCATCGATAATTATACTATTGTTACTAGTGTTATTGAGTGTTAATGTCCAATTGCCGGATGCATTAGTTGTTTTTGTTTTTCTTGATACATACAAATTAATAAGTCTGTCCCCACTTTCAACATCAATTTCATTGTCTAAATACACTGTTGCATTATTATTCATTGCAGGAAGTATCAGATTTTGATTGATGTTAGCTGTAATAGTTCCACCATTAGGGTCTGTTACTGTTGCAATCATTGAGCTTGTGTCGTTAGCATAAAATGAAACCTGAAATAAATCTACAGCTGCAGTTCCATTTGTTGTAGGAACATTAATTACAATATTCGAGGTACTATTACTACTCATCGATACTTGTTTGTGTAGTGTTTTCCCATTATCATTTCCAGCTGCAATTACTACAACTCTTCCATTGCCTGATGCACTAAAATTATCCACTGCAACTTCATTAGGAGCAGTACCATCGTGTGCACCAAATTGTCCACCAATACTCATATTTATAACTAGTGGTTTACCATAAAAATTTGCAATATTTTTAAAATAAGTCATAGCGTCTATTTGACTAGTATAATTAAAAAAGTTGTCTCCACCTTTTACAACTACAATATCTGCATTGGGTGCAATGCCACTATATTTCTTTGATGTTAAGCTAAATCCATTTCCAGCAGCAGTTCCAGTAACGTGAGTGCCGTGGCCATTGATATCTTTTTCTCTTACAAATCCAGCTGGCGTTCCATCAATTTCATTGTTTATTTGTGTTTGTGAGTATTCAACACCATAACTAAATCCAGTGGGTGATGTTTCGCCAAGGGTTGGTGTTAATGTGTGATCCCAGATTTTAAGTATTCTTGTTTTAGTAGTATCAGCGGGGTCTCTAAAGTCAAAATGTTTCCAATCAATTCCTGTATCATAAATGCCAACAATAACTCCATCACCTTTGTAATTTGTACTATTCAAATTTCCATTATGTAACAAAGATGCTCCACTTGTGCCTACTGAAATATCATTTGTAGGCATAATTACTTTGGGTGCATCAACATATTTTACATCTTCCATCAAACTTAATTCTATCAATTCATCAACATCAACTAGAGCAGTAACAAATTTTGGTAAAACACTTTGAATTTTTACGCCAGTATTTATTAATAAAGACACATTATTGATGTATATGATGCACATATATTTTTTTTGAAAGACACCAGTTTTATTATCAAAAACATCTACAGTTTGTAGTTTAAAAAGATCTGGTTTTATATCTTCGGTGTTTTGGTTAATGGGATGTTCAAGCAAATACGTGAAGGCAGGTGCTAGTTTATTTCTATTTTGAGCAAAGGAACAAATCGAAATAATAGTTATTGATAAAGCAAATAATATTTTTTTCATAAAGCGTTTGTTTTGGATTAATTGATTGCAATGTACTTAAATTAACGATAAATTAAATTTTTTGCAAAAAGTTATCCTTATACATTTGCAAAAGATTCATCGGGGTGCTAATTAATTTTGGCTGAGATAATACCCGTAGAACCTGAACAGGGTAATGCCTGCGAAGGGAAATGAGCCAGTCTTTTTTCATTCCTCAAGTAGTTTTCCTGTTCCTTTTATTCACTTTTTTAAATCTTAAATGATGAAAAAATTATTAGGAACAATTATGTTCGTATTCTTGGCTTTAAACAATTATGCCCAAGAAAATCAGTATCAAATTAAAGGTAGGGTAGTAGATACCAAAACCAAAGAGCCAGTTGCAAATGCAACAATCAAGTGCAATGCACAAGTAGTAGCCGCTGATGAAAAAGGGATGTTTGCTTTTAGTAAAATTTTTTCTAAAGGAAAATATAATCTTGTAGCAGCAAGTATTGGTTATCAAAGCACAGAACAATTAGTGTATGTAAAAAATCAAGACGTAATTGTAGAAATTCTTATCGAAAAATCTGAAACTAAACTTCAAGATTTAGAGATAATCTCAATTAGAGCAAATGAAAAAGCCCCTTTTACAAAAACTAACATCCAAAAAAAAGAAATTGAATTATTAAATCAAGGGCAAGATTTACCTTTTTTATTAAACCAAACGCCATCTGTTGTAGTTAATAGTGATGCTGGAAATGGTGTTGGTTATACAGGAATCAGTATTCGTGGTACAGATGCTACAAGAATAAATGTAACACTCAATGGGATTCCTTATAATGACGCAGAAAGTCAAGGTACATATTTCGTTGATTTACCAGATTTCTCTTCATCATTAAATTCTATACAAATACAAAGGGGAGTAGGAACTTCTAGCAATGGTACAGGGGCATTTGGTGCAACCATTAATCTATCTACAAATGAATTAAATGAAAAACCTTACGCCGAAATTAAGAACAGCTTCGGTTCTTTTAATACTTGGAAAAACACTGTAAAGGCTGGTACAGGTTTAATAAGTAATCATTTTACTGTAGATGCAAGATTGAGCCAAATTACCAGTAATGGCTATATGGATAGAGCATCAAGTAATTTGAAATCAGCAGCATTATCTACAGCGTACTACATAAATAAAAAAGCATCTATAAAGTTTAACTTGTTTACCGGAAACGAAAAGACCTATCAAGCTTGGAACGGAATTGATTCAGCAAAATTAGCTTCAAATCCAACTTATAATTATTCTGGTACAGAAAAACCAGGTACGCCATATGACAATGAAACAGATAATTACAAGCAAACTCACTATCAATTGTTTTACAATCAAAATATTAATGAAAATTTGGCTTTTAATATTGCAGCATTTTATTCAAAAGGACTCGGATATTACGAAAATTACAAAGCTGATAGAAAATATGCAGATTATGGTGTTGTTTTTTCACCAACTTTAGCAACAGATTTAATCCAAAGACAATGGTTAGATAATGATTTTTATGGTCAAATATTTTCTTTTCAGTATAAAAAAAATGCTAATATTTTAACAATAGGGGGAAGTTGGACTGATTATAAAGGCAAACATTTTGGCGAAGTAATTTGGGCAGCAAATGGGGGCTTTACACCAAATCAAAGGTATTATGATGTAGGAACTGCAAAAAAATATGAAAGAAGTTTATATGCAAAATGGCAACACAATTTGAATAACTCATTAAGCCTATTTGCAGATGTACAATACAGATTTGTTGAGCACGATATGCCAGGTTTTAAATACAATCCAACATTATTTGTAAACAGAAAATTCAATTTTATTAATCCAAAAATTGGCTTAAGCTATAATAAAAATGGTTGGATTAGTTATCTCAGTTATGCCATGGCTAGCAAAGAACCTAACAGAAATGATTTTGAAGCAGGGCTAACAAATCAGCCTAAAGAGGAAATTTTGCACGATTTTGAGTTGGGAGTGGAGAAGAAAACTTCAAAATTTACCCTTGGGGCAACTTTGTATTATATGCTATATAAAGATCAACTTGTTCTGACAGGTAAAATTAATGACGTAGGATCATACACAAGAACAAATGTTGATAATAGCTATAGAACGGGTTTAGAATTGCAGGGCTCTTATATTTTTTCTAACTGGGTAAATGTATTGGCAAACATTACTTTTAGTAAAAATAAAATTAAAGATTTTGTTGAGTTTTATGACGATTATGACAATGGTGGACAGGTTGCAATCAAGCATATTAATACCAACATTACATTATCTCCAAATTTAACAAGCTTTGGACAAGTTAATTTCATTGTATCAAAAAATCTTTCTTTTAGTTTAAATAGCAAATTTGTTGGCAAGCAATATTTAGATAATACACAAAATGAAAGCAGAATTTTGAATAGTTATTATACACAGGATGTCAAAACTTTTTTTAAACTAAAAAATAAAATATTTAAAGAAACTTTTTTAATAGCAAGTTTTAATAATGTATTTAATAAAAAATATCAACCCAATGGATATACATATAGTTATTTGTACGGTGGGAGTTTAACAACAGAAAATTATTACTTTCCAATGGCTGGAACTAATTTTATGATAAGTTTAAACATTAAGCTATAATTTATAAAAGGGAGTAGTAACGGCTACTTCCTTTTCATTGGTATATTAATTTAACATAATATTAATTATAAGATTAAATTGTTTAAAAATGAAGCAACATCAATTAACTTTTAAACGATAACAAAGCATATATTAATATCTGCTTTAAATTGAATAATATTGCAGCCTAAATCAAAAATTTATGTGTGGAATAGTTGGTTATATTGGTCACAGAGAAGCTTATCCTGTAATTATTAAAGGACTAAAGCGATTGGAATACCGTGGTTATGACAGTGCAGGAATTGCATTGATTAACAATGGAAAAATGAATCTATTCAAAAAGAAAGGAAAAGTTGCAGATTTAGAAGAAAGCATGGTGGGCGAAAATATTCAATCAAATATTGGAATTGGTCACACTCGTTGGGCAACACATGGCGAACCTAGTGATAGAAATGCACATCCACATTTAAGCAATGATGGTAATTTATCCATGATTCATAACGGAATTATTGAAAATTATGCAGCCATTAAGCAAGAACTTACATCAAAGGGTTACACATTCTCTAGTGACACAGATACAGAAGTTTTACTAAATTTTATCCAAGACATTAAGGAAAATAATAATTGCAAACTTGAAGAAGCTTTGAGAATAGCTTTAAAAAGAATTGTAGGAGCATATTGTATTTTATTAATTGATAAAAACGATCCTGATACAATTATTGCTGCTAGAAAAGGAAGCCCTCTTGTTATTGGAATTGGCAAAGGCGAACATTTTTTAGCCAGCGATGCAACACCTATTATTGAGTACACAAAAGAAGTTGTATATGTAAATGATTATGAAATTGCTATAGTAAAAGCTGATGAATTAATATTAAAGAATTTAGGAAACGAAAAACAAACACCATTTATTACAAAATTAGATATGGAATTAGCAGCTATTGAAAAAGGCGGCTACGATCATTTTATGTTAAAAGAAATACACGAACAACCTAATACAATTTTTGATTGTTTACGTGGAAGACTTTTAACACAAACCGGTGAAATTCGAATGAGTGGTATTGATAATCATCTTGAAGCACTTTGTAATGCTCAAAGAATTGTAATTGTTGCTTGTGGTACAAGCTGGCATGCAGGATTAATAGCTGAATATGTTATTGAAGAACTTTGCCGAATTCCCGTTGAAGTTGAATATGCAAGTGAATTTAGATATAGAAATCCAGTTATTAATAAAGGCGATGTTATTATAGCAATTTCTCAAAGTGGAGAAACTGCTGACACTTTAGTTGCATTGGAAAGTGCTAAAGAAAAAGGTGCTTTTATTTTTGGCGTTGTAAATGCAGTTGGAAGCAGTATTGCTAGAATTAGCCATGCTGGTTCATATACACACGCTGGTCCTGAAATTGGTGTTGCCAGTACAAAAGCATTTACAGGACAACTAGCTGTTCTTAATATGATTGCTTTAAAAATTGCAAAATCAAAAGGAACGATTTCAGATGATAGATACATTAGTTTAATGAAGGAATTAGAAGCAATTCCGGAAAAAGTGAAGGAAATTCTGGCTGACGTTTCTAATATCAAATCAATTGCACTAAAATATAAAGACGCCCCAGATGCGTTGTTTTTAGGTCGTGGATATAATTTTCCTGTTGCACTTGAAGGTGCTCTGAAATTAAAAGAAATTAGTTATATACATGCAGAGGGCTACCCTGCTGCTGAAATGAAACATGGCCCAATAGCCCTTGTTACTGATAAATTACCTGTTGTTTTTGTGGCTACCAAAGATAGTTATTACGAGAAAATTGTAAGTAATGTACAAGAAATAAAAGCTAGAAAAGGTATGGTAATAGCAATTGCTACTAATGGCGATACAGTTATTCCAAGTATGGCAGATGACACAATTTTTGTTCCAGAGGCAGATGAATTGATTGCACCATTATTAAGCGTTATTCCATTGCAATTGCTTAGCTATTATGTGGGAATTGCAAAAGGATGTAACGTTGATATGCCAAGAAATTTGGCGAAAAGTGTAACTGTTGAATAAAAGCATTTTAATTTTTATATGATTTATAGAAGTAAAGCACCTTTAAGAATTGGCTTAGCCGGAGGCGGAACCGATGTTTCGCCTTACTGCGATGAGTTTGGTGGTGCTATTTTAAATGCAACCATATCATTATATGCTTACGCTAATATTGAGTTAAATAATACAAATCAGATTATTATTGAGGCAAAAGATCGAGAGGAAGTTGAAATATACAATTATGCCCCTTCCCTACCAATTAACGGAACTTTAGATTTATTAAAAGGAGTTTATAATAGAATTCAGAAAGATTTTGGTATTCCGCATCAAGGATTCAAATTATCAACATTTGTTGATGCACCTGCTGGCAGTGGTTTAGGAACTTCATCAACCCTAGTAGTTGCCATTATAGGAGCTTTTGTTGAAATGCTAAAACTTCCTTTCGGCGATTACGATATTGCACATTATGCTTATGAAATTGAACGTCAAGATTTAAAACTTGCAGGTGGCAGACAAGATCAATATGCAGCTACATTCGGGGGGGTAAATTTTATGGAGTTTTACAATAATGATAAGGTTATAGTAAATCCTTTAAGAATTAGGCAAGAATATTTGAATGAACTTGAAAATAATCTTGTACTTTTTTTTACTGCTACAAGCCGCGAAAGTGCAGCAATAATTAAGGAACAGCAAAAAAATGTAATTCAAAAAAATAATAATAGTATTGAGGCCACCCATCAATTGAAAGAGCAATCTAAAATGATGAAAGAAGCCTTGTTGAAAGGTAAACTACATTTAATTGGCGATATTTTGGACTATGGTTTTGAGCAAAAAAGAAAAATGGCATCCAATATTTCCAATAATTATCTTGAAGAAATTTATATAACTGCAAAAAAAGAAGGGGCAACTGGTGGCAAAATAAGTGGTGCTGGTGGTGGTGGTTTTATGATATTTTATTGTCCTGGCACTACAAGATATGATGTTACTAAAGCTTTAAAAGTTTTTGGTGGAGAAGTAAAAAATTACAAATTTTCAAACGAGGGGCTAACAATCTGGACATCTCAATAAATATGAAACAAAAAATATTAAATATTGTAAATCAATCAATAGAAGTAAAAAAAAATATTTTAAATAATGAATTGCTAGTGTCAAATATTGAAGCTGCAGTTAAAGAAATTGCAGTTGCATTTAAAGTAGGCAATAAAGTACTTTTTTGTGGAAATGGTGGTAGTGCTGCCGATGCACAACATTTAGCAGCGGAATTTAGCGGTCGCTTTTATAAAGACAGAAAAGCATTGCCCGCTGAAGCCTTACATTGCAATACATCATATTTAACAGCCGTTGCTAACGACTATAGCTATGATGTTATATATTCTAGACTAATAGATGGGATAGGTATTAAAGGAGACGTTTTAATTGGGTTAAGCACTAGCGGAAACTCTTCCAACATTTTAAAAGCTTTTGAAAGTGCAAATAGGTTAGGTATTAAAACTATTGCACTCACTGGCGATACAGGTGGCAAAATGAAAGAGATTTCAGACATTCTATTGAATGTTCCTTCAAATATTACACCTAGAATTCAGGAAAGTCACATCATGATTGGGCACATAATTTGCGAATTAGTAGAAGAAATTATTTTTTAATGAATAAAATTGTTGGACTTTTTTTTCTATTACTCTCTCATTTACAGTTTTTTGGTCAACCCAATGTTGATTTTTACAGTATCAAAACTGATACTAGCATTTTAATATTTGCTAACAACACAGAATTTTGCCCTGTAACTGCACAATTTAGTTTTAATACGTTTAATTTAGTACTTCCAAAAAATAATCAATCTTTATTTGTAGTTCCTTCTAAAACAAATAATTATTTAGTTTTTGAATTGATCAAAATTGATCCAAAAAAATCTTATAAATATTCCTACAAGGTAAAATCTAATTTTGGCGATGCTACAATACAAACTTTTGATAGTTTATATGAATATGACTTGCCTTTCCCTAAACTTGATAGTTTTAAACTTGAACAAGGATATAATGGTAAATTTTCGCATCAAAATGAAAATGCATTAGACTTTGCTATGCCAGAAGGAACTCAAGTTTTTGCTGCAAGAAACGGGATTGTTGTAGCAGTAGTTCAAGAGTATAAAATTTCTTGTCCAAATAAAAAGTGTATTCAATATAATAACTATGTTACAGTTTACCATTCAGATGGAACTTTTGCTAATTATGCTCACCTACAATATTGTGGTTCTTTAGTTGCCATTGGAGATTCTGTTAAACAAGGTGACGTCATTGCAATTAGTGGTAATACAGGATTTACAATCGGACCACATTTACATTTTGTTTGTTATTTACCAGATATTGAAAAGAGAAGAACTATTGAAACTTATTTTAAAATCAATGATGGAACTGAAGCCTACACTTTAGAAGAAGGTGAATATTATAAAAAAGAATATTGAATGAAAGGAGAAATTTTAAAAATCGATAACACCTGGACTTTATTTATTGATAGAGACGGTGTAATTAATAAAGAGAAAAAAGAAGACTATATTTTAAATTGGAACGAATTTCAATTTTATGATGGTGTTAAGGAGGCATTATGTCTTTTAAACAATAAAGTCGGAAAAATTATTATGGTTACCAATCAGCGAGGAATAGGACGTGGATTAATGACTGAGCAAGATTTAATAGAAATTCATCAAAATATGCTAGCTGAAATTGTAAAAACTGGGGGGAGAATTGACAAAATTTATTACTGTGCAAGCACCGATAATAATCATATTAACAGAAAGCCAAATCCAGGAATGGCGTTAGAAGCAAAAATATATTTTCCAGAAATTGATTTTTCAAAATCATTAATGGTCGGGAACAAACTTTCTGATATGGAATTTGGAAGAAATGCAGGTATTTACACTGTTTTTGTTACTACTACCAACCCTGAAGTGCCATTCCCCCACCCTGCTATTGATTTTAGATTTGATAATTTATTAGAATTTGCCCATGCATTGTAAAGTATAAAACTTTCTTAAAGTTTTGTGAAATTGAATAATTTTCATTTCAGTAATTGTATTTTTATATAAACATTTATAATGAGATATTTAACCTCTTTCGCTTTTTTAATGTTTGTATCAGTTTCAGTTATATCTCAGAAGATTAGTGAAGCTGATTACAAAAAATTGAAACTAATTGAAGATTCATTAAAAATCTGTTCTGATAGTATCATTAATTCTGAAGATTGGACACAACGATTTACAAGCGATGCTCAGCTAATTAAAGGCTTAGTAACTGGCTTAAAATTACCCTATTCATTTAACTATAGATTTGATTCAGTAAAAATGTCTAAGCTATATTCACCTGACAGTAGTTTTAGAATATTTACCTGGCAAGTTAGTAAAGATTTAACTTATTACAGACAAAGAGGGGCTATTCAAATGCGAACAACCGATGGCAGTTTAAAGCTATTCCCCTTGTTTGATGTATCGGATTTTACTAAAGCTCCAAATGATTCAGTAAGAGATGCCAACCGATGGATTGGTGCCATTTATTACCAAATAATCTTAAAAACATACAACGGAAAAAAAATTTATACTCTCTTGGGCAGAGATGATAATAATGAGAGAACTAATAAAAAATGGATTGATATTTTAACTTTTGATGAAACAGGCAAACCACAGTTTGGAAGAAATTGTTTCGTGTATCCTAATGATGGTATTAAACCACTGCAACCTTGTTATAGATTTTGTTTAGAATTTAGGAAAAATGCTGGTGTTACTTTAAGATACGACGAAAAATTTGATGAAATAATTTTCGACCATTTAATAAGTGAGAATAATGACTTGTCTACAAAATCTACATTAATTCCTTATGGCGATTATGAAGCATTCAGATGGCAAAATGGTAAATGGTATTTTAACGCACAACCTTTTGATGCAATAGAAATTGATGATAAACCAAAAACTTTTCCAAAACCTTTTTTAGAAAAAGCAGACAAAAAGAAAAACAGATTTTAGTTATCTTATCAAAACACTAGTGCCATTTAAACTAATCTTTTTGCCGGTTTCTTTATCGGTGTAATCGAGTGTCCACACATAAGTTCCTGATGGTTGTTTTTCTCCCCTGAACTTACCTTCCCATTTTGCCCCCAAATTACTGGTTTCAAAAACTACTCTTCCCAACCGGTTGAATACTCTAAATTTCATTTCGCTTGCTTTATATGCATTGAGAGGATATAAAAAATCATTTAGCCCATCTCCGTTGGGTGTAAATGCACTTGGTACTTGTATTAAACAATTTGATGTTATTCTGAGTGTTTTGTATGTAGTATCGTGGCAAGGAACAGCATTTGATACAATTAATCTGGCAGTAACATCTTCATAATTAAGACCAGTATTGGTTGCATAGTTTTTAATAGGATAGTTTTGTGCTAATGGATTTTGTAAATTACTAGATTGACCATTACCAAAACTCCAATTCCAATCAACAATATTTCCTTTACTGGTATCTTTAAAATCTACAGACTCAGTAGGACAAACGATATTTTGACTGGTAGTAAAAGCTGCTTTTATTTTGTCAAAAAATACATTTATTATTTGCTTTGAAGTATCGCTACAAACAGGATTAGCAACTATTAAAGTTACATTTTTAATATCAGACTCTTTGTATGGCAAAATGTAATTATTTACATTTCCAAGCAAAACTCCATTAATAATCCATATCCATTTATTTTCATCATTGGATACAGTATGTTTCAAGAACAAAGTATCCTCTTTACAATCTATTTTATCAACATATGTAAATTGAGCGTCAACTTTTGTATATGCAACAAAACCAATAAAACTTGGGGCTGTTTGTATGCCACAATCATTTAAAATAGTATTACCATCATTACCTTTTTTCAGATTTAATTTGTAGTATCCGCCAACAGTTAATGGAGAACTTAATTTTACCACTACATCTTTTCCAAAACCATTATTGCAGTTAATAATATTCGCACTCGTAATTGTAGGTGTGCTTGCACCTGTAATATTGAAATCACTTCCATCTAATGCAACAGAATTGCAAAGCATTGGTGCGTTAAAATGCACAATAATAGAATCTGGAGAGCAAGGTAAATCATCTATTTTATCCATTGTTGCTGCTGAAGATGGTTTTACTACAATATTTTTAATTGCAGTTGTATCGAAACATCCTACAATATTTTTAACTATTAATTGAATAGGGTAGCTTGAATAATTGAAAGATAAAGGATAATTAACAGGAGTTGGATTTTTAACATTGCTTGTTACTCCATTTCCAAAACTCCAATACCAATTTGTAATAATTCCATTGCTGCTATCAGTGAACTGAGTGCCAGCATTACCACAAGTAGTATCGGGCATCGAAAATTTTGCTAGTATGCTATGATCAATGATAGGCAAACTTGTTTTTAAAGTATCGAAGCAAATACCATTGCTAACAATTAGTTGTACATTTCGTTTAGTAAAATCTGAATAAATAACAGTTGGATTTTGTACATTGCTTGTATTAGGATTTCCATCAAAGCTCCACTCCCACTGATTTACAGCATTATTTGAAATATGATTAAATAAAACTGTATCTGCTTTACAACCCAATTTAATAGTGTTATTAAAGTTTGTATTGATATGTCCAAAAGATTTGAATGAAACCGAAGCAGGATTTGTTTCAATACCACAATCATTTATAATTGTATTGCCGTCTGTTCCTTGTTTTAATTGTATTGTGTAATTACCTGTTATTAATGGCTGTGCTAAAATTAAAGTTACAATAGTACCTACACCACTAACACAATTAATACTTGCTGCTGTAATGTTATTAGGTGCAGCTCCTGTAATTGCAAATTCACTGCCATCACTAGAAACAGAACTGCAAATCATTGCTTGTTTAAAATATATCTTTATTTCAGTGGCAGCACAAGCAGGTGCAATAATGCTATCAAAAACAGCAGGGATTGTTCCTCGTACAAAAATATTTTTTGTAACAGAATCTACACATCCAATTTGATTGTTTACAATAAGTTTTATAGGATAAGTTTTATTTATTGGCAATACAGGATAAGATTGAGCTAATGGTGTTTTTAGAGTACTTGTGTTACCATTTGCAAAATCCCACTTCCAGGAAGTGATATTTCCTTTACTGGAATCTATAAAAGTTTCAGCATTATTAGGGCAAGTTGTGTCTCTTGATATGCCAAAATTTGGAATTAATAAATGATCTGCAATGGGTACATTTTGGGTAGTGGAATCGGTACAAGCTGGATTTGAAACTTTTAGTTTTACAACTCTGGTTGAAAAATTATTATAAACAACTTGCTGAGTTTGCAAGTTACTAGTTGTTGGTATGCCATCAAAATACCATTGCCATTGGGTTACACTATTGTTAGCATTGTGTGTAAATGTTATTGTATCAGCTTTACAGGTCTCTTTGTTCACTGTAAAGGTGAATGAAGGATTGGGAGTAACATAGACTGGAAAGTTAAGAGATGAGCCTGCAACTGTTGACACATCGCATTGATTTAGTAAGGTATTTCCATCTGTTCCGGTTTTTAACGAAATAGTGTAATTACCCCCAACTATAATTGGTGCTGAAAAGTTTATGGTAATCAAATTGCCTAAAGAACCACTACAATTAATACTTGCAGAAATTATATTTAAAGTTGATGGACCAGTGATTGAAAAATCACTCCCATTAGCAGCAACACTATTACATAAAAGAGGTGCTTTAAAAAATAACTGCAAAAAAGTAGGCATACAGTTTAATGGTTTAATGCTATCCATTGGTGTAGGCTGAGCAGCACCAATAACTGTAAAATCGAAAGATTGATTTTCAGGAATTCCATTGCCACAATTATCTAAAATTGTATTACCATCACTACCATTTTGAATTTTTGCAGTATAGTTTCCTGCTGGTAATGGCGATGCTAAGGAAATAGTTATACTATCTGTGTCAAAAGATGTGGAACAGCCAAAACCAATGGCACCAAGAATAGCTGGACTAGTTGTAATATTAAACTCAGAACCAGAGTTGGTAATACTACTACATTTCATTTTCTTGTTTAGCTTTACCAATATTTTATTAGCCACGCAATTAGCTGTGATAGTTTTTACACTAGGTGCTGTAGTATCTACAAAACCAGAGGCATTTTGAAAAGTAAGATTATAACCAGATTGTCCCACATCATCAAAATGGCTAATCATTAATAAGTATTCGTGTCCTTGAATTAAATTGGGTGCTTTAGTAAAATTAGGCGTATTGCCTTCGCAGCTAAATGTATTGCTAACAGTTATATTAGTTCCAGTAGTTCCTGTTTTTCCACTCCAATTACAACACACGTACATTGATGGGTCTGTGTAAATATTGTTTGGGTTTTTTCCAGTAATATCGAATAATTGCCAATCGTAATCATCGCTAGCATTTAAAGGTTGAATTGTGAATACTAACTGCGTGGCCTGAAAAGCAGTGAATTTATAGTAGTAAGGATTTTTATCTGTATAGGTAGTAGTGGTGCAAGGTGGCACGGGAACTGCTTGTCCTGTACAAACAGGAACTGTATTTTGAGTAAAAGTAGTAGATGCACAAACAGGAAAAGCACTAGTAGGGTTTTGACCATTAATAGGGCACTGTGCAAAAATATTTTTGGCAAAAGCAAAAGAAACTAGTGTAAAAACGAAATACAGAGTATACTTCATAAATAAATAAGCTATTGTATTATTTCAGTAGCAAACCTAATTCAATTTAAAGAAACAAAATATTAGTTATTGTTAAAAATGAAATTTCTTTAAACAAGATAAGCACCTATTTTTGCCAAAACAGATATTATGAAGATGAATAAGAAAGTATATTTTGCAATTGCTCTAATAGTTATTGTTAGTGCAATTTATAGAGTTTCGCCTCTGCGAGAGTATGGATTTGCTCCACAATGGGCAATTGCTATTTTCAGTGGTTTTTTGTTTGCAAATAATAAAAAATGGGCTTTTGCATTGCCATTGTTATCAATGCTTTTATCAGATATAATTTATGAAGTTTTATTTTCACTTAAACTCACCAATATTCAAGGATTTTATGGTAAAGGACAAATTATTAACTATACCTTATTTGCTTTAGTTACTTGCGTAGGTTTTTTTATAAGTAAAATGAGTGTTGCCAGAATAGTTATAGCATCAATAGCAGCTCCAACCATATTTTTCATATTATCAAATTTTGATGTATGGATCACCAACACTGGTTACTTGCGTTCTAAAAATTTTAGTGGATTAATGCAATGCTATGCTGATGGATTACCTTTCTATAAGAATAGTGTTATAGGAACATTAATCTTCGCATTTGTAATGTTTGGTTCATATTACTTCTATACAAACAAAAACAACAAGGAAAGCTTAGCGAATTAATATTGGAGAATATGATTCAAATAAAAGAAGAGGCTGCGTTAAAAAAGGCAGCCTCTTCTTTTATGTAATTATCTACTTCTGTTTCGAATATATTTGAGCAAATCGTCTTTACTAGACTGCATTGACAAACTATTTGTAGTAGTAAAATAATTCTCTTTATCAACACATTTGTCGTAAGCATATTTTGCAAAATCTAGTTTTGAAGTTTCCATAGCAAGTAAATCAATCATCTCTTTTATTTGGTTGGTATTAGCCCAATTTTTATCAAGTGATTGTTTAGCAAAATCAAGTTTACTTGTTTCAAAATTTTGTTGCTGAATAGTTTGTTTAACTTGGTTAAACATTTGTGATGACATTACCCTGTTATTATTGTAGTAATTATTATTTGTATTCAAATTGTTGTTTCCACCATGAACTGGAGTTAAATTTTGTATAGCTACATTGCCTCCTTTCTTTCTAAAATAATCCAAATCGTTATAATCTTCGTTATAAGCATTGATGTCATCATAATCAAACTCGCTATTGTATACATCTTCATCATTATTTTCATCTCCATTGTTTCTAAAATAATAATTTGAGTAATAGTCTTGATCAAAAAAAGCTTTACCAAATCTGTTAATTGTAATATCGTACTGGTAATCATTTCTAACTACAACTTGACGACTTACTGCTTTTTTCCAATAACCACTATTGCCATTATTGTAATAGTTATTAAAGTCTCTACCATTTCTGATGTAATACACTGTAATGTTGTGATAACCTGGTTGAATATTATTAATGTTCATTATATTATCTTGACTATAAAATTTACGACCATCAATAATTACTTTCATTGCTGTTGGCATAGACGTAGCAATTGTTAATTTACTTTTTGCTGTAACATTTAAACTTAATAAAATGAATGTTACTAATGCTGAGGTTTGTAAAAACTTTTTCATAAAACAAAATTTATTGGTTAATAATTTGAGCAGCTTTAATTATGCTCTTACTAGTCAACAATCCAAAGCAAATGCCAAATTAAAAATAAATTGTTAGCA
Organism: uncultured Chitinophagaceae bacterium; assembly: GCA_964615145.1. GTDB lineage: Bacteria > Bacteroidota > Bacteroidia > Chitinophagales > Chitinophagaceae > CAIVPM01. The sequence goes on from CAZTOP010000011.1 coordinate 61,175, forward strand.
AATTGTTAAAGCATTTATCCCATAAAAAAGCCCTGCATTTGCAGGGCTTTTTGAAAATTAAATTTAAAATTAAAATGGCAAATCGTCTAGTGGCTCCACTGTTTCATTTTGTGGAGTTGCTGGTTGAAAATTTGAAGGTGCTGTATTGTAAGACTGAGCTTGTGGTTGTTGGTTGGATTGATAATTATTTCCACCAGAGTTTGAACCCTCGTCATTTTTGGAACCTAGCAATTGAATTGGTGAAAGAATTCTAAGTGTTAAACTCGCACCATTTCTACCATCTTGGGTTGTGTAAGTTCGCACATCAGGAGTACCTTCGGCAAAGACTTGTGATCCCTTTTTTAAATAAGGAGCAATGGCTGTTCTATCTGTCCAATAAGCACAATCTACCCAAGTTGTTTTATCGACCTGATTACCTTGAGCATCTTTAAATTTTTCGGTGTGTGCTACATTAAAATTAATAACTGTTTTACCGTTAACGGTATTAACTACAGCATCTTTTCCTAGATTTCCAATAACTTGTAACTTTATCATAATTTATATTTTAACTTAAATAAAAGGCAAAATACTGAAAAGAATTAGTATTAAAAAAATATGAGTAAACTTTTTTATAAGGTTATCCAAAATAAGAAATTTTCAAACCCTTACTTTCGCCAAAATTTAAAATATGAGTGCATTTGAAAGACTTACACAATTAAAATCTGAACAAGCAGCTACAAATCTTGCAAAAGGTCAACAATTTTTAGCTACCAACAAGCAAAGGGAAGGTGTAATAGAAACTGAAAGTGGTTTACAATATGAAGTATTAACACTAGGGACAGGAGATAAACCTTGGGCTACACATACTGTAACTTGCCATTATCATGGTACAACTATAGATGGAAGTGTATTTGATAGTAGTGTTCAAAGAGGAACACCAGCAAGTTTTCCATTAAATATGGTTATTAAAGGTTGGACAGAAGGTTTACAACTAATGCCAGTTGGAAGTAAATTCAGATTCTTTATTCCTGCAAATTTAGCTTATGGCGAAAGACAAGTTAGTGCTTTAATAGGTGCTAATAGTACTTTAATTTTTGATGTGGAACTAATCAGTTTTAAATAGAATTATTATTTAATCATAAAACAAATAAGCCTCTCGAAATTGAGAGGCTTATTTGTTTTATAGATCTGATAATTTTAAAATTTTATCAACTTTTATTCCTTTTTCTGTTTGCTGCACTGTACAACATTCACTTTGTGCATCATGCTCAAAAAAAAGTGTATAATTGTTTTGGGCAGCCTCATTTAAAAACGACTTTTTTTCTTGTAAAGTAGTTAAAGGAAACATATCGTAAGCCATAACGTAAGGAATTGGAATATGAGCGATGCTTGGCAATAAATCTGCCATAAACACTATTGTTTGGTTTTTGTATTGTATTTGTGGAAGCATCATTGCATCTGTATGTCCATTGACAATTCTATACGATATATGTGGTATTAAATTAGAATCAATAGTCTGTAACTTATTTTTTGCAACCTGAGTTATTGTATTTGCATTGTGATTTGCAGGCATTATACCATCTACGAATTTCAATTGTCCACTTTCATTAATTGGCAAAATATTTTCTTTTAAAAAAGATGCTTTTTCTCTATCGTTAGGTTCTGTAGCCCATTTCCAGTGGAGTTCATTGCTCCAATATGTTGCATTTTTAAAAGTTGTATCCAGCTTATCCCCTACTCTCTCAACACTTCCTCCACAATGATCAAAATGAAGATGAGTAAGAATAACGTCAGTTATATCCGCTTTACTAAAACCATTTTTTTTTAATGAGGATTCTAGACTATCTTCTCCATGTAAATAATAATGAGAGAAAAATTTAGCATCTTGCTTTGTACCGATTCCATTATCGATTAATATCAGCTTATTTCCATCTTCAATTAATAAACAACGCATAGCCCATGTACACATATTGTTTTCATCGGGAATATTTAGTTTTTGCCACATTGATTTTGGAACAACACCAAACATAGCACCACCATCTAACTTAAAATTTCCAGTATTTATTGAATATAGATTCATATATTATTATCATTATTTTAAAATCAAGAATTAAAATGGTTTTTCCAATGATCAATATTAGCTTGATGCTTTAAAGTTTTTTCTGCTTTTAAAGTGAACATTAAACCAATCAATCCAATAATAAAAAATATCCCAAGTGCTAATACTGAGTTTCGTTGAGAGCCTGTAATTTCATTAATAAGTCCAAAACTAAACATACCTATTACAATGGCAATTTTTTCTGTAACATCAAAGAAACTAAAAAACGAAGTTGTATCCTTTGTTTCTGGCATTAACTTACTGTAAGTACTTCTGCTCAATGATTGAATTCCTCCCATTATAAAACCAACTAAAGTTGCCAATATATAAAACTCGTTAATACCATTTTTAGGAACATAGTAACCGGCTACACACATAATAATCCAAAATAAAACTGCAAGCATTAATGCTTTTATATTTCCAATTTTATCTGATAACTTGCTCATTAAATAAGCACCAGGAATTGCAATAATTTGTATAATTAAAATGGCAATAATTAAATTGGTTGTTGGAATATTCAGCTCGCTTTTGCCATACAATGTTGCAGCAAGCATTACTGTTTGAACTCCCATATTATAAAAGAAAAATGAAAATAAGAATCTTTTAAGAACAGGTAAATTCATTAATTGTTTCCATACTTTATTAAGCTCAGAGTAACCTTGTTTAATATAACTTTTATTTGTAACCCTGCTGTCTATTGCTGGTTTACTTGAAGGTAAATTCTTTAGTGAAATTAATGCAAATACATACCACCAAACACCTACTAATAAGAAAGAAAATCTAGAGGCACCACCTGTTGTTGTGCCAAATAGTTTTGGACTTAAAACAAAAACAAAACAAATTACCTGCAAAATAACACTACCAATGTAACCCATTGCAAAACCTTTTGCACTTACAGTGTCTCTATCCTCTGGTGCAGCAATTTCTGGCAGAAAAGAGTTATAAAAAACAAGACTACTCCAATAACCAACACAAGCAATAATGGAACATGAAATTCCAAGCCATAACAGCGAAATTGAATTAAAAAAATACAATCCACAACAAGCTATACTACCCATTGTCATAAAAAAGTTCATAAACTTTTTTTTATTGCCTCTACAGTCAGCAATAGAAGATAGAATTGGCGACATTAATGCTACTAAAAGAAACGCAATTGCTAATGAGTAATTATAAAGTGATGTATTTACAAAGGTTCTTCCTAAAAACTTAACACTATCAATAGTTGCATCATTATCATCACCAGTCATATTTTCAAAATATGCTGGAAAAATTGTAGAGGTTATAACAAGATTATAAACACTATTAGCCCAATCATACATTGCCCAGGCGTTGATAACCTTTTTACTTGATGTTTGCATTTTTACGAAATTATTTCTGATGAATATTGGTGATGAATTTAAAATTCATAATTCAACATTCATAATTTAGTGCTATTTAATAATTCCTTGTTGCAACATTATTAAAACTACTATACCTGCAACAATTCTATACCATCCAAAAATTTTAAAACCGTGCTTTTGTAGATAATTTATAAAAAATTTTATAGCAATCATTGCTACTACAAATGCAACAATATTTCCTAATCCTAATAAAATTAAATTTTGTTTGTCTTTTAAAATTTCAGGATTAGATTGAAAAGTTTTTAGAAGTTTGTAGCCAGTAGCAGCAACCATTGTAGGAACCGCAAGAAAAAATGAAAATTCAGCAGCAAGATTTCTACTTAATTTTTGGCTCATACCCCCAATAATACTTGCTGCACTTCTACTAACTCCAGGTATCATAGCAATACATTGCCATATTCCTATTACAAAACCCTTTTTATAGCTAATATCTTTTTCTTCTTTAATAATTTCTTTATTGAATATTTTATCGACAAACAATAACAAAATACCACCAACTATTAAACTAATGGCAACCGTAGTAGGGCTTTCAAGCAAGGCATCAATTTTTTCAGATAACAATTTTCCTAATACTAATGCTGGAATCACTGCTACAATTAGTTTAATATAGAATTGCCATTTGCCAAAATCAAAGAATTTTTTCCAGTATAGTACCACTACTGAAAGTATCGCTCCCAACTGAATAGCTACTTCAAAAAGTTTTACAAATTCATCTTTCTCTATACTCATTATTGAGCTGGTAATTATCATGTGTCCAGTAGATGAAATTGGCAAAAATTCTGTTAACCCTTCAACAATTGAAATAATAATCGATTGTATTGTTGTCATTGTTTTTTTAAAATAAATTAAAAGAAAAAAGCGGTGTTAGCACCGCTTTAAAAATTATAAATAGTAAAATCTAAGATTTAGATTTTTTGAAAATTGCATAAATTTCTACAACCAATCCTAGTAAAATGGTGATAGGTGCTATAGTAATTCTTGTTTTGCTATAAACTAAGTCTTTATTAAAAACATTGGGATCAGGATTTTTACCACCAGTCATTAAAAAAATACCTAATAAGATAATCACTCCTCCAATTAGCATTATTATATAGTTTTCCTTACCAAATAAAGGTTTTAAACTAGCTTGTTTGTTTGTACTCATAAATAAATTTTAGCGGGTGCAATATAATGAAGTTTCTATTTCTAAAGCAAATAAGCAAAACCGAAAGGCTACATTTGCAAAAAATTATTAACTGCTAGTCTAAACATAATGACAAAAATTGTTCTCAAAAGAAAAATAGCTCAACGAATTTTTAATGGTCACCCATGGATATTTTCAAACGAAGTTGAAAAGATAATTGGCACACCAAACTCTGGTGAAATAGTTGATGTTTATTATTATGATGATAAGTATTGCGGGAGAGGATACTATAATCCGAAGTCGCAAATATTAGTTCGCTTATTATCAAGAAAAAAAGAGGATATCAATGAAAAGTTCTTCTTTGATAGAATTAAACAAGCCTGGGAATATCGCCAAAAGATTGGCTATACAGAAAATTGTAGATTAATTTTTGGAGAAGCCGATGAAATGCCTGCTCTAATAATTGATAAATTTAATGATTATTTTGTGATACAAACCTTAGCTCTAGGGATAGACATATTTAAACCTGCTATAGTAAAAGCATTAGAGACCATTTTTAAGCCTAAAGGTATTTACGAGAGAAATGATGTTCCAGTACGTGAATTAGAGGGTTTACAGCAACACAAAGGTTTTTTATCTGCACCATTTGATACTAATATTATCATTAACGAAAATGGATTAAGATTTAATGTCGATATTGAAAATGGACAAAAAACTGGATACTTTCTTGATCAGCAAGATAACCGAAGGGCGATACAACATATAGTAAAAGGTGCAGATGTTTTAGGTGCATTTACTTACACAGGAACTTTTGAAATTCATGCAGCACACTATGGTGCTAAATCGGTTTTAGGAATTGATATTAGTGAAAATGCAGTTGTACAAGCAAATAAAAATGCAGCCTTAAATGGATTAGAAAATATTTGCAAATTTGAAGCAATGAATGCTTTTGATGTACTTAAAACCTGGGGTAAAGAAGACGGAAAATATGATGTTGTAATGCTAGACCCACCTGCATTTACCAAAAGCAGGGAAACTATTCAAAAAGCAATAACTGGTTACAAAGAGATTAATTTAAGAGGAATGAAGTTGCTTAAGAATGGTGGTTTTTTGGTTACTTCAAGTTGTACTAACCTAGTTCAACCTGAATTATTTTTACACACTATTCAACTTGCAGCAAAGGATGCCAGAAAAAAAATAAAGCAAGTTGTTTTTAATGCACAAGCAGCAGACCATCCAATTGTCTGGGGAATGGAAAATACCAATTATTTGAAATTTCTAATAGTAGAAGTTAGAAATATTTGATAGAAAATATCTTAACACATAACAATACGTTAATTTAAAATAAAATGCTGAATAAAATATTACTTCTAATTATATCCTTCACTTTTCTTTTTGCAAGTTGTTCGCCAATAGAAGACAAAGTAACCAAGCAAGAAGCTATTGAATTTGCAAGGAAATTACAAAATCAAGCCAACGTAAAATCTAAAGACTTTATCGCTTCATCGTTAAGTGCTGAAGCATTAGTTGAAAGAATGGCAAGAATTAAACCAGTAAAAGGAAAAATTGCATTTGTTAAAGGTGTTAAAGAGAGTTTAAACAAGTCAAAACTTGCAGAAAAAATATATGAAACAGCTGGCGAAAAAGGGAGTATAGCATTAGTAAAAGTATATGAAAAAAATGGTACCCAAAGAGCAATATTTCGCTTATTTGGTTCGGGACTGAACTATTATGATTTGGAGTTTACTAAAATAAATCATGAAATAAAAATTGCAGATTTTTTTATTTATACATCCGGAGAAAATTTTTCTAAAACAATGACAGATTTAACCAACAATGTTGTTGGAACTGAAAAACAGAATGAATTTATTTTAAAAGTTAATAACATTAAAAAAAGTATTGCAATAAAAAATTATGAAGAAGCATATAAGCAATTTAATGACTTACCAACTAATATCAAAAACAGTAAAATTATTAAAATATTAAGCCTTGAAATTGCAGAAAAAATAAGTGATTCAGCATATTCAAAAGCATTAGAAGATCTTGAATTTTCATTTGCCAATGAGCCCAATATGTATTTAGTACTAATAGATGCTTACTTCGTAAAAAAGGAATATTCTAAGGCATTAGTTGCTATAAATAAAGTGGATTCATTAATAGACAATGACCCTTTTCTAGATTATTATCGAGGATTAACTTACAAAACAAGTGGCGATGAAAAGAAAGCTGAAAAATGTTTTATAAACTTAACTCAAAATATGCCAGAGTTTTTACAATCATACGATGAACTGATTTCTTATTATGCTGATAAAAATGATAAGGAAAATGCCATCTACTATTTTAAAAAATATAAAGAAATCAAAACTGCTGATAAATCTGAAATTGAGGCATATCAATCAATATACCCATTTTTAAAATAAAAAACGGGAAATAAAATTTCCCGTTAAATAAAATTTTCTATTACAATTTATTTTAAAATACTCCTCCCAATAACAATCCTTTGCACTTCACTAGTACCTTCATAAATTTGTGTAATTTTAGCATCACGCATTAATCTTTCTACGTGGTATTCTTTTACAAATCCATATCCACCGTGTATTTGAACTGCTTCAACTGTAACCCACATTGCAGTTTCACTAGCAAAAACCTTTGCCATACTACTACTTAAATCATAATTAAGTCCATTATCTTTTTCCCAAGCTGCTTTTAAACAAAGTAAACGAGCTGCTTCAATACGAGTAGCCATATCTGCCAACTTAAATTGTATAGCCTGATGCTGACTAATTTCTTTTCCAAAAGCCTTGCGTTGTTTAGAGTATTTTAATGCTAATTCATAAGCACCACTTGCAATACCTAAAGCTTGAGAGGCTATTCCAATTCGTCCACCAGACAAAGTTTTCATAGCAAATGAAAAACCAAAACCATCATCACCAATTCTGTTTTCTTTTGGAACTTTTACATCATTAAACATTATAGTATGTGTATCGCTACCTCTTATTCCAAGTTTATTTTCTTTAGCTCCTACTACTACACCTGGCCAATTTTTTTCAACTATTAAACAATTAATTCCTTTATGCCCTTTTGATACATCTGTTTGTGCCATTACTAAGTAAACAGATGCTGAGGAACCATTGGTAATCCAGTTTTTTGTTCCATTTAGCAAATAATAATCACATTTATCTTCGGCTGTTGTTTGTTGAGAGGTAGCATCACTTCCTGCTTCTGG
>CAZTOP010000012.1:0-2594 GCA_964615145.1 uncultured Chitinophagaceae bacterium
CACAACTCCAACTCCATCAAAGAAACTCTAGAACCCTATAAATCCAATGTAAAAGTTCAGTTAAGCAATGGCAATTATACTTTTACTGATAACAATGGTTTTTATCAAATACAAGCAGATAGCATTGGTGCATATACGTTAACTGTAACATCACCTAATTTGTACAATGCCCAACCACAAACTCTTTCATACAATTTTAAAAGTTGGGATACTGTTGTTACCCAAAATATTGCCCTGCAACCTACAGTAGTAAAAGATAGTGTTTACATAAATGTGCTACCAATGGTTATGAATGCAGTTCAAGGTGGTGCAATGCCATACTATGTAAGTTACGACAATGCAGGCACAACATTGTTATCGCCATTAGTAAGCCTTACTTACAATAATTATTTATTGGCTTATGATTCTTGTACAGATGCAACTGCTGTAGCTACTGCCAATGGTATTGTTACTGGCGAACCAAATATGCAACCAGGAAAAAGAAATAATTTTGTAAGCTATTTTACAGTAAAACCATCGGCTAATATTGGCGATACTTTAACAACAATTTTTAGTATTACTTCGCCAAACGCATCTCAAACAGATAGTATTTATATGATAGTAGAGGGTGGCTCTCCAAGCCCAGATGCACAACGTGCTACACCAAGCTTAACAGATGCTCAAGTGGCAGCAGGCAAAGAAATTGTTTATAGCATTGGGTTTAAAAATACAGGCAATGATACTGCTTACAATGTTGTAATTACAGATACTTTAAGCAATTTATTACAAGCAAATACTTTACAAATGGTTGCCAGTTCGCACCCTTGTAAAACAACAGTAAAAGGAAATTTGGTAACATTTGAATTGTTAAATATTAAACTACCAAAAGCCAGTAGCAATGCTTTAAAAAGTATTGGATTTGTAAGCTTTAAAATAAAACCAAAAAATAATTTAACAGCAGGAACAATTATTACCAACAAAGCCAATACTTATTACAATTACAGAGCACCACAAAGCAGTATAGCAACCACTATTATTAAAGCTGTGGTAACACCGCTTACAATGTTAAATGTTAAATGTTGGATGTTAAATGTTAAAAATGTTAAAAATGTTGCAGTGAATTGGGCTACTGCTAATGAAATAAATGTGAGCCATTTTAATGTTCAACGTTCAATAAACAACAAAGACTTTATAAATATTGGTAAAGTATCAGCCAACAATATAAGTTTTAATGAATATGGTTATGTGGACTACAGTGTACAGGCAACAGTTGATGGTAAGCTTTACTATAGAATTGAAAGCATTGATAGAGATGGAAGAAAGCAATACTCTGAAATCAAGAATGTAACATTGGGAAATAGAGATGAAGGCTTAAGCATCTATCCAAATCCTGCTAAAGATGTTGTAACTGTTGAAACTAAAGGAGCTAAAGCGTTACAGATTGTTGACGGTCTGGGAAGGATAATAATAGAAAAAAAAATAATCAATAATCAATCAACTACAATCAATGTTCAAGAGTTTTTAAAAGGTATTTATGTTGTTAAGATGGTTATGAATAATAACACCACATTATTGTCAAAGTTTATCAAGCAATAATGCTTGATAAATTTTTATAAACAGAATTATTATAAAGGAGCATCTACCCAAGCATCATTTTCTTTTAAAAGATTGATTAGTTCATCGACAGCCACTTCACTGTCGATGTTTTTTTTAACAACTTCTTTGCCTTTATATAAAGTTATTTTTCCAACACCACTGCCAACATAACCAAAATCGGCATCAGCCATTTCGCCTGGTCCATTTACAATACAACCCATAATGGCAATTTTTAATCCTTTTAAATGATGGGTTCTATTGCGAATTTTTGCTGTGGTTTCTTGCAACTCAAATAATGTTCTGCCACAACTTGGACAACTAATATATTCTGTTTTGGAAATACGTTTACGTGTTGCTTGTAAAATGCTGAATGATGTGTTGTTTAAAAACTGATAGTTGTTTTTTACTGGTAAATATGTTCTGCCACTTACTTGTTGATTAATAAGTTTGGTTGGATCGTTCATTAACCAAATACCATTACCAATATTATCTAAAAACAATGCACCTGCTTTTTGGGAGAAATGAATGAGTTGTTCGTCAATACTGCTATGGTGACTTTCTACAGCAATAATAATTGGATGATGAATATTTTGTGCTGCAAGTTCTTGTGCAAAAGCCCTGCATTGCTGCATTCCATTGGTTTCATTAGAATAAATTACATAAACAACAGCGTTGTTGTTTTTTGTTGCTTCAATAATGTCATCTACATTTTTACTTACATCAAGGGCAATAAAATTCAATTTTGAATTTTGAATTTTGAATTTTGAATTATCATTTAACACTTCATTTCCTTGAAATAATGGATAATATTTTTCAGTATCTAAACTTGCATTCCAAATACTTGCATCAACCAAAACTTTTAATGTACCCGGTAAAGCAAAGTCAATTATTTTATTTGCAGTATAAATAAAATCTGCTGCTGCATCGCCAATATTCCACTTGTCTGTGGCTTCATTATAAGTATAACCGATACTTTGTAAGTCTTTGTGAGCAATTGTTTCAGCAAGCATGTAATCCGC
>CAZTOP010000012.1:2694-65192 GCA_964615145.1 uncultured Chitinophagaceae bacterium
TCTAACTGACTATTTAACTTCACCAAATCCACACAAACAGGAATTTCAAATTCAGGGTCTTCGGTTAATGAAACTCTAATGGTATCGCCAATGCCATCTTGTAATAAAGTCCCTATACCAATTGCACTTTTTATTCTTCCATCTTCGCCATCACCTGCTTCTGTAACGCCTAAATGCAATGGATAAATTTCGCCAAATTCATCCTGCATTGTTTTAGCAAGTAAACGATAAGCTTCAACCATTACAATTGGGTTGCTGCTTTTCATACTAAGAATAATGTTGTGATAATTCTCACTACGTGCAATACGTAAAAATTCCATTGCACTTTCCACCATTCCATTTGCAGTATCACCATAACGACTCATAATTCTATCGCTCAAACTGCCGTGATTGGTGCCTATACGCATTGCAGTACCATATTCCTTGCAAATCCTTACCAATGGTGTAAAGCGTTCTCTGATGCGTTCTATTTCTTCAGCATATTCTGCATCGGTATATTCAATTTGTTCAAACTTTTTTTTGTCTACATAGTTGCCAGGATTCACTCTTACTTTCTCTACAATTCTTGCAGCAATTTCTGCTGCATTTGGTGTAAAATGAATGTCAGCCACAAGTGGTGTTGTGTAACCACGTTTATGCAATTCATCTTTTATGTTTTGCAAATTTTCTGCTTCTTTTTTTGAAGGAGCTGTAATACGCACCAACTCTGCACCAGCTTCTATACAACGAATAGATTGTTCAACAGTAGCAATGGTATCCATTGTATCTGTTGTTGTCATTGTTTGCACACGAATTGGATGGTTGTTACCAATAAGCAAATTGCCTACTTTAACTTCTCTAGTTTTAAGGCGTGTTGGTTGTTGTATATTGAAGTATGACATTGATTTATTTTTAATTGCCCCAAAGGCTCTAAGTCGTAAAGATATTTTATTCTACTGCTTTTAAAAATCTACTTAAATAGTTGTAAGAAACAGGCACATCATTATGTGATAGATTTGATGATAAGCAAAGAATTCTATTGCTTTTTAATTCAGTATCTGTAACATCAGTATCTTGCTTTTGCAAATAATTTATCTTTTGCTTTTGCATTAGCTGAATAAGATTTTTTGTGCTTGTTGTGCAAGCTTCACGAGCTGTATAAAGGTTGATTAGTTTGCAAGCAGGAAATCTTTTTAAACAGTTAATAATACTGTTTTCGTGACTATAAATAGCATCAAACATTAATATATCTTTTATAGTAGTTGATGAAAAATCCATTACTTGTACTAATGCTCTTGATGCACCACTATGACCCGAAATAATTAATTGATTGTCGGCAGAAATTTTGTCAACTACTTTCTCTGATTTTAATTTCAATTTTACATCTTCCATAAACCAATTAAAGTAATTGGCTTGCTCCCAATTGCCGCAATAACTATCGTTTCCATTTTTTATACCTTCGGGCATTACTAAAATAACATTTGCACCACTTAATCCAATTTGTTCACGTAGTTTAAATTGCTCAATAGTACTTTGAATATTATTATTCCAACCATGAAACCAAAGCATAAAATGCCAAGGTTTGTTTTTATCGAAATGTTTTGGAACATATACTAAACAACTGTTGTCATTAAACCTACTATCACTGTTTGAATATTTAGCATTATTGGTTTTTAATGGAAACATTGAGTTGTTAGAAATGAATGTAAATTGCTTTTGTGAAAAAGCAATATTTGCAATTGCAACAACTAAACAAAGTATTAGAAATATTTTTTTCATTATTGAGTATTTTTTTACCACAGAGTTAACTGAGGTTTTCACAAAGAACACAGGTTTTTAACTTTTGCTTTTATTTTTACAATCTTTCCTTCAACCTAACACACATTTCATTTTTCCAACTTGTATAATCTCCTTCAAGAATGTGCTTTCTTGCTTCGCCTACCAACCAAAGATAGAAAGCTAAATTATGAATGCTTGCTATTTGCAAACCTAAAATTTCGTTGGCAACAAATAAATGTCTGATGTAAGCTTTGCTATAGAAATTACTTGTGTCGCAAGGAATACCATCATCAAGTACAGAAAAATCAGTAGCCCATTTTTTATTTTTAATATTGATGATTCCTTTACTTGTAAACAACATTCCATTGCGTCCATTACGAGTTGGCATTACACAATCAAACATGTCAATACCTAAAGCAATGCCTTCTAAAATGTTCCAAGGTGTTCCAACACCCATTAAATAACGAGGTTTATCGCTTGGTAAATTATCGCAACAAAGCTCTGTAAATTCATACATCATTTCTTCGGGTTCACCAACACTTAAACCACCAATTGCATTGCCAGCAGCATTTTGCGATGCTATAAACTGAGAAGATGCAATTCTCAAATCTTTGTAAGTACTGCCCTGCACAATTGGAAATAAATTTTGTGTATAGCCATATTTATCAGGTGTTTCAGCCAAACGTTTTATACATCTTTCCAACCAACGATGCGTTAATTCCATACTTTTTTTTGCATAGTCATATTCACTTGGATAAGGTGGGCATTCATCAAAAGCCATTATAATATCGGCACCAATGCTTCTCTCGATATCCATTACTTTTTCTGGAGAAAACATATGCCTACTACCATCAATATGACTTTGAAACAATGCACCTTCTTCTGTAAGTTTTCTGTTAGCTGCTAAAGAAAAAACCTGGTAACCACCACTATCTGTAAGTATGGGTCTATCCCAACCATTAAATTTATGTAACCCACCAGCAGCTTCTAACACTTCAGTTCCTGGACGTAAGTATAAATGATAAGTATTTCCTAAAATAATTTGAGCGTTTACCTCTTGTTTAAGATGTTGCTGTGTAACAGCTTTTACAGAACCCACTGTACCTACAGGCATGAATATGGGTGTAAGAATTTCACCATGATCTGTGATTATTTTTCCTGCACGTGCTTTGGACTGAGTATCTATTTGCTGTAACTGAAATTGCAATCTTGCCATTTGGCAAAGATGCAAAGGCAAAACTTAATAGTCAAAAACAAAAAGACAATAAATCCTTAATTTAAATTTATTCCTCCAAATGAAGTTTATGAAAGAAACGATGTGCAACAGGTGCAATTATTAGTCCTATAGTAGATATGAAAGCAACACCACTAAATAAAGCATATATTGATGCAAATACCTTTGCACTATTTGTCAAGTGAATGTTTGTGTCAATGATTGGCCCCATTCCACTTAGTATCATTGAGGCATTTAAAAGGCTATCATACCAATCAAATTCCGGAATGGTAACCTTGTATCCAACTACTCCTATAAATAGGCATATTGCCATAATTCCTGAGCTAAAAAGCAAGTTAGTCCAAATTCTGTTGTAGTACTTTCTTTTGCTTGCTAAAGGTTGTCTTTTATGTTCGTACATTTAATTTCTTTATTGTGTCTGTTGTTTATTATTGATTATACTTCAAATGGTAGCTTATTTAAAACAATCGTCTACTAGTTTTTTTAATGCTGTATATCTTTCATTTCTGCCTTTGCTCTTTATGTTGAATGTAAAAAGAATAGCACAGTATTTTTTGTCATTATCCACCCAAGGAAAAGTGCCAAATAAACCTGGACTTGTAACTGAATTAGAACGTTTACTAACAGTTGCATCATCCATTACCCATTCTCCAAAACCATAGCCCCAACTACCAGCTTCTGTTGGACTATAAACAACTTTAGCATCTTTACCAACTCGATTTTTTTGCATTTCAATTATAGTTTGTTTACTTAGGATTTGTTTGCCATTAAACATTCCTTCATTTAAAATCATTTGTAAAAAATTCAAATAATCTTTTGGTGTACTCCAGGCACTACCTGCTGCTAAAGGCACAGCTTGTTTGCCAAAATCTGTACTATTCATTTGTAAAGGTTTGGCAATTCTTTCTTGAAAAATAGTTTCAAAATCTTTGTTACTTATTTTTTCTAAAATGGCTGCAACTATTTGTAGTCCTGCATTTCCGTAATGAAATGTTTTACCAGGTTCACCTTCCATTGGTGCATTTGCAATGCTATCAATGGCTTCTTTCATAGTACTCCAACCATTATCTTTTTTATTTTTAAACTTATCTAATTTCTCTTTCAAAGAAAGTTTCTTTTGTGGTTCTTCGCCACTATCATCATCGCTTCCATTCATACTTGCAGCAAAACCAATTTGCTTAATGCCTGTTAAATGAGATAAGCATTGCCACACTTTTATTTTGCCTTTATTATGTGCCGTCATTACAGGTAAAAATTTGCCTATAGTATCTTCTAAACTAAGTTTACCTTCATCAACAAAAGTCATAGCCAATGTTGCTGTTAGCCATTTGCTGCAACTTGCAATGCGTTGTTTGGTATCACTATTAAAGTCATTCAGGTCAGCTTCTTTTCCAGTTTTCTTTGCCAACCATTTTGCACCAAATTTTTGCTTACGACTAATATCATTTTTGTTTTGTTCAAAAACGATTTTTCCATCTTTATAAACCAGCATTACGGCACGACCACCCAAATCATTGATATTATCATCAAGCCAATCATCTACCTTATTAAAGTTTTGTGAGTAAGAAAACTGAAATAATAACAGTCCAACAAAAAATAATCGGTAATGAAGACAGTTAAATTTATTTTTATATGCCATAGTTGGTAGATTTATGATATGGATTGTGATTTGAGCAAATGGTTTAACAAAAATATAGAATTATGAATTTGAACAACTATACAATTAAAGCCCAAGAAATCGTGCAAGCTGCACAGCAAAAGGCTTTCAACAACAATAATGTAAATATTGAAACAAATCATTTACTAAAAGTTTTATTGGCAGATGAAGATAGCAGCGTGCAATATTTATTAAAGAAAAATAATGTAAACACACCTTTTGTTGAAACTAAAATTGATGAAAGTATAGCACGTTTACCAAAGCAAACAAGTGGTGAACCTGCACAAAATATTGGGCGTGATTTGAACACTGCATTCTTAAAAGCAAATGCTTCATTAAAGCAGTTTGGTGATGAGTTTGTTAGTGTTGAACATTTACTTATTGGCTTGCTGCAAGTGAATGATGATACTGCAAAGATTTTAAAAGATGCTGGACTTACAGAAAAAGGATTAGTAGCTGCTATTAAAGATTTACGTAAAGGTTCGACAATTAATTCTCAAACACAAAACAATCAGTTTGAAGCATTGAAAAAATATGCAAGAAATTTGAATGAATCTGCTGCCTCGGGCAAATTGGATCCTGTTATTGGAAGAGATGAAGAGATAAGAAGAACATTGCATATTTTAAGTAGAAGAAGTAAAAATAATCCTATACTTGTTGGTGAGCCGGGTGTGGGTAAAACAGCTATAGCAGAGGGTTTGGCAATGAGAATTGTAAATGGTGATGTGCCTGAAAATTTAAAGTCTAAGATTTTATATAGCCTTGATATGGGGCAATTAATTGCTGGTGCAAAATATAAAGGCGAGTTTGAAGAGAGGCTAAAAGCTGTGGTAAAAGAAGTAGCAGAAAGTGATGGTGAAATTATTTTATTTATTGATGAAATACATACCTTAATTGGTGCTGGTGGTGGTGAAGGTGCAATGGATGCAGCTAATATTTTAAAACCTGCATTGGCTCGTGGAGAGTTGAGAGCTATTGGTGCAACTACTTTAAATGAATATCAAAAATATTTTGAAAAAGATAAAGCTCTTGAAAGAAGATTTCAAAAAGTGATGGTAGATGAGCCAAGTGCAGAAGATGCAATTTCTATTTTACGTGGATTGAAAGATAGATACGAAACACACCATCACGTGCGTATAAAAGATGAGGCAATCATTGCTGCTGTTGAATTGTCTCAACGATATATCACAGATAGATTTTTGCCAGATAAAGCCATTGACTTAATTGACGAAAGTGCTGCCAAACTTAGGCTTGAGATGAATTCTATGCCTGAAGAATTGGATGAACTAGAAAGAAAAATTCGTCAACTTGAAATAGAAAGAGAAGCGATTAAACGTGAGAATGATGAACCTAAGTTAAAAGACTTAAATACAGAAATTGCAACATTGTCTGTACAACGTGATACGTTTAAAGCAAAATGGAAAACAGAAAAAGAACTGGTGGATAAAGTTCAAAATGCTAAATCAACTATTGAAAATTTAAAACACGAAGCAGAACATGCAGAGCGTAATGGCGACTTTGGAAAGGTTGCTGAAATTCGTTATGGTAAAATAAAAGAGCAAGAAAAATTAATAGAATCTTTAAGTGCTGAACTAGATGCGACATCTGAAAAAAGATTGATGAAAGAAGAAGTTGATGCAGAAGATATTGCTGAAAACATTGCAAGAATGACTCATATTCCTGTATCTAAAATGTTGCAAAGTGAAAGAGAAAAATTATTGAATCTAGAAGATGAATTACACAAAAAAGTAATTGGTCAGCAAGAAGCAATTGTTGCAGTTGCCGATGCTATTAGAAGAAGTAGAGCAGGCTTGCAAGACCCTAAAAAACCAATTGGTAGTTTTATTTTTTTAGGCACAACGGGTGTCGGTAAAACAGAATTGGCAAAGGCATTAGCAGCTTATTTGTTTGACGATGAAAGTATGATGACAAGAATTGATATGAGTGAGTATCAAGAGAAACATACTGTGTCTCGTTTAGTTGGTGCTCCTCCAGGATATGTGGGTTATGATGAAGGGGGTCAATTAACAGAAGCTGTGCGTAGAAAGCCTTACAGCGTTGTGTTGCTTGATGAAATTGAAAAAGCACATCCTGATGTTTGGAATATTTTATTGCAGGTTTTAGATGATGGAAGATTGACTGATAACAAAGGACGAACAGTGAATTTTAAAAACACCATCATCATTATGACAAGCAATATTGGTAGTCATATCATTCAGGAAAAGTTTGAAAATGTGAATGAAAATAATATTGATGAAATTAGTGAACAAGCTGAAAAAGAAGTAATGGTTTTATTAAGAGAAACTGTGCGACCAGAATTTTTAAACAGGGTTGATGAAATTATAATGTTCCATCCATTGCTAAAAAAAGAAATGAAAGGCATTATCACAATTCAACTTAATGAATTAAAAAATCGTGTTGCAGAAAATGGTATTCAATTGCAGTTTACAGATTATTTAATCGATTATTTATTGCAAAATGGATACGACCCAACTTTTGGTGCAAGACCCTTAAAACGTTTGATACAAAAGGCTGTTGTGAATGAACTAAGTAAAAAAATACTGCAAGGCAACATAGATAAAACTAAACCAATTTTAGCAGATGTTTTTGATGGCTTAGTGGTGTTTAGAGAGAGCTGATATATTTAAATTAAAAAACCTCCAGAAATAAAATTACTGGAGGTTTTCTTTATTCTTATTTAAACCTATTGTTGCGGTGCCATCAATCTAAAACCGTTTCCGTGTACGTTTAATAGTTCTATTGAATCATCATCTTTCAAAAATTTTCTTAACTTAGCAATGTAAACATCCATACTCCTTCCATTAAAATAAGTATCGCTACCCCAAACTTTTTTTAATGCTTCCTCACGTGGTAGTAAGTTGTTTAAGTTCTCGCACAGCAGCCTTAACAAAGCCCCTTCTTTAGGTGATAGAACTTCTGACTTATTTCCCATTTTTAGCTCTCTAATTTTTGCGTTATACACATACTTTCCCAGTACATATTCCGCATTGCTATTTGCAGTATTTTGATCGTCGTTTCTTTTTAAAATTGCTTTTATTTTCAAAAGCAATAATTCACTATCAAAGGGTTTGGTAATATAATCGTCAGCACCAAGTTTATATCCTTGAATAATATCTTCCTTCATTGTTTTAGCACTTAAAAAAAACAATGGAATTTCCGGGTCATGCTCTCTTATATCTTCTGCAAGTTTAAATCCATCCACTCTAGGCATCATTACATCTAATAAACAAATATCAAATGGTTCTTTTCTAAAAGTTGCAAATCCTGCTCTGCCGTCTCTTTCAAGTGTTACTTCATAATCACTCAACTCTAAAAAATTTTTCAAAACTGTCCCTAAATTTGGGTCGTCTTCGCAAAGTAAGATTCTATGTTTTTTAACTGTATCAGACATATATATTTTGTTTTAATTTTTCAAATAAAATTATAAAATAGCAAATTAGATGTAATCATTTTGTTAAAACTACATTTTGTATTACATCTGGCGGAATGTTGTTGCAGTTTTTCAATCTCCAAATACAAAAATATCGAACCATTGAACCACTTCGTATCTGATTAATGGTATCTGGCTTTTCTATAACTGCAAAATAATTACTATAACTTTTTTTAACATCAAATGGATTATTTGATGGAACAATACAATAAGCATCATCTCCAATTTTTGGAGCTATTCTTTCCTGATTAAGCCAAGCAAAATGATGAATATTGTCCAAAGAACCAATAGCGTAAACAGGCAATCCTGTTTTCCTTGATGTATATAACTCAAGCTGACAACCTGGAAACCACTGGTTGATGATAATGCTCGAATTGATTTTCATTCTGTTTGTTGCAAAATCCTGCTTAACCACTCTATCAAATTCATTACTGAAGTTTTTCCAACCACTAATGTCAAGTGTTGGACAGTACTCTCCAAAATTCTCCTTGCTTTGACTGCCAATATTAAATGGTGCAAAATTTGCCAATAAAGCAATGCCAGTAAATGCTGTAAACACAAGTATTCCAGCTGTTTTAACCCATAATGGATATAAAGTGATGCTGTTTTTTGAAAGATAAACCCCAGCAATAATAAATAGTGGAATGTATGCAGGGCCACTCCAATGTGGGAAAATATCATTCTTTAAACTAATATACCAAAACAAA
This sequence comes from uncultured Chitinophagaceae bacterium, assembly GCA_964615145.1. Lineage (GTDB taxonomy): Bacteria > Bacteroidota > Bacteroidia > Chitinophagales > Chitinophagaceae > CAIVPM01. The sequence goes on from CAZTOP010000012.1 coordinate 11,502, forward strand.
AAAATCATTGGAAGACTCATTAATAAAAGCCATTGTTTCTCGTTTCTTGTTTCTTGTTTTTCGTTTTGGGTTTTGTATTTAAACTTTTGACTTATTAAAGCGGCAATTATCAATACAAAAATCACGGGATTTTGGTAAAGTGCTTCTCCAACAATTTCTCTTAATAATGAATCAAAATGAATCTCTTTATTAGTAACCCTTGCAGCGTGAAAAGTATATGTAATAAACTTATTATTGATATTCCAAATTAAGATAGGCAACAAACAAACTAATGTCACTATAAACCCAATATACATTCTCCAATTCAACAACCATTTAGTTCTATAAAAAAGAATAAATAAACCAAAACCACCCCATAAATACAAAGCGTGAACTTTACTTAATGAAGCCAATCCTATTAAAGCTCCCAACAAAATCCATAACCATATTTTTTTATCTTTATTATCAAAAATAATTTTGCACATAATGTACAAAGCACCACACCAGAAAGGCATTTGAGGACTATCGGGCATTATAAACCATCCTGCAATAATGCTTGTATAGATGGAAAAATTGTATAGCAACATTGCATACCAACCAACAGCATCATTGTATAATAATCTGCCAATTTTGAAAATGAAAACAGATGATATAATGCAGCAAATTGTTGGTCCAAACCTTAACAGTGCATCATTAACAAAACTTAAATTGAAAGTTGATAATCTTATTAAGATACCAACCATTGGTGGATGATCGAAATAATTGAGTTGTGGCTTTAGTGCATAAGTATAATAGTACGATTCATCGTTACCTAATTCTACAAAAAAGGAACAGATAATTTTAATGATAGCAACAGCTATTAAAAAAGTATAAAGTTGTTTGTTAGAAATTTTCATTGTAGTGCAGCAAATTTAGTTGTAAAAAAACTGCAACCCATTATCCATAGCAATAAAAAACCTCCGCCCCAAGAATGAAGCAGAGGTGTTAACTTAGATTAAACTCTTGTTATGAAATTTTTTCATCATTTCATTATTCGAAAAGTACCAGTCACTGTGTGCATGGAGCCACTTATAGTATTTTTAACTGTTCCAGTATAAGTTCCAGCAACATACTGTCCAACAGTACCGTATTCCGTAATAGTGATAGAAGCAGGATTAACAGATGCATAAGTAACACCACCATTAACTATGGTAACATCTAATGTAGTAGTACCAGTTGTCGTGCTATTGAACACTCCGTAGAAAAGATTGTAAGGAGTAATAGACGCTCCTTTGAAAGAAGTTTTATTAGTACCAATTTGTTGTACTCTCAAGGTATCGTAATTATTATAAGTTGTAGTATCTAATTTATATGTCAAAAACTCGCTAGTACTTGTACCACAGGCTGGTATATTATCAAATCTTAAATCAGCATTTCCAACATTGGTAATGAATGAATTTTTTTGGTGAGCATCATTATCAACAACCTCAATAATGATGGTAGTTTGAGTACCTGGGCATGATTTGTATTTTTGACTAAACTGACCATTAGCAATAGGTGATATACGCCCACCTATTGTTGCAAAGCCATTAAGTACTGGGCTACCACTACAATTTATAACAGTACCACTAATTGTAATTGTGTCTTGTTCTGTATAATTGATATTCATTACACCCGCATTAAAATCGCTAATGAATGGTCCAATAGAACTTGAATCTACCAATACGTAATTATTGCAACTTGATAGAACATAAACTTGCTTAGATAATTTTTTATTAAGTGGAACTATGGCATCAATGCTCGAGCTTGTGGGGTAATTAACTTTAGCTGAATCAGAGATAATAACTTTTACCAAGCTAAATGGCAAGCCAGCTGTGGTTACATACGTTTCCTTGTAATGAGCAGCAAACTGAACACTACAAGCATTTAATTGTCCAATATTATAAACTCCCGCACCTGTAATATTTAATGTTATTGGATTGGCTATTTTCTTTAGAGTAGTTACATCAAAACAGTCAATACTTACAGCTACTGTTGATACATTGCCACAAAATATTATTGATTTATTAATTGCACCATTTACAATATTTTCATAAAATTTATCATTACCTAAACTTATAATGGCATAACCATTTGTTACAGGGTTATTATTACAATTAACTACTGTACCAGTTATAGCAACAGTTTGACCATTTGCACTTGAGTTATTTATTGTAATTAAACCACCATCTGTATTTTGAGTAAAAGGACCTATAGTCGCAGTGTATATAGAGTTAAAGCATTGAGGACTTGCATATACCTTCATTTCCAATATCTCATTGTAAGGTATTCTTCCACTGATACTACCATCACTTGTAGTAATACCAGTTGAGCTTGAACTCCAATTACCCCCAGTTGCTTTTCTAGTTAAAGTAACCAATGCATTAGAGACAGGAAAAAAATGAAAACCAACGAACTTTACTTTATAATTAATAAATACTCCACCGTAATCAGCATTCCACCAAGTGAAATGGTTAACCGTGCCTACATAATTATTTCCTGTTTTTGTTGCACTGCCTTGCTCTACCCACATTCCTTTTGTTTCATCAAAAAACCACAATGGTATAGTTGCAGGTGCATTGGCTTGTATGCTTGTTGCTATTGGAAAACTTAGTGTAGCTGTTTTACCAGTTGCAATTTGCAAAGCTTCGCCATTGCTGCCTTGCAACTCTACGGCTATCATTCCATAGCTCGTTAAAACTTGTTCGCTGTTACTGTTATTTATGCCACGTAAATCTCCAGGCATTTCTTTAAAACAATTGGCAGTGGTTGGGTCTAAAAAATATGCAGATACATTTACTGTGCCTGTATAAGCACCACCTGTTTTTAATGCAATAGCATTTGCACCAAATACAATGTTGCCGCCAGTTGCAATAGTTATTTTTCCTCCACTTGCATTGTTAAAACTACCACTTATTGTTTTTTTAACTAATTGAATAACGATATTGTTAATTACTTTTTCTTGTGCAATGATGGTTCTGCTTCCAGCAAAATAGCCAGTTTTAGTAGCTTTAATAAACCCACATTTTTCGCCAAGTGATGCTTTAGGCATAATAAAATTACCTCCCACATCAGTAATAGTAGTGCTACTACCAATTGTAATGTCAACACCATTTAATGCTGCACCAGTTTGGTCTGTTACTTTTCCAGCAACAATTGTGGAAATTGTTTTGCCTTCATCATAAGGAACAACGGGCTCAGGGCTGGCAATAGTTTCGTGCTTTTTACAACTATTAACTAAAAGGGATGTTGCAATAAGCAGCAGTATGCTAAAGTATTTTTTCATAAAATAGTTTATTATCAATAATCTAATCGTAAAATTAAGGAAATGGGTTGCCCTAGTTTAAAAATATTTTTAATTGAACTGGCAAATGCAATAAATTCCTAAAAAATTGAAAACCATAAAGTAATATTTTATTGCTGGCGAAAATTATTTGAGAAAGTAATAAAATAAAAAAGCCTTGATAGCTAATGCTATCAAGGCTTTTTTCTGTGCCTCAAAAGGGAGATAAATTGAACCTTTTAATGAATTTGTATAAAATATTTGTAGCGTAAAACCCAATAAAAAAATCCTCCTGTATAGAAATACGGGAGGATACCAAAACTAACTGCTTATGAGAAAATCATAACCCACTCACGGGTTATATTGCCAATATCGGCAACAAGTTTATAATTATTTTTTTAAGGTAATTTACTTAATTGAAAGTGCATACCATCTAAACGCTGCCAGTTCCCACCCCAATCAAACCCTGCATCAGTAAAACATTTTACAAATCCTGCTGACAATACAGGCTTTACATTTAAGCCATTCCAAGCTGCATTTACATCAATAGCAATTCCCCAACTATGAAGACTTGCAGCCGTTCTGCTTCCACGTTGATAACGTATATTGAAACAACCATCAAATGTTTTTAATTCACTAACAAACCCTCTATCTATCAAATTTTTAAAAGCTGCTGACAGTGGTGCAACAATATCTTTATTGCAGTATAATTTTTTAGGAATTACACCAACTTCTAATTCAGTTGGAACATCCCATAAAACCATATTATTTTCTTTTTCAGGATTGCCGTATTTGGCAAGTGCTTGTGCTGGTGTTACCATAAATAATGTTTTATTTTTGAGAAAAGTGGCGAAAGTGTGCATTGTTAAGAGGCATCGCCACAAATTATTCTTTATTCAAGAACGGAATTTTGTATTGATTTTTAATCCAGAAATAACCACCTGTGCCAAGCCCCAACAAAACAAATAACCACCAGTATCTATGCCATATTTCGCCAAAAAAACGTTTTGCTAAATAGGATAAGTTATGTTGCTTTTCTAATAGTTCTTTTGAGGCTTTAACTAATATCTCAACGTCTTTTTCGCATTCGTTGTAATTCTTTTTTAGTAACTCATTTTCTTTGTACTTATAGTAATTACCAGTAGTATCTATAATGGTTTCAGTCGTAGAGTTGTCAAGTGTATCTGTTCTATAAATTACGTTAGGTGTTATTTGACTAATAGCAACATCAATAATACTATCAAGCTGTTCACCAGTAAAGCATAATTTACCCTCAAATTGCCTTTCGTAATAGTCACGCAAACGCTTATTCCCACTTGTATCTTTAACTAAAATTGGTTGCCCTTGTATATACTTTGTGATAGTTTCTTTCTTTGCCTTATTAGGCATTTTACTATCCACAATTGCAGCTAATAAATCTTTTTTCTTATTAGCGAAATTTGTGTCAATATCGCCTAATACAGACTTGTAAGGCTTTAATGCTTTCTTTTCTGAATTACAGCTACACAAGCCTACAATCATCAATAGAATTAGTATTGCTGCAAAGCCCCAAGCAAACGCACTTAATAGTTTTTGCAAGTATCTTTTTTCTGTTTTAAAAAATTCTCTTTCTTCCATAATTAGTTAGTTGATGTTTTTGAATATTCTTCGCCGTTGGCTAGCACAACTTCTAACGTATTTAATATACCGCTAAGCCCAACTCTAAGCCATAGCATTACTATACTGTTATCTGTGTAACCCATAGCTAATAACATAACTATTGCACTGTCGCTTAACATAGTTAATGCTCTTTTTAATTTTCTAAACCAACGTGGAGCCGGTTTATTAGCGTTTGAAACTGCTACTGATATTTCTGCCATAAAAATTATTTTGATTTTAATGTAAAATATTTTTTATCCTCAAAGGGTATTTGCGTTGCTGATATGCCTTGAATTTTATTCAGTCTATCATCGTGTTTTTTACTGCTTTCTTTTAACTCGTCTATTTTTTCTTTGATGTCTTTCCTTTCAGTCATACCAACAGCAACGGCTGTTTTTATGTCTGAAATATTCTCCATCATTTTGTCTTGGTTATCTATAATTCTTGTTCCTAAAAACCCTCCCAATGCTGCTACTAATCCAAGTAGCCAATTAGTTAGATTGTCTGAAATTAATTTCGGCATCTTTATCATAAATTTTAATGGTCATAGAATAATATTGGCTTTGTTTTATTTTATAAATTGTGCTGTTAGTTATCTATAAAAATATCCTTGTATTATTATTGCTGATTGTTCTTTAAAAAATGTGTACTCATATAAATTAGTGCCTACTCTATAAGCATTTACATTAATATTTACAACTCCACAACTCAAAGTAATTCTATCGTTAGGGTCTGTTTTTCCTTTGATAATATTACCCATAAAATCAGTTAAATAAAATCCTACATTATAGTTACCTGTACCACTATAAACCCTCTTTATAAACCTAATATTTGAGCCTGTGTAAGATGCTGTGAAAGTATTATAATCAGATGTTGTAATTAATACACCTTGCGAAGTAGCTACATTTAATCTTGTTAATCCTGTTGTGGTATCTCTTACAATATCCCAATTCCCTAACCTTTCAGATTTAGTCCAATTGGATGTATTATTCCCTTTAATCTCACCTGCATTGGCTACAATAGTTCCTATATTCATATCGCAGTAATCAAATCCTACTGTATATCCTACTGTTGCATATTTAGAAAGTATATCATCGCCTGTGGCTAACCAACTAACTACTCTTTTTACTTTTGGATAATAAACTCTAATATTCCCATTAGGCAATGCTTTTACACTATCTAGATTTACTCTATCGTGTCCGCTTGATTGAGTTGTAAATTTCCATTCAATTAATGAGTTTGCTACATTTTTAACCACAGGAACAATTGCACCTGCTGCTACTACTAACGTGTCTTGCTGCGTTGTTCTAGCATTTGATAAATCTGTTTTTTGGCAACTGCAAAAAATAATAATTGTTGTTAAAATTGATAAGTATTTCATAGTTTTAATTATTAGTAAAATAAGAACCTGCTATTTGCAAGTATTGGATATTTTGTGCTGAACAAGTCATACGTATTGCAGGCGTACCTCCATTCCTATTAATATTAGCGTTTAACAGATTTATAATTGTTCTGGTATTACCCCCGTTGCAAGAAAGAGGAATCAATACATCATTAGTGCCTGGTGTTAATGGGTCGGTGATTAATGTAGGTGTAGGCATATCTGTTGGGATAGATATTACAACTGCTGTTATCCCTGAAGCAGCAACGCTGTAAGAAAGGTTTAATCTGAATGTTACAACTCGCCCATTTTGCGACCATTCATAAGTATTGTAAGTAGTGCCACTTGGTGCTGTTGTCCCTGTAAAAGTTATTAAACCCGAAGGCAAAGTCTTTTCTGTACTATCAATCCTCTTAGGTAAATCAGCATTTACAAGACTTCTAAATGTCGGTGTTCCACTTGAACCGTTAGGAGATGCAAGAACTTTATTAGCCGTTTGCGTTGCTAAGGTTTGTGTGATAACTCCCGTTGTTGCCGACTTTACAAACGCTGCAGGTGTTGTAAATATTACTCCTGTGTTTACTAATCGTATGCTATCAATACCACCTAATCCGCTAACTGTTGGAGTTGGAATATTTAATGTGTTACTGCTTAATGTAGCAGCACCACTTGAACCTGTTGTTGTAAGACTTGTAATTCTATTGGTATATGCAACATCCCAAAGGCTTTGAGATGCCGTTGTTGGCAATGAATATCCACTTGCATAGGTAATTCCTAGCGTTCCACTTGTTGTTATTGGCGAACCACTAATACTAAAGCCTGTTGGAACGGTAGCTGCAACGCTTTTTACTGTTCCTTTACTTTCTATTATTTCTCCTAAACTATCCACAATTTTTTTTAATCCACCACCAGTTGCAAATTTGTTTAAGCCTCTACCTGTATCGGCACTAAATACACCCGTTAAGTTATTATACAGTAAAGGAGATGTTGCAGATAATGAACTTAATCGAATTGAAGTTAATAGCATACTATCGAAAACATTAAGTTGCCCATTCAGTAATAAATTCAAACGTTGTGCAGTAATTTGTTGCTGACTGTTTGGGACAATCCATTGATTAATTCTAGTTCTTAACTCTGCACTATTGGTAATAGTTTGACTATTACTGTTTAAGCAGATTAAAAGAAATAAAAAGATTATTATTTTTTTCATGCTAAATTTTTATTAAAGGAAGTTTTGAATTGTTTTTAGGTCGTGTTTCAGTACCTCCAGTATCGCCTGTTCTTAAATCGGTATCTGTTCCTCCGTTTTTTCTACCGAAATTATCCGCACCGCCTCCTTGTGAATAAATGTTATTTTTATTACTTAAATAATTACCTCCACTGATAGCTCCTTTACCGTGCATTACGTGGTCATGTTCTTTAAAGCCGTCTGGTTGATACCCTCCGACATAATTCCATGACCTTTCATAATCAATGCCACGCCCCAAGTCTAAGTATCTCGTGAATAAACCTCTATCGTCTGGCAGTCTGAAAGTTGTTGTGCCATTGCCTTTGCTAAAACAACCTTGAAAGGATATATTACTTAGCCAAACACTATCAGTTAAAAGCTCTTGCCCATCTGCTAATTTGTTTACACACCATTGCCATAAACGAGGATATTGGCTACGTGTTAATATTTGCCCCATTCTTACAAGCGTATTAGGTCTTTGCTTGTAAGCATCTAAGCAATCTCCAGTTTCCAATATGCTAGGACTGCAATCAGTAACAAGCCATTCACTACCTAACTTTGTAAGTTCTATGTATTCTTGTTGTAGTAAATAAACTACATCAACGTTTTCACCGTTCAGATTGATAGTCTGCGAACTCGCAGCTTGTATTTTAACGGCTGTTCCCGATACTGTTCTAGTAGCAATTGTTAAAATGTCTCCATCATTGAAATTAGCCAAAGTGTCTAGTTGCAAAGTCACGTTTACAGTAACATTTACATAAGCCAATTTACCTGCAAACCCATTAGTAATTGTAGTATTTGCTGTAATAGCTTCAATGCTTAAAAATCTATTCTTTACTCCACTAAACTGTTTAAGCCATAGTGTCCTATTAGCTAATTGTTTTGGCTGCACGTTTGATGTACCAGTAGCCCCACCTTTTACGAGGTCGGTTTCTTCTATCTGGTAAATACCATTTTCCCAATTTGAGGTTTCTGTTAAATTTGCCATTACTAATTATTTATGGTTACTATCCAGTAACCTGTTAAAGTCAAGCCAGACGGAACACTCAAATCCGCTGTTGCTTTTCTTGCACATAAAACACTACCACTATTCAACAATCCTAACTCTTTTACAACCATGCCGCCAAGTGCAACACCAGTAAAAGAGAACTCAAACTTTACTTGATTTGCAGAGGGATAACTAACCGCCGAAACTGTTGTCTCAACTGAATTTGTAATAGTTGTGTCTCCATCCGCAGCAGCAGTATTGCTACTCCCTGCTTGTACTTTTGTGATGGGTAAACCTGCACCACTACCACCTAACAATTTTGCAACATTTTCTTTACCTAATGCTACTACTAAGTTTTTTTGAACGGGGTATTTTTGAAACACTAATCCTTTACTATCTGTTAAGAATAAATGTATTTCGCCTGTTGTTTTTATTGCTTCCATTTTAAACTATTTGAATGAAAATAATATCGCTATCACTTCCATAATTTTTAGAGCCGTTGTAACTGAAATTGCCATTGTACTTAAAATCACCACCTACGCTTAAGCCGTCCGTCATTAAAGCATCTTGTCTAAAATCTGCATCGACTGTAATGCTGTCGTCAATTGCTATTTCAACATTTACATCTACTAAATGGCTTCGTGCATTTTTCCAAATAGCAACCATATCTTTCAATTGCTGTATCTGTGTTGCACTAATCGTTTTGCCTAATATGTTTACTTTAATACTAAACTTTGCCCAATGCCCTGCAACGTGTTCAGTTATTACAGCATCTCCAAAACCTATACTTTTTAAACTCTCTTCAACTGCGTATAAAGTGCCTTTATATCTGTGTAGCTGAATACCTTTTTTTATCAAGTCTCTACGTTCATCGTCATTGGTTGTAAGTCCAAAACCTTTAACTCCCAAAACGTCAAATTGATATGCCACATCTTCAAGTAATTCACTAGGTATGTTATCAACCAAATCAATCAGTATTTTATCTAACTGAATATCACTAAACCGCTCTTTTACTAACACATCAAATGCTGCAAACTCTGGTATATGTCTTACGCTATCTGCTAATACGTTACCCATTTGCAAAACCAATTACATTAACAGTTATATCAGTACAATTTGTATAGGTATCTACCCCAACAACAATATCGCTTGTAGGTTCGTTTACTTCACATTTGTAAACTTTATCTTTCAACATACAAATAGCACTTATTTGACTTTTTACAACGTCAATCCCTAAACTATTTTTCTTTGATAATGTATAAGCGGCTAACAACTGTTCAACCTCTGTTTTAACAGCGTTCAAGTTTTGCCCTGTAAACAAAGTCAAATCAACATCAATAGTGAAGTCTTCTACTGTTGGAGCTAACACCTCAACTGTATCGGTTAAGGGTCTTACTTTTTTATCGTTCAATACTGCTTCTACTTCATCAAGTATTGGCGTGCCTGGTATTACCCCACCATCCAAAAGGGGATATACTTGTACAGTACCAGGAGTGGTACTTTGCACCGAAACATCAACAATACTTGGACTTGCTGTAAAGGCAAAATATTTATAAGCATCTTCTGGACCTGCTGTGCTAAATTTACTCGGTGCTAATTGCAAACGTTTTCTATATGCTTCATCGTCTTCTTCATTTGCTCCGCCCTGTGTAATCTCTGTATTTGCAGCACTACCAACAAAGGCAATAGGATTGACTAAAATACTTATTTGTCCTGCACTATATCCATTACCCTCGATACCATCTGTTAAACATTCGCAGTCTATTGTAACATTTGTATCGGTGTCAAGTGCAACCACATCTTTTGTAGTGATAAATACTACTTTACCGTCCACACTTTGAACCCTTGTATTAAGGGGAATAGTTACCCCATTGTGACCAGTAATTAAGTTGAATTGTATTTTACAAACTGCTTTATCTGGGCTAAGTCTCGGAGTGTCTAATCTGTCTCCCCAATAATCTAACATTATTCCAGTAGCATATTTTAAGACTCCCTGTCTTCCTGTATAATTAACCCCTGCTCTCAATATCAATTCTCTATACGCCAAAGCATTTAAGAGTAGCATTTCTGCATCTCCATCGGCTAAAATCCGTCCACTAAGCTCCTCAAACCGTTGCTTAATTTCCGCAATTACTTTAGCTGCGTCTTCGTGAATAAATTGAGTTGCCGACATTAGTTAATTGTTATGTTTAATGTTGCCGTTTTATAGGTTAATGTATAAAGAGCTAACACCGTTCTAAAAGTTAAAAAATCATTATTGAAATCCTCGCTAAAATCCCCTAAAACTGTTTCAATTCCCCAATCCCCATACTTTGCATAATTGGTTCTTAGCTCTGTTAAAATTTCCGCAGGGTTTTGAAGTGTATTACTTGAATAAACTGTTTGCCCTCCATAGGTAATGCTTACTTGATAGCTTTGCCCACTTCCTTTTGTTGGTATTTCAGTCTCGATACGTGTCAGTATCAATGCTGTAATTTTTATAAAGCCAGTAGTGTATTTTGGGTCTGAAACTCTGCAATAAAGCCTATCACCTTGCAAATACCAGTTACCATAATTACCATAAGCAGCACGGCAAAAATTCAACATACTTACTCGGTCTGTGAATCCTCCAATTGGTGCTAAAGGATTAATCGTTAAACCATCTAAGCCAAACTCTACAAAAAACCTATCTCCGTCAATCGGAAACATTCCTTGCAAAATCAAATCTGCTAAAATGGTAGTACTTGAAACTGCACCGTTAGCAATGAACAATTCAAACAAACTCTCTACGCCGTCACCTGCTTTGTAAACGATAATAAATTGCAGTTTATCCACACTTACTTTATGTGTTACCCTTACAACTTGTATTCTTTTTTCCCAAACACTTAAAGCCTCTACAATACTTGCTTTAATACCTGCAATTGCAATGTTTGTCGGAGTTCCTAAGTATTGATAGATAGTGCTTCCAAACAAGGGTCGCATAGGGTCTGTTCCCCTTGACGTAGTTAGAATTAAGAAGATAGATTGATTAATTGCAGCTACATCTTTTACTATTTGCCCCCGTTTTAAGCCCATCGCCCAAGTTGGGCTATCTATTTGCCTAAAATCTCCCATACTGCTAAACTATAATACTATATAGAGGGGTTATAGAACGATTATAGAACCAAAAAACATTTATTAAAAATCAATGAGTTAGAAAATATTTTAAAAATAATTGATAAAATGTTTACATAATATCAAAATAACCCTTAGTTTTGTGTAAACATTAAATCAAAAGGAATAAAAATGACTATTCAAACTAAAAAACTTCAACTTGTAGAAGTTCCTGTACAATATCAAAAAGAAGAAAATTGTGTAGCTTTTCAAATGGTTCAATTGACTTACTCTTTTTATGGTAAAGAAATGATTGAAATGTTCGATACTAAAATATTAAAAAATGGTGAGCAAATAGTAATTAACGGTAACGGATTTATAAAAAATGGTTTTAAAATTAATTAATCAATAAATAACAAACAAAATGGCAAACACTTACCACAAATTAGCACCAAACGTTTTTGTAGCAAAATGCACAGAACACTATCAAAAAGGAGATTTAATTAATGTGACTACCAAATACGGTAAAGAAAACGAAAGCATCGTTTTTAACCTGGTCGCAACAAAAGACGGTTTCAATTACTATTCAATCGTTAGGGCTGACGGTTTTAATGTGCAGGAATGGGCAAAAAGAAAAGCCGAAAGGCTCGAAAACGCTGCCTTGAATGCTGAAAACAAAAGTAATGAGTATTACAAGGCATCACAAGAGGGTAAAGACTTTTTAAGTTTGGGAGAACCTATAAAAATCGGGCATCATTCAGAAAAACGTCACAGAGCTTTAATAGATAGGAATTGGAATAGAATGGGTAAAAGTGTTGAATTTTCAAACAAAGCTGCTGAATACGAAAGCCGTGTAGAGTATTGGGCGGCTAAAGCAAACACCATTAATTTATCAATGCCAGAGAGTTTAGAATTTTATGAGTTTGAACTTGAAAAAGCAAAAATGAAACACGAGGGTTTGAAAAATGGTACTGTTGAAAGGTCGCACTCATTTTCTTTAACATACGCTAAAAAAGAAGTGAACGAGTTGGAGAAAAAAGTAGCGTTGGCAAAACGTTTATGGGCTTAAATTATTAATCAACAAAAACAAATTTTATGAGTATCAAACAGCACAAAATCGAACACACGCTATCTAAAAAATACAATTACGGCGAAGATGGTATTTTGACGAGAAAGGAATTTATAAGCCTTAAAACCCAACAAGGTTTTAAGGCAATAGCTGAAAAAGTAATAAACCACGCTGCTGAAACTAAAGTAAAGGAATGGTTAAGTGCTAATGCTTGGAGCTTTCCTTTTGGCAACTCCGCACACCCTAAAACAATCGAATACAACGAAGAAAAGCAAAAGCTAGAGAATAGAATTTACAAAACAAATTACTATTTAGCCAATACTGAAACTAACACTTATCACACAATCACTAAAACTGAATTTGATTACATAAACTCAAACTTTTAAAAATGCCAATAAAAACTAAAACATTCGATTTTGTAAGCAGTGGTAACGGTTACAAAAGCATAGCCGTTCTAAATTGGGGAGCAAAAACAACACACATAAAAACAAACTATGTATTTGTAAAATATGTATATGCTTTTATGCAAGACCAGTTTGAAGCTGATGCAATACCAAATAGCCTAATGCAACAAATGGAAGATTTTTGTATAAGCAAAGGATTAATTTTATATAGCTACTAACACTTACTTTTGTGTTTACAAACAATCAAACAATGGCTAAAGCTAAGACAAAAGACAATAGAGGTGGAGCAAATCGAGGGCAAGGTAGAAAGCCTATTGACCCTGCATTGAAAGTAGTAAACAATACTTCAATAGTCGCTTTTCGTGTTAAGAAAGAACAAGTAGAACCAGTAAAAAAATTGGTAAACGATTATCTTAAATCGGAGTGCCAGTAGTACCTGCACCACTTTGTACGCCTCCGTGAATGTGTGTTTTAAGACTTTTACCACCTGCAAGTACATCGCCTGTTGTAATCAAGTCACCAGTCATTGTTAAATTACCAGTAACAGCACCGCTTACAGATATGCCACCTGCTGCAATAGTTGGAGCTGCTACGCTTGTTGCTGCTATTACGGTTGCAGCATTTACAGCCCCTGCAATAGTTGCACTTGGTGCAGTTAAAACTCCCGATACTGACAAAGTACCAGTTACAACAACATTACCTTTCAAGTCAATGTTTGGAGCTTCTACTGTTGCTTTTGTCGAGGCTTTACCATTAACGTTTACGCCCTCACAATTCACATCTTTTAAAGACTTTACCACAACATCATCTTTGGCATCAACCGTAACTTTACCCTCTGCTTTTACTTTCAATTCTTTACTACTGCTGTCGTAAGTTAGGACTGTGCCGTCTTTAAATTTCTTTACCCACGTTGTAGCGTTTGCCTCTGTTGGTGGTGTGTCTTCATCGTTGTAAGTAGCCCCAATAATGCACCCATCTTCGCAATTTTCGTCCATCAAGCAAACTACTTGTTGCTGTACTTCGTAGGGGTGGTGGTCTTTATATGCCATTGTTCCTTGGTAGGCAATAGGAAGCCAGTCGCTAACTATATCGTTAGTTGGAAAATGCACTTTGCAATAACCTGGTCTTGCTTCACTAATTACACCTACTTTAAACATTATGCTTTTATTCGTTTAAATTCACCACTCACATTATATCCCCCATCTGAACTTACTGTGTGGGTGCTGCTTGTTATGTGATAGATACCACTTAGTTTGCCAATATTGGGCAACTCTATATTTACCCCTGCCATTAACAAAACATTGCCCTCGGTGCTAAAACTGCCTGTTATTTGTTGGCTATTGGCTTTGTACAATTTAACCTCTGTTTGTCTTTGTGCTTGGGTTTTATTCTCAACCCTGCTGTAATGGTTCAAATCATCTACACCAGTATCGTATTTGTCTTCTTTGGTAGTAAAATCAACTACCTTTTTACTTCGTGTATGGAAGTGAACGTGTTTACTATTTTTGTAAGTGCCGTCTAGTTTATCACTAATATTCAAGCTAATAAAGTCGGTTAATTGCATAGTGGCAATTGCTTTACTTTTCTCAACTTGCATCATATCAACAAACACCAACTTATCACTTTTAACACTCATTAAATAGCCATATTTATAAGCTAAATCTCTAAGAAAATGTAGGTCAGTTTTTTCGTGTTGGCTTACTCTATCGAATTGAATATCTTTAACCTCTCCTACAACTTTCAAATTATGTTTGGAGGCAATTTGATTAATTATTTGTCTAAGACTTTTGCTTTCGTGTGCAAAGTTGTTTTTAGTTCTTAGCTTAACGTTTATCCCTGCTGCAATGCCTTTTAAACTAAACGTGTTACCAGTACCAAAGTTAAAAGTTGGTTGGTCTATTCTAAAGCTGCCACAGTCAAGTAAACTATCACCAACAATGATTTTTGCACTAATCAAATCGTTCTTTGTTGGATACCATTCATTCAACCAACGACCGTCTTTATTTTCAAGATTTATCTCTATTTCATCACTTGCATTCTCGGTCTTATCTGTATAGCTTAAGCCAATACAGAAAGGTGTAATGTCATTAGTAATATTTTTACTATTATAGAAGATTTGATATGTCGCTTTTACTGCTTCCAAGGTGGCAATGTTTCAGTATTCGTTAAGGTTACAACTTGTTCAAGTATTGGCACGGTTAAAACCAGACTAGCGGGTAAAATATCGTACATTGGTAGATCTGGATTAGCTTCAATTAACAAACCCATATAATTAGGAGAACCATAGCAAATAACGCTTATACTATCCCATCTATCTTGTTCTTTTGTTATGTAGGTTGTATTTGCCATTATCCTTTTCTTACGATTGTTGAGTTTACAATATCCTTAGTTTGCCCCTGCAAAACCCCTAAACTTGTAAACACATTGTTTGTTAAAACACTAAAATTGCCGTTGCTGTTTACCACACCATTGTATAAAGTTTGGAGGGTTTGTTGAACTGCTGTTGCATTATCAATTATAGCTTTTGCATTTTTGATAGTAGCTTGTATTTTCTGTGTTTCATTTTTAACAGTAGTCATTTGTTTGTTAAAATCGTCCGTAGCTTTTAACACTTTCTTTCTAGCCCTTTCAACCTTTTCTTGCAAGCTGCTTGAAAGATTTTTTTGTTGGGTGCTAATAGTATTCATACTAGCCAAACTCTTTTGCATACTATTAGTGATATTCAGCATTGAGTTTGGAACGTTTTTAACAATTCTATTAATTGCTTGAATGTTACCAACTGCCTTTGCAGCACTAACAGTTTGCCCTTGCAATTGCTTGATTAAATCGGCTTCTTGATACTGCTTTAGGTTAAGTGATACATTGGCTTCTATGAAAGTACCATCTGCTAATTGGTTTGTTATAGATGAATCCATTGAGGTAATAACGTAGTACCCCTCCTTTTTACCATTACCCCAAATCAAAGGCAATACTCTAGCTTTTTTTCTTGCTGTTCTTAGTGCTGCAATGCTATCTTCAACATTCGTAAATTCACTTTTCAAGTAAATAGAAATACTTAACTCTGGTGCTTTCTGACTTGCAGCTTGCAGCGTTGGTAAACTCTGCATTTTGGCAAATTCAGCATACACCGTTTCTTCCTTAATGGATAAACTTGTAAACCCCTCTAAGGTTGTAAAAATTATATTTCCTAAACTTGCGTACATTAAAAATTAGTTCTTTGTTTATTGCCCATCATATCTTTATACCATTTATCTAATTGCACTTTCATTGAATTAGAAATCATATTTGCATCTTGTTGAGTTGCTCCGCCGTAAAGTGTGATAGTTGGAGAAAAAACCATACCTCCTTTATTACCTCCTCCGATACCTGCTAATTGTGGTTGTCTGCCATTAAAGCTAGTTTGTAAAGCGTTATTTAGGGCATTCATCATAGGCTTTGCGTTTATGGATGCTGCGATAGTTTCCATTAACTTCACTTTGTGTATGTCCTTTAACGCTCCCTCTTTTGCAGGTGAAAACGGGAAAAAATCACGTATTTTTTTAGCTACTCCTTTTACCTTATCTGTTAGAGCTGTAATCTTTGAAGTAATGCCGTTGATAATGGAAGTAATGATATTAGCCCCTGCTTGATAAAACTGTTTACCAAAGTTCAAAACCCATTTAAACATACCAGAAAATATAGCTTTTACTTTCTCCCATAAGTTACTAAAAAACTGTGAAATTTTATCCCAATGTTTTATGATTAATCCGTGAGGCGTGTAGTTAAGAAACATATTTTTAATCCACTCCCACGTAGCTTTAAACATCGCTTTAATCCTATCCCACAATCCTAAAAAGAACGCTTTTATTTTATCCCAATGTTTAATAACAAGCCCGTAAGGAGTGTAGTTTAGGAACATATTTTTAATCCAATCCCACACGGCAAAAAATATCTTTTTAATCTTATCCCATAGGTTTGTAAACCACACTTTAATCTTATCCCAATTAGCATAAATCAATGATATTGCTAATATTGCTACTGTTGCAATCAGTATAAAAGGGTTTGCTTGCATTGTGATATTTAACAATATAAAAGCTGTTCTAATTGCTTGTATCATTTTAACAGCTCCCATTAATGTTACGAATATTCCCACTAAACTTGTAGCCAACATTAAGAATTTAGCCATACCAGGATTAGCTTTTAGGAACTCTTGAATTTTACCCGCAATGTCTCCAATCATTGTTATCAATGGTGCTAGTATTGGCTGCAATCCTTTACCCAAAGCAGCAAGCATATTTTCAATAGTACCAGTGGTGCTTTCCCATAGTGCTTTTAACGTTAATAGTTTTACATTTACTTTATCCGTTAAAGTGGCTTTGTTATTCATTTCCTTTGATAGCTTCATATATCCCGCCAAGCCCTCATTCACCATTGTTTTAGCTACTTGTGCATCTTGCCCACTTCCAAACAAAGTAGATAAAATTGCATCTTTATTCTTCGCTCCTTTTAGCTTCTCAAATTGAGCCATCATATTCTCAATTCCCAAAAACTTATTGCCTTTAAAAAACTGTAAATTGATGCCCATTGCTTTTGCAGCAGCATTGGCTTTTTCAAACTTCTTGCTATCTTGTAATGATGAAATAATAGAGTTAAAAGCAGTACCCCCAATTTCACCCCCTGCACCATTTCTAGCAAACAAACCAAATAAAACACTCATTTTATTTGCACTATCCAAACCCTGCAATCCTAAACTTTTTAAAGTACCCGTACTACGCATAAAAGCATAACGCATTTCCTCAATCTTCAAGCCCATACCATTTGCTTTTGATATGGTGTCCATATACTTCAACATATCTTTATCCGCAACCCCAGTAGCCTGTTGCATACGTGCGGCAAATTCTCCTGCTTCTGCATAGCCCATTTTCAAGTCCACAGCTACATAAGCCGCAGCTTTGCCCAACCCTGCTAATATGTTTTCGGTTTTAATACCGTTGTTCATCATTGTTTTGAACATATCGTTAAAATCCGCAGTAGTACCAGGCAATTTGTTTCCTAATGTTTCTGCTAAACCTGCGATACGTTCAAAATTCTTATCAATAGCTCCAGAGGCATCCATCATTGAAGCCTTTAAGTCTGTCTGGCTTTCTTCTAATGTAGAATAGGCTTTTATTGCAGGAGCGATAGAACTAGCAATAGCGTACCCTGTACCCATCAAAGCAGTTGCTTCAACACTTTTTTTCATAAATGTTTTTTTCAAGGCTTCGGTGCTGCTATTTACTCTGTCCATAACAGAACTAGCATTATCAATGCCTTGTAAAATCAACCTTATTCTTACCATTCTATCACTCATACCTAAAAATTAAAAGCCACTACGTTTTAAAGTAGTGGCTCTGTTTATTCTAATCAACTTTATTAAGCCTGTTGTGTACTGCCACCGCAGCACTATGCCACCTATGTAATTTCCTTGATGTAGTTGTTGGTATTATTGCTTCTGGAAAAACTCCGTAAAAATGACAAGCGAACGCTACATCTTCGTCCGTTACATAAAATTTAGGGTTGCATTTGCTACACTTAATTTGGTGTAATCGCTTGCGTGCATCTCTGGAATATCCTCTGGCATAATCCCTATTTCAGCTAAGTTACTTGCCTTGAACATCGTGTATTGCATATACTTGTTTTGACGCTCTTCGCCTTTTTCGTCTTTAAGCATTTTGTTAATAGCCTCTGTATCTTTTGCTTTCAACTCTCTTACGCTAATTTCTTTGCCTTTGTGCTTACCTTTTTTCAAAGTAAATTTCTTTACTAAATTTCCGTTTTCGTATTCTTTAGTAAGTATCTCAAATGCAGCTTCTCCCTCGTCTTCATAAAACCATCCATCTGCATCTGGAGTGGTTGGGTAAATGATTACATTCTCTTCCATAAGTTTCAGTTAGTTTTATTGGTTAGTTAATGCCTAAATTGGCTCTGTAAGCTGCCATCATATCTACTCCATCAACAATGTAGATACTAGCTTCTAAGTCAATCTCAACAATAGTTACTCCGTCAATTTCAAGTTTGTACTGTTCAACTGTAAAATCGCTATCAGTTTCTAAATTGTCGTTTTGTTTGAAAGTGCCAGAGGGTGCATTTTTACAACGACCTCTAAAGTAAACCACTACTGGTTTTTGAACACTCAAACCACTATTGTCAAATGTTTCTAAGCTACTGCGAACTTGTACGTTTACGGTATCCAAAACATTTGATAAGATTTTCATCACATCCGGATACCAGGCGTTCCATTTTATTTTGGCTTCCATTTTTTCAAACCCACTAGGATACTCCATTTCTCCAAGCATACCTAGAGCTTTGTAAGCTGTTTGCTTTGCTTTAATTTGAGGTAATGTCACTTCTTCGGCTTTGCCAAAAGCACTAGAACCATTAAGGTAAACATTCGCATTCGTAAGCCTGTTTATTTCTGCCATTTTAGTTTAATTTTGAAAGTAAGTTAATATCGATTTCTGTGTAGAACGTAATACGTTCAGCACTTACTGGAGACATATAAACACGTCTAAATTTGATTTGTCCGTTTGCTACGTCAGCAGGTGGGTTGTCTGCTTTGTTGTACTCGATACGGCTGCCTTGTAACAAAGCACCACGTTTGATAAGCGTATTAACAAAATTGTTAGCTTCTTGTCTAACATTATCAATCCAAGCCTGCGTGATAGGTTGCCCTAATCTTGCTGCTGCATACTGTTCTAAACTTTCGGCAACAATATCATCAGTCATTAAGAAACTATCGAAAGTTCTTGGAGTACTTACACTTGGAAAAGATGCGTTGCGTTGCCCCCAAACCTTAATGCCACTACCGAAGTTTGTAAAGTATGTGGTAATGCCTACTTCGTTCAACGCATTTGCTTCGGTACTTGCATCGTTTACACTTGAAGTAATTACTCTTTCTACTCCAACTGCACTAAGCACTTGCTTGTTGCTAGGGCTGTACCAATAACCATTATCTAAAATAGTTCTAACCCATACGCCTGTTAAAAAAGCACTCATAGGATAATCGACATTACTGTCAGTACCTATGTTATAAAGTTTCAAGTATGGATAACACAACTTGGTTCTTTCATCACTTGTATTAAATCCAATTGTGCCACTTAAGCCTCTGCCAGAAATTGCACCGCTAGGAGTTGTGCCGTAAGGTGCATCTTGCATAAATCTTGCTCTTAATAATTGTGCCTTACTTCTTAACTCTGTAATTACTCCGCTCAAAGTGCTAAACTCTGGTGCAATTAAGAATTTAGGATTGTAGCCAAACGTACTAAAGCACTCGCTTAATAAAGCACAACCTGTTCTTACTCCGCTAGTAACCCCTCCAACAATTGTTGCAGCGTTGATAGTAGTTAAATCAAGTTTTTTGTAGCTAAATTTAAAGGTTGTACCCTCTGTTGCATTGGTTGTTAAAGCAACAAAATTGCCATACTCGTCAAGTTTGTAATCGGTGTTTAAAACCAATCCGCTTGCCGTTCCATCGTTCTTTTTTATCGTTACCGCTCCTACTGGTTGATAAGTCAATTTGACTTTACCATTAGTAATAGCGTGAGCTTCGTCTGTTACTTGTGCCGTGTGAGTTGCACTATCAAAAACATTAATAACAATTACTGGAAACCCTCCCGCTTCTTTGCGTAAAATCTTCAAAGTTTGAGGAATGTTAAACCCTGTTTTTGCTGCACCAAATTGTGCATCGTCTTTTTCGTTCAAACACAATGTAAGGGCTTGGGCTGTTCCTTGTGGTGCAATACCAATCAAAGCAACCGCAGCAGCTTTAACCACTCTTACAGTGCTACTTGCACTATCAACATTTATAGTTTCTACGCCGTGTAAATAATTTGCTGCCATTGTTTATGCTTTAACTGGTTTTGTGTTAATTTCAACTAACAATCCTTTTGTAATAAGGACTTGTACAGTTTCGTCTTTAGGGTCTAAATCAACTGTATCTTTAAAGCCCACAAGTTTGTCTTGTATGTTTAAAGTTGTTGTTCCTAAGTATTCAAATTTTTTCATTATACTATTCCGATTGTTGGTATTCCTGTAAATAATATTTCTTCTCCAGAGCCTTGTGATTGCACAACTTTTGTTTCAGTAGTCATAGTAACCATATAAATCCAATAATCATTTTCAAAGCCTACAAACTTTAATCCTGTCTTATAAACTAAAGGCTTAAACTCTCCAAACTTTACACCTAATAAATGGGTATCTAATAACCCCATCATTGAGTAAATGCCTTTTGCATCGTATAGCCATTTACTTCTCAATTCAATTGCCAATCCAACTTTAATATCGTGACTTACCGAAGCAACATCTTTCAAGTAATTAATTTCTTCGTCATCGTGGGCAAGGGTCATTCTGCCTTTGTTAACTGGAAAATCAACGCTTTTACTGCTCTCTGGTAGTCTAATAAATTCTACATCATTTGCATTTAACTTAGTAAGCATATAAGCCACCACACTATCAATCAATTGTTGCCTATCCATTACGCTTGTGGTTGAAGTTTTGCTACTATTGTTTTTCCATCAAATTTTGTATTGACATCCAACACATCAAAACTTTGATTGTTGATTGTAACTACTGCTACTTCTTTATTATCTATTGCTTCTTTCAAACCCTCAAAAAAACCTTTTCGATATTCCATGTAAGGCACTTGTGGTTCAAAGTCAACATTGCTAAAGTTTTGCTTGTCGTCTGGATTAAAATAAAGAACTTTTGCAGTTTGTAAATCTCCTGTTGAGGGCTGCCACGTTGCAACATACCCCATAGTATTTGCTACTACGTCAAAGGCTTGTTCTTGTAACGTGTCGAATATGTTACTCACCTTATTGCTTTAAACGTACTTGAACAGTTGTTGCAGTTGTTCCTGCTGCTGTAAAAGCATACCCAACCAAAGTATTATCCGTTGACGTTGGGGTTACAGTTCCATCCGCTGTAATAACATAAACAGCATCACCTACTGCAAATGATTTACCAGAACCAGTAACTTTAGTGAACTCATAAACCCCCTCTAACTCTACGGCTACGGTTTGTCCAATTGCTGCATCGCTAACAGCAACTCCAACAAGTCCACCTGCTACAACTATACTACCGCCTGTAATTGCAGCTGCTGCAACTAAATGTAACTTATCTCCGTTTTGAATTTTGTTTAACATCGCTTTATTTTTTTTATTTTAAAGAGTGTAGTGTTTGCTACACTCTTTATTGTTATTTAATTTATTAAGAACTATGCACCTGCATTTTTGTACAAACCTCTGTAATCCCAAGCAGCTACTCCAAATTCAAATCTTGCTTTTGTTTCAATGCTGTCGTCTTCAAAGTTTGTTCTAGTCTCTGTGTAAAGTCCACTATTACCATTCAAGTAAGCGTACATTAAACCCTCAACCATTGCAGGATCAGCAGCGATATACCAAGCTGTTGCACTTCCAGACCCCATACTTAAACGAGGCTCAACAATCAATTGTAAGCTGTTAGCAAACACGTTTACATCGCCTGTTGTGTGTGCCGTGATACCAGTTAATATTTTTCTTGCAGCAGTTTCTAACTCTACTGGTACTACCAAGAACTTAGGAGTTAAAGCCAATACTTCTTTCTCTGGGCTTAATTGTTTGTAGATAGCTACAAATGCAGCGTTCAATGTTGCTTCACTTAAAGCTCCTCCGCTACCAGCTACGTTTGCGTGGTCAGCGTGGAAAATTGTTTTGCCGTCTGGTGTTTTACCACTAACCAACAAATCCCAAACCATTGAAGATTGTTTGTTACTTGCACCTGTCGCAAACAATCTTGGTAATCTTCCAAAAGCATCTAAATCGTCATTGATAATTGCTTTACGGCTAATCTGAATCATCTTACCGTAAGTATCAACTTGAATAGTTGCTTTGTTAGTACCAATTTTTGCACGTTTGTACTCGCCGTTTTCTGGCACTAAATCAAAGTCAATTTTACCATCAATTTGTACACCTGTTTTAGCTCTGAAATCGCTAACACTTGTTTGGCTTGCAAGTGGCTTCCAGTTTTGTGGTGCAGCTTCATAAAATTTACGTAATTGACGAGACAATGTGCTAGTCAATAAATCTGCGTAATCAGTTGTTGAAATAGCACGGTGTACTAATTCATTCTCACTAAGTCCAAAGGTTTTACCAATACCTCCCATTTCTCTACCAACATAAACCCTTGCCATATCAATCAACCTCATTCCTGTAAATTCTCTGCTGTTATCGTTAAGAGTAACAGTACCAGGAGCAGCACGGTGAATGATTGCATCACTCATTGCCTCACGTTGTTTTACTGTTTCATCAGCTCCAATAACTGCTGCATTACCTGCATTGCGTTGAGAGATACTTGTAGGGTTCATATCTGCTATTTTATCTATAACAGCGACTTTTGCCTCTGCTACTGTTCTATTGTTTTCAATCAAATCGTTTTCAAAAGTTTCGTCCAACTCAAAACCTTTCGACCTTGCGTTTTCAATAACTTTTTTAATCTCAACAACACGTTTGCGTTCGTCTTTTGCAATCGCTGTTCTTTCTTGTGTTGTTAACTCCACAGAAGCAGTTGTAGTAGCTGCCCTGTTTTGTTCTACTACTGATGTTGTTTCAGTAGTGGTGGTTGCAGTTGTAGTTTCTGCTGTTCTGTTTTGTTCACTCATTTTATTTGAATTTAAAATTGTTAAAGTTGCATCGTGGAATTTTGCATTAATATCACTTCTTATTTGTGACATATAATCGGCAGGAACTGGTGCAAGACTTAGCTCCATTGGCTCCCATTTAGTAGCTCTTAATTCGTAAGGGGATTTTGTTTCGTCTTTAGTTGCAACGTGTATTCTGTACCCTGCACTAAAACTAGATATGATACCTGCTTTAATATCGTTCCAATAACCTACTTTGTCTTCTTGACGGCTAAACATTACTGTTGCCATCAATTTATTATCTTCAAAACGTGGATTTATAACACGTCCATATTGGTCTTCGATTGAATACTTGCTATGTACATCAAGTAAAGGAACTGAACCTGCTGTAAAACGTTCAAGCATTACGTTCTCTGGTTTGCACTCTAGTATTTCAAAATACTTATCATCCCACCCCGAACGCAAAACGGGATTTTCACTAGCATACACCACATCAAAACTCATATTCTCCAAGTTGATAGAACTCGGTATGATTGATGCTGTAACTGGTATTTGTGGTATTTTTTTCACAACACAAACCTATATCACTAAAAAAAACCTTTATAGAACGATTAAGGAACACTAAAAACCCCTATTTAATAGGGGCTTTAGTAATATTGTCTTGTTGCTTTTTCGCTTCTGCTGCTGCCATTAATTGAGCAAAGACGACATCCAACTCAATATTCCACTCTGCTTTTAAACCATCAGCGTTATAAGCATCTCTGTATTGCTTAATTTCTGCTATTATCAAATCCGGGTCATAGCCTAACTGTTTAACAGCTTCTGGGTAAGAAATTAAACCACTTCTTAATTGTTTTACAATACCTGCAATTTCTTTTGATGGGTCTATCATTTCTCTACGTGGGCAAGTCCAAGTAGCTTTTATTTCTTGATTAGTTGGTATGTTACCAAGCATTTGGTTTTGTTCGATAAACCAACCATAAACTTTTTCGCAAAATTGAGGTATCAACATTTGCCATTGCCAGTCTTGTATATTACGATACATTTCAATCCAACCCATACGCCCACTACTGAAATTCACATTACTTAAATCCCCTGTAAAGGCTTCGTAAGTTACGCCTAAGCCAGCTGCAATTGCCCTGTATTGAGTTTGCAAATAAGCAGGGTAAACACTGTTTTGTGGTGGAGTAGGGAATTGTACACTTTCACCAGGTTTTAAGTAAGTAATAGTGCCTGGTGTAACGTTGTCAAAACGGTCGTCTGTATCGTCTTCGTTATCATTACCAGAAATTTTATCAGGGCTTGTATTTGTAACGAAAGTTGTAAAAGCTGCACTCGATTTTTTACCATAAAGTTCAGCATCTTCATAATCGTTCAAATCTCTTTGTTTCAACAATGTACTAGCACTCCAAGGCACACCACGTCTTTGTCCTGTACGTTCAACATAGTACACGTGGCACACATCTTCAATCGGTACTAAATTACTAACCGCTCCCCATTCAGTCGGATGTCTATCCCACAAATAATAGCCTGTAATTTTACCCCATTTGTTAAATTGAATACCGTACCAAATGTTGTTGCCGTCTAAGTTGCTCGTGTCGTGTTTGGATTGGTCGATATATTCACTTTCTAACACTTGTAATTGAATGCCTAACTTGTTGTATTTTGTAGGCACTCTTCGCTTTACAACAATTGCTTCGCCACTTAATACAACGGTTCTCATAACAAGATGTTGTATGCCGTAGAAGTTGTGTTTTTCGTTGTAATCAACTGTTGTGTAATCTGCCCAATCAGCCCACTTCTGTTTTATAGTTTCTGTTAGATTTTTCTTTGTTTGCCCGTTTGGAATTAGTGGAGTTGCAACGATACCAGTACCCACAACATTATTTGCAATAAGACTCGGAGTTCTTTTGCCGTAAGGGTCGTTTTGATAAAGATTTCGGCTTCTTTTTCTTAAAAAAGCTAAATCTCTATAAAGGTCTTGGTTAACGTTTAGACTTGTATCATTATCGCTCCAACCATCCCAACGATACCCACCACTAGCAGCCTCATAGCGTCTAATCTTATCAAGTGCTTGTTGCCTTTGCAAAGCCTTTGAAGGGGCGACAAGTTGTATAATATTTTGTAAAAAACTTTTTTTCTTCATTATACGCCTTTTGAAAATTTAATTGTTCTTCTACGTCTGTAAGCATCTTTGTTTAATTCCCTTTCAATGTCTTGTATCGCACTATCAATTTCTGCCATACTTCTATACTCCACTTCTTTGTTTCCATACTTCACTCGCAAAGCTCCAGAGGCTTTAGCCTCTTTCAGTTTTGCTAATTGTTCAGATGTAAATTTTGTATCACTCATTATTGAATAGATTGAATAATTGTAACCATTTTGTAGTCTAAGGTAATGCTGATAGCTGTTATCTGCTTTATGTGTTCGTTAATTGTTCTATAAATACCTTTAGAACTTTCTATGGCATCTATATCCCTGCTCACATTAGATTTTGAACGGTTGAATATTTTTGCTATCTCTGATAACGGTAACTCTGCTTCTCTGGATAGTAGGTACATTAACACTTGCCTCTGTTGGGTAAATTCGCAAGACTTACGTTTGTCTATCAACTCCCCCTTTAACTTTTCTTTATCTTCAATTTTAAAATATATGCATGTTGCATCTATTAGCCTTTCTGCTAAAGGTTTCTGTACTACTTGATATTGTGTTTCGTAAGCCATTAGAAAGGTTTTTTTATGTGGTTTAAGAAATTTGGTTTATTGGTGTTTTTTGGTTTTGCTTTTTTTACTGCTATCGGTTTTTCAAATTCAATTTTTGGCAGTTTTATTAGTTGGTCTTGCCATATTTTCTCGGTCATTCTATCTACTCCAACTACCGAAGCTGCTGCCCTTGCATATACCCTACAATCGAGAGGCTCGTTTCTGTCATACTTCTTTTTCCAGACGTGCTGTAAATAACCTTTTGTGTTTTTAATAACGACTACAACTTCACTTACTAAACCTCTGAAATAATTAGGGTCTCTTTTTCTAAAATAACAATACCCATTTGGCACTTCTTGCGTATCTGGGTCAATTGTTTGCCTTAACCATCCATACACTTCCGCTTTGATGTAGCTAGTACCAACCCCCCAAACTTTTACTTTATTTAACTTTTGCCCTGCCTTAGTTACTTGTACTGCTTTTGGTGGGCTAAATATCATTTCTAAATTTTCTTTACCCTTAATCGGTATCACTCTATTTGTACCGTGTTTAGAGCAAAACTCATAGACTTTACTTGTGTTGTAACCACTATCCAGAGCCATTAATTTAATGGTTAAATAGGTATTGTCTTTTTTGATAAATTGCTCGCTAAGTAAGTCGCTTAATTGCTCCCAAACTTGCGGCTTCGTTGTATCTCCTAATAAAACCCTGTAATCAATTTGCTGTGATATTTTGCCTTTGCACCATCCAACAATATCGACCTCAATTCTATCGGCTTGTACGTCTGCCCCCGCTGTAATTATTACCACATCATCGAAAGGAACATTGTCGGGGTAATCAACAGCTCTTTCGCTTATTCGTTCCCATTCTGGGGCTTCGGTTTTTTCTTTGTATGTTTCACCAAGAACAGTATTAACAAAGGTTTTCATCTTAGGTTCGTCTCCTTCTGCTGCTTCGTACTCTTCTGCGATAGAAGCCCAATATTTCCATCCCCAAGGACTGTATAAAGCCGATAAATGGTAACCTACTTTTTTACTATTTTTATATTCTGCATTAGTTGCTATCCATTGTCCTTGATTAAGTAAAGTAGGTTTAAATCTTTCTTCAATGGCTTTACTACAACTTACGCACTCATAGATTACATTTTCTGGTTTTCCTTTTTCCCACTTCAATTGAGAAAAAACAAGGGGTTGCATTAATCCGCAATGCGGACAAGGAATATGAAAATAACGTTGGTCGGTTTGTGCAAATTCTTTCTCCACAACACTATATCCTTGAACGGTCGGAGTGCTTACAATGTATATTTTTCTATTGCTAAAAGTTGTTGTTCTTTTGATAGCTAAATCAATTGGGTTTCCCTCTCCATCAACATCTGGTGGGTAGGCATCAACTTCGTCTAAGAAAACAAACCTTGCAGGAAGTGAACGTAAACCAACGGCACTATTCGCCCCCGTCATTACAAGCACTCCACCCGGAAACTCCTTTTGTAAAATAGTATTGCCACTATCACGGCTTCGACTTTCTTTGACTTTGTCTTTAAGTTTTGGTGTGCTTTCGATAAGTGGTGCAATCCTTGTTTTGCTATTTCGTTTTGCCATTTCATCAGTAGGCTGTACTAGCAGAAATGGTCCAGGTGCATTGTCGATACAAAACCCAACCCAATTATTGCCTACTTCTGTTGCTCCAATCTGTGCAGCTTTCATAAACACAATTTTTTCAATAGGACTATAAGGAGAAAGGTTATCCATAATCTCTTTCAAGTAAGGTGTGCGACTTGTTTTATAGGCTCCTGGCTCTGCACTTGTTTTGCTGTCAAGCATACGAAACATATCGCTCCACTCACTTACTGTAAGTCGTGGTTCTGGTCTTAGCCCATCAATAAATCCTTGTATGTTTATAACTGGTGTCAAATTGT
Organism: uncultured Chitinophagaceae bacterium; assembly: GCA_964615145.1. Taxonomy (GTDB): domain Bacteria; phylum Bacteroidota; class Bacteroidia; order Chitinophagales; family Chitinophagaceae; genus CAIVPM01. The sequence goes on from CAZTOP010000012.1 coordinate 39,812, forward strand.
TTTGGTAAATTTTTCTAAAGTTTGCACTATGGCATCGGTTAAAATCAACATTGCTTTATTCCTATCGTTCGCAGCAATAATGTCGTCAATACATCGATTTGGCATATTCAATAAATCGCTTCTTATTTCTTGACCTTTTACAAACAGTTCTTTGTAAATTGCTTCTTTCAGCACTAACACACCTTGCCTTTCTGCTAAGTCCAAAGCCATTATTTTAGCCGATAATATTTCTTTTTTTCGTTTAGCTTCGTAAAGACTGTCATTGCTTGTAATCGTTATGCTGTTAGGGTTTGAGTTTTGTGGGGTTTTGAAATCTTGCACCGTAACATCTTCTTTAAAAGCCTTCCCCCATTCTTCGTTTGCTTTGTTGGGGTAAATTCTTTGTGCTTTTTCGTCCCAACCTTTAACAATATAACCTGCTTTAATTGCCTTACGCACAGCTTCGCCACTAACTCCAATCAGTCTTCCATATTCTCGTTGTGATATTCCTTTCTCTGAACTCATAAGTTATTTTTAAAAAAGGTGGTGCAGCTATGCAAGCACCACCAGATTGTTTAACGCCTACGCTTTACCCATTTCGATATTACCACCTTTGGTAACACGGAAACTACCCTTGTTTACTTCCTTAGTAAAAGCCGTTTTGGTCTTTTTACTAGCATCAGCACTGGGTTTCATTCCTCTTGAAGCAAGAGAACGAGCGGCGGCTTTTCCACTAATCGCCATAGCTATTTTTCACAATACTTTTGTATTTTTTCAATTAATATTTTCAATACTTCTTTAGCTGTTTCTTTATCCCCCTCACTATCGTACTTTTCTGCGTCAATTAGCACATTTGAAAAAACTTTAAAATCTTTACTTACTGGTATAGGAGATACTTCCAGAAAACCTAAGCCAATTTGTTTTATTTCTTTTTTTCTTTTCCAAAACATAAAAACTATTTTACTATAAAAAATTCATCTTCGTACATCTCCTTATTGAAGAAATAAATCAAATTGCCGTTTGCGTCTTTGTGCCAAACTGGTTTATTATCTTCTAACTTCATACCTACTGTGAAGTGCCAGAAATCGTTTAGCTTTCTTTTCATTCTATGATCGTTCCAACTAAGGTTTAACAACCACTCGAAACTTTGCTTGTAACCCTCATTTGCTCTAACCTCTGTATCAAGTTTTTCACTCATACATCGCATATAAGGACTTACGTTAAAATTGCCTTTCGGTAAACTGTCTAAAATCTTTGCAAACTCGTGATAGTACACTGGTGCATCGTTTTCTTTATTCGCCCAACACCAATTTATAAAGTCGTGTTGTGTAGGAAAAACGTTTTTGTAAACTTCTTTGTAGGGTTGAAAGAAGTGGTTTTCTTCACCCTCAAATAAACCTTTAACATACATATCTCTACTCCAAGCCTTTTGCTTGATGTCGTCAATGAAATCAAAACAATCTTGTTGTAATTTTCTTGCGTTCTTTAAGCCTTTATTGATAACAGTTTCACCCAACCATTGCTTATCTTTTGCAGGCATTACTTTCATTTGTCTTTGGTTGAAGTGTAAGGCTGCGACCCAAATACCTTTTACTTTTTTCTCTACCAAAATATCCAACAGTTGTTCTACTTCGCCATCTTGCCACCAATCCTCAACAGTTGGGTTAATGCCTACTACAACCTTATGCCCTTTGTTGTTTAGTTTGTCTATAAGTTCGAGTCTGTGTTGTATTGAGGGTGCAGCAGGTTCTACTTGCTTACGAATTTCATCATTTAGCATTGCAATAGAAATGTACCAAACGCTAGGTGGTAAATACTCCAGAACTTCATCAATACCTTTACCGCCTCTAGTTTGTATTGATACTGGCACATTCATTTGCGTTAGCATCTCAATTGCAGGTAAGGCTTGATGGTAGTTACTTGTTGCAAATGGGTCGGTTAAATTGCTTATCAATACTGGGTATTTCTCACGAAGCAAAGTGCTTACTAAGTCTGTGTTTTTGTGCATCCCTTTCATTTGTGTTTGAAAGGCTTTTGCATCAAAGGTTCTGTTTTGACTATTCAAATTCGCAAAGCAATAACTGCATTTGTGCGAACAATAATTAAAACTCAATTGTAGAGGTATTGGACTATTAAGCCAATCTCCAACGTAAGGATATATCATTTTTAAAATGTGTTTTTGGCGTGGTTAAAAATTGCTATAAAAGCATCCGTATCGTTTTTAAGTTTGTGAGCTTTCTTAAAATTTGCCCACTCGATTTGCAATACTTTTGTTGGTAGTACAACACTTAACGGAAATTCATTTGCCACATAATCTTTAGTGGTTTTGGTATTGTCTGGTTCTTTGTCGAAGTCGTCAAAATTTGTTTCCATTGCCTCTGTATCGTCAAGGTCTGCACCAGTAGGAAATTTAATATTGTTATCAGTCAAATAAATATCCATCGGCTCTAAATCAACCTCAAACTCATTTACTACATCTTGCATTTCGCCTAAATCAAAGTCTAAATTCACCTGTGCAGCTCGGTTGTCAGCTATCGCCAACCCGAAATGTTCTTTGCTATTTGGCAAAATATCTTTGCGTTTTACGACTACTAACTCCGTTCCATCGGTTTCGATAACCCTTATTTTGGCATTTCGTTTTTTAGCTTCGTCTAAGATGTGATTACCTCCAATTACTTCATCTGCTGCATTTACAACAATTGAACGACCATAACCATATTCATCAACACTATGCCCGATTATCTGTTTTCCTTTATCAGTTCCTTTGTTTAAATTCCTTTTATCTTTTGTAATATTTTCTATGTTCATTTTCATTGTTTTATGCCAACTTCAAAAATTTCTATCACTATCGAACTTTTGCGGCTGCCCGCCGCCGTAAGGAAAATTGCTAGGGAGAACCTAAGCACCCCCCCCCTACACAAAGCCCCATAAATAGCCCTAAACGTTAATCTTAGCCTTAATTAGCCTTTCAAATTCATTCGTTGCGAAGCCTTCTACTATCGGTGCATACGTGTTCTCTACGCCTACGTTTTGTGCTGCTGTTGCCATTGATAAAGTCTTTAAACTACCAATAGGCTTACTTGCATTGTTTGATTTACCTGCAAAGGCGAAACCTATACCTTTGTTGTATTTACCTCTTGCGAATATTGCCTGTGTATCACCTAATGCTTTAGCCCCTTTTTTACCCTTAGTAACGCCTAATATAAAGGCACTATGAAATATGGTTTTTACGCCTTTTGTGATTTCAGCTTCTACATATTGGGTTCTTATAGCTTGTCTGAAAGTGTGTTGTTTTTTAGTTTTTAATCTACTTGCAACTTGAAATTTATATCCAGTAGTAACGCTTTTCAATTTAATTTTTGCAGTAGCTAAATTTCTTGGGCTGTGTCCAGCTACAACAACGGCTTCAAGGTTATTCTTTGTTGCAGTACGTACAGAAAGCCCTTTGTCTGGGTCTTTGCTATCAATTTGTGAAGATGAAAAAGTGTAAACGGCTTGAATAGCTCGTTTAATCTCGGTTCTACCTTTTTTAACGGCTCTATTTAAAGCCATAGTTTGAACAGTAGCTATTTGAGATGGCTTTAACTGTTCCAGTAAAGGTTTTAGTTCAGTAGTATCAATAGTAATATTCACGTGCTTAAAATTTTATTTTTAAACACACGAATTGAGATGCTGCAAATTTATACGTGTTTTTGTTCATATTACAAATTTTTTCCTGTGTACTTGTGAACCCTTGCTTTTACTGCATTCATCAAAGCCTCTTGCCTTGCGTCCTTATCTTCTAAAGATTTTAAAACGTCTTCTTCGATTGTACCTACAACAACCAATCTATCGTTTATTACTGCAAACAGTTGTCCTTGTCTGTCTAATCTTGCAATTGCTTGTTGCACCAATTCTAAACTCCAAGTATGACTGAACCAAAAAATATGATGCCCACCAAATTGAAGATTTAAACCGTGTCCTACACTTGCAGGATGTGCTAAAGCCATTTGTATTTTACCTGCGTTCCAGTCTTCAATATCTTGGTTGGTTTTAAGCACTCTGGGCTTTAAGTGTTTAAAATGTTTTTCTAATCTTGCTAGGTCGTGTTGAAACCAATAAAAGACTAAAGCAGATTTACCGTTAAGTGCTTCAATTCGTTCATCTAAAGCCTCTAATTTTTCGTTATGAATTTCATAATAACTTTTATCTTGGTTGTAAACAGCACCATTCGCAAACTGCAAAAGTTTAGTAGTTAAAGCTGCTGCATTGACTGCTGTTATTTGTTTTTCTCCCTCTAATTCATCAACATAAGCTAAAACCTGTGCTTTCTCAAATTCATAGTATTTCTCCAGATGCTCCGCCGATAAATGCACTTCGGTAATGGTGTCAATTCGTTTAGGTAAATTCAAGTAATCACTTGCTTTCATTGAAACACATATATCCCCAATCTTCTCATAAATCTTTTTCTCATAATAACTCTCACCAATCAAAGCATCTTTCTCTGTGATAACTTCATAATCTGCATAAGGTTTATAAGGGTCTTTCTTAAAATATTTACCTCGATATTCAGTAAGCGTTTTACCTAATCGTTCCCCCGTATCAAGCAAATACATTTGCGACCACAAATCAAGTAAGCCATTGGGTGCAGGTGTACCAGTCAAACCAACAACTCTATTAATCTTTGGGCGTATTTGTCGAAGTGCTTTAAACCTTGCAGCTTTAGCACTTTTGAAGCTGCTTAACTCGTCAATCACAACCATATCGAAAGGAAAGTTTAACCCAAATAGATTAACCAACCAAACTACATTTTCACGGTTGATAACATAGATGTCAGCCTTTGCTTTCAATGCTGCTTTGCGTTCTTTTTCGCTACCAACAACAACCGAAATTTTTAAGTGTTTCAAATGCTCCCATTTATCACGTTCACTTGTCCAGGTATGTTGTGCCACACGTTTAGGTGCAATGACTAAAACTTTTTGCACTTCAAGCTCTTCATAAATCAAAGTGTTAATCGCCGTAAGTGTTGAAACACTTTTCCCAAGCCCCATTTCTAGGAGGAGGCAAGACGCTTTGTTGTCTAAAATATGTTGTACACAAAACTTTTGATAGTCGTGTAAATTACTTTCGTTCATTTTTAATTTTTATTAGGTCTTGATGATGTTTTACGTGTTCTGCCTGTGATGCAAAAACCCTCAAATTTGATGGTAAATTGTTTCTTTTATTTTCGTCAATGTGGTGTACTACTTCGCCTTTTTGTAATGGTCTGCCTAACATCTGTTCGGCTACAATTCTGTGTAAATGCCTACCAAAATACTTTTCGTAACTTTTACCTTCACCTGTATTCAATTTTGCATTTCTTAGTTTTTCTCTAAATTCATTGGTCATTTTTTCTTTGTTCCAATCGTTGTTTGAAAAAGTAAATCTTATACTATTCCATTGGTTTGAACACTTCTTGCTGCAAAAAACATTTTCTAAAATCTGTTTATGACATCTACGAAAAGTTTTACCACATAAATCACAATCAACCTCTTTAGAATGTGCATCTATAAAACATTTTCTACTACAAAAATTTTTAGACTTAATAGCAGACGGTTTTTTATTAAACCCTTTATTGCAGTGGTCGCATTGTATTATTGGTATTTCAATTTGTTTAAAAAATTATTCAATGTTGCTTCATCGTGAATCACATCAACCGTAAAACCTAATTTGCGAAACATCTCAAAAACTATTATTTGTCTCGGAGACGGTTTTTTACCTGTGGTTTTAATCTCTGCAAATAGGATTTTACCTCCATTCATCAACACCATTCTATCTGGTAGTCCTGTAAATGAAAAGCTACTCAACTTCAAAGCCAAACCGCCTAATTTGCTAACGGCTTCACGTAGTTTTCTCTCAATTAATTTTTCATTCATCTTTTTTGTTTTAAATGTTGTGGTAAACACCAATACCAATTTGTTTCTCCGTCAATGTTGTTGTTTACAGTTGTGATGCCTAATTTTTGTCTGGCTTCTTTCAATTCAGCTTTTTTATAACCTTTCAATTTTGCTTGTTCTCTCACGAAATCCACACACGGGTCTTCCCATCGTTGTAAAATATCAATTAGCCATTTTTCAATTTCTGTTTGTCTGTTTTGCATTTTATTCGTTTTTATGTTTGTTGCCACAGTTGCCACTAATTTTTGTTTTTCCTCGCATACATCATATTAGGTAATATTCCCCCTATATATTCCCCCTAATTAATTATTTTTAGTTTATATTAAATTAGTGGCAGCAATGGCAACAAATCCTTTGAAAGTCTTTACTGTTTTATATTTCGCTATGTTGCCACTATGTCTATTTTGTGGCAGCTTGTTGGCAGCATAGGAAGCAGTATTTTTACTTTTTGCTGCCATTGTTGCCTCTAATTCATATTGATTTTAGCACTATCGGCAGCAACTTTTTTACTCTTTCTATCTGTTCTAATATACCCTCTTATGCTGCTGCCATAGTTCTTAATTCGCATTTTTGGGCTTTCTACCCACCCATCCATTTGCCTCATAATATTGTGTAAATCCTTAGTATTAAAAGTGGTCATTTCTCTATGATTACCCCCTAAACATTCGCACCATATTTCAGCAATACAAACACGTTTTCTTTCAATCGTTCCTTTGCCTGCAAGCTCATCACCTTGTAGAAAACCACGTCTTTGATAGATGTCTAAATCGTCCCAATTTTCGGGCAATAATGTATCAAGGTATTTCTGTATTAAACCACTTCTTTCGTCTCTTTCGCTGTGTTCTTTCTGCACTTCATAGGCAAATGCTTCTAACTCTTTATTCAAATACAAGGTTTCACCTTGCTTGTAATAAACAACTGCCTCCGCCCAAATCTGGTTTATTTCGTCTTCGGTTAAATCTTCATAAATTAGCTTAGTAGGTGGTTGTACGTGGGTATCAACAGCCCAAAACCTACGTCCACCAGTAGCATCTCTCATAAAGCCTTTAGTGTTAGATGTACCAAAGAAGATACATTGCCTTGGGAAATTCTCTGTACGTCTGCCATAAGCAACTCTATACCTATCTTCACGTTTACTAATGAAGTGTTTTGCGTGTTCAACCTCTGTTTTCTTTAAAGCCGATAACTCTGCCATTTCAACCAACCATACACCTTGTATTTGTTCGTAGGCTTTTGTTCCCTCAATAGTGCTAAGACTATCACTAAACCACTCTTTACCGAGCTTATCTATAATCTGGCTTTTACCTTGCCCTTGTTCACCAACAAACACAACGATATAATCGAACTTAGTACCTGGTCTAAATATCCTTGTAACTGCTGCTGCTAATGCTTTGCGAGTAATGGCTCTGGTGTATTCGTTATCCTCTGCACCTAAGTAATCAATGAATAAGCTATCAACTCGTTTCACACCATCCCATTTTAAACTATTCAAATAATCTCTAACGGGGTGATAACTGTTTTGTTCTAACACTAAATTTAATGCAGCTCTTACTTTAACAGTAGAACTTATATCGTAGGTTTTTTCAATGTAATGGGTTACTCCGTCTTCGTCCACGTCAAGCATATATTTACTGGTATTCTTACGCCAATGCAAAGGCTTTTTAACAACCTCTCGCATCTCGAAAACATCTTTAGCAAAACAGTCCTTTAGCTTAGGGTCGTTTTCTAAAATCAACTTAACATTATTGATAGTCGATAAATACCTGCCTTTTCTATCAACTTCCATCTCTGCAAGCCATGCATCGTTTACATCTTCATCTTCGTTAAATTCATCATTAAAAGCCTCACCTGCTTCTTTCAATCGCTCCGAACCTAATTGCTTTCTCACTAACACATCTTCAGTTGTAAAGTCAAGCATAGCAGTATAAGACGGCATTTTATTACTCGGTGTTCCCTCTTTTGCATCTTCATCTTTCAAACCAAATTTGTGTATTCGTACTAAGTCAAAAGCATTGCATAGTTTACCGCTTATAGGGTCTGTTCCGTGGTGGCTATAAGCATATTTATCATCATACACAACAAGTCCAGCAGATGTGCTACCCTCTTTGTAGGTGTAGCGATTATCAACATCGCAACTATCGTACACATCAACAAGGAATTTATCAATAACATCGTGAATAGTGTAGGTTCTACACCAAGCTCCTATAATGCCTTGTTTCTCCAATGGGTCGCCTTGCTTCTTGATAGCGTGTTGCACCAGGTCGCCCTCTTTACTACTAACAGCCCATTCACTTGTGTCTTGCCAATTACGGTAACTGCTAAGTATTTCATCAGCACTTAACCATTCACCGTCTTGATATTGAAATTCGAAAACACCGTCTTTACTGGCTGATGGGAAATACATCAAACGTGAGGGTTGAAAGGTGGTGTGGTCAAATAAATCAATCCCTAAAATAGAAGCTATTTTGCGTGCAATGGCTTCGTATTCGTCCGTGAAAACAGCACGGTCTAAAGGAATGATTAAACGATAGCGTGGGGTTTCTGGCGAATGTTTATGAGTTGAATACAATGCAGCAGCATTGCCGTACATCATTATAAAACTTTCCCAAAAATCTATTTCGGCGAAGTCAATATCTAATGTGATTAATTGCCTATGTGCAACTGTTCCAGACTTACGTTTACCATTTGTTAGGTAGCCACCAACAAAGCCCCCAACGTCTTTAATTTCATCTTGACGTGATTTTTTAGCACCAATGTATTCGGCATAAGTTTCAGCAGTTCTATGAGTAACACTTAACTTATTTACTAAAGCCGACCAACGCCACTCCTTGTTTTTCCAACTGGTCTCTCTTCTATGCCTACCAGTTGCTATGTCAATTTTATCATCGTATTTTAACTCAATCATACTAACTTACTTTTAATGTTTTCAAAAGATTTTTACAATTTGCGTGTTTTGCCCAACCACTATAAGAGGCAACAGACAAAGGGCTTTTACCCATTGCTAAAGCTCTCGCAAAACTTTTCTTAATAGATTTTCTCAATAAGGTGTGGGTATGATAGAATTTGTATCCAACAAAGTCAATGCCTCTGCTTTCAACAGGGAATATTTGATAATTGTCTTTAACAATTAATCTCAAATTCGTTTCTAAATACTCTCGTATTTCGTAAAGAAGTTGGTGTAAATCTTCTTTATTGCTTGATAGGATTACTAGGTCGTCAGCATAACGGAAATAGTGTTTTACTTGCTTCGTTTCTTTAATCCAATGATCAAAGTATGTAAGGTAGAAATTAGCAAAATATTGACTTAGATAATTGCCAATCGGTAAGCCTTCGGCACTATCAATAATTTCATCTAACAACCAAAGCAAATTGCAGTCTTTAAATTTTCTTCGCAGTAATTGCTTTAAGATGTTATGGTTTACGTTCGGGTAGAATTTCTTAATATCTAACTTCAAGCAATATTTTGTTTCTGCAACATTTTTCAATGCTTGCTTAACCCCTCTGCCAGTAGCGTGAATACCTTTGCCTTTAATACAACTGTACGTATCAGCAGTAAAGCAATTTAAAAAGATTGGCTCCAAGATGTTCATAATAGCGTGATGTGCTATTCTATCGGGGAAATATGGCAATTTGTAAACCTCACGTTCTTTCGGCTCATACACCTTGAAAACGGTGTAAGCACTTGTTGTATAGGTTTTGTTTTGCAAAGACTGTTGAAGCTGCAATAAATTGGCTTCTTTGTTTTTGTCAAATCTTTTTACTTCAAAACGATTTGATTTACCCTTTCGTGCTTTTAATTCAGCCTCAACAAGGTTTTCATAGTCAAATATTTTGTCGTACAAATTATTAATTCGTTTCATTGCCTTTGCTTTAAAACTCATTTTCACTATTATTACTAATGAGTTTTTTTAGTTAGTTATTTTTTACCTTGTTGGTAAGGTCTATGTCATATAAGTAAAAAGGTGGGAGGAAGCATTCGTATTCGTATTCCAGTCATTGACGTTGTTGAACACAAGCCCAGAGCCACAAAGCCTTAACGCTTCCCGATAACATACAACCTTGTAATATTGTTACATTGCGAAATAATCTTCATACAGTTCCTTAAACTGTTTTGCAGCATATTCCGCTAAGTCTCTACTTTTGAAGCAAAGGCGGGAGGAAGCAACCGTACCCGCACCCCAGTCAGTGACGCAGTCGAACACAAGCCCAGAGCCACTTGAGTTTTTATTAAACCAGATGTAGTATTTATATTCGTTTGAATTTAACCAGTCAGCTTTCCAACCCTCATTAAGAGCTTGCGTTAACAACGCCACTTTTAAATAGGCTTTGGCAGATAACAACATTTCATCAATACCATTGTAGCTAAGTAGTATTAACTGATTATCGGTTGCACCTCCAAGCACTCCAAGCACTTCAAGAACATCATCAAACGACTTAACCCGGTCTTTGATGTTAAGGTTAAATGTTTCTTTACCGAATAGGTTTTCAAGCAAGGTTTTAACTTCTTTGTTCCCTTTTTGATATGCTGCAATAGCAGCAGTTTGATTGATTTGTAATGTTTTCATTTTATGTTTTTTTTAAATTGATTAAGCAACTTTTATTCTCTGGTTTATTAAGGTTGTGGCTAATATTTCAGCCCACAAGCAATTACTTTAGCAATTTTATTGCCATTTATAGTTGCTTTTGCCATTTTGTAAAGTGTTTTTGTATAATTCGATTTTATGTTCTTTGGTTAATTTACCATACTGAATAGTGCCAATAACCTTGTTTGATAAAGCCATTTTATCACTTAGTGATAAGTCACTCCACCACTTTGTAACAACTTCGTTAAACCAGATATTTTGTTTTTGCACTTCATTTAAAGTGTACCACCAGTTATTGTGACTTTGCATTTTGGTTAATCTTTTCTGTAATAATTTGTTTCGTAACTTTCTGCTGTTAAAGGCAGCCCAACAGCCCAACCAATAGGCTCACTCATTATGGCATTTACTTCGTCTGTACTACCAAACTCATTAGGAGTGTCTAACACGACTTCATCGTGAACGTGCATTGCTATTTTATACCCCTTTGTATTTAAGGCTAACATCTTTTCAGCTAAACAATCTCTTGCAATTGCTTGTATAATGTTCTCAACCAATTTACCGCCGTAGGTATCTTGTCGCCCCCACGTTTTTGTAGTCTGGTTCATACCATCGTACACCAAAGACATATTACCAAATTTGCCCTCGATTAATTTCGGATTGTAATAGCACAACTCACGTTTTGATGGTAGTTTTATAAAGAGAATATTGTTTCTAACTTTAGCAGAAATGTTATGCTGCATATACCTTGTTTCGCCTGTGTCAACAGCTTCAATAGCCATAGCTTCAACATCATTCCAGAGCTTTACAATTGCTTTGTTTGCATTACGCCACATTGCAACCAGTTTAGGCAATTCCTCTTCTTTCAACCCCATTTTCAAAGCCCCCATTTTTATTAGAGCATTTGCCCCACCTTGATAACCTAAAGCCAACTCCGATACTTTACCTTTTTGCCTTAATGAAGAACCTTTAGTAACGCTTTCAATAGGTACTTTGAACATTTGGGCGGCACTAGCTTCGTAAATTTTGCCGTGAGTTCTAAATACATCCATTCTCCACTTCTCATTGGCTAACCAAGCAATAACACGAGCTTCAATAGCGGAGAAATCGGCAACAATAAATCTGTGATTTGCACTAGGTATAAAAGCCGTTCTAATCAATTGGCTTAATGTATCTGGTACACTTCTATAAAGCATTTTCAACAGTTCCGCATCGTTATCTAACACTATGTTTCTTGCAAGGTCTAAATCGCTTAAATGGTTTTGAGGTAAATTTTGCACCTGCACCAAACGACCTGCCCAACGTCCAGTTCTATTAGCACCGTAGTATTGTAATAAACCCCTTGCCCTTTCATCTTTACCAATTACGTTACTCATAGATTGGTATTTTTTAACAGATGTTTTAGACATTTCTTGTCTAATCTCTAAAACCTTTTTAACAACTTCACTATCGGTACTTTTAAGCAATAAAGGCACAGCTTCTTTTGTTAGAGAGGTTACAGCTTCGTTAGTTTCGATACTTAGCCACTCTTTCAATTGTGCAGCACTATTAGGGTTGTCTAAGCCAGTTAATTCTATTGCTTCTTTGGTTAAATCCTCACGGTTGTTAAAGTCAATCGAAATAGCATTTTCAATAAATTGAGGTTGTAATAAAATGCCGTAGTTGTTGATTTGTTGATCCAAATACCAGAGTTGTTTTTCTTTAATAGGTATTTCAAAAAAAGCAATGTGTTTTCTTATCGTTCTTTCGACAACAACGTCTTGAATACAATAATTTTTAAAATCGTTCCACTTATCAATATTGTGTTCTGGTAAGTTCCTGGTTCTTTCGCCGTTTGCTTTAGTTGGTTTGCAGGGTAATGAGAAATATCGAATGAGTGTTTTACCTATGGTATCTTTCTTTTCATCAAGTTTTAACACTTTTGCAACTGCATCTAAACTCATTGGTAAACCCAACATTGCTGCTTTTATCATTGTACATTCCCATTGTTCAATTGGCAATTCAGTATTCAACCATTTAGTTAAACAAGTGTGTTCAAAATTTGCGTTGAATGCAGTCTTTAAAATGTTTGCATCTTTTAGAAAAGACATAAAGTCGATAGGTAGCTTTTCGCCTCTCTCGAGGTCAACTATTTTAACCTCTTCATCATCGAAAGCATAGGCAAACATTAGCACCTTGAAATCGGTGGCATTTACGTATTGGTAAATGCCACTTTTTTTCAAGTCCACATTGCTGTAAGTTTCTATATCTATTGCCAAGGTTCTCATTAGCTTAATAGATAATATCTTTCGTACAACTCCTTAAACTGTTCAGCAGCATATTTCGCTAAGTCTCTACTTTTGAAGCAAAGGCGGGAGGAAGCAAGCGTAAGCGTAAACCAGCCATAGACGTCGAGGAACACAAGCCCATTTTCTAAATTGAAATATGGGTAATATTTTTTTTCATTATAATTACTCCAGTCTGGCATCCATTCTTTACCCTCGTTTGCAACAAGGTTTAATGCTGCAATAACGATTATCAAATCAGCGTGTGCAGTTAAAGCCACTTGATGTTTTTCTGGCATTGCAGAATAGTCTGGCAATGCTTTGTCTCTATCAATGCCTAATACTTTATAGGCATCTTCTTTTGTTTTTATTTCTGTGTGTTTCATTTTCGTAAGTGTGGGGTTAGTTATTAATGTAGTCTTCGTACAGTTCCTTAAACTGTTTTGCGGCATATTCCGCTAAGTCTCTACTTTTGAAGCAAAGGCGGGAGGAAGCAATCGTAACCGTATTCCAGTCACTGACGTCGTCGAACACAAGCCCTTTAGCTTCTTCGTTGTGTTCAAAAAATAAATACCATTTACGCTCACTACTATTGCTCCAGTCTGGTTTCCAGTCTTCGTTAAGAGCTTTAGTAATAACCTTTAGTTTTTCACTACTAATGTTGGGTATTGCACTAGGGTCAACTTTTAATAAGTTGCAAGCATCTTCAAACGTTTTAACCTTGTCTTTGATATTGGTAATAAATGTTTCTTTACCGAAAATGTCTTTTAGTATTTCTTTAAATGTATCACTACTTTTATCATAAGTATTTTGTAGTTTTATTTCATCAATGCTATAACTTTGCATAAGTTTTATATTTACTAGGTTTGATAATAAAAGGAGTGTAATTAAGAGTTACACTCCTTTGTTGTTTTTTACATTAAATCGTCTGCTTCAAAGCCATCGTTGAAGTCGTCAGAGGCTTTGCCACGACCGCTTAATGGTTCTCCGTCTTTGATTTTTTGAATGTGGTTTAATCCGCAAGCAATACCCTTGTTGCCACTTGTATTGAATGGGTAAAATGTAACAGATACACGACCGAAACAACCGCTATAAACTTCGTCTTGCTCCAAGATTGGGTTTACATTCTTATCTACAATGCCTGGTCTTGTTGTAGCATTTGCATTTAAGAAATAAGAGTTTGCATAAGCATCGTCTTCGGGTCTATCAATGTCACCATCACGTAAAGGAGTTTTGAAATTCGCAGTAGGAATTTTACCTCCAAACTTTGATTTCTTACCCTCTTCTTTAGCTGCTTCAATAGCTGCTTTAATTTTAGCGACTGTTTCAGTATCGCTTTTAGGGATAATAAGAGAAACGGAGAACTTTTTTGTTGCTCCCTCTTCAATTGCTACTGGCTCCCAAATGTGGGCGTAGCTTAATCTTACCAAGCCTGTAACTACTTTTGTAGAGGCTGTTTTTGTTTCTGTACTCATTTTGTTTTATATTAATTGTGAGAAAAAAAATTATTGTTGTATTTACATTACTTCGCCGTTGTGTACTGCGAAATCACTTTTTGCAGCTTCATTACTGTTAAGCTCTGGTCTTTTGTCGGTAACTTCTACAAGTGTTGGTTTTCCCTGTGGTTTTATGATGTGTTCACCAAGCAAGGTGCTAAACTCTGCTTTTGTAATTGCTTTCTCCATTGCAGTAATACCAAGTAGTTTTTTGGTATAAATCACATCTTCTTTAAAACCCTTATCAACCAATACTTTTGCAATGGTTTCTTCATCCTTATAAACCCTATTGCTGCGACCCTCAACCAGTTTGAACCCATCCCATTTTTTACCGTTTTCAATCGCTTCCATTAAAGCAAATTCTTTTATAGAAGTAGCCCAATTGGTTAATAAATCGATACGTTTTAAAATGTCTGAAACTTCTAAGTCTGTGAGTGTTGTAGGCTGTGCGAAATCGTATTTAGCAATTTGTAGATTTTCCTCTGCCAAAGCCCTGCAAGTATTTTTAGCTTTACAGAATTGGCAATGCTTACCAGTCTTAAAATCGCCACCACCATCAAAGGCTAATTGTGCTTTTGGTATCAGTTCCTCAATCGCCCAAGTGCCTATGTCTGCAACACTCATTTCGTAAGTAGAGATGTTATCCAAACGAGGTTGGTAGATAGTCATTCTAACAGTCTTAATGTCATATAAGAAATCAAATTCTCTCAAAGCCCCAAGACTGTACAACATCATTTGTTTATTTTCCTCTGCACTTACTGAAACACCTTTACCATATTTTAAATCGATAATATCTAAAACATCATCGGCAATAATGATAACGTCACCAGTTCCAAACCCCTCTGGTACATAAGCAGTCAAATCGAGTTTAGTTTCTAAGAACAATTGTGCATCTTTAGTGCGGCTTTGTGCCTCTGCAAAACGTTCCAATACAAATAGTGCATAGTTTTCGGCGTAGTCAAACATATTATCTTCATATAGGCTATCGCTTGTAATCTTTTTCAACTCACTTTGATACTTTTGTTTAGTAATCATTTGTGCTTTGTTTCTAATTATCAACTCACCTAATGAGTGTGCAAGTGTTCCCTCTCTTGCTGCTTGCCCTGCTTTGTCGGGGTAATTAAGTTCAAGCCTTGCACTAGGTGTACAAGCTAACCAACGAGAAGCTCCAGAAGGAGAAAGTATTGCGTGTGACATAATCTTAAAGGGCTTCTAATTTGGTTTTGAAATCTTGATAGTGTTTTCTTTCTAAAGTAGATACACTTTCAGCTCCATCGAATGTTGCTAGTAATGCTTTGATACTGTCTTTCTTACCTGCTTTAGCTTTAACGGCTACGGCTGCTCTTAGCTCTTCGATAGTAATTTTGTCAGTTGTTTCTAATTTTTCGCCCAATGGTTCTGTTACTTCTACTGGGGGAACTGTTGCAACTGGTGCAAGCTCTTTTACTACTGTTTCTTTTGTTGGTTGTTGTTGTGGTGCAAGCTCTTTTACTACTGTTTCTTTTGTTGGTTGTTGTTGTGGTGCAATCCCTTTGAAAAGATTGCCCAATACTTCTAACAAGTCTGGTGAAGCTGTTAGGGTGACTGTGATGTTTAACATTTTGTTTTATTTTATTGTTAGTGAAAAATTTTAATAAAAGCCCTGTTGTAGAAACAACTAGGCGTGTTTTCGTTCCACACGAAAGTTGACTGTATTATTTAATCTATTACGCAGTTGAATTTGCTTTGATGAATTACATAAATTTTAATGTAATCCTTATACCATTTTTCCATCATTACAATTTTTAAAGCCTTAACTTGATACTCAATTTCCTTTTCTATATAATCTAAATCTTGCTTATGAATAGCAGCTCTTACAAAAGGAAGTGATACAGTTTTTTGATAAACTTTAACAACCTCATTATGTGCATTGTAATAAGCAACTATTTTCATTAGTTACAATTGAAATCTTCACCTGTTAAATCCCAACCTTTATTGATGTCTTTAGTCTTACTTTTATCGTTGGCATATTCTCCTTTATCATAGAAATAACAAGCCATAGCGATTACTAGGAAAATGCCTATTACTATCCAAGTGTAGTAGTTGTAATTAGTTTGCATATCGTTAATTTAATTGTAATTGAGAATTTAAAATTTGTTGAAATTTTTGCTCTGCTTTTTCACGTAATTGCCATAATACATTTAATAGGCAATCGCTTTTGATGTTTAACCAGTCAGTAGGTCTTCCACTCATATATTCTTGGCTGCATTCAATATTTGCTTCCTCGTCTAAATCGCACACACATACATAATCAACTGTAACTCCCTCAATGTTTCCTTTCGTGTGTTCTGGTAATACCTTGTGAGCTAATATTTCAATAGTTGTTTCTAGCATATAGTCAGTTTTGTTGTTTTAAAATTCCCCTCTTAGAAAAGAGGGGGTTCTCAATCTGTGTGTTATTGTGGCTTAGTTATAATGCCAGTTATAACCTCAACCATTAACTCGATTAACTCCTTATTGGTTTGCACCTGGTTCATCTTAAAGTATGTCGTTAAAAAGTAAATTCTCTAATTGCAATTTTTGTTGAGGGCTTAATAGTTTGCTGCTTAACAAAAATTTGAAAGTGTTTTTTTTTGTTGAAATATGAACACTATCGCCATCAACAAATACACTTGCTTTATTGGCTAAAAAGTCTTTAATTAAATTGTATAAATCAATAAACCATTTTGCGTGTTCTTGCTTAGTAAAGTCTTTAATTATGCTTACTTGTCCTTTACCCCAATAGCATCTTATTGGCAGCGGATTTGTTTTAGCACAATACCAATCGGAACTTTCGTCTTTAACTATTTTCGGTGTTAGTTTAGGCTGTAACTGGTTCATTGATTTTCTCTATTAAATCTTCAAAATTTTTACCCGTATGTTCTTTTATAGCTAATAAGCTACCGTACTTAGTTAAATTGTCACTACCTCTAGTAATTGACATATCAATTGTTTTTTCTTGAATTTCAAGGTTTAAAGCAATTTTTAGGCGTAATTCTCGGTTACTCTCAATCAGTTCTATAAACTCTTGTTTTAATTTGTACATATATTTATTATATTTGTGTAACACTTCGTTACTAATTCGGCACAAAAATATATGCTAAACAATTGCGTATGCGAAAATATATGCTAACTTTTTGCACAAGTTATTAACATTTTTATTGACACACTATGTCACAAGAACTAAAACCAGAGGAAATACTTAAAGCAGCAAGAGAGGCTAAAGGCTATACACAAACACAATTAGGTGAACTTGTTGGGCTTAAATTAAGAACCTATCAGACGCTTGAAAGTGGCGTTTTTCCTACTTTTAAAACAGATAGCATTCAGAAACTTGATACTATTTTAGGAACTAACTTATACGCTTTAATTTATGCAAAAAAACGAGCAATAACTCCGCTTTCAATAACAGTAGTTAATGGTGATGGGCAAACGCAAACTATTAAAAACAGATATTTAACAAATAGAAGACATAAGAAAAATGAAGTTATAAGTTTCGATGGAGTGCCAGTTTACGACATTGATTTTGCAGCAGGTTTTGTAGAGTTGGTGCAAGAACAAAACCAACAGCCAATAGCAACTTTATCTATACCAGAAGTACAAGGTTGTGATTACGTTATAAGGGCGAAAGGTGATAGTATGGCAGACTTAATAAATGATAAAGATTGGATTGGAATTAAACGTGTAGAAGATAAATTCGACTTGGCTTTTAGTAACGTTTATGCTATTGTTACAAAGGAATTTTACATATTAAAATTTGTACAATTTTGTGAAAAAGAGGGCTATGTAACACTCGCTTCTTATAACAATAGTATTTACCCTCCTTATCCTTACGAGTTAAATAAAATAATTGATATTTTTGTAGTTAAAACAATTCTCCCTTTTAGTAAAATTAAAACTTTAATCTAATGAAAACACTTTGCACAATCTTAATCGTATGTTTTGCTTTATTTGGTTGCGATAACACAAATACAAAACCGACTGAAAATTTAACAAATAACGTTGATACTTTAAAACGTTTATTTACATCTGTGGACGTTTTCAAAACCCATTTCAATACCTTTAGTGAAAAAGTAAAATCTGGATTTAGTGTTGGTGAAACATCTATATCAAACGGAGAAATAAACAATACTTTTAGTTATCTATTTAACGACAACCTCTCTGTTGTTGGGTCTTTAAACAAACAAGACAACAGCATAAAAGAAATTATGTTTATTGGTAGTGGTGATGGCACAGCAACATCTGGAGCAGACATTTTAATTATTGCAGCTTCTTTAATTTCAACTTGCGAACCAAATTTAACACAAACTCAAAAAGATAAAATATTAAACAATTTAGGTTTTATAGACGGCTCTTTACTATCTAGCGAAGCACCTAAGAAAGCTATTAGCAACAACATTTCCTACACTTGTACCCATAATGAAGTTACTGGCTTTAATATGTTCATATCTAAATTATAATGCAAAATGCTTTAGGATATAGCAGATTGAGTGACGTAGGTACTATTGATACGCAAAACAAGCAAATCATATCATACTGCCAAATCAATAATTTAAACCTACTAAACATCTTTAGCGACGATGGGGTAAGTGCAGGAACTTTCAACCGCCCTCAATGGATAGCACTTGAAAAGTATTTAGCAAAAAATAAAGGCGAAATTCAGTATGTAATTGTTTCAAATAGTGATAGGTTTAGTCGTGACGACTTCTTATTCACAATGACTAAACGACGTGAATTGCAGTTAAAATATAAGCTCAAAATATTATCGGTTACAGATAGTTTAGACTTAGATGTAAACGACCCTTTAACGGAGCTAATGCAAACCATACAAGCCTTTACTAATTGGCAAGAAAGGCAGAAAACAATAGAGCGACAATTAAACAGTCAAGCCAACAAGAAAAGCAAAGGATTTTACCCCCACAAAGCCCCAATAGGCTACTTAAATAAAAAGTCTGAAACTAGCAACACTAATCTTGTTGTGGATGAAACAAAAGCCAAAGGAATAAGAGAATTGTTTTTGACGTTTTCACGAACTGGTAGTGCCGAACAAGCTCGAAGAGCTGCAAGCGAACACGGCGTAATTGTTAAAGGCAATAGTGCCATAAAAGTAATTATTGCAAATCCTTTGTATTGTGGTAAAATCAAAGTACCAGAAACGAAATTTACAAAGGGTGAAATTAAACAAGGTATTCACGAACCTATTATAAGTATTGAGTTGTGGGATTTATGCCAGAGTATTAACAGCCCTAAGAATAACAATAAATATGCAGTTGATGAAGTGCCGTTGCGTGGAGCTTTGCGTTGTTGGTGTGGGCAGAAATTAACAGCAGGGCGAAGCAAAGGACGTAGTAAGCATTACTGGTACTACTTATGTAGCACACACAAAGAAAATTTATCAGCAGACAAACTACATAAGCAATTTGATGAAATACTAGGAGTGTTATCTTTCAACGAAGCAGAAGTTGAGAGCATCAAATTTGGTGTTATTAAAGCCTTAGATACATTGGAGAACCCCAACGAAATTAAAGCCTTTAAAGAAGCTATTAAGAACACCGAAGCCAAAATAAAAAATACTGAGACAAAATATCTTACAACAACTGGTATAGACGAAAACACGTACAAAGAGGTAATTGGTAATTTGAAAAGAGAATTAACTCACCAAAAATTAGAGTTGGAACGGATCACGACAAATAAAAAAGTCTATATCACCAGGCTAAATGAGATAATACCGAAACTTACAAACTTGAAAGTAGCTTTTGAATTATTGCCGATTGAAAAGAAGAGTTATTTTATAAAAACCATATTTGGGGCGGTTCTATACTACCGTGAGGGTATCTATCGAACCACAAACCCGACAGAGATAGTATTACTTAAAGCATTGATATTAATAAATAAAGGGCTGCTCAAAATTGAACAGCCCTTTACTAATTTTGATGGACTCCCATCTGTGCCCCGGAACGGAATTGAACCGTTACTCGCGTTGCGGCGAACAGGATTTTAAGTCCTGCGTGTCTACCAATTCCACCACCGGGGCTACCTAAAAAAAATCCCACTTTTGTGGGATTTTTATGAGCGGAAGACCAGGCTCGAACTGGCCACCCCGACCTTGGCAAGGTCGTGCTCTACCAAATGAGCTACTTTCGCTTGTTAAGAACTGTTCCCATTTAGATTTGGGAGTGCAAAAATAGAGGTTAAAATTTCTCTGCAAAATTTTTTTACACTTTTTTTATTTATATTCGGGAGTATATTTAGTACTACCTTGAATTTCGATATCTGGCTTTCCTTTGTAACGGTGTTGATATAGATTAAAACTACATCCTACCAAAAATGCTACAACTGAAAATATTTGCAAGTAAAATAAGAATCTTGATGAGTTTACCCAATTTTCAGTAAAGTCTTTACTTTTTATTTCCTCTGTATGATTTGACATATAAAAAATTTCGATGCAAAAATAGGGAGTTGCAGCTAAATTTTATTTTCGTTTTTCATTATTTCGGCAAAAGTATTAATGCCTTTAATAAAATGTTTGTAAACAATACTTTTATTGTTTACTCCGTATAATGAATTTAATGATTTTCTGTTTGCAGATGACGTAGGATTCGTTTGCATTAACCAGCTTTTTACTACTGCAATATGTGCTTTGAAAATTGCAATAAAAAAATCTCTATCTCCTTGTAATAAACCTTTCCAAGCAGATATTCCATCTAAAATGAATCTAAAAGGTAATTTCCAGATTTTTTCATAAACTGGTAGGTTTTTAGAGAGCATCCATAAATTATTTCTAAAATTTAAGAATACTTTTTTACCTCCGCGAGGCAATGTGCCAGCACCAACATGGTAAACTAGACTTTCTGGGCAAACATAAATTTTATATCCTTTTAATTGCATACGCCAACACAAATCAATTTCTTCTTGATGTGCAAAAAAACGAGCGTCAAAACCATTACATTCTTTAAACACATCTGCTTTTACAAACATTGCTGCACCTGTTGCCCAAAATATTGGAGTTGCTTTATTATACTGTCCTTTATCTTCTTCCAAAACATCAAAAACTCTTCCTCGTGAAAATGGATACCCTAAAAAATCAATAAAACCACCACTAGCACCGGCATATTCAAACATATTTTTATTTTGATACGCCAATAATTTGGGCTGGCAAGCTGCAATTGTCTCATCGGTTTCCATCATTGCAATAATAGGTTCAATCCAATTGGGCGTTACTTCAACATCGCTATTAAGTAATACATAATAATCTGAATTTACTAGAGCTAAAGCCCAATTATAACCACCTGCAAAACCATCGTTTTGTGTATTTACAATCACTTCAACATCTGGAAAATTATTTTTTAAAGTTTCTAAGGAATCGTCTGTGGATGCATTGTCGGCAACAATAATTTTTTTGTTTAAATAAGTTGATGCCAAGACAAAAGGAAGAAATTTTTTAAGATAACTACTTCCATTAAAATTAAGTATAACAATTGCTACAGATGGATTGCTCAAAGCTAATATAGTTGAAAGGCGAAAATAGGGGAATGATTGGTTAATGATGTTCAAGTTGTTTATAAACTATAAACAACTTGATTTAATTTGTTAATGTTTAAATTGAGCAGTCAAGAGTTACTAGCTGAAAATGATAGTTTTTATTAAATTATATATTAATACAACTACTGTGTACAGCAGCACACATTTCTTTAATTAAACTAGCATCTTTTTCAATGGCATTACCAACAACAATAATATCGGCACCTGCTTTGCAATTTAAGTAAGCTTTCTCAGGCTCAATAATTCCACCTCCAACGATTAATGGAGACTCGATATGGGAACTCACCTTTTCAATCATTTTTTCAGTTATTGGAATTTTTGCACCACTACCTGCATCCATATAAATCAATTTCATTCCTAGCATTTCACCTGCCATTGCTGTACACATGGCAATATCTGTTTTATCGGCAGGAATTGGAGATGCATTTGAAATATAAGAAACGGTGGTCGGAGCACCACCATCAATAACCATATAACCTGTTGGCATTATTTCTAGTCCACTTTTTTTTACAAAAGGTGCAGACAAAACATGTTGGCCAATTAACAATTCAGGGTTTCTGCCAGAAATTAATGACAAATACAAAAGAGCATCTGCATATTTACTAACTTGTGAAGGAGAACCAGGAAATAAAACAACTGGTATATTACAAGCCGTCTTTAGTTGTTGAATGCACTCATCTAAATGTGTAGATATTACCAAACTTCCGCCAACAAAAAAGTAGTCAACTTTTGCATCAACCGACAGTTCAAGAATTTGTTCAATAGAAGCAGCATCCACCTTGTCGGGGTCAATTAAAACAGCAAAAGATTTTTTGTTCTGCTTTTTCTTTTGTACTAATTTATAATGCAAGTCCTGCTTCATACACAAAAATCTAACAGTTGCGAAGATGCAAAAAAAAATAATCAAATGACTAATCGCAAACTTTAGTTGTAAAATTAGTGTGATTGAATTAAATATTAAAATTCAATTGAATTGTTTAGCAGAACATTAGTTACTTAAAAAAATAAACCAAAACTTATTTTAAAAATTACTTTCTTTGTTAAATCAACTTATATAAATGAAAAAGGTAATATTCTTTTTTGCAATGATGACATTTCTTTGTTCTTGTGGCATATTTGGTGGCGGTTCTAGCAAAACCGGTTGCCCCTCAAATGGCAGAGCAGTTGGTGCTGAAAAAATATTATCAGGAGATGCTAAATCAATAAAAGATGCCAAAAAAGCCCCAAAATTCAAGTTCGGCAACTAAATTTTCCTAAGCGTATCATTCAATATCATACTAAGTTTTGTGGCCCCATTATTTTTTAAATGATCATTATCAAAAAAATCCTCTTTCCTAAACCTGTTGTCGTTGAAGAAATCTAGATAAACACAATGATATTTATTGCATAAAGCATTAATAATTTTTTTATTATTATACATAACCTTGCTATCACAAAACTTTGAATAGCTTGAATTAACTGGTGTTGTAAGAAAAATTACTTGTATTTTTTTTTCCATAAGTTGATACACAAAGTCGTCTAAGTCTTTTTCAATTTCATTTCTTCTGTATAGAAAATTTTCCCGATTGTGAACATTCACTCTTGCATTGCCCGAACTATCGCTAATTAACTCTTGTGAATATTTTGGCAGATATCCATTTAGCAAAATTTTTTTTGCATCGACATCTACAAAGTTATTTGCAGCCAATTTCAGGCAATGTAAAGGTTGATATACAGACATTGCACAATAATTATTTAGTTGAAACGTATTTAGCTGATAATATTTTATGCCAAAGTGCTGTAAATAATAGTAATCACGCCAATTTTCTTTAATGTCGAATAACTGATAAAAGAAAGAAAAATAACTTATGCTTACAACTACTGTTTTAAGTTTAGTAAGTTTTGGAAGATATTGTAGCGTTAATCTTTTATCATAATAAATAGTTTGTGAAACGTTTGCTAGATTAAATGTTTTATTGGTAAAACAACTTGGATTAACGCCATTAAAAGTTTGAGAAGAGCCCAGAATCAGTATTTCAACACTATCTAATTGCTTTTCAAAAAAATATTTTTTTGTAGCATAGCTACTAACAAAGGGTCGATTTTTTAGTTGATATTCAAAAAAAAGTGCAACTAAAATTAATGGCAGTAAAAACAGGATTATTTTAGAAATTATTTTTTTAAGATTATTCAAATTGATATTATTTAATGACTGCTAAAATATCTTCATCATCCTCAATATTACTCATTTGCTTTACTATTTGTGGATACCGCCAGGCAACACGACCACTTAAAGGAACAACTGTAAATACCTTTGGATTTGGTAAGCAAGCTATAATTTTTGCAGCCTCTTCTCTGCTCAAATTTTTTGCCGGTTTATGAAAATAAGCTTGTGCAGCTGCTTCTATTCCAAAAATACCTTTTCCCATTTCAATTGTATTTAAATACACTTCTAAAATTCTTTGCTTACCCCAAATCCATTCTATCATTTTGGTAAAATACATTTCAGGAGCTTTTCTAATGTATCTGTTAAAACCACTCCCTTGCCATAAAAAAACGTTTTTTGCAACTTGCTGGGTTATGGTACTTGCACCTCCACCTAATGGAATTTTAGATTTTTTATTTTTCTTTTTAGGCTTTAAACTTTTCTCAATTGCATCCCAATCAAAACCGCCATGATCCGGAAACGCTTGGTCCTCGCTAGCAATTGCAGCCAATTTAACATTATATGAAATTTCGTTCCAACTCACATAATCTCTTTTCAATCCATAACTAAATGAATTACTGATTTGAGTAATTGTAACAGGCGGCATTAGCCACTTACAAACAATTATATAAACCAATGATGTAATAAAACACCATAAAAAAAGTTTCTTTATAAACTTCCAAATTTTATCCATTTTCAAATTTGAATTTTGCTGGAAAGGTATAAGAAAAAATAAATTTGGAAAATAGATGTATATACATATATATTTGCAATGTGAAATTAGAAGACGCAATAAAAAGCTCAAAATTTAAAAACGAAGTACAAAAAGCTGGTTTAAATGTTCTATATACTGCTTGGTGGATTAAAACACTTAGCGTTAAAGAGTTGAAAGACTTTGATTTGACACATGAACAATATAATGTACTACGAATTTTAAAAGGCAAACATCCTGAAACAATGTGTGTAAAAGATATTGCAAGCAGAATGATTGAAAAAAGCTCAAACGTTCCTAGAATAATTGACAGATTAGAAATAAAAGAACTCATTATAAGAACACAAGGAGAAGTTGATGGCAGACAAACAGTAATTACACTTACAAAAAAAGGCATTCATACACTGGAGCTGGCAACAGCAAAACTTAATAATGTTTGGGAAAGTTCTATTTTAATGGATGAAGCAGATGCAAATACTTTAAGCACACTTTTAGAAAAATTTAGAACAAGAGAATAATATTTTCTTAAACAAATACGTGTATATACATATAATTAACAAAAAATGAAAACTATCATCCACAAATCAGAAACAAGGGGACATATAAATCACGGCTGGTTAGATGCACATCACAGCTTTAGTTTTGGACAATGGTACAATCCAGAACGAGTACATTTTGGAAAATTAAGAG
>CAZTOP010000013.1:0-64157 GCA_964615145.1 uncultured Chitinophagaceae bacterium
CTTCTGGGGACACAAAAACTTAAAAATATTTATTCCAGATTTTCCAGTTTTCTTCTGCCTGAATTACTAGCATTTCGTAGCCATTTTTTACAAAACAATTTTGCTGTAGCCCTTTATTCATAAAGGTTGTGATAGATGGATTATAAACCATATCAAACAAATAATGCTGCTTGGTTAAATATTGATATGGTATATTAGGACTATCTAAAATATTGGGATAAGTACCCAATGGTGTTGTATTAATAATAATTTGATGTTGTTGAATAATTTCATTATTCAATTCATCGTAACTTAAAATAGATTTATTTTTTTTTCTTGAGACTATAATGAATTCAATACCTAGTTTTCTTAAAACATATTGTACTGCCAATGATGCACCACCTTTTCCTAAAATCAACGCTTTTTTTTGATTTTTTTTTAAGTCTTTTGTCAATGACTTTTCAAAACCAATAATATCTGTATTATACCCTATTAATTTTCCATCGATAACCGATACACAATTGCAGGCATTTACAAGTTTAACGCTTTCTGTAACTTTAGATAAGTAAGGAATAATTTCTTGCTTGTATGGTATAGTAATAGCAAATCCTTTCAGTAATTTATTTGCCAAAAGATGATGAATTTGAGTAATATTTTCTAAATCAAACAACTCAAATAAAACATCCACTAATCCATCTTCCTTAAACTTATTATCGAAATATTGTTTAGAAAAAGAATGTGCTAATGGATGCCCAATTAAACCATATAATCGTTTGTGGTTTATAGTTTATAGGTTTAAATTTTTTGATTATTTATCAAGAACCAAGTCATCGTACTTCTTATTTAGTGGTTATAACTTCTACCCTCGTACTTTGTATTTCATACTTCCAATTTCGTACTTCTAAACTCGTACTTGCTAAATTATTTTTTATCAAGATACAATTCAAATGTATCGCCACGTAAACCAATACGCATCGCTTCAAGCGGTATTACTTCGTTAGGAGCAATATTTCCTAAATTAACATTGCAACCAATTAATTCCAGAAAATAAAGTTGCTGTGCTTTTTGTGGTGCTTCCCAAATTATTTTTCCTTCAGGAATTTGAGTTAAAATTTCTTGTACCAACCCTTCTCTCACCTCTCCAGAACCTCTGTAAATACCAACATTTCCAGCTTCTCTTGCTTCTGCAATTACATAACTTGACCCAGCTTCTAGCTCAGCCTTCATTAATTCAATCCACTTATAAGGTGGAATAATATGTGCTGCATCCTTGCTACCTACTTCACTTAACACTGTGGCATGTTTTGTTAATTTTTCAATATAGCCACACTTTTCGGCATGAGGTATTGTTATAGAGCCATCACTCACTTCAATATAATCTATTCCGTAATCTTTACAAACGGCAATATAATCGTCTATTTGATTACGAATTAAAAATGCTTCAAACAAAGTGCCTCCAAAATAAATGGGCATACCTGCATTTTTATATACTTCAATTTTTTGTCTAAGATTGGGCGTTACCATAGATGTACCAAATCCAAGTTTTACAATATCAACATGTGGGGCTGTGCCATCTAAAAAATTATTTACCTCATTTATACTAAGCCCTTTGTCCATAACCATTGTAAGTCCTTGTGTTCTTGGTTTTGGTGTTCTTGAGGGCATTTGCGATAAATTAAAATT
This sequence comes from uncultured Chitinophagaceae bacterium, assembly GCA_964615145.1. GTDB lineage: Bacteria > Bacteroidota > Bacteroidia > Chitinophagales > Chitinophagaceae > CAIVPM01. The sequence continues at coordinate 1,663 of CAZTOP010000013.1, forward strand.
CATACTTACTTATTTTAAAATAAGATGCAAATTTATGGGTTGCAGTTTAACAATTGATGAATGATATTCATCAGCTTTTTTTATAAAAAACAAAACCTTCAAAGATTACGTTTCTTTGAAGGTTTTATTATTGTTGATGAATAATTTATTGTGTTCGCTTTATTCTAAATGAACCTGAGATAGGTTTTGTTACTGTTGTACCAGAAGCCAATACATTGCCAGAAAATGTACCAGCAATATATTGCCCAACAGAACCATATTCGGTAATTGTTACTGTTACATTGGCATTGGCAACATTATTTGTTGTTATATAAGATAGAGTACCAACATTCATATTAATATTAAAGTTATAATTACCAACAACAAAACCATTGAAACTACTATTAAAATTGGAGTAATTGGGGTTTGCAACAAATCCTGATATATAGGTTAAATTTTGTTGACGCGCCTGTAAGGAATCTAAGTTATATGTTGTACCATCAAGAGTATAATTTAAAAATTCATTGACATTTACCCCACAAGCCTGCACAGTACCTATGTTAACATTAGCATTACTAACGCTCACTGTTATTGGATTACTATTTTGCTGATGATTCACATTATCTAAAACACTGATTGTAGCAGTTACTACATTTGTATTACAGCGTGTAATTGGCAAGCTAAAACTACCATTATTTATCATTACAAAATAAGTTTTACCATCAACTAAAATAGTTGCATTACCATTAGTAACAGGAGTATTACTACAAGTATTTACAGTACCACTTAAAACAAATGTATTTGGTTGTGGCACATTAACAGTTATGTTACCAGCATTAAAGTCAGAGGCAAATGGACCGATTTGTGTTGAATCAACCAATACATAACCACCACAAGTTGTATAAACATAAACCTTTCTAGTTAATATTTTATTTACTGGGATGATTGTATTGATGGTAGCACTTTGAGGATATATTTTAATTGTATCAATAGAGATATAGTATTGTGAAAGATTTACTCCATTTTGGTCAATAAATGTGGCTATATAATGAACAGCAGTTTGCACTCCACAAGCAGCTACTTGTCCAACATTAAATACACCAGAACCTGTAATGTTTACAGTGCTTGGTGTTGTATTCTTTTTTAAAGTAGCTAAATCAAATACTTCAACTGTTGCAGTTCCTGTAGGGGTTGTGCTACAATAAACAATCGTCTTGTTAAAACTACCATTAACAATACTTGTGTAATAGTAATTATTATTAAATTTTATGAGTGCATAACCATTTGCCACAGCATTTCCACTACAATCTACAACAGTACCTTTAATGCTTACTGAATTTTGATTGGTTGGTAATGTAACTGTAATGGTACCTAAGTTGGTGCTTTGTGTAAATGGACCTACAGATGCTGTATAAATAGTGGTTAAAGTAGTACCACAACTACCAATAACTTTAATAATAATTGGTGTATTCGCAGGAATATTTCCTGTTAAGGAGCCATCGCTTGCAGTCCAACCATGTCCGCCACCACCTCCCCAACCATTACTTGTTACATAGTAAACGTGGTAGTTAGATAATGCATTCCCATTTTGATCTACAAATGTTGCAGTTAAACTTAGTGGACCACCACCCCAATCGCAATTCCACCAAGTAAAATGGGATACTGTGCCTACATAAGTATTGCCTGTTTTAGTAGCAGTACCTTGCTCTACCCACATACCTTTTGTTTCATCAAAAAACCATAATGGAATAGTTGCAGGTGCAGCCGATTGTGTGGCTGCTACAATAGGAAAAGTTAAAGTAGCATTTTTGCCAGTTGCTAGTTGTAAAGCCTCGCCATTACTGCCATTTAGCTCTACTGCCATCATACCATAACTGGTTAAAACTTGCTCATTATTACTTGTGTTAATACCTCTTAAATCGCCAGGCATTTCTTTAAAACAATTTTCTGAACTTGGGTCTAAAAAATATGCCGATACTTTTACAGTGCCTGAATAAGCAGCTCCCGATTTTGTAACCACTGCATTTGCAGGAAACACAATACTACCACCTGTTGCAATAGTTATAGTACCTCCCGAAGCATTCGTAAAATCACCACTTGTAGTCTTTTTAATTAATTGAATCACTACATTATTTACTACTTTTTCTTTGGCAGTAATGGTTCTACTACCAGCAAAATAGCCTGCTTTTGTAGCTTTAATAAAACCATTTTTTTCGCTCAGTGTTGCTTTAGGAATCATAAAATTTCCATCAGCATCTGTTATTGTAGTTGTTGTACCCACTGTAATTTCTACATTATTAAGTGCTGTACCATCTTGTGCAGTAACTTTTCCTGCAACAATGGTGGTAATGGATTTTGAATTGTCGAATGGGACAATAGGGTCAGGATTGGTAGTTACTTCATTTTTTTTGCAACTACTTATCATAGTTACTAAAGCAACAAGTAATAATTGAAGGATTTTTTTCATAACAATGTTTTTGGTGAATGATTATTGAATCATTATGATGTGAATGTAAATGATTTCGCTGCTTCGGAAATAAAATATTTTATTTTTAGCTCTGATTCATAGTAAGATATACACTAATAAGATTTTCAGCATTATTTTCAAAACAAAATAAAAGCTTACTTGTTTATCATCTTTTCAGTTTTCTGGCAAACCCCAAACACTTCTGCAATAATCTTGCGAGGGTTTTCACAAGCTCCAGACATCCTTGCTTCAGCTTTGCTTGAAAATGATAACTAATATTTAAAGCAGAAGAGTTTTTAACAAATAAAAAATTCGCTAATGTGATTGTTCCTAGTTAATATAAAAAGGGTGTCGGTGAACAATGTAAAACTTTTACCAAAATATCTAATGCAATTTTTACATACTCCCCACTTTGCATATTAGAGCCTACTAAAACCTTAAACAGAACATACATTTTAGCAGTTACCCTTTTTCAGCTTTATCCAACCACTTTTTTTCTATCTTTATTTGTAGCCATAGTGATACCCACACCGTAAACATTGCTACCAAAATACCTCCTGCAACATCTAGTGGAAAATGCTGTGCCTGGTATACTCTTGAATAACCCACGAGCACTGCACCTAAAAATCCAACAGGCACTATCCATTTTTCTTGTACTAACAAACAAAGTAAAAAGTACATTGTAAATGCTTGTGTTGAATGCCCCGATGGGAAACTGCCACCATAGTGTATTTCCACACCTGGGATAGTGTGTATTAAATGTCTCACATTGGGCAAAGCCTCGTAGGGTCGGTAATTAATGAGTAGTAAATGTCCTTTAATATAATGTGCGATTAGTGTTGATATAATAATAGCGATAACTATCATAGGCAGTTGTCTCTTTTTTTTCCATAAAATAAAAATTACCAACAAAGCCCACACAGCTCCATCGCCCAAATAAGTAGCATATTTAAAAATATTATCTCCCCAATTTCCCAAATCAATATTTAGCAATAAAAACAAATTATTTTTGCCATACATAATAGACATTCCAATAATAACAATAGCACTAAAAAAGCTAATAATATTGGCTTTAAAAAAGTTTTTGTAATTGTAATTTGTCATAACAAATACAAAATTGGGTGCTTTTATACAATTTAAACTATTTTACACGCCTCAAACACAAAAGATATGGTCATTAATTTAAGCAATAGTCATAGTTTACTTACAAATTGGACTGCAGAGCTAAGAGATATTACTGTGCAACACGATAGAATGCGTTTTAGAAGAAACTTACAGCGAATTGGCGAAGTTGCTGCTTATGAAATAAGTAAAGAATTACCACACATTGAAACCGAAATTCAAACACCGTTGGGTGTTCATACAAGTAAAATATTAGCACAACAGCCTGTTTTAGCAACAATATTAAGAGCTGGATTACCCCTACACCAGGGCATGCTGAATTATTTTGACAAAGCAGATAATGCGTTTATCTCTGCTTACAGAAAGCACCATAATGACGGCACTTTTGAAATTTGTTTAGACTACATGAGTTGTCCTACTTTAGACAACAGAATTGTTATTATCAGCGATCCAATGTTGGCAACTGGTTCATCATTAGTAAAAACTATTAATGTAATGAAAGATGAGGGAACACCTTTGGCAATATATGTTGTATGTGCTATTGCAAGTGCAGTAGGTATTGAATATATACATAGAGAATGTGGAGATGATGTAAAAATTTGGTGTGGTGATATTGACGAGGAATTAACTGCCAAAGGCTATATTGTACCAGGCTTGGGTGATGCAGGGGATTTGGCTTATGGTACCAAAATGCAATCATAAACTTTCTTATTTAACTTTTATTAATGATTAGTTAAAAAAAATTAATTCTACGCTATATATCAAGTATTTGAACTACTTTCGGTATGCAAATGAAAAAATTATATTTATTTTTATTACTAATTATTAGTGCAAGTTTTGTGATGGCTCAAGACCCTCATTTCTCTCAATTTTTTGCATCGCCACTTACACTAAACCCAGCTTTTACAGGCAAATTCAATGGAAATTATAGGATAGCAGGAAACTATAGAAACCAATGGCCAACTATTAATAATGCCTTTATTACTAATACTGCTTCTATTGATTTTCATATATTACAAAATAGTATAAAAAGCAACGACTTATTTGGTGTAGGCTTTATGTTTTTGAACGACAATAGTGCCAATAGTGCTGTAAAATTTAATTATGCAGCTATATCAACTGCCTATCATAAAGGTTTAGATGAAGATGGTAATAATCAATTAGGCATTGGGGTACAGGCTACTTATTCTAATATGCTTATTAATACCACCAATTTAAAATTTGAAGATCAATTAACCACACTTGGATTTACTGGTACTACTAGCGAAGTGTTTAATAATGCCACACTACAATCAAGCTATTTCGATTTAAATGCTGGTATATTATTTAATGGAAGCAGTAACGAAAATAACAACTATTATGCAGGCTTAAGTATGTATCACATTAACAGTCCTAGACAAAAATTTACAGGCACAGAATACATAGTTAGCCCACGATTTACTTTTCAAGCAGGATATTATACTGCATTTAATGAAAATTTAGGTTTGCATTTAAGCGGTTTACACAGTTCTCAAGCTGGTACTACTGAAACCCTTTTAGGTGGTGCAATACAATTTATACCCAACCCTGATGCAACTGCCCCAATTAGTGTTTACACAGGAAGCTGGATAAGATTAAAAGATGCTATTATTCCTTATGTGGGCTTAGAATTTTCAAATACCAGATTGGGTATAAGCTATGACGTAAATACTTCATCCTTAAAAACAGCATCAATTAGCAGAGGTGGTATAGAAATTTCACTGATTTATTCACACCAACCTAACACTGACAAACCACTAAATTGTCCTAAATTTTAATTAGAATATTTTATTCATATCTTAAATACTTATTTAATAAATATTTTGCCCCTAGATTGTTTTAAAATTTACTAAAACAGAATGCCGTTTCTTTCGATAACGGCATTTGTTTTTAAACCAAAACCAACTTATTTCAATAATTATAAATTTTGAATATTGAACTTTAAATTGATGAATACACTCAACATTTAAAATTTATAATTTAACATTACTTCTTCGGTTGCCCCATCCATACCTTTTTACCTTGTAGTGCTTTTATAAAGTACATTATACCAGCAAATACAAAGAACAATGGACCTAAGAAACCAAATATAGCTATGAATTTTGTACCATAAAATTTGGTCATTGGTCGGCGTAATCTTTCACTTAAAAGATACATTCCCGGCACCATCAATAGTGTTAAGAAGAAAGAGAAGATTAAGCCATATATAATAGTCCAACTTAATGGTCCCCAGAATACAACACTATCACCACCTAAGAAAAAGTGTGGGTTTAATTCACTGAACATTTTTCCAAAGTCTATGTTTAAACCCACTGCTAAAGGAAATAAGCCCAACATGGTTGCCAATGCAGTAAGCAATACAGGAATAATACGCGTTTTACCTGCTTGTATTGCAGCTTCTCTAGTTTTCATTCCTCTTCCCCTAAGTTCATCAGTAAATTCAATTAATAAAATACCGTTCTTAATTACAATACCTGCAAGCCCTACTATACCTACACCAAGCATGATAAAAGCCATTGTTTTTCCTGTAATAGCATACCCCAAAAACACACCTATAATTGAGAAGAAAATTTCAGTCATTACAATAAATGGTTTGCTCATTCCATTAAATTGAAGTACCAGAATTAAGAAGATTATTAGCATTGCAGTAATCATTGCATTTCTTAAAAATGTCATTGTTTCTGCCTGTTGCTCCCCTTCTCCTCCTTGTCGTATTGTAACATCGGCCGGAACTTTTACTAGTGTTTTAAATATTTCAATTTTTTTAGCAAGTTCAATATTTACTGGACCTGTAAACGATGGGTCAAGTACATTTGATTGCAATTGAATTGTTCGTTTTAAGTTTTTTCGTTTTACACCACCACTTGTATTAGTATAATCTACTGTAGCTACTGCATTCAAAGGAACTTGTTTAATTTGCATTGTAGCAAAGTCTCTGAATGTAATTCGCATATTCATCAAATCAGTGATATTGTTGCGTTGTAAATCTGAATACCGAATTTGAATTTTATATTCATCTTCGCCGTCTTTTAACTTACTAGCTTCTTTACCAAAAACAGCGTTCCGAATTTCCATTCCAATTTGGGAAGAGAATAATCCTTCCTTCATAGCTTTTTCTCTATCAACATTTATCGTAATTTCAGGATTTACCAGGTCAATATCTGCTTTCAGTTTTTCTATACCATAAATGCGGTTAGTGTCATAGTAATTCAGAAATTGAGTTGATAGTTTTGAAATAGCTTCAAAATCGTCGCCAGCAATTTCAATATTGACTGGAGGGTCAGTAGGTGGACCACCAGCTTCTTTCTCTACTGTCACTTCAGCACCAGCTACAATACCTTGCGTTTGTTTTCTTATTTCATCTAAAAAAGGTTGTGTAAGTTTTCCATCACGTTTTTCAGTTTCAATAAAACTCACTTGTATTCTGCCTAAATTACTTTGCGTACTTCGGTTGTTGTCTCTTGGGTTGTTCGCACTTATTGCAACATTTGCAATTATACTTTCAACAATACCTCCCTTTGCCGGTAATTCTTTATCTAATACTTTATAAACTTTTCCTTCCAAGATTTTAGTAACACTATCTGTAGTAGCTGTGCTTGTACCAATTGGCATTTTAAGATATACATATATAAAACTTGGGTCTCCACTTGGAAAGAAAGTCTTGGGGTTATTTCTCAGTACAACTCCTATTATAGAGATAATAAACAGTACAAACAAACTTGCAAAAAACCATGCAGGCCTTGTTCCTACAAGAATCCATCGCAATAATTTCTCATATCGATTCATTAGATTGGGCAATAATTTTTCTTGAAAAAGATGAATAACGCCACGTAAAACATATACATTCAGTATTACTAATAAATCCATAAAAATTAGGAAATTTCCGAACCCGTGCCACTTAGCCAAGTTAAATAAAATACCAAAGCCAAGGAAAGTCCAAAACCACCATTTTTTAAATATGTCTTTCTTTGGAGTTTCATATTCTCTACCTTCTGGCTTCATAAAATCTACTGCAAAAACCGGATTAATAATAAATGCAACTATTAGTGATGCTGCCAATGTTAATATTAACATTGTAGGTAAATAAATCATAAACTTTCCAATCAATCCTTTCCACATAAGCAATGGAAAAAATGGTGCAAGCGTTGTTGCTGTACCTGCAAGAACAGGAATAAAAACCTCGCCAGCAGCCTCTTTAGCAGCTTTGACAATTTTAACCCTACCATTATTGTAAATACGATGTGTGTTTTCTATAACTACAATAGCATCATCTACAATAATACCTAAGCCAAAGAGCAATGCAAACAAGACAATAAAATTGAGCGTAACAGATGTTCCAATGATTCCATCTGCCACAGGCAAAAACATAAAAGCAACAAACACACTTAATGGAACACTTAATGCTACAAAAAATGCATTAGTAACTCCCATAAAAAACATTAATACAAGTAACACTAAGATGAAACCAATGATGATAGTATTCACAAGATCCTTAAAAGAGGCTGCTGTTTTTACGCTAAGATCTCCTGTATAAACAACTTTTAGTTTTTCTTTTGGTGGTAATTGACCACTAAGTTGCATTTCATTAACGATGTTCTTTATTTTATCAGCTCCATCAATTAAATTTTCTCCAGCTCGTTTTACAATATTTAGTGTTACAACATTCTTTCCATCAAGCCTGGCAAAGCTTTCAGTTTGTTTTACTGTATCGATAATCTGAGCTATATCCTTTAAATAAACAGCACCACCAGTAAGATTTTTTACAATGATATTCTGCATATCATAAGCTGTAACAAATTGGCCTTTTACGCGTATATTTCTTTTCATATCGCCCACATCAACTAAGCCACCACTTACATTTCTATTTTCATAGTTAATAGCATTTGAAATATCAGTAAAAGATAGTTTAGCTGCCTGCATTTTAAAAGGGTCCACATTAATTTGTATCTCACGCTCTGGTGCTCCAACAATATCAGCTCTATTAATTTCACTTAGTTCTTCAAATCTATCTTGCAATTTTTCAGCATAACGTTTCAATGTCATACCATCATAGTCGCCACTAATATTTACATACATAATAGGCATTTCGCTAAAAGCAAATTCCATTACGTTAGGTTGTGCAGTTAAATCGTTAGGCAAATCTGTAGCTGCTTTATCCACAGCATCCTTAACTTTTTGTTTAGCTACATCTGTTTTAACATCTGTGTCAAACTCTACAACCACAGCACTAAAATCTTGTTGGCTAGTAGATTGAATTTTTTTAACCTTAGCACCTGTAATGCCTTTCAATTGTTTTTCAATAGGACGTGTAACCAGGTTTTCAATATCTTTTGCACTATTACCTACATAAACAGTTTGCACATAAATTGTTGGTACAACGATATCTGGAAACTGCTCTTTAGGCATTGTATTGAACTTATAAATGCCATAAAGCGACACTAGAATAGTCATTATATACACAGCAGTTCTGTTATCAACAGCCCAACTGGTAAGCTTAAACTCTTTTATTTTATCTAATACTTTTTTCATATAATTTTTCTTTTTCACGTAAGTATGCAACAAATTTTACGATAGCAATGTTGCATAATTTGTTATCGTTGGTTGGAGGTGTGCAACTATTTTGAATCAATTTTCAACAATTGTCCTTCATAAATGTTTTGGAAGCCTTCTGTAATTAATTTGTCGCCAGCAGCAAGCCCACTTTTAATTTCAATTAATGAACTATTTACTTCACCAACAATAATTTGTTTTTTACGTGCAACCATTTTTGCTCCTTCTTGCACAGCAACATAAACGTACTTTCCCTTATCATCTGTTTGTACAGTATTTACTGGTATTGCTATTGCGTTGGTAACACTATAATCTTCTATTTTTACTTGTGCATTTTGATTAGGGCGTGCTAAACCATCGTGTGGCAATTTTGCCTCAGCAGTAAAACTTCTATTGTTGGCATTAATTGTTCTACTCAAAAATGATAAACTTGTTGTATAGGTTTTATTAATGTCATTTAATATGACTGTTAGCTTAGAGCCTGCTTTAACTTTTGAAGCATAGTTTTCTGGCACTTCAGTCACAACTTTCAATGATGAAGTATTTACTATTTTTATTTGAGCTCCTGCTGCACTCATCCCAGTAAACATTTCACCAACCCTGACATTTAATTCATCCACAACCCCATCAACGTCAGCAAATACGCTAGTTGCAGACATTTGTTCTTGTGCAGTTTTAACATTTTCATTACCAGCAGCCAATTGTTTTTCTAATGTTTCAACTTGAGTTTTTGCACTAATAACTTGTACTTCGGTACCAATGCCTTGTTTCCACAAATTGCTTTGTCGGTTGTATAAATCTTTAGCCAGAGCTAATTGTGTTTTTATAGTTTCTAAACTTTGTTTAGCTGCTACAATACTTTGCTTTATTACTGCATCGTCCAATTTCAAAAGCAATTGTCCTTTGCTAACCTGCTGACCTTTTACAATAAAAATTTGTTTTACTTGACCACCACCTAAACGAGGTGACACATAAGAAATATTTTCAGCATCAACCTTTCCTTGTAGCTCAATGAAATGCTTAAAATCAGCAGTGGCAAGGGTTGTAACACCAATTAACTTTGCTACATCTTCTTTTTTTGATGTGTCCAATTTTGTTATTTCTTCCTCCAATGTTTTAATTTCAGTCTTTAGTTTTTCAAGCTTGGCTTTTTTTTCAGCTAAAGATCCCTTATTACCACAAGCTACAACTAAAGTAACAAAAGCAGTAAGTGTTAGTATTTTTTTCATTTTATTTATTTTGATTAATTATGATTGATTATTTTTTTTATGCATCAAAACAACGATTACAATTTCCCAATTGCTTTTAAGTAATCTACTTTAGCAATTATTGCATCATATAAGGCAGATATATAGTTTGTTTGTGATGTTTTTAGTTCAGTTTGTGCATTGGTAATTTCCGTATTAGAACCTACCCCAATCTCAAATTTCTTTTTTGTTTGTTCATATACTTTTTCTGCTAGTTGCATATTGCGTTTTTGGACTTCGATAGTTTCAATAGCCGACTTAAATTTTAGCTTTGCCTGAGCTGTTTCTGCATCAATATTTAACTTGATATTGCTAATATTATTCTCTACTTGTTGTAATTCAATTTTTGACTGTTTTACTTTCGCATCTTTACCAAAACCACTGAATATAGGTGCTGCAATATTTAATCCAACATATGAGGTAGTGAACCAGTCTCCTTTTTCAAAAAAAGTATATTTGTTTCTTTGAGCTTGTTTGGCATAAGAACCAGTAAGAGATATTGTTGGCAAATAACTTAATTTATATCTTTTGATATTATACTCGTTTAACTGTTTTATTGTTTGTAAGTATTGAAAATCCTTTCTATCTGAATAAATTGCGGAATCTACTAAAATCACAGACTTAATCTCATCATCAGTTATTTTATCTGTTAATATTAAAGTGTCTTTTGACGGAATTCCTATCAAAGTTTTTAATGCCAAATAGCCAACTTCTATTGCATTATTTGCTTTTTCTTTTTCCGTTTTTAAATTATTAACAGTAACATCAAGTTTATCAACTTCTAGCTTTTCTGCAAAACCATTTTTATAGATTTCAGCAACATCGTGTTGAAGCTTTTGTGCCCTTTCAATATTTGCATCAAGCAATTCAATTTGTGATTTACTTACAACAAGTTGATAGTATATTTTATTTACATTAACTTTAATAGCTTCTTCTGTCAATTCGTATTCTCTTTGCTTCCATTGCATAGATGCTTTACGAGCTTGAAGGCCAACAAACACCTGACCATCAAATAATAATTGATTGAGTTGTATGCCTGCATTAGTAGTATATTTTGTTCCAAATTGAACTGGGATGTAAGTTCCTGGAGCACCTCCAAAAATTTGACCAGGTATTAACGATGTTGGAATATCAATGTAATATGTTGTACCAACATTTGCACTAATGTTAGGATATGCAGCTGCTGTAATTCCTCTGTTTGTTTGCTCTTGAATTTTGATATTTAATAATGCATTTTTCACTTGTACATTATTTTTTTTAGCATAGTCAACAGCTTGCTGCAACGATAATTTATGTTGAGTTGCAGATTGACCAATTGCCTTATAAAATACCAATGACAGCAACAACACTATTGCCGATTTTAGTAGTTTCATTAATTCCATAAATTTATTTTTGAGTTTTTGGTTCTTTGTATTTTTCAATTAATTTATAACCTTTAGCATTAACTAGTCCGTATAAAAAAAGTTCTAAAACCTCTTTAAATACTGCACTCAGTTGAAATTTTTGAGGAGGAAATACTTCGGGGTCGAATAATAGCCACATAGATGACATCCTAAATCTTGAAACAATTTCAATGTCTAATTCCGGTCTGTAATAACCTTCTTCAATGCCCCTCTTTAAATTCGCAGCTACCATTTGAACTAAATTTTGGTGCATATGTGTCTGAAATTTTTCAAAAGTTTTGAAATGAAATTTTTTCATATCAAAAATTACAATTGGATTCAAGTTTCTAAAGTCTTCCTCCATATTGTGCATTAGATTAAAAATTTCATCAACTGCATTTTTTGATTTAGATGCACAATTCATACACTCCTGATAATTGCACTCAAATTCAGCCATCATCACAGCATCTACTAAAGCATCTTTATCTGCAAAAAACTGGTAAATTGTTTTTTTGCTAATACCAAGGTTTTGAGCTATTTCATCTAATGTTACAGCTCTAATTCCAAAGCGTCTAAAAAGTTCGCCTGATTTAAGTAATATACGTTCGTTTGTCTCCATCTTTTTTATCGGATGCGAAACTATGGGAACTTTTAATTCTACCAAAGTTTCCAAAGTATTTTTTTGATAAACGGCAAAAAATATTTTAAGCAAAAAATTTCTCTTACATTGAGTGAAAGACTTTTACTTTATAAAAAATTAGTGAATTATGAATATGAGATACAGAGTATATGGCAGACGATTGTTGAAATATTTTTTGCAAGGATTGGTGGTTCTTGCTCCCATTGGTATAACGGTTTGGGCAATTTTAGGTTTATTTAATTGGATTGATGGAATTTTACCAAGCATTTTACACAGCATTTTTCCAGATTGGATAAAGCAAGATATAAATGGAAAAATTGATAAAATCCCCGGTTTAGGATTTATTGTTGTTGTAAGTTTAGTTTTATTAGTTGGATGGCTTTCATCGTTGTTTATGGTGGGGCGATTAGTGGAACTTTTAGATAAAGTGTTAGAAAAAACACCAGGAATAAAATTCATATACTCATCTGTAAAGGATTTTTTTGAAGCTTTTGCAGGAGAAAAGAAAAGATTTGATAAGCCTGTTTTAGTAAATATTGATGATGCAGATATTTGGAGAATTGGATTTATTACTTTAGAAAACGCTGAAGACTTTGATATGAAAGATTTTACAGTAGTTTACGTGCCACTTTCTTATGCCATTAGTGGAATAACATATATTGTCCCATCACACAAAATCAAACCTTTACATAATATGTCTGCTTCGGATGCAATGAAATTTGCAGTAAGCGGTGGTATTGTAAATGTTGATTAGTGGCTTGAAATACATAAAAAACAATATAATTTGTCAGTAAAAAAAGTATTAAATTTTATTTCATTTACTTTGCTGACTTAGCAAGTAAAAAGATGAAGAAACACAATTTCAATTCAGGACCATCTGTATTACCACAAGAAGTATTAGAGCAAGCATCCCAATCAATATTAAACTTCAATGGAATTGGTTTATCTATTCTTGAAATTGGACATAGAAGCACCTGGTTTGTAGAGGTTATTGAAGAAGCAAAAACACTTGTAAAAGAGTTAATGAAAATTGGTGATGATTATGATGTATTGTTTTTACAAGGTGGTGCCACTACTCAATTTATGCAAATTCCAATGAATTTACTAGATGCAAATGATACAGCTTCTTATTGTGATGATGGTGTTTGGGGAAGTAAAGCAGCGAAAGAAGCAGCATTATTTGGGAATGTACACATTGCAGCATCATCAAAAGATAAAAAATATACATACATTAATAAATATTTTGAAGTTCCTGATAAGTCAAAATATTTACATATTACCACAAATAACACTGTTGAAGGAACACAATGGCAAAGTTTTCCTGATGTGAATACGCCATTAATTGGTGATATGAGTAGCGATATTTTTAGTAGAGAAATTGCATTTGACCAATTTGATTTAATTTATGCTGGAGCTCAAAAAAACATGGGAGCTGCTGGTGTAAATTTAGTTGTAGTAAAAAAAGATATTTTAGGAAAAACTAACAGAAAAATACCCACAATACTTGACTATAAAAACCATATTGAAGCAGGTTCTTTATTAAATACACCTCCAGTATTTGCCATATACGTTGCATTATTAACCCTACGTTGGATTAAAAAGGAAGGCGGTTTAAAAGAAATGGAAAAACGTAGTTTGCAGAAAGCTAATTTACTATACTCAACTATTGACTCTTTACCGATTTTTAATTGTCCAATAGCAAAGGATGATAGAAGTAATATGAACGCTGTTTTTTTCATAGAAAATGAAAATTTGCAGAACGAATTTCTAGATTTATGCAAAGCAAATGGAATGATTGGTGTTAAAGGCTATAGAACAGTTGGTGGCATAAGAGTGAGTATGTATAATGCTTTGGAACTATCAAGCGTGCAAGCATTTTGTAATTTAATGAAAGAATTTGCAAGCAAAAATTAACCAAGCCTTATCTGAATTTAACGATGACTAAACTAGAATTTCTTTTAAAAAAATTAGAAACAAAAATTTGTTTACAAAATATTGTGCAAACAACTGTTTCAGCATCTTCAATTGGTTGGCATATTGAGCATACATTACTTACAATAAATAAAATAGCCGAAGCTACAAAAGCTTCAGATGCCAGTGATTATAAATGGACTTTTAAACCCATAAAATACATTGTTTTTTTTACAGGTAAAATACCCAGAGGAAGAGCAAAAAATCCAAAAGTTGTAGACCCTGATTTTTTTAATGAAGATTCTCTAAAAATTCATATTCAAAAAACAAAAACTACAATTCTTGAGCTAATACATCTTGAGAAAGAAAAGTATTTTAAACATCCTTTTTTTGGAAATTTAAAACTGAAAGACACTATAAAATTTTTAGAAATACATACCAACCATCACCTAAAAATAATCGAAGAAATACAAAAAGCCGCACTAAAATAAGTAATAATAGCAAGGATTACAGATTAAAATAGAATATAAATTTATGAGTATTATAAAACCGTTTAAAGCACTAAGACCCGAAGCACAATTTGCAAAACAAGTTGCAAGCAGGCCCTACGATGTACTAAATAGTGCAGAGGCAAGAATTGAAGTTCAAGGCAATTCTCATTCTTTTTTAAACATCACCAAAAGTGAAATTTGTTTACCAGATAGTATCGATATTCATTCTCAAAAAGTTTATGATACTGCCAAAGAAAATTTAGATTTCTTTATCAGCAGAAATATTTTGTTTCAGGACAATAAAGAGTGCTATTACATTTATCAATTAATAATGAATGGTAAAAGCCAAACAGGTTTGGTATGTGTGAGCAGTGTTGATGATTACGAAAATGATATTATAAAAAAGCACGAATTCACTCGTCCAGAAAAAGAACAAGACAGAATTAATCATATAAAAACTACAGGAGCTCAAACTGGCAATGTTTTTTTAGCATATAGAAATAACGACGAAGTAGATATACTAATTGAAAAGTGGAAAAAAAATAAAAGTCCTATTTATGATTTTATAGCCGATGATAACATTCAACATACCATTTGGGTTGTAAATGATAGCAATGTAATTGATTCAATTACCAATTTATTCAAAACACAAATACCTTGCACATATATTGCAGATGGGCATCACAGAGCTGCAAGTGCAGCTAAAGTTCGTAAAGCTTTAGGCGAAAATAAAACAGCGGCAAGTGATTATTTTTTAACAACTCTGTTTCCATCAAATCAGCTGTATATAATGGATTACAATAGAGTTGTTACAGATTTAAATGGATTAACAACAAATGAATTTTTAGAAAAATTGTCTAAAAAATTCATTGTTAAATTAATCGGGAAAGAAGCATATAAACCAACGGCACTGCACACTTTTGGCTTGTATGTTGATGGTAATTGGTATAAATTAACTTCTAGAGAAAATACTTATACCAACGACCCTATTGGAATTTTAGATGTTACGATTCTACAAGAAAATATATTTACACCGTTGCTTAATATCGTTGATCAAAGAACAGATAAAAGAGTTGATTTTGTTGGTGGAATACGCGGTTTAGAAGAGCTAGAAAAAAGGGTTAATAGTAGTGAAATGGCTGCAGCCATTAGCTTATATCCAGTTACTATTCATCAGCTTTTTGATATTGCCGATAGCGGAAATGTGATGCCTCCAAAAAGTACTTGGTTTGAACCTAAATTAAGAGATGGTTTATTAACACATTTAATTTATTAATTTATATGAAACATTTATTAATTTGTTTTTGTACTTTACTTGTAAGCAGCAATTTAATTGCACAACCTCTATCAGATTTACATAAAACAGCTAAAAGTTTGCTAGCAGAAGGTGATTATGAAAATGCCACTCTTGTATTTAACAAGTTATTAAATAATGAACCCAACAATAAACTTGCTCAACAAGATTTTGCATACCTATGTTATCTCAAAAGAGATTTTGCAAAAAGTATAGAATTATCAAAAAAATTTACGCAAGATTCAACTGTACAAGAACAAGATTACCAGCTATTAGGAATGAACTACAAGTCTATTGCTTTGTACAAAGAATGTGATAAAATGTATAAAGAAGCTCTCATAAAATTCCCAAATAGCGGTGTTATTTATGGTGAGATGGCGGAGCTGAATAATCTTGAAAAAAAGAATAATGATGCCATAAAAAATTTAGAAAAAGGAATTGAAGTAGACCCCAATTACCCTAATAATTATTATAATGCGGCCATCTATTACAGCAAAAACAAAGAGTTGTTTTGGACTATTATTTACGGAGAAATTTTTATTAATCTTGAAAGCTACACAACCAGAACTGCCGAAATGAAAGATATTGTTTTAGATGCCTATAAAAAATTACTTTATTTAGGAGATGCTGGTGCCAGCTCAAAAAACGAATTTGAAAAATATGTATTAAAAACTTTAGGCAATAGTACCGAAAGCCTCACTGCTGCTTATCTTACAGCCATCAGAACAAAGTTTGTTTTAAGTTGGTTCTATGAAAAACATAACGAAAAATTTCCTTTTCGTTTATTTGACCAACAGAGATACTTAATAAGAGAGGGTATGTTTGATGCCTATAATCAATGGTTATTTGGAGTATCTATTAACCCAATAGAATATAAAAAATGGGCAGACAACCATACTACAGAAACAGCGAATTTTAAACAATTTCAAGAAGGCCGTGTTTTTAAGTTAATAACTGGACAGTATTATAGAACCAAGTTATAGCTTCAATCCTTGACCTTTGCAAAATTCCAGTAATTTCATTTTAAAAACATAATCATATTGGTCTGCTAAATTTTGTGTTTTAGCTCTCAATAAATTATTTTGATTGGTTATTAAATCAAGTGTATTTAATAACCCTACCTCATATCTTTTATTTGCAAAATCAAATGCTTTTTGTGCTACTTCTACTTGCTTTTTGCTGGCATTAAATTTTTGTAAAGCATTTAATGAGTTACTATAAGCTGTGTAAATATCAAGTTTCAGTTTTTGTTCAATTTGTTCTTCTGTAATTTTTGAGTTTTGTAAACTAATTTTTGATTGCTCATAATTCGTTCTGTTTATCCCATTATTAAATATTGGAACAGAAATTCCAATTCCAATATTTTGTCTAAAATTGTTGTTTAACTGGGTAAAATAGGCAGTTTTTGAAAATCCTGTGTTAGTTAAATAATCTATATAGCCAGTACTTAAAGAATAATTTCCAGTTACAGATGGGTATAATCCAGCTTTATTAACTAACACGTTTTTTTCGTTTGCCTGTATTCTAAATTTGTTTGATTTGATGCTAGGTTGATTATCTAACGCTAAATGATAAACTGCTTCTGGTTGTAAATCAGCTAAATTTTCCAGTGGAATTTTTTCAACATCAGGAATTTCAACATCAAATTGCTTAGCTGCATCAAGATTTAGCAAGCCTTTCATAGCTAATAATGATTGATTATAGCTTGTTTCAGCAGATACCAAATTGTTACTATCTACTGCCAATTGAGATTCGAACTCGAGTGCATTTAATTCTGGCAAAGCTCCAGCTTCAACCTTTTTCCGTGTTACATCCAAATTGTTTTTTGTTTGTTGAATTTGCACTTTAACAATATCGATTTGTTGATGTGTAGCCAATATTTGCAGATAGTAAGTAGCTACATTCAGGGCAACGTCGTTAGCTGTTTTTTCAATGTCGGATAAAGCTGCTTTTAAGTTAAAACTAGAAGCTTGAACATTATTTTTTAGTTTCCCCCAATTGTAAATTTCAATTCCACCTTGCAATCCATAGCTTTGAGATAAAGAAGCCAAGTTGGTGTAGCCATTAGTTGAAATGTCTAAAGATCTGCCAAAAGATGGTCCAATAGATGTGTTAAAACTAAGACTTGGAAGCTGATACATTGAGGTTTGTTTAGCTTGCAATGCTGCAATTCGTGCTTGCACATCTGCTTGCTTTACGGAAATATTATTTTTTATTGCATAATCTACACATTGTCTTAATGTCCACTTTTGAGTTGGTTGTGCATATATACTTTCTATAAACAAAACACTTAAAAAAAACAGTACTATTTTTCTCATAAAACAAATGTAGTAGTTGATAAAATGTGAACTTAATTTTTTATATAATAGGTTTATTAAACGTTTCTTTGGCAATTAACAATTTGTGTATAACGCAAATTAAAACTATCATTTTATTCCATACGTATATAAAACAAACTTTATTTAATAGATTAGCAAAACAAAATCATAAACATTGACAGATACAATCATCAACCTAGAAACGGTAAATCCCATTGAATTTTTTGGTGTTAATAACGGCAAATTAGATTTACTAAAGAAGAAATTCCCTCTATTAAAAATATTATCTCGTGGCACTCAAATTAAGATGAGTGGAGCTCCTGAGTTAATAGATACAGCTAAGGAAAAAATAGATTTGATTATACAATACTTAGAACGAAACGGACATTTGAGTGATCAATATTTTGAACAAATATTAGGTGGCGATGATGCTGAAACTGTTGACAATTTTGTAGATAAAAATCCAAACGACATTTTGGTTTTTGGACCTAATGGAAAAACTGTTAGAGCTAGAACTGTTAACCAAAAGAAAATGGTTGCTGCTGCCGATAAAAATGATATTGTTTTTGCAATTGGACCAGCTGGTACAGGTAAAACCTATACGGCTGTAGCATTAGCAGTGAGAGCATTAAAAAACAAAGTTGTTAAAAAAATTATTTTAACAAGACCTGCTGTTGAAGCAGGGGAAAATCTTGGTTTTTTACCGGGCGACTTAAAAGAAAAAATCGACCCATATTTACGTCCCCTTTATGATGCTTTAGATGATATGATTCCCGCAGATAAACTTGGGTACTACATGAGTACAAGAACTATTGAAATTGCACCTTTGGCATTCATGCGTGGCAGAACTTTGGATAATGCTTTTATCATTTTAGATGAGGCTCAAAATACAAACGACTTACAATTAAAAATGTTTTTAACCCGTATTGGTGCCAATGCAAAAGCCATCATTACTGGCGATCCTACTCAAATTGATTTACCAAGAAATATGCAAAGTGGCCTACATAAAGCAACTAGAATTTTGCAAAACATAGAAGGTATTTCTCATATTGAATTAACTGAAGAGGATGTTGTAAGGCATAGACTTGTTAAAGCAATAATAAAAGCTTATAACAAAGACGCTGAATTTGATAACAGATAGATAAACCAAGTAATAAAAAAGCCTGACCACTAATAAAAGAGTCAGGCTTTTTTATTGCTTAAACAAATATTTATCTGTAAGTCAGTAAACTTGTTTGGGTTGTACCACTAGCTAGTGTCCAGGTAACTCGATAATGTGTAGCACAATCTCCAGGTCCAACCGGATTTCCACTAGCATTCAAACCAAATTCAACAGCTGAGTTAAAATTACCAACAGAATGAGTAACCAATCCTGCAGTTGGTTTCCAAAGATTACACTTTGTATTTGACTTTATTGGATTATTAAATACTGTTTGATAAGGGTTGCCAAACCTTGTTGTTCCCCAGGATTCAGTTGCTGCTTTACCATTTAATGTTGTATCTCCAGCTGCGTTAAAATAAAAGTTATCTGCTAAAAAAGTAATACTAGACAATCTCGCAATATTCCAAACTGCAGTTTTAGAACCAGAACTATCTGTAAAAGTTGCCTCCAACCCAATGGCACCAGTCCTTATTTTATGTTTCAACATTGGAACAAGACCAGCTCTAAGTCTAACTAAATTCCCTCCGTTTACATTGGTTACATATCTTTCTCCGTTGATTTTTACAGAGCGATTGGTACAAACATTTTCAACTTTAAAATTTGTAAAAGTATATTTCAAAGTAGCACCTGCTTCTACCCATTTAGGAGCATTTAATAAATCAATTGTAATAGTTCCAGTTCTTTTTCTACAACCAATTGTAGTTCCATTATAAGTAATAATAATCCTATTTGCCGTATTTCCAGGATTTGATGTATCTGCATCTAAAGGCAAATGATTGCCGACTAAAAACACGTTGCCTACACCACAAAATCTTGCACTTGATGCAACAGTATTGTTAACATCATCATCAACACTTTCAGTTTCGCCTTGCACCATTGTTGCATCATCCGATTGAACTCTTGCTTGTACAGCTTCTTCCACAACAATATCTGAGTTACTTGTTTTTTTACAAGAAAAGATTGTTATGCTCAAAAAACTAAGCAAAAAAAACAATCTAATTACATTTAACTTTTTCATATTTTTTAATTTAAAATGATTAATAATTGCAAAACCAAGACTACAAGTAAAAATAAAAGTTTAACGATTAAGATTTCATTATAAAAAAATATGCAGAATAATTTCAACATATATATTTGCAAGTATGGGGAATTAGCTCAGTTGGTAGAGCGTTTGCATGGCATGCAAAAGGTCAGCGGTTCGAGACCGCTATTCTCCACCCATTCCGCCCAAACTCAACAACTGCAAGTCTTTTGAAGTTTTGGCAATGTTTATAGACTAGCGTTTTTAATTGGTCTATGTATATGAAACTGCAAATCCAAATTTTTTAACAATAAAATTTGAGATTATGCCACAAATACGAATTACAAGCCCTGTTGTTTACCCAAAAGACAAAGACTTGCATAAAGTTTGGTTTATTAAATACCGAACTGAAAGCGGAAAACTGGTTAAACTTTACGGCAATATCAATCATTTTAAAACAGTGCCCGAACGACTTAACGCTGCAAAGGCTATAATTAAAACCATAAAATCGGGAACTATTAAACCGCCTAATCATCAAACTTTAATTAGGGATTTAAGTGCTGTACTGGAGCAAAAAAAATCAACCTTGAGACCTAAAAGCTACCAAACTTATTTGTCTATTTTGTTGAAATTTTCAACCTGGTATCGAAAGAAAAAACAAGAAACAAAAAACTTTGATGCTGTTGATTTTTTAAACTATTTAAGGGAGGAAAAAATGCACACTAACTACATAAGAAAAGTAATTAATCTTATGCGTAGTTTGTTTGATATTCTGCTAAGAAAAAAGCGAGTGAAGGAAAACCCTTTCTTTGAAATTAGAGTTAAGAAAATCAAGGCACAAAGCAAACTGCCATTTCACCCCAACCATATACAACAAATTAAACAACTTACGCTGCAACGAAACCCCCAGCTTTGGGATGCTGTGGAGTTTCTTTACTATTTATACTTTAGACCTGGAGAAATTAGGAAACTAAAAATTGAACACATTTTATTTGAAGATTTAAAAGTTATTGCTTCAGATGATATTGTAAAAGATAAAGACAATTATTTAAAAGTAATACCAAAGGCAATGGTTGAACATATCCAAAAATATAAAGGCTACAAACCCGAACTATATATTTTTGGCAAAGGTGGTAAACCAGGCGTAAAGCAATTAGGTGTAAATGAATTGAGCCGAGAAATGAGCAAAATTTTAAGGGAGTTGAATTTTAGTAAACGATATTCTTTATATAGTTGGGTGCATACTGGCATTAAACAAGCTGCAATGAGCAATATACCTATAAAACAGTTGCAAATACAAAAAGGTCATAGCGACTTAAATATGTTCAACGAATATCTTAAAGACTTAGGAGTTGAAGATTGCACCAACTTAATAAACTTTTTTCCAGCGTTGTAGAATTAAATATTTGATGCTTTGCCCGAACAATTATTTTTTATGCAATTGTAGAGGCACAAAAAAAGCCACTATTTTATTAGTGGCTTTTTTTGTTAAGCAAATAAGCTAAGTTGTTTTTTGGGTGATCGTTTTCTCTTTGGAGTGGCAGCCTTTGACGGCTTTTTGCGTGGTGCTGCTTTTTTTGCAACTGCTTTCTTTTTTGCTGGTTTGCGTTTTTTGGCTACAGTTCTAACTTTTCTAAGTTTTACTGTTGCTGTTTTTAACTTTCGTTTTAAGGTTGTTACTCGCTTTCCTAGTGCTTTTACTGTTGGTTTGCGTTTGGCTGTTTTTTTGCGTGGTGTTGCTTTTTTTGTGGTTGCCATAGTTATAAATTAATGATTAAATAATTGTTATGGTTGTACTGGTTGCTGTTGTTGGTTGGGATTGCTTACATAGTTTAATGTACTGTAATTTGTAGGCAATTCTTTATTTACATATTCAAAATATTGTGGATTTTCAACTAAAGCTGGATGTTGTTCTATGCTTCCTACATACTCTGTTGTATCTACAATAATTTCTAAGTCTATTTTTTCTATAGTGCTGTTGTCTTCGTCTATTACAGTTTCTACTTTTGTTTCAACTCTTTGCTTTTGTCTTATGTATGGCATAAATTAAATTTTATGGTGTAACTGGGTAACTAAATGAAAATTGAACGTACTGGCAAACATTTGAAGCCTGGTTTATGGTTACTTGATGACCTGTTGCAACGCCGTAACGATATAAACAAACTATTCCATAACTATTTAATGCCGTTATTGTGCTGCCAACATTTGCGTCTCCTGTAGTTATATTGCCCTGGTCCATATAACTTGGAAATAGTGGTGTTGGCAATGTGCTAGGCAATGGAACTGTAACTACTGTTATCCCTGTGCCTCCAGTTGCATATTTTAGCCAACCCCAAACCCTTACCATTCCTGCCGATTTTACCCAACATATTTTATTTGTTGTTGCTCCGCTTGGTGCTGTAGTGCCTGTAAAAGTTGGAGTTGTTGTTAAATCAATTACTCCTGTGCTGCTACCGATTGCATCTTTTGCCCTTTGGTCGGTGAAATATAAACGGCTGCCCTCTGGAACGTTGCTAGTGCTACCTATTGCATCTTTCGCCCTTTGGTCGGTGAAGTATTTATTTGTTGCTCCCTCTGTAATATCATCGGTTGTAATATCTTTTAGGGGGTCTTCTACCGAGTTAAAAAAAAAATTTACAGCATTGATGTATGTTATAATTTCATTTTTTAGCGTCTCATTGTCTATTACAGCACCCATATTTAAAATGACTTCGCTGTTTAATGTGCCTGTGATACTAAAATTTATTAAGTCGTTTGCGAGTATAATTTTTTTATCGTCGTACCTAACAACAACTTTGTCATTTTCTAAACAAATTTTGCTTTGTGTAATATCGAAATTTACATTTAATTCCTCGCTTACAATGCTACATCGTTTATCTATTATTACTATTTCCATTTTAAATTTTGTTGTTTAAAAAGTGTTTCAATAATGTTGCTGCTCCTATTTGTTTGTCGGTAAAAGCTGGATTGTAAACTCCATCTGCAACAAATTTTCCTGTTGTATAAAATTGTGTTCCACTCCATACATAAGGGCTTACTACTTTTCTGTAAGCATACCCCCAACCGTTATATTTTTCAAATAAATAAATCATCCCTCCAACACTCCAATCGTTCCATTTATTTAAGCCTTTTTGTAGTAGTGCATCGGTGGCACTTTCTACAAACGTGTATGCTGTGCCGTTTGCTGGTGCTGCTTTTGGTCTGCCACTTGGTACGTTTACAGTTTTTGCTTTTAAACTATCTCCATTGTGTAAGTGAGTGTTAAAATTCATATCGCTTTCCCTTGCATGTATAGCTGCTATAAAATACCATGGCATTTTAGCGTTTACATTATTGGCAATGCTTTGGTAAGTGCTTTTATTGGCAACGGCTTTTGTTAAAAAACTTTGTGCCGTTGGTTTAAACTTTTCGACTATTATAGCATTATTGAAACGGCTATTTGCTAAACTTAAATATGCTGGTGTATAGTTTGTTTCCATAATATTATCAATGCTTTGGTTTATGCTGTCTGATAAAATATTTTTTCTATAGTAAACAACTATAGCTACAATAATTATTGCAGCTATAATGTATATTACTATGTAAAATTTTTTATTCATTTACTTGAAAATTCGTATTAGTACAATTACTATTAATACTAATAAAACCCATTTAAAATATTTGTAGTAAACACTGTTTTTAATAGAATTATTGTTGCTGTTTGTTGCTGCTGGTGTTGGCTCTACAATTGGGCTGTTTTTTACTGGCACTTCGGCTGGTGGCACTATGCCTGTACTGTTTACAATATCGCCAATTGTTCCTGGCTTAACTGTGCGTGGTGGTATGGCTACAAGTGGCTGCTCGAATGTTGGCTCTGTTTGTAAAGTTGCATAAGGTGGCAATGTGTTAGTAGCTGTAGTGCTTATTGTTCCTGTGCTTGGTGGTGGCTCGGGGGGTGCTGTTGGTGTTGGCACTCCTAATGGATACAATGGCTGCCCTGGTGCTACTAAATCGGGGTTGCGTGATAAATAAACTTGTGTTGTCATAACTTTAAATTGATTTTTTGATGATGCCATAAACAAGCAAACTGATTGTAAAAACTAGCACTAAGCCAACACATAGCTTTGTAATGCTTTGCGTGTCTAGTGTAACATCTACAGTAACTTTTGTGTCGTCTCCAATTAAATTGTTTAGTAATCCTGTCATAAAATTTATTTTATACTAAATACCCATGGTTGCCATACTGAAGCACTCATTTGCTTGTTAATAACTTTGTCAATTATTTTGTCTAATGCTGCTTTGTCGGCTATGTAAAAAAGTGAATAACCTGGATAGTTTTCGCCTGTGGCTTTATTAAGTGCTGCAAGTGTTTTTTCTCCTACAATGCCATCTTGTGTTACGCCCAACGCTGCCTGTAATGTTTGCACTGCTTCGCTTTTTACATTCCAAAATATTGGAAAATCTTTGTTGGGTGCTGGTGCTGCTGGTGTTTGTGGCTGCAAATTCATTGTATTTCCAGTATTTTCAACTGGTTTTTTTGTTGGGTCTGCTGCGTTTGCTGCTTTTTTGTCTTTTGCTGCTTTGGCAATAAATAAAGCTATTACTGCTATTACTAGAAAAATTAAAATGCCAATGATTATTTTTTTGTGGTTCATAAGTTTACTTTTTTTTATTATAAATTACATTGCAAGTATGGTGCTGTAGTATCCAGTTTTTAATTTAGCAATATCGCCGTCGCTAAAACTATTTTTAACAACATAGGCAATTGATTTTTCGCTCAACTCTGAATAATTGTTGCATAGTATTTGCAGTTCTGTTGTGTTCTGCATTTGATTTATTGCTGTAATAAACGCAGCTTCATCCCAATCATCCCAAGGCGTGTAATGCCATTCAAACCTATTTTTATAAAGATTTTCGGCAATATTTCTAATTTGATTTAATCTGCCTATTGGGATGCCTGTTGATGCTGATGTGGCTGTGTCTGCTGCTAAATTGCCTACACTATTTACCCCACTTTTTAAAGATTTGTAAACCTTTACAACTACTACTACAACTACTATTAAAAGAAGTATGTAAATGAATAAATAAAGCCAACTTAAACCCTTTTTATTTGGTGATACTAATACACTATTTATCATAATTAACGATTGAAAAGTTTAACCACAATTGCAATAATTACTATTGCAGCTATGATGTAAATAATATTGTTTTGTGTGCTGCCTGTTGTTGCTTCTGTGCTTTGGTCGGCTGCTTGTGTAATGGCTGCTAGTGTTTGCGTTTGCTTTATGTCGTTGGTGCGTGTGGCACAACTCATATTGCTGTATGCTGCTAATAGATTACTTTGTATATCGCCTAAAATCATTGTAATACTACTATGTCTGTATCTGTTTTGGTCGGCCACTAATTGCTTATCGGCGTTAAGTTTTTCGATTTCCAAGGCGTCTAATTGTTCTTTAATTCTTTGGCAATTATTGGCATCAACTAAACTATAGTTTGCGTACTTTAAGTAATACTTTATTGATAGGGAATAATTATAAACATTTGCTACATATCCGCTACAGTTAGGATATTTGCCCGGTGAACCAGGATTTATTGGGATTATGCCGTATTTATTGTAAGTGTATAAAATAGCATCGTTGGCAGCATCTGATTTTAAAAAGTTCTCCAGCTCGGTATAAATAATAGGGTCGCCTAGCCATTGTGTCAAACATTCTTTATAAGTTGGCAATACTGCTAACATATTTTTTTTAATACCGCTTATACTGGTATCGGAATAATTAACACTAGAATTTACAACACTTGCTGCTTGTGCTGCTAGTGCTGCATTATTTTGAGCATATTGTTGTGCTAGGCTTATTTGATTATTATATGAAAGCATTATTTACGTTTTAATACTATTAAAGCAATTAATGCTATTACTGCAATTGCTATGATTAAATAAATATTTTTATTGCTGCTGCTGTTACTATTTTGTTGCTGTTGTAGCTTAATTTTTGTTACTGCATCGGTTAAAATCAAAAGCCTGTCTGTATCGTTTTTTGCTGTGTTTAGTTGGTTTTGCAATACATATTGTTGCTCGTTGCTTAACCCTTGCAAACTTTGTTGAAAGTGCTGTTCCTGTGCTTTTAAATCCAGTTGTTTTTTTGCAATACTTTGTCCTAAAAGCCCATTTATTAAACTTGTTGCTCCTCCTATAATTGCACCCCAAGGCGTACTGTTTTTTACTACTGCTGCTGCTTCTGCTGCCATTGCTTAATTATTTTTTCTTTAACACAAAAAACATTATTGTAATTAATACAAGTATTGCTACTACTACTAAAACAATTGTTGCTGTGTTGCTTTTTTTTGTTTCGGCTGCTGGTGTATTTATAACTATTGGTTGCTGTGCCTGTTGGGCTGCTTGTGCTGCTGTTGGTGCTGGTTGTTGCTGTGCTGTGTAGTTTACATTGTTTCCATTACTTGCACCTACAATATTTGCATAAGTATTGCCTAACTGACTAATTGCACCTAACCAACTAAACACGCCACCTGTGCTGCTTTGTGATTGCTTTGTAGGGTCGTAGTTTGTGTAGTCGTTTAAGCCATCATCTACCCACTCGCCTTTTGCATTTTTATAAACCATAACTGTATTTTAAATTGTTTTTAAATTTGGGTTTCTCCGTCGGTATCTATTGTATTGCTTACAACATTTTCGGCTTTGTTTTTTGCTTTCTCCTCAGCTAGTTTGCTATATTCTAATTGTGTTAGTAAATCAACGCTATGCCCTTTTACAACTTCTTTTCCTCCGTTGCTTAGTTTAGCCATTTCGCTTGCTAATTGCTTGTAAATAGCTGCTTTCATTGCTGGAGTTGCTGTTTTTAAATACTGTAATAATTTTATAATTGCCTGTACTGGGTCGGGTTCGTTGGCTATGTCTTGTGTAATGGCTAAGGCGTTTAAAGCCTTGCCACAATTAGCCAAAAGAAAGGCTCTTATTTTATCATCAACATCGCCTGGAATAAGTGCTGTTACAATGTCGGCAACTGGACTTTCTAAAATACCTTTCAAGTTTTCAACAAATTTTATTGATGGTTGAATGTGGTTTTTTACCCAATTATCTACATTGATAAAAAGCGATTTTAAAAAGTCGAATATTTTTGAAAAAAAACTCATAAAATTATTTTTTTGTTGTTGTTACCTCAATAACTGTCACTCTTTTGTCTAAGTCTTGAACTGCTTTTTTTACTTCTTTAAATTCCTCTAATATTCCTCTTAAAAAATACACAATTAGCGGAAAGCCTATAATCATTACTATACGGCTAATTATTACAAGTTCTTCTGTATGCTGCATATTGGCTATTTTCTTTTTATGGCAACAAAAACGATTAACAAAAACAACACAACTCCAGCACCTATGTATAACATTTTTTTTGCTGTATCGGTTGTTGCTGCTGCTTGTTCAGTTGCTGTTGTTGCTGTGGCTTCTTTAGTGCCTACATACACGCCCACTGCGTTGGCTGCTGCGTTTGCTATTTCTGCTATTGACATAATATTGATTTTAAAAAGAAAGGCAACGCCAGTTTAAGGGTCGTTGCCTTTGGCTTATTGGTCGGCGTGGAAAAGTGGTTTATGTTTATCTAGCACCTAAGTAACTGTTTGCTGCTGCTGCTGTAGCTGAGTCGCTAAGTGCAGCCTGTGCTAGTCTGTACAATGCTAAATCTGCGTTGTAAGATGCACCACAAAAGAAAGTGATTGTAGTTACTGTTGGCGTTCCCTCTGCAATACGTTTTGGAACAATTAATTTTACTTCTGTTTCTGCGTCTAATTGATATTGTTGGGTAACAGTAATCAATTTTTCGTTAGGGTTTGCAGGGTTTTTGTACGATGCAAGATTGATTTTTTGAGGCGTTTTATTGCCAAATACACTTTTCTCTGCAAGTGTCATTGTTTTGCTTAATTGGCTGCTATTATCGCACTCGATTTGTGTTCTTAAAACACGAGTAGGATAATGCAATGTTGCTGCTACAAATTGGTCGATTGTTACGTCCTCGCTTCCGCTAGATGCAGTTAAGCCTGTTACGCCTCCAATTGTACCGTCTGTTAAAAGTTTTGCGTTTTCTGTGTAGTAACTAGGTGCTAAACTAATTTCGTGGTCGCTAGTTGTGTTATTCTCGATAGTTACTGTAAAAAAGCGTTCGCCCATATTGGCTGCTTCGTTACCAAAATTTGTGGCATTGCCTAAATCAATGGCTGCTGCGTCTGCAATTTGCTGTGGTGTCATAGTTTAATTTTTTGACTGGTTTTTGAATGATTTTTTGTGTGTGTTGTAATGTGATTACGCTGCTTTTTTGCTAGATGCAAAAGGCTTTAATGTACTGTCGCCAATTGTACCATCTTTGGCAACAACTTTGCTAGATTTTACAACGATTGCTGCAATAACTAAAGCCACTACTGCTACCATTGCCAAGTTTGCCCATTTGTTTGAAAAGAACATAAATTTTTGTTTTTGTGTGATGAAATATTTTCGATTGAGACTGCAAAATACTACACACTTACAAACGGCTACAACTCAATATTTATCTATGTTTCACCATTTTTAACAGTTATAAACTATTGATAACTATTGCAACATTTTTTAATAAAAAAAACCTTCCAGTATAAAACTGAAAGGTTAAAAACCAAGTTGTTTAACTGTCAAAGCCTAAAATTTATTTATATGATGTTTTTGCTTTCGTTTCTGTCGTTGGTTTTTTAGTCGTATTGGTAGATGGGAATTATTTAAACGTGGTAATGGTTTTATTTTGGGCAATGGCTTAAAATCTTCGTTGCCTGTATAGTTGTTTAGCTTTACTATTTTAACGCCTGTTTCTTTATCAATTTTAAAAAGGCTTCTAACTGCAAAAAGAAAGATGATAAATATTGAGAAAAAAAATATTGTTTCGGGTGTGTAGGTTGTCATAAAATATATTTTTTAACGTTCGCCAATAGTGCTGTAAATTTTATCAATTAAAGCTGGAGGCAATATTTTTTGCCCTTTCTTTTTTAAGCCTTTCAAATGCTCTTGCAACTCTTTGTCTAAATCTTCATAAGCACTTATCCAGTGTAACAAAATAGACACTCTTACTTTGTAAAAAGTGGCAATTCGTCCAAGTGTTATGGCTTCGGTTTTTTGGCTCATTGAGTTAGATTTTTATTACTGTGTGTGCGTTGTGGCTTTTATTTTTCTGTAGCTTTTCGGCTGCTGCCTTTATAGTATGCCAATTATTAAACTTTGGTTGCTTTACTTCTAAATTATCGCCTGTTTTAAACAATATAATTGCTTGATAATTTTTTGCTATGTATGGAGGCACGTCGCCCAACGTATGAAACATAAATGCTAAATCGAAATTTCGTTTACGTTTATCTATAATGCAACGTTTTAGGGCTGTAGAAATATTGCTGCTGATATACTTTGCAGCATCTTCAAAAATTACAAAAGCGTTGCGTTGAAAAGTGTTTAGCTGGTCAAACAAAATACTGTCGTCGGCATCTTCGCACCTTATTAATTTGCTTTTACAATGTGCTAAGCCGTCAATATCTACTACATCATAATCTTTATAAAATGGGTGTGCATCGGTATCTACTACAATTATTTTATTTTGTGGTGCCGCGTTTTTAAATGCCTCCGCAAACACATTGGCAATGGTTGTTTTGCCTGTGCCTTGACTGCCGATAAATAAATAAAGATTGTTTAGCCTTTCAGTCATTGTTTACAATGTTTTTAGTGCTGCTGCGTTTGGTGTTAATGCTCCTAATAAAGAAATCATTAATAGCATTTGTGGCGAAAGTTGTTGCTGTTTTTCTCTCAACATTTGTTTAAGCGAAAATTTTATATTTTCTGCTGCCCTTTGGTCAAAAGGCAAATCTTCTTGAAACTTTTTAACATTGTCGTATAGTTCCAATAAAGCAACTTCATCTGTATCATATTGTAATGTTTCATTGCTTTTGTTTCTCGCTGCTACTTCCTGTTGTCTTAGCAATGAGTTAAGATGTTGCATTGCTCCAGCTCCTGCAATATCTTTTGCCTTACTTCTTAACTTTCTATTGCTTAGAAAAACAAATCCCCACTCTTGTACTGTGTCAAAAGTTGTTACAATAATATCTGCAACAAATTCGAGTTGTTCCTCTGTCATTGGCTGCTTATTGGCTGCCTGTTGTTTGGTTTGCTCCTGTTGTTGTGGTTGTTGTTCCTCTTGATGTGTTATGTTTTCCTCAACAACAACTGTTGCTGTTGCTGGAGTTTCAACCTCCGCAGCAACTGTAGTTGGTTGTAAACTTTCGTTTAATAGTTCTTGTGCTTCTTTGCTTAGTGAAACGCCTGTTTGCATCTTTTAAAGATTTTTATGTTTGTTCAATAGTTCGATTAACGGCTTTAAGT
Organism: uncultured Chitinophagaceae bacterium; assembly: GCA_964615145.1. Classification (GTDB taxonomy): domain Bacteria; phylum Bacteroidota; class Bacteroidia; order Chitinophagales; family Chitinophagaceae; genus CAIVPM01. Next base: position 32,640 of record CAZTOP010000013.1, read on the forward strand.
CAATTTTATCAATAATGTTTTCCTTTTTACCTCCAAATATTGAAGGCATTGTATAGTTGGACAATTCCTTTATAACCGATTTTACAATTACACTAATATTCATTTTATCGGGGAAAACGCCGTTGTTAGAAATTTTTAATCCGTCTGTAACAAAAAGAACAGTTGTTTTAATGGTTTTTAAATCCTGTTTTAAAGCTGCGTTTTCTTGTTGTAATTGTTCTATACTCATAAAAAAGTGTTTTTGTATGGTTGAGTGATTGTTTTAAACTGTTGGCAACTTACTTATAGCTGTAAACAATGATTGTTTAAGGAGTTTATGTTCTATTTCAATGCTTCCATTTGTGCCGTCGGGTATAGGGAATAATAAAGTAGGTATTTGTTTGTGTTCCCTACAAACTGCCTGATAGTTTACATAAAAATCGATGCACTTGGCAACAAAATCGCTGGGGTTTTCGCAAACTTTAAATTTGATAAGGTCTGCAATTATTGGTTTTAAATAGTTGTGTTGCTCCTCGCTTAAATTAGTAGTGTAGGGAATGCGTTTTTTAGCTTTTGAAACTTTGTTTTTTTCGGTTTTTACAACTTGTTTTTTTGTTGTTGGCTTTTCAGTTCCTGTTGTATCTTGTTTTACTTCCTCCGCTGGTGTTGGTGGTTGTGTTGTTTGTGTTGTTTCGGCAACAACTACTGTTGTATTTTCATTTTCGGGCAATGGTTCGCCGTTTTCTGTTAAATTTTGTAATAACATTACGTTTTGTTCTGTATTCATTTGTTTTAACTTTTACAACACAAAAAACAAGTTATTTTTTGGCAAGGTTTCGCCAATATTTACCAAGCAACTTTTTTGGGGAGTTTATTTTCTGAAAAAAGAAAAAACATAAAAAATCCTAAACACATTTTCAATGTTACAAATGTTACAATGTTACAACATTGGTTATCAATTATTTATTTTGTAACATTTTGTAACATTGGCAACTTTTGTTACAAAAATGATTGTGTTGTTTATCAATGTTTTATGTTTTTATATTTTATAATTAACTATAAATCAATGTTGTAACATTTTGTAACATTGTAAAAAAGCATTGTTACGCTGAAAGCCTTTGCTGTATTGAGTTGTAACATTGTAACATTTGTAACATAAAAAAAGTTGATAGAATTTTTATAAGTATTTGCCATAAAAAAGCCTCCATAGTAGGAGGCTCTAACGGCTTTTTGATCACTTTAAACTTTTGCTGCCATTAATGCAATTAGCTTTATAAATAGTGGCAATAGCTTAATCATTTCGCCGTCACTTAAATAGGCTCTCGGGTCGTATTTCGTTTCGTGCAAAAACTTGTTTACTATTCCCATTTTATACAATTCGTATTGTATAAATTTTTCAAACGCTCGTGCAAAAATTTCATTTCTTCGAAACATATAGTCGCCGTCAAAATTTGCCTCTAGTCGCAAGTAATAGGCTGACTTTGTTTTATACTTTTCTTTCCAAATTATTTCGTCTATTAAATCGTTAATAGCTTTTCGCATAGGTGTAGAACGATGCTCCAAATATTTTGTTTTGGTGGTTCGTCCTCCGCTTAATGCTCCAACTTGGCTGTCAACTTCTTTGAATAAGCCAAAATAATAGTCTAGGGCATGTCCGTATTCGTGGGCAACACTTCCAGCACCTCCAGTATAAACAAACCTAAACTCCTTGGGCTGGTCATAGTCGGCGTATCTAGTAACATTAATAATAAATGTGTGAGGCTCGAAATGTGCTAAAGCTCCGCCACTTCCTCTAGCACCAAATGAAAATGAGACTAAACCAAACAATCCAATATTTTGTTTAAAGTTTAAAACTTTACCCATGTCATAAAGTGCAATTGTTAAGGCAGAAATATAGTTAAACCTATCTTCCTGGGTTACCCAATTTCCAAACCCTACGGCGTTAAGTTTAAAACTCTTAATTAACTTTTCTACACTATCTATTGTTTGGTATTCTCTAGGCAGTTTAACACCTTTCCTAAACTTTGTATAAAAGTTCTCGAAGCCTTTTTTTTGCCAGTAATCCTCCAACCTACTGTTTGCTCCAATAATGCCCGAAGTGTCCTGTAGTTTAATTGTTGTACTTTGTTTTTTCATTTTGGTAGGTTTGACTAAAAAGTCTTTCCAAAAATGTTTTTTTGGATGGCTTTTTGGGTTTACGAATAGGGTTTACATACTTGCTGCCTCCTGTTAGTACGGCTTCTGTTTTTAGTTTGCCTCGTGCTGCTTTGTCGAGGACTTGTTTTTGTTCCTTTGTCATTGTGTTTTATTTAAAGGGTGAAAAAATGAGTAGTTGATTAAAATAGTTTTTTTGAGGTACTAAGCACATCTAAAAGTTTAAAAACTGTTTCTCCTCTGTAGCCATTTTGTAGCTGAAGTATGCAAGTCTTAATGTTTGCATAATCAAATGTTTTTCTAGGTAAAAGAGTTATAGATTTTAAACCAAAATTTTTAATAAATCTGCTTCTTACATCGCTATCAATTAAAGTTGTTAAAGGCATTAAAGCAATTATATTGTCACTCATTCCCATACATCTTATAAGTATTTCATAACCTATTTTCATTCCTATATTTTCAAGGTGTGGAGGTAGCCCAAACGCCGACTTTGTGCTGAAGGGAGGGTTCATAATTATACAATCAAAGTCGTATTTTTTAAGTTCAAAAAAATTTGTTGGTGCTGTTACATTGTAACCTTTTAAGTGCTTTAAAATATTGCCTTTTCCCTTTGTAGGTTCAAGTATTGTTTTTGCTTCAGTAGGTATCATTGAACACATATACTTGCATACAAAATCGGGCGTTTGATACAAGTTGCATACTTCTATTATTGTGGTTTGTCCCATTGTAAATTTTCTAGTAAAATGATTGATAAAAGTTGTGTACTCCAGTCTATATTTTTGTTAGCGTACATTGTTTTTAGGGTTTTAATGGTCTGCTCTTTGTTATATCCTGTATCTAGGTAGCATGTAATTTCGGGGAGTTCATCTATTTTGCAGTACCTTATTTCTTTTATAATAGCATCAAAGGCGTAATGTTCTTTTAACATTACTTTAAACAAGTTGCCAACGTGAAATTTTGCATAATTGCATAGCCTTATTGTGGTGAACATTCGGCAATACAATTTTTTGTTCCAGTTGTAGCTAAATGATAATTGCTGTGTAGTTGTCATAAAAAAATTATTGGTTAAAATGGCATATCGTCGTTTTGGGGTGTGTTTTCAATAGGTTCGTCGCTGGTAAATTCGCTTCTATTAAATGTGTAGTATCGGTTGTGAAATTCTACGCTTATTGCTTCAATACAAACTTTGCCGTCTGTCATTTTCTCCATAATTCTAGGATAAAACAAACGCCCAACATTGCTTACTTTATAGCCCATTTCGTTCAACGTGTCTTTAACATAGTTTCTCTCGTATTTGCCCTTTAACAACTCTTTTACAATAGCATCCAAAGGCATTGTAATTTTTAAATGTTGTGTGCTGTTGAAAAGGTCGGCTAGTGCAATGCCTAAGATTTTTTGAATGGTTGGTTTGCTGTTATCCATGATACGTGCAAGTGCTTCTGTGCGTAACAAACGAGTATCAAACCAATGTCGCTCTCTGTTTTTAGTAATTATTTTGCGTTGCGATAAAAAGTGTAGAAAGGCTGGTATTTCGTCGAGCAAATCGTCTAAAAGTGAAACGTTCCTTTGTTTAATTACTGGAACTTTAATAACCCAAAATCTTATCTCTTCTTTGTCTATAGATGCAAAGTTTTCCTCGTTGTTTGAAAGCAAAATAAACTTACCGAAAAAATCCATACTTATTTGGTCTACTCCTTTCCCCTCTTTCATAATGCTGGAGGCTGTAGAAAGCCCTTTGATGCGTTCCATTACAACATGCTTTTCAATCTTAGTTTCGTCGCAACCTATAATTAATTTAGTTGCCCAATGGCTGTTAAAATTGTTCTCAAAATCTTGGTTGCCTACAATAGCACAATTTTCGGTAAAAATCAATTTTAGCCACTTTAAAAACGTGGTTTTTCCTGTTTGGCGTTCCTTAGAAACAAGGCATAAAATAGGCAATATTTGTTGTGGGAATTTATAAAGAAGCGTTAAGTAATCGAGTGCTAACTCGTGCCTTTTTATGCTTTGTGTTTCATCAATACTTATATCATCTTCGCCAAAAACGTGTTTAATAAAATCGAGGGTTGTTTTACACTCTCCTGGTTCGGGTTCGTGTGCAAATGGATGATAAGTGTTGAAACAATTATTTATTACACGCTGGTAGTTGATGTGGTCGGGAACATTACAGAAAGCTTTGTATTTTGGTATATGCAAAAAAATGTCTTTACCGTTATCGTCCTTAATAGTTTCCTTTCTGCGTTTGTGATAGGTTTTAGTAAGGTTGTTGTATTTGTCGGGAATTTCAACGAATTCGTGATAGTCGTCGCCTACTCTAAAATAATGTTCGGCACTACTCGGAATTTTTATAACACACTTATTCTCTCTGTCGTCGTATGCGTATAAAGTGCCGTTAAATTTAAACTGTGTTGTTGAAAGTTCGGGGCGTTTTTCTACATGGTGCAAGTAGAACTGGTCTACATCGTGCAACATAAAATATCTATGCACTTTACCTACTCCAAACGTGATGTCGAAACGATTAAAATAATATCCTTTATCTTTCTTTTGGTCAAAGGTTATCAACTCCTTTGCAATCTTCTTTGTTTCGCTGTTAAACTCAATTAACAAATCATCTAAGCCCTTTGGTTCGCCCTCTAAATTGTCGCTTTGTATGTGTACAAAATATCGGTTAATATCCAGCTTACTTGTAAGGTCGTAAAAACTCGCAACGCTTCTAAAAAATTGGTGAGGTCTTCTATATAAATCGTTGCTTTCGTTAATGTCTTTAGTGGTTATGTTTCTACAGTCGCCGTCGGTAAGCCAAATAATGCGTTGTACTTTGCACACTTGAACAAGTGTTTTTATTTCGGGGTGTAGTTCTCCAGTTTCTTTGTCTTTAAGGCAAGTAATTGAGGGCAACCCAACACAATCAATATTGCACATTGCAGCCTTAAAGGCTTTAAAATATCCCTCTGTTAAAACAAGTGTTTCTATAGTTTCTTTTGCATCAAACTTGGCTACTAATTGCGGAGGAAAAAACGGCACAACTGCAACGCCTTTCGGCATATCATATTTTTGAGTGCTGCCATCTTTTTTAATTTTAGGCTCTACAAGTCGAGTAATTTTATACACTTGATTTTTCCAACGGCTACCCTCTTTTGCAAAGTTTATTTTCTCCCTTGTTAAGGTGTAGCACAAAATATCAATGCCATTTGTTCCAGCCGAAAAAATCGAATGTTCTACAAGTTCGGTTGTATGTGGTTGTGTATTGGTATTTACCTGTAGCAATGCAATTTTATTAATATCGTCGGTAACTCCTAAAAGTTCCATTCTATCGTTAAAATATTGCTGTGGTGTAATGGGTTTATTTTCTGACATTATTTTAAAGGATAGATTTTATAAATTAGCTAGTGTATGCGTTTGGGTGTTGGCATCCAGTACCATTTGCAGCGATTGTGTGTGCAACTCTATTTTAGTATAATACTCTAATAGTTCGGGTGTCATTTTTTTATGTTGCATTAATGCTGTAGAGGTTCTTATTACTTCGTTTCGGAGTGCTTTTAAAGCAAAGTATAAAACGGCTTGTGTTTCGGGTGTCATACTATCCAAAGCGTTTGCATCTTTTGGCTGTAGTGGTTGTAGTTTCATAATGATTTTTTTTCTTTTATTAAAAATTTCGCTTCTAGCTTTCTTTGAATTTTGGCTGCTTTCTCATACCTTAATAACTCTTTTGAATAGTCTAAACCACATCGAATAGTTACTAATAAATCATCGCCTAAACGGTCTTGTAATTTCCAGCAACGCCATAACACTTTATATAATTCCTCTCTAGTCATTATCTTTAGTTTAATCAATTAAAATTTTTGGTTGTTCCTCCAGTTCAACATCAACAATATTTTCTGCTAAAAACTTGTCGGCTTTTCGTTCCCATTTTTGCATTTCAGTTTTATAATAGCTTCCAAAATGTGTTTGCCAATTGGTGCTGCTTTCTCTTAATTTATTCAGTATTTGTGCAGCCTCTAGCAACTTATTTTCTAAATCTGTTGGTGTTGCTGGTTTCTTTAGGTATTGTTTTTTTAGTTCCATATATAAGGAGCTTTTATATGTATGTAACTTATTTTTAATCCTACTTTTTTAATCTGTAGCCAATGTTGCCCTTTGGTTATTGCTTTAAGCCTATTTATTAAAAACTTATGCTGTAGCACTATTTTAAAATCTTTACTAAGCGTAAAATATCGCTTGTTATACTTAATTTGATTAGCCATAAAATGTGTTTTTTTGATGTGAAAAAATTGGGAGGTAATAAGACTAAAACCTCCGTTTGCATATATGAAACTTAAAATCCAAACTTTATACTGCCTGTTGTAGTGTTGTTATTCTATTTTGTACAATGCTTTGCAGCAATTCCATTTCGGTATCTCTTACTTTTTTTTCGCCGCTTACTATTCTGTAGGCTGTGCGTTCACTAACGTAGCAAACACTTACTATTTGCTTAACTAAATCGGCTTTGCTTAGTATTACTGCGTTAAATGTTGGGTGTGGTTTTGCTTGGGTTGGCATAGGGTTAGTGCTTTTTTAAAAAGTTCAAAATTTCGTCCTGGTTTAAACTTGCATAAAACATTGCTATAAAAATTATAGCCTCGATAAGCTGTTGCATATATTAATTTTTTAACGTTTCATTATGAGTATCGCTATATAATTGGCTTTCTTCTTGCAAGTTGAAAAATGCTAATACTTTATTTATTAGTAAGTGGCTTATTTTGTCGGTTTCTCCAGCTTCAATGCTTAACCAATTATCTACAGTTCTAAGGTTGGATAAACCACAATACTGTGCTAGGGCTTCTTTGCCCTGTTTAATTCCTAACTCGCCGTAGGCTTGGCGTATTAGGTGAGCAATTTTATACTTGCTTTCTTTAAAACCTAATCCGGGAAGTTTTACGTGTACTGGTTGTACTGGGTGTTTGTGCTGTTTCATAAACTTTTTTATATTTGTTATTAACTGCGTTTTTGTAGTTGGCTACATTTTCGCTTTCGAGTACAAAAATGATATAAATATTTATCACTACCAAATAAATTGATATAAATTTTTATCGATAATGAAAGAAACAAGAGAAAAAATATTAGAATTTATTGAAAATAAGGGTATTAGTAGCAGGGAGTTTTGCAGAAATATTTCTGTGTCTCCTAACTATTTTAGTCTAAAAGGTGCTGTTCAAAGTGATGTGATGATAAAAATATATAGCATTTATCCCGAATTAAATTTCGATTGGCTGATAACTGGGAGGGGTGAAATGCTAATAACAAAGTCGGCTGCTGAATGCTTAAAATGTGCCGAAATAGAGAAACTTTATAACCAATTATTAAAAGATTATAAGGCTTTAAGTGATAAAACTGTAATGCTGCAAGATGAGCAAGTGCAGTATTTAAAAAAACAACAACTTGTTAAATAACTTAAATTAAATAATATGAGAAAGTTAATGTTTGCAATGGTTTTGTTGGTGTTTAGTTATACTGGTATTTTTTCACAACCACCATCGGGATTTAAACTAGTAAAGGGCGAATCTCCCGCAGGTCGTGATGATTACTATACTAATGGACGAATAAAAATATTTCATGATGTTGTTCAAGAATTTGGAGATTACGGAGCATCTGAATGGATTAAGAGTGTTTATAAGGGATTTACAACAATTAAAACTAAAGATGGTCTTGTAGTAGGCATTGGTAAAGAAAATGGAAAAAATGTTTACATAGTTTTCAAAGGGCAAGAATATTTTATGGCTACATCTTCAAAAGATGATAAAGAGTTCTCGGATATATCAAAATATATATTAAGAAAAGTAAGAGAGGTGGGAACATCTTTTTTGAATTAATTAAATATTCATTCACTAAAAATAAGTTATGAAAAAGGTAGTATTTACATTGTTTTTAATGGTTTTTGTAGGTTCAGTTTTATTTGCTCAAAAGGCTTACGATTTGGTCGTTTACAAAGGCAAATGGGGAAATTTCAACATAACCCTTAATTATGGTTTGGGCTATCAAGATGCAACAAAATTAGTTGCTGTAAATAGCAAAACTGGTGCAAGAAAGGTTTATAGTATCAATTATGAAGGAAGTAGAGAAAACGTAAAATTGTGTTTAAATAACCCAACAAACAAAACAAACTTTTGCATTAAAGAAAGTGAATTAACAACCCAAAAAAATATTATTACAGTTGCCATAAGTTGGGATGACCATGTAGAATATTTTGAAATGCAAAAAGTAAAATAAACCATCAATTTTAAAAGGTATAGACTATTTAAAACATAGTTTAAGGGTTTGCAGTATAGTAAATTATAGTAAACCGCTATTCTCCACTAAACCTATCCTTGGTTTACTTTATTTGTACAACTATAAAAAGCCAACAATTCAAATTGGTATTTCGAAATATTATATTCGGATAAAACACTAATCAATTTAAAACATCTTTCATTTAACATTATTGCAACAAAAATTATTTTAGTTTCGTTACTTTAAATTTTTAAGTAAACCAATGATTGTTAAATGAAAATACGATCAAAAAAAGATAATTTTGAAGTAAAAAGAAGCTCAAAGCAAATTTTTTTTAAAGCGATTTTATGCTTTATATGGGGTATCTTAATTTCAATAACTTTTGCTGAATATATGCTTGTGCATTTTTTAATCATTTTTTTCTGTATATGTTTTGTTATATATCTTACCGCAAAAAAAGACAAAAACGCTACCCTGTTTATTGAAGTTGACAAACAAGGAATTTGGATAGAAAACCAACTATTAACCGATTGGGGAAATTATATTAAAAGCTATATTCTGAAAGATTTTGAAGATGCTAGTGCTTTTAAAAAACTAGAAATTAATATTGAATATTATAAAACCGGGGAGTCTGGTTTTTTCTTAAACAAATTACATTTTAATGGCAGCGAAGATAAATCTGAATATGAAGTGTTGGAAGCAATAGAAAAGTTTTACAACCATAATACTTAGTTTTTTAATTCAATAATATTTTCACTTATTATTCATAATTAGCTTTGCAATTACAAGTTTAAGTAAAGGTTTGAACGAAATTGTAACTCCTAACCCCAAACAAATTGAAAAAATATAAAAAAAATTTGCTATTGATTATTAGACTTTTGTATTGAAAATGAGTTTATACTTGCAAAAAAAACAAATGCAAACCAACAACTTATTTAATGAAAATGTTTATCCAATAGACTTTAAATTTAAGATAGGCACAATTCAAAATGATTTTACTGCTACAGATGCACTTGGAAATACTCTGGCTTATGTAAAGCAAAAAATGTTTAAACTAAAAGAACACGTTGAAGTGTTTGAAGACGATTCAAAAACTAATATTAAATATGATATAAGAGCTGATAGATGGCTTGATTTCAATGCTTGTTATGCATTTTATAATAAACAAGGCGAACCATTTGGAAAACTATTACGAAAAGGCTGGAAAAGTTTATGGAAAGCTAGCTATGATATTTATGATGAAAATAATCAGCCAGACCTACACATAAAAGAAGCCAATCCGTTTGCAAAAGTTTTTGATGCTTTATTGAGCGAGATCCCACTTTTAGGCATATTTACTGGCTATATTTTTAATCCAGAATACCATATTACACGACCAGATGGTACATTAGTTTTTAAGTGTAAAAAACAAGCTTCTTTTTTTGGAAGGAAGTTCAAACTTACAAATGAAGCATTAGTTGAACCAGGTGAGGAAGAAAGAATTTTAGTAGGTTTAATGATGATGCTCTTATTAGAAAGAAGAAGAGGGTAAAAAATAATTACAGCACCCCAAAAAGCAATATTAAGTGTGTATATTCAATTAGGCAATACCTAAGTTTATTTACAAAACAGGCTTCATCAAAAAAAACATTTCAGTAAGTTAGTTTCACTTACTTTCATCATCTAAAATAAATATTATGCCTTCTTTTATCTTAAATTTTTGGTGGATTTTGGTATTGATTTTTATTGTTTTTAGTGGACTGGTTACAGTTAATCAGGGCACAATTGCAGTAATTACAATGTTTGGGAAATACAAAAGAATACTTCGTCCCGGATTAAATTTTAAAATTCCAGTATTAGAACAAGTTTATAAAACGGTGAGCATCCAAAATCGTTCTGTTGAACTTGAATTTCAGGCAGTAACTGTAGACCAGGCAAATGTTTACTTTAAAAGCATGTTACTGTACAGTGTTATTAACCAAGATGAAGAATCTATAAAAAATGTTGCTTTTAAATTTATTAGCGATAAAGATTTAATGCAAGCACTAATACGAACTGTTGAAGGAAGCATAAGAGCTTTTGTTGCAACAAAAAAGCAAGCAGAAATTTTAACACTCAGAAAAGAAATTATTGATTTTGTAAAAGAACAAATTGATCACTCTCTTGAATCTTGGGGCTATCATTTACAAGACTTACAAATAAATGATATCACTTTTGATAAAGCTATTTTAGATAGTATGAGTAGAGTTGTAGCAAGTAATAATTTAAAAGCTGCAGCTGAAAATGAAGGACAAGCTTTATTAATAACAAAAACGAAGGCTGCCGAAGCCGAAGGAAATGCCATAAAAATAAGTGCCGAAGCCGAAAAAATTGCTGCTCAATTACGTGGACAAGGTGTTGCTTTGTTTAGAGAAGAAGTTGCTAGAGGTATGAGCCAGGCTGCTGAACAAATGAAACAAGCTAATCTTGATACAAATGTTATTATGTTTAGTATGTGGACTGAAGCCATTAAAAATTTTGCAGAACTTGGTAAAGGAAATATGATTTTTTTAGATGGTAGTCCAGAAGGAATGGAAAAAACAATGAAACAAATAATGGGTATGGTTAAAATAAAAGAGGATAAACAATTTTAAATGCAAAAGTTTTGCTAAAATATTTTCTTTAACAACATTTTTTAGTTACAATTCGTTTATTTGTTACATATAAAAACTAACCAATGAATTTACTATTTTATTTTTTGCAAACACCCGTAGTGGCAACACAAGTTGTAGAGAAGGAATCAATGTTAGATCTACTTCAAAAAGGTGGTTGGATAATGTATCCTTTATACCTTCTTTTAGCAATTGCAATATTTGTTTTTTTTGAAAGACTACTAGCTATAAAAAAAGCTGCAAAAATTGATGATAGCTTTATGAATATTATTAGAGATAATGTAGTTAGTGGCAATATTGCAGCTGCGAGAAGTTTGGCAAAAAACACCAATAACCCTGTTGCAAGAATGATAGATAAAGGCATACAAAGAATTGGTAAACCTATCGATTCTATTGAAAAAAGCATGGAAAATGTTGGCAAACTTGAAATGTATAAAATGGAACGAAACCTTTCGATTCTTTCATTAATATCTGGTATTGCTCCTTTATTTGGATTTTTAGGAACTATTATAGGTATGATTACTTTGTTTAAAGGAATTGCTAGTGATGGTCAAGTAACATTAAATGTTATTGCTGGAGGTATTTATATAAAAATGGTTACAAGTGCAACAGGTTTAATTGTTGGTTTAATTGCTTTTGTTGGTCATAATTTTTTATCAACTCAAGTAGAAAAAACTGCTTATAAAATGGAATCTGCCAGTACTGACTTTTTAGATATTTTGCAAGAACCAACAAAATAATTCATTGTTTATCGTTTGTGATTTAAAGTTTCTTAGAAACTTTAAAACTTAAATTTTTTAAACCTTAAACTTGACAAAGTGAACATAAGAAAAAAATTAAAAGAAAAAGCACAATTAGAAACAGGGGCGTTAAACGATATCTTGTTTATATTGTTATTATTCTTCTTAATCGTATCAACTCTTGCAAATCCAAATGTTGTAAAAGTTAATAACCCTAAGGGAAAAGCTGATACAAAAACAAAGCAAAATATTGTTGTATCAATTGATAGGGAAAATAAAATTTATTTGAATCAACAAGAAATTGAAGTCAGTCAATTAGATACAATCATTAGCAATGAAGTAACAAAAGTTAAACAATTTCAGGACACACCTACTGTAGTAATTAACGCTGATACCATTTCCTACACTGGTGGATTTTTCAAAATTATGGCATCGGCAAAACGAGTTGGGGCAAAGGTTGTTGCTAATGTAAAAAATTAATTACCTTTTTTTTCATTAGTAAAGTCAAATAAAGTTGCAGTAAATGCAGCATTTTCTCTTTTTTTAAATATCACACTCCAGTTACCTCTGTATCTTAGTGTTTTAGGCACTAGAAGGCCATTAAATTTTTGCATTACAACTTCCATATTTACATCAAAATCATAAACTCCAGCTTTATAACTTAAGGTGTAGTTTCTAGCTAATACATCTAAAGTTTTAATATCAAACCAAGTAGTCATTTCATCAACTACGATCTTATCTTGTTTTAACCAACTTAAATTTTCCTTAGGTTTTATAGAAAAAGTAAAACAATTCTGTCCATTAAGCTCAACTATATCAATTTTATAGTCATAATATTTTTGAGCTTTTTCATCGTATAAATCAAGCTTATCTCCGATAAATGGTATACCAGAAATCTTTCTTCCAGGATTAAAGAATAACATTTTTAGTTGTTCTTTATGTTTCTCCATTCCAGATTTATTGCTTGTACTTAAACCTCTGCCAGTGACAATATTATCCTCTCCGCAAACCTTGCCTTTACTAAAAAAAAGTCCAGCATACATTTCGGCAGTAGTATAATTATATTGATGCTTAGCTGTATAAAAATCACCAGTTGTCGTTTCTTCCAAAACTTCAGTTGTTCTACAATTATTTTCTCTAATTTGCTTTGTTTTGCTATTTAATGATGCTTTGATATTTCCTTTTTTATCAAACATTTTAATATCATTAAATGATGTATAGCCCAAGACTCTTAAATTTCTGAAAGCCTTGTAAAATGTGGTGTCTTCCTTAATTTGTTGTATTAATTTTTTATAGTCAAAATTATTTCTAATAAATACTTCTGGCAGTGTAACAACTCTATTATTATCTATAATTGTTGTGTCCTGACAAAGAGAAAAAATTGGGAAAGTCGTTAGTACTAAAAAAAATATTTTCATTATTTAATAAATGCCATTTTGTAATCAACTTTTATTTTGCCCTTGTGAATATCATTTAATTTGCTTTGCAACAACTTTTTTCTAAATGGCTTCATATAGTCAATAAAAAGTTTACCCTCCAAATGGTCGTATTCGTGTAAAATAACTCGTGCAGTAATGCCCACAAACGTTTCTTCTTGTGGTTCAAATTTTTCGTTTAAATAACTTAATGTAACTTTTTGATGACGGTATACATCTTCCCTAATTCTTGGAATACTTAAACAACCTTCATTATAGCACCATTCCTCTCCATCAAGCATAATTATTTTGGCATTAATAAATACTCTTTTAACACCTGGAGCATCGCTATAATTCATTCTTTCATCCTTTTCCATTCCTTCAAAAATCTGCGTACTATCTACAATAAATAAGCGAATGGATTTGTTTATTTGAGGTGCAGCCAAACCAACGCCATTACTGGAATACATTGTTTCCCACATATCTTCTAAAAGCAATTGAAGTTCTGGATAATCTTTATCTATATCAACTGCAACTTTTCTTAAAATATTTGCTCCGTATGCAACTATTGGTAATATCATTATTAAAATTTGTAAGGTTACAAAAGTAGTAGAAAGATAGTTCGGGATTTCAGGATTAATTATTTTGCAAATATTCTTGCAACATAATAGTAGCAGCAATCATATCCGTATTTTCTTTTTTTTGCCTGTTCTTTTTTTTCATTCCCATTTCAACCATTGCCCTTGATGCTAGCTTAGATGTAAATCTTTCATCAACTTGCTTTATAGGCATATTAGGAAATTCTTTTGCAAATTGTTTGATAGCACTTTTTACTAATGCAGTGCCGTGTGTTGGCGAATCATCTAAATTTAGTGGGTAACCGATTAACAATAACTCTACTTCTTCTGTAGCAAAATATTTTTTTAAAAAAGGTACTAAATCTTTAGTAGAAACTGTTGTTAACGATGTAGCTATAATTTTAAGTGGATCTGTAACAGCTATTCCAGTTCTTTTTCCACCGTAGTCAATACAAATAATTCTTGCCAAAATGGTTAATTATTAGTGATTAAATCTATTATAACAAAAGCAGCAAAAACAATGCTGGCAATGCCATTAGCTGTCATAAATGCAATATTTACTTTGCTTAAATCATTTGGCTTTACAATAGTGTGTTGGTAAAATAGCATGCCAATAAAAGTTGCTGCTCCCAGCCAAAATAACAAATGAAAATTAAAATAAATACCAATAGATATTACGATAATTGTTGCAATAAAATGAAGCATTCTTGATACATTTAATGCTTTTGTTTTGCCTAGTACAGACGGAATAGAGTGTAATTTATTTTCTTTATCAAAGGCTTCGTCTTGTAAGGCGTAAATAATATCAAACCCGCTTACCCAAAATAATACTATGATAGAAAAGAGTACTGGTAAAATATGAAACTGAGCAGTAACAGCAAGATAAGCTCCAATGGGTGCTAATGACAATCCTAATCCTAAAACTAAATGACACAAAGCAGTAAATCTTTTTGTGTAACTATAAAATAAAATTACAAATAATGCAACTGGAGAAAGTGATAAAACCATTGTATTAATAAAATAGCAACAAACCATAAATAAAACACAACATACAATAGTAAAGGTTAGTGCTTTTTTAGAAGAAATGATGCCAGCAGGAATTTCACGAATAGCAGTACGTGGGTTTTTTGCATCAAAATTTCTGTCTAAATATCTATTAAAAGCCATAGCTGCACTTCTTGCTGTAATCATACATAGAATTACTAAAACAAAAACTTGAATCAAATATCTAATATCCCAAGCCGTATGTTCAAATTTAAAAAGTAATGTTAAACCATTTTTATATTTTTCCGAGTTGGCCAAATCGTTTGAATTGAAATATAAATAACCCAAAACAAAACCAATCATTGCAAAAGGCATTGCGAAAATAGTATGCGAAAATTTTATTAAGCTAAGGTAGTTTTTTAAAGATGACATTAATAAACAAGTGCAGTTATATAAAAAAATTTAGTTGAGTTTGGCTGGAACAATTAAATCAAATGAAGGAATATTTACCTTGAATTGAAGCTTAGAATTTAAGTTTTCCATTATATAGTAACCTTGCATTTTCCCCATTTCTGTTTTAAAATTACATCCACTCACATATGCATATTGCTGCCCCTGATTAATTATAGGTTGTTCACCAACTACACCTTCTCCTTCAACTTCTCTTTGCTCGCCATTGGTATCGAAAATAAACCAATGCCTAGTTAATAATTTTATTGAAAATGAATTGTGATTATCGATTAAAATTCTGTAAGCAAACATGAACTCATTATTCAATGAATTGCTATATCCTGGTTGATAAAAAGTTTCGACTGAAATCTCTACTCCTTCTGAAATTTTTGAAATCATAACAATGTAAAGTTAAGCGTATATAATTTTTATAGCTTATTAGTTAAGAAGTTTAATAGCAACTAAAGGCACAGTTCCAACTCTTACTTTTGCAGCAAGTTTGGGGTCGGTTGGTTGTGATGTTATATACACAATGATTTTTTTATACTCGTCTAAATATTTTTTATCAATAACAAATGATTTATTTTTTTTAGTTGTTACTTTTCTAACTATTTCAATTCTATTTGTATCCATTAGTATTAATGTATTAGTCCAGCTTCTTCGTTGTGCTGCTGGATAATATACTACGGTATAGTTTTTATTATTTTTTTTAGGTGCTATATACACTTTCAAACTTCCAGAAATACCCTCTTTTACAAGGTTTTCACCCTGAAACAATTTCCATTTATTGTAGCTTTGAGCGAATAAGAATTTTGGAAATAAGAATAAAAAAAGAACTATTTTTTTCATCCGTCAAATATAACTCAAAAAAATACGAGGCTGAAAAATCAGTCTCGTATTAACAAAATAAAAATACCCTTTACTCTTTAATTACTTTGAAAGTTTGTTCACCCTCAATTGTTTTTATGGTTGCAAAATATGTTCCTTTTGACCAATTTGATGTTGCAATTTCAATGCTATTGTTCTGTACATTTTTATTACTAAATACTATTTTACCTAAAATATCTGTAATAACAACTTCCGATTTTCCTGCAATTGCATTTCCAATTTGAATAAATAATTTTGATGAAATAGGATTTGGATAAACATTAATAAACTTATTCTTACCTGTATAAAGAATACTAACGATACTGCTGTAAGAGAATTTACCATTATTATCAATTTGCTTTAAACGGTAATTGTATCTGTTTCCAATCTTTATATCATTGTCAGTAAAATTGTAATTATTAATCTTATTATTTTGAGCATTTACAAAGCCAATTTTTACAAAATCAGAGGTGTTTGTAGCACGTTCAACTTCAAAGAAATTGTTATTAACCTCGCTGAAAGTATTCCATTGCAAAGCCACTTTATTTCCATCTAAAATGCCAGTAAACAATCCCCATTGCAATGGCAAAACTGCTGCTTGCTCTACAATAACATATTGTCCATAACCATTAAATGTTGCAGTAAAAGCAACATAACCATCTGTTGTTAATTTATCTGTAACACTAGTATTTGCAATAATGGCATTTGAAGTTGAGATGTTGCTAGCACTTAAGTTTATACCATCGTCAATTTTCATAATTTTTGCATTGGCAAATGAAGTTGACCAAGCAGCAATTTCGGCTTGTGTAAAATATAATGTAATGGTGTTTGTTGCATTGCTTGCATTGCCAGGAATTATTTTAAAAGTTTTTCTACTTCTATAATAAGTAGTAGCACCAGAATTAAAAGTTGGTCTATCGGTTCCTGATTCAGTTATTGATGCAACCACATTGTCAACATTTACACTTTGAGCTGTTATACTTGCAATTGCTTTATTATTTACAGCATTTCTAAAGATATTACTTGAACCAGATTGTGTATTGAATGTGTAACTATTACTAATAGTTGTTTCAACATTCCAAGGTGTTGCCGATAAAACAACATCATCTATATTTAAACCTGGATTGCTTGCAGCCGATGTACTTGTAACTGCCCAATAAAAATCAACATAAAATCTTGAATTATTAAGAAAAGAAGAAGCAATACTTGGAGTACCAGTTTGTAAAGTGCTTGTATTTCCCCAAGGACCATTACCTGTATTACCTGTTACTGTTCCATAATCATTATAATTATTGTTCAAGTCATCTGCAGATGTAAAAAACAATTGACCATAATGTCCAGTGCCATTTGTAGTGCTGTATGTTCTACCTTTTACTTTAAATTTAAAACTTAAATTACCAAGTGAAGCAACTCTGTATCCTTCTATTAGTGGAGTTTCCAAAACAGCTCCAGCACTTGAAGTTGTAGTTGTATAAGTATTAGGTTTAGTGGTAGTACTACTACTGATATAGGCATTAGGAGCCGTGCCCCCAGCCGTTCCATTTGAACCAATTACCCATTGAGAATTGTAAGATGCAGATTTAAAAGTTGACCATCCACTTGGCATATTGCCATCATTAAAACTTTCATTTAACAAGTTAATGGTATTTTGACCAATAATAATATTATCATCGTCATTTATTATAATATTCATTGTTTGTGGCAAGCTACCTGCTACAACACCTGCACCACTAATGTTGTAGGTTAAAGCAAAACCTCTTCTTCCATCTATTTTAGCGTTATCAATAATTCTAACTACGACGTTTTTTGTGATATCACCATTTGTAAATGAAACTGTGGGTGTTAATATTTGATAGTCAACTCCTGCAACAGCTAAAGCAGGAGCCGATGTTCCAGAAATTGCAGAAGTTGTAAAAGTTAATGTAGCGTTACCACTTGCTGCAGATTCAGCAGCAAGTGGAATATTAATATCAGTATATCTGTTAGTTGTACCTGTTGTACCTTTTTCAGAAACAATTGTAGTGCCTAAACAATTATCAAAACCAATTGAATTATTACTTGGTAAAGTTTTTCCAACTGTTGATGTGGCAAGTGAAACCCTTCTTGGACTATTTAGCATTACAGTTTGAATTCTATCTGCTTGATTTGCCGTAAAAGTATTTAATATTTGATCATCTGTATAATCCATAAAATTTTCAAACATTTCATCAACGGTTCCACAACTATTAGGTTTGGGATGTACTGGTTTTCCATAATTTTCCACCAAAGATTTTGGAGTATCATTACAATAATCAGTGGCAGAAGCACAACTTGAAGCATCGCCCCAAATATGTCTTAACCCAAAAAAATGTCCAAGCTCATGTGTCACAGTTCTTCCCATGTCATATTGATTACTTACACCACAATCTGAAGATGTTGTTTTACTACCTACAGACGTAACTTCGATAACAACCCCAGCAGTTTGGTTTGTTTCTAAATTATCTAAACCCGACAATGTTGAACTTGCAGGAAATGTTGCAATACCTAATAAACCACTGGTACTTTGGTCGCAAATCCAAACATTTACATATCTACTAGGATCCCAAATAGATGCAGGCTTTATTGTTCCGTCAAAATAAGTCGAGGAGCCATCATACGGAGGTGCTGTCCAACCTTTTGAACTATAGCTAATTCTATCAATTCCTGGTTCAGATAGTGTTGCACCAGTAGGACTTGTGGTTGCCAATCCAAATTTTATTCCAGTTGTGGATGCTACTGAGTATGTACTTCCACTCAAATTGCCAAAGTCTTTATTTAGTTGTGTTACCTGAGCATTTATAAGAGCTTGAGAAATATTAGTTCCTGAGCCAACAGCCTCACCGCTATGAATAATATGAAAAACGATAGGTAAATAATAGTTTGTAATAGTTCCTAAAGTTCCATTAACCTGATTTGCTTTTCTTTCCAAATTTTTTTTAGCCAACCAAGTTTCAAATTGAGCTTCAGTTTCAATATTAGGATTGGAAAGTCTTGCTGCTTTGATGGCTTCATCTGTGTAGCATCTAATTTTTTTGGGTTTCGAATTAGGCAAACCTTTAGTTTGTTGTTGAGATGACACTTTTAAAACGCAAAATAATATTACCGAAAATGTGATAATTTTTTTCATAAAAATAAAAATAGTCGGTAAAAATATTGATTATGAAAATAAAATGAAATGAAAATACGATTAAAGAGAATCTCAAAAAATTAGCATTCACTAGGGTTTAATTTAACAATTTCTAAATTCAACAAAAATTTTTACTTTACTAAAGCCAAGTTACTCAACATTAAACTTTACTTTGTAAAAAATAGAAAATATGATTAACATTGGACAAAAAGCCCCCGATTTTTCATTACATACTTCCAACAAAGATGTGATAGTAAGTTTAAGTGATTTAAAAGGGAAAAACGTTTTATTACTTTTCTTTCCTCAAGCATTTACAGGTGTTTGCACCAAAGAATTATGTAGTGTAAGAGACAATATTGCCTTGTACAACAATACAAGTGCTGAGGTTTTGGGAATCTCTGTAGACTCCCCTTTTACTTTAGCAAAGTTTAAAGAAGAACAAGGACTGAATTTTACTTTATTGAGTGATTTTAATAAAGAAGTTTCAACAGCCTACGGTGCTATTTATGATGAATTTATTGGGTGGATGAAAGGTGTAAGCAAACGTGCTGCTTTCATTATAGATAAAGATGGTAATATACAATATGCAGAGGTATTGGAAAGTGCTGGCGATTTGCCAAACTTTGAAGCAATCAATGCAAAGCTGGCTAGTTTATAAACTATTTTTATAAATAAAAAAGCCTTGAAAATCATTATTTTTCAAGGCTTTTTTATTTCGCTTACTTTTACAAAAAAAAGAAATGAACTTTGTTAAAATTGAAATTAACACTACTGATACAAACAAACAAGAAATAATAATTGCAGAATTAACCAATTTGGGATACGAGGGTTTTGAACAAACCAACGACGCTGTCATCGCTTTTATGAATGAAAATGACTTTAATGATATTGAGTTAGATGTTTTAATGTCTGAATACAAATTAACTTATAATAGAACCTCTATTCCAAAACAAAATTGGAATGAAGTATGGGAGTCTAATTTTGAACCAGTTATTGTAGACGATTTTGTGGGAGTTAGAGCACATTTTCATCAACCAATTCCAAATGTGTTGCATGAATTATTTATTACTCCCAAAATGAGTTTTGGCACCGGGCATCACGCTACAACTTTCAGTGTAATGCAATTGATGCGAGAAATTAATTTTAGTAACATGCAAGTTTTTGATTTTGGAACTGGCACTGGAATTTTGGCTATTTTAGCTGAAAAATTAGGTGCAACTGAAATACTTGCTGTTGACCATGATGATTGGTGTATTGAAAATGCCCAAGAAAATTTAGAAAATAATAATTGCAATAAAGTTACTATTGAGCTTTCGGATGACGCAACCACAAAACATCCTTATGATATTGTAATTGCTAATATCAACAAAAACATTATCCAAGATAATTTTGAATTATTAAATAAGGCTTGCAAACCCAATGGCAATATCATATTAAGTGGATTATTAATTGAAGATGAGGATGATATTCTTCAAATAGCAAATCAAAAAAAATGGAGAAAAATTAAAACAATCACAAAAGGTGCCTGGATTGCTCTTTTGCTAACAAAACAGTTTTAGCATATTCATTATTAATTAGTTATATCGGCATTGTTAATTTTTTATTATTTTTTTTCATACACTAGGTTATATTTGCAATTCTGAAAAAAATATTTTCTCAATTATGGATGAATTTTTATTAATCATATTAGCTTATTGCATTGGTTCAATTCCTACATCGGTATGGATAAGCAAATATTTTTTTAATATCGATATTAGAGATTATGGTAGTGGTAATGCTGGTGCAACAAATACATTTAGAATATTAGGAAAAAAATGGGGTAGTATTGTTATGTTTGTTGACATAATGAAAGGGGTTATTGCTACTTCCTTGCACATTTTTATTCTTCATTACAGCACAAACGAATTACACAGAACAAATTTTATGATTGGCTTAGGTTTAGCTGCTGTACTTGGGCATGTATTCCCAATTTGGGCAAATTTTAAAGGCGGTAAAGGAGTTGCTACGCTGTTTGGAATGGCATTAGCTATGCAACCAGCTGTTGCAGCACTCTGTATTGCTGTTTTTTTACTAGCACTTTATTTAACGAGGTTTGTTTCGTTGAGTTCTATTTTAGCAGGTATCGCTTTTATGGTTTTTATTTTATTTATTTACAACGAACCTGAACCATTTTATAGAGCATTCGCAATAGTCGTAGCATTAATGGTGGTGTTAACTCATCAAAAAAATATTACCAGAATTTTGAATGGAACTGAAAGTAAAGTTCCAATTTTAAAACATAGAGATAGAAAAAGAGAAAAAAATAACGACTAAGGTTTAAAGGAAATCTTTCTTAAAATTGCGTTTTAATTTCTTCATTCACCAAAAATGGTTTTACCTTCTTCCTTATTACAAAACGCGGTTGATTCATTTGCTCAATTGCCGGGCATTGGAAAAAAAACAGCACTCAGATTAGTTTTGCACTTACTAAAGCAAGACCATTTACAGGTTGAACATTTTAGTGCAACCATAGCTAAAATGAGGAATGAAATAATGTTTTGCAATAGATGCCATAATATTAGTGATGCTAATGTTTGCAGCATTTGTGCTAATAAAATGCGTAATCAAAATCTGATTTGTGTAGTAGAAAATATACGTGATGTTATTGCAATTGAAAACACACAACAGTTTAATGGCACTTACCACGTTTTGGGGGGTATCATATCACCTCTTGATGGTATTGGACCTAATGATTTGAACATTGAGTCACTTCTTAAAAGAATTGCTGATGAAGAAATTGAAGAAATTGTATTTGCCTTAAATCCCAATATTCAAGGCGATACCACTATTTATTACATTCAAAAAAAATTATCTGGCTTATCCTGCAAAATAACCACCATTGCAAGGGGTATTGCTTTTGGTGGAGAGCTTGAATTTGCAGATGAAATGACTTTAGCAAAAAGTTTAACTAATAGGTTACCTGTTCAACAATATGTAAAATAAGTTTTATATATTATCAATTATAAAATAAGTTGCAAATTAATCTTTGTAAAGAATCTTTTTCATAAATTAGCAAAAATATTTGACTATGAAGAAAATTTACTTTGCCTTAACTTTAATTTGTTGTACTGTTTTACTTCAATCTGGCATTAATAGTAGTAATTATTCCTCGGTTCCTCCAACTGGTTATACTGGAGCTACTGGGAATTATTGTACATCCTGCCACTCAGATTTTGCTTTGAATACTGCTGGCGGCAGTGTTAGTATTGCAGGTCTGCCTAGCGGTGGATATATCCCTAATACTGCCTATCCCTTACAAATTTCAATAAGTCATGGTTCAGCAAACAGAAAAAAGTGGGGCTTTTCAATAAAAGCTGTAAACAGTTCAGGAACATCAATTGGTAGTTTTTCTAGTACAAATGCTAATGCAGCAGTTAATGGTTCAGAGCTCAGCCATAACAATGCTGTAACAACTGTATCAAGTAGTAGTTATACTTACACTAATTTAAAATGGACAGCCCCAGCAAGTGCAGTTGGTAATGTAACATTTTATTACGTTGGCAATGCAGCAAGTGGAGCAGGAGATGGAAGTTCAGGAGATTATATTTATGCAGGTTCGTCAGTTCTTTCTTTACCTATAGAATTATCTAGTTTTAATGCATCCACAACTAATAATGAAACCATACTAAAGTGGCAAACAGTTACAGAAATAAATAGTAATTACTTCGAAGTTCAAAGAAGTGATGACGGACAGTTCTTTTTTACAATTGGGAAAATAGATGCTATTGGAAATTCAAATAAATCTACTAATTACAGTTTTATTGATAAAAAATTATCTAACAATTCTGGAAGCTTAATTTTCTATCGTTTAAAACTAGTTGATAAAGATGGTAGTGAGAGATTGTCTAACAGTATCAGTATTAAACCAGTAATTTCTGGTGTCACCATCAAAAATCTTTATCCAACTATTATTAGAAAAAATGATCAAATTAATGTTGATATTATCAGCGATAAAACACAAAAAATTGACATTACAATATTAGATGAATTAGGTAGAAATCTTCAGCAGTTTTCTAATAACTTAGTCCAAGGATACAACTCAGTTAAGTTAACACCTAATTTTCAAAATGCTAAAAATGTAATTTTTATTAAGTTTAGTTTAAAAGATTTCCAACAAACAAAAACTCTGATACTTCAATAATTTACTACATACAAAAAAAGAAAATAGGCTAAATAATCTTTAGCCTATTTTCTTTAAAACAAAGTTTACATTTGTAAAACAATTTGTTTAAAACATGAATAAAAAGAAAATATTAAAGTTTGTTCTTATTTCGGCAATTATTGGAATAGCAGGAGTTTGGTTTTTTGTTTTCAAATTACCTACAACTGATTGGTACAGAAATTTTACTGCTAAAAAAGGTGAAGCTATTACAGCAACTGCACTAGTGAAAGCATATCAAGAAAACGAACAAAAATCTGACAGCAACTATACAGGCAAAGTTTTTGAAGTTAGCGGCATAGTTAAAGAGTCGAAAATTGAGAATAAAAAAACCACTGTTATTCTGCAATCCACAGATAGTACAGTTGGTGTTTACTTTATTTTGAAAGATAGCATAGAGCCATTAAAAGCAGGTGCTCAAACAACATTAAAAGGAATGTGTACCGGTTTTTTAATGGACGTACAGTTTAATGAAGGAGAAGTAATAAAAAAATAATCTATGCTAAAAAGAATTTTAATTATCATTTTAGGGTTTGTGCCATTGATCCTACAAGCACAAAAAACTTACTCAACAAGATCTGCTGAGGTTAAATTTTTCTCACATACTGTTGCCGAAGATATTGAAGCCATAAATCATCAAGTAATATGTACATTAAATGATAAAACGGGACAAATAGACTTTGCTGTTTTAATTAAAGGTTTTAAATTTGAAAATACCTTAATGGAACAGCATTTTAATGAGAAGGATTATATGTATAGTTCCAAATATCCAAAAGCAAGCTTTAAAGGAACTATAACCAATATCTCATCTATCAATTTTGCAAAAAATGGAACTTACAATGTTACTGCAGATGGTTTATTAAATTTACATGGTATATCTCAAAAAATTTCTGCAAAAGGAAGTGTTACGATATTAAATGGAAAAGTATCACTAAAAAGTTCTTTTATAATTCAACCCAAAAAATATGGCATAAATGTACCAGATATTGCAGATGATATAAGAGTAAGTGTAAATAGCAACTTTTAGTTTAATGTTAATAATGCTTTAAATCTTTATAAATATTCACAATCTTGTAATACCAATAATAATTCACTACTTTGCAATGTCTTAATTATTAATCACGTTACCCTATCGAAGTGAACAAGGACAGTACCTACAAAGGCCGGTTTTAATCCAGCCGGCCTAGTTGGGTTTCATATCACCACATTTCCTCTGTTATTTATTAAAATATTTTATTGTTTCTGCTATATTTGCAGTGTGGGTAGATTTGTTTATTGTTCAACCCATTCAAGTTTAATAAACAGAACTAATAAACGAATTCTCTGCAAATTGTCCCCAGACTCATTTCGTTTATTCATTCGTATTTTATTTTATTCATCAGAAAAAAGAGTGATATGTCAAGCATAGAAAAAGAATTACGAAAAAGAATCTTAGTTATTGATGGTGCTATGGGCACAATGATTCAACGATACAAATTAGAAGAAAGCGACTATCGAGGAGAGAGATTTAAAAACTGGCATCTAGACGTTAAAGGTAATAATGATTTACTATGCATTACCCAACCTCAAATTATAACTGCTATTCATAAAGAATATTTAAATGCTGGGGCAGATATTATTGAAACCAATACTTTTAGTAGTACCTCAATTGCCATGGCTGATTATGAAATGCAGGAATTTGCGTACGAATTAAATGTAGCTGCTGCACAATGTGCCAAAATTGCAATACAGGAATTTTTAAAAGATTATCCAGAATCGAATCCAAAATACATTGCAGGCTCCATTGGTCCATTGAATAAAACGCTATCACTCAGTCCAGATGTTAATAACCCAGGCTTTAGAGCTTTAACTTTTGATGATGCTGTAACAGCATATTATGAACAAATTAGAGGTCTAGTTGATGGTGGTGTTGATTTGATATTAATCGAAACCATTTTCGACACATTAAATGCAAAAGCTGCAATTTTTGCATTTAAAAAATATTTTAAAGATAATAAAAAGAAATCCTTACCTGTAATGATTTCTGGGACTATTACAGATGCAAGTGGTAGAACTTTAAGTGGACAAACTTTAGAAGCTTTTTATATTTCACTATTACATGCTAAACCATTAAGTATCGGCCTAAACTGTGCTCTAGGTGCTCAAGAAATGAGACCACATATTGAAGAACTTTCTCAAATTGCAACTTGCTTCACCTCTGCATATCCAAATGCAGGCTTACCAAATGCAATGGGAGAATATGATGAATCTCCACATGAAACTGCTCACTTTATTGAAGATTGGGCAAAAGAAGGATTTGTAAATATTGTAGGTGGGTGTTGTGGCACAACCCCTAGACACATAAAACACATAGCTGATGCTGTAAAGAACGTTAAACCACGTGTACTTCCTGAAATAGAATTGAGTCTGTAATTCTTTTCCAAAAACTAATCGAAGAATATTGGTAATTCCAATAACAAAAAAAGCTAGCTCCTATATGAACTAGCTTTTTTAATTTAATGAAACAATTATTCTAGTGCTTCACAACAATCTTGTTAGAGATTGTTTCTCCATCAATTATTGTTTTAACAACATAGGTTCCATTCGAAAAATTAGAAGTACTAATTCTTAACGAATTAGAATTATTATTCTGTAATCTAAAATAATTTTTACCATCTAAACCTAACACTTCCACAGTTGTAATATTAGAGGTAGCATTTATTAAAATTTCATTTGTTGTTGGATTAGGACCTACAGATAATTTAACATCTCTAACTTGCACTCTTTGAACAGTAGAGTATTCAACTTTTCCATTAGCACTAACTATTTTTAATCTGTAATAAAGAGTACTAACTTTAGGAAGGTTTTTATCTGTTGTTAAATAATTTCCTTTTGAGGTAGCATTAGTGCTAGAAACTTCTGTGTATGCTATTCCATCTGTACTTCTTTCTACAATAAAATTGCAGCTATTTTCTGAGCATATTGCTGACCAGTTTAAATTTACTACATCTCTTAATCCTATTGCATTAAAGGAGTTTAACTTGATAGGTAGTGCAGCAGCAGTAGCTGCATCCCAGGTTGAGAACACTCTAAAACCATCAATTGTTCCTGCTGTTCTTCCTATACTACCTTGACGAATACATAAACTTTGAATTTTAGATAAATCAGAAAAAGATGTATCCGAGAAGCTAATATCGGCAGTAGGTTCCGAAGTAGGAATTCCAGCTGGTATTACAAACAAACTTATTTCATCATCTTTTGTACTAGTTGTATTAAATTTATATTTTGCAACTACTAGATAAGTTTGTCCAGTATTATATTCTGAACTTGTGTAAATAATTTTAGCACCACTGCTAACTTGAGCTGCTGTAAGTTTTGCAGCAGTTCCCTTACTTAACCCCAATCTAAACTTATTTGGAGCAGAACCATCACAAGCAAATATCCTTGCTCTAAAGTTGCTGAGAGAAACCCCGTATAAATCGCAGAAATGAAAGAAATAATCTGTTGAAGTGTCTTTTCCACCACTTGAGTCAATTTTTAGCATAAAAGCTGCATAAACATTACCAGATGAAATTGATGACCCAATGTAGCCGTTGATATCTTCTGAGCCAACAGTATGTTGGAAAGTTACAGAACCTCCAATACCAGAACCAGTATAACCAGTGTAGTTGAGAGAATTAGAATTATACTTGACAGCCCTAGTACCAGCTGTTCCACTGTGTCTTTTCCAAGTTGTATCCCCAGCAGCAGAATTATTATTTGCAGTGCCGGCTATTGTATCTCCAGTTACTTTGGTAGGATAGTTAAAATCCTCACTAAATAAAATTTGAGAGAACGCTGAATTTAATAAAACAGTAGCCAGAAAAAGAAGTAAAAATTTTTTCATAAAGTAAATTTAGAATGCAAATATAACCGCAAAAAAATCAATAATTGTTATTTAATGGTTATTAAAATTAGCTTTAAGAATCTTAATTTTTAAACAAAAAGTAGATGCAATAACTATATTTTCGCACCATCAATCTTTCATCATGAGTAAAATAAAAATAGGCTTGGTACAAATGACTTGCGTAGCAGATGTAAATATTAATTTACAGAAAGCCATTGAACAAGTTAAAGTTGCAGCAAGTAAAGGTGCAAATATTGTGTGCCTGCAAGAATTGTTTACATCATTGTATTTCTGTGATGTTGAAGCTTATGAAAATTTTGAACTAGCAGAAAAAATTCCTGGAAAAACAACTGATATTTTAAGTGAAGTTGCTAAAGAAACTGGTGTTGTAATTATTGCTAGTTTGTTTGAAAAACGTACACAAGGAATCTACCATAACACAACAGCAATAATAGATGCAGATGGTAGTTATTTAGGCAAGTACAGAAAAATGCACATTCCAGATGACCCTGCGTATTATGAGAAATTTTATTTTACACCAGGCGACTTAGGCTATAAAAATTTCGATACAAAATATGGTAGAATTGGTATCTTAATTTGTTGGGATCAATGGTATCCTGAAGCATCAAGAATTACAGCTTTGATGGGTGCAGAAATTTTGTTTTATCCAACAGCTATTGGTTGGGCAACTTCTCAAGATGAAGCCACCAATGATGAACAATATAATGCCTGGCAAACCATTCAACGTAGTCATGCAGTTGCCAATGGTGTGCACGTTGTAAGTGTTAACAGGGTTGGCTTTGAACAAGATGGTTTAATGAAATTCTGGGGAGGAAGTTTTGTTGCCAATCCTTTTGGAAGGCTTCTCTACAAAGCATCTCACGACAAAGAAGAAACTGAAGTTGTAGAAATCGACACAGCAAAAACTGATAGCTACAGAACACACTGGCCTTTTATGAGAGATAGAAGAATTGATTCTTATCAACCAATTACTAAAAGATTTATTGACGAAGACTAATTTAACTTAATGCAAACTCCAAAACAATTAGGATTTCATTTCCCTGCTGAGTGGGAAAAACATACAGCAACCTGGCTTAGCTTTCCTCATAAAGAAGCAAGCTGGCCTGGCAAAATTGATACAGTATATAAACCATATTCTCAATTTATAAAAGAAGTAAGCAAAGGTGAAAATGTTTGTATCAATGTTGCAGATACAGCTTTAGAAGCTTTTGCTACAAAGCATTTACTTGAAGTTGGTGTTGATATGAATAAAATAAAATTCTTCTATCATCCAACAAATGATGCCTGGTGCAGAGACCACGGACCTGCATTTTTGATAAACAGAAAAACAAATGAGAAAATAATTGTTGATTGGAGATATAATGCCTGGGGAAATAAATATCCACCTTTTGATTTAGATGATGTGATACCAACTTTAATTGGTGAGCAATTGGGCTTGAAAGTATTTCATCCAAATATTGTAATGGAAGGTGGAAGCGTAGAATTTAATGGTGAAGGCACTTTGCTTACATCAACTTGTTGTTTATTGAATGCAAACAGAAATCCACATTTGAATCAGCAACAAATTGAAGAATATTTAATAAACTATTATGGTGTAGAACATATACTTTGGGTGGATGAAGGTATTGTTGGCGATGATACTGATGGACATATTGATGACACAGTAAGATTTGTAAATGCTGATACAGTTGTTACAGTTATTGAAGAAAATAAAAGTGATGAAAACTATAATCTGCTGCAGCAAAATTTAAAACAGTTAACTAAAATGCGTTTGCAAAATGGCAAACAAATGAACATTGTTGAATTACCAATGCCTAAAGCAGTTATTTATGAAGATCAACGCCTGCCTGCATCTTATGCCAACTTTTACATAAGTAATGCTGCTGTTTGTGTACCAACTTTTAGAGACAGAAATGACGACAAAGCTTTACAAATAATTCAGGATTGTTTTAAAGATAGAAAAGTTGTAGGCATTGATAGTACAGACGTGATTTGGGGCTTAGGTAGCTGGCATTGCTTGAGTCAGCAAGAACCAGAAATTTAAACTAAGTATATGAATACAGTTGTATCGCCTATTGCTGGTTGTATGCGTTGGGGAAAGTGGGGTGCAAATTTTTCGACATATGAATATGAAGTAATTATCAATCAGTGTGTCGAAAATGGAATCATTGCATTTGACCACGCCGATATTTATGGTGATTATACAACTGAAGCAGATTTTGGAGAAGCCATTAAACACAAGCACAATCTGCGTTCTAACATAAAGCTCATTACTAAGTGTGGCATTCAATTGGTTTGCGAAAACCGTCCTCATCATCAAATAAAATCTTATAACACCAGCAAAGAACATATTGTAAAATCTGTTGAACAATCTTTAAAAAACTTTTATACTGATTATATTGATGTGCTATTGATTCACAGACCAAGTCCATTGTTACATCCTCAAGAAATTGCAGAGGCAGTTAACCAATTAAAAAAACAAGGTAAAATTCGTCAGTTTGGTGTTTCAAACTTTTTACCTCAACAGGTTGAAGCATTAAAAGATTCGGTTGAAATAGATTACAACCAGGTTGAACTTTCCATTGTTCATCTTAAGCCATTTGTTGATGGAACTTTAGATAATTGTTTACAAAATGGAATTCGTCCAATGGCGTGGAGTCCTTTGGGTGGAGGTATTTTAACTGAAGATGAACATCCAAGATTCAGGAGTATTTTTTCAACTGCAAGAGAATTATCTGAAAATCATAACACAGGAATCAATCAAATATTAATTGCTTTTTTATTGAAACATCCAACAAAAATTCTACCTGTTGTTGGTACCACAAAAATCGAAAGGCTAATTCAGGTAAAAGAAGCCACTGGAGTTTTTCTAACAGACGAGGAGTGGTTTAAACTTTATTCAGCTAGCATTGGGGAGGATATAGCTTAATTATCATTCGCATCAAGTTATAGTGATGTCAAATAGTATATATTTTTGGGGGATATTAAATAATACTTGTAGAAACAAAAAATCCTCGCAAAACGAGGATTTGATATTCTTATAAAAAAAAAATCTAACTTAGCTTCTCAACCTGCATGTAATTCAATTCAACAGGTGTACTGCGACCAAATATTTTAACAGTAACCTTTAATTTTTTCTTTTCATCGTTAACTTCTTCAATCACGCCATTAAAATCATTAAACGGTCCCTCAATTATTTTGATTGTTTCGCCAACAATAAATGGTTCGCTAATTGTTACACCAATATCATTCATCTCATCAACCTTGCCCAACATCTTGTTTACTTCTGCTTTACGCAAAGAAATAATATTTCCTTTACTCCCCTTACCATCAGTTAA
Source organism: uncultured Chitinophagaceae bacterium (assembly GCA_964615145.1). Classification (GTDB taxonomy): domain Bacteria; phylum Bacteroidota; class Bacteroidia; order Chitinophagales; family Chitinophagaceae; genus CAIVPM01. The sequence goes on from CAZTOP010000013.1 coordinate 63,250, forward strand.
AAAATGCATAATATTGCTGATGTTGCTAACGTGTTGAACAATATCATCAGTTAATTTTCCATCTTCAACTTCTAACATCACATACCCTGGAAAATAATTCTTCTCTCGCATTACTTTCTTACCATTCTGAACCTTAAAAACCTTTTCCATAGGCAAAAAAACTTGCCTAACTATGGTAGTCCAACCGTTTCGTGCAATATCCTTATCTAAATATTCTTTTACACTTCTTTCCTTACCACTCACAACTCGCAGTACATACCACTTACTTTCTTTTTGTTCAGCAACTACTTCACTCATTTCTATTAATTAAATAATTTATATACAAGTTTTAGCAATTGATTACTCGAGGTATCCATTACGAACACCATACCCGTTATCACTAAAGATGCTACTAAAACAATAACAGTACTTTGTTGTAACTGAGCCCAAGTTGGCCAGGTAACATTTTCGGTTAGCTCTAAATAACTCTCTTTAAAGTAGTTTGAAATTTTGTTCATTTTTATTTTGTTTGAGATTTATTGCTTTTATCATCAATTTTAAAAACTGAATTAATCTTGTCAATAAACTTTTGAAACTAAAATTTAGCACGGGCACTAGGATTCGAACCCAGATCAAAGGTTTTGGAGACCCGTATGCTACCGTTGCACCATGCCCGTGTAAGTAATTATTATAAAGTACAAAGTACCTAGATGTAAAACCTAAGTACTTTGCGAAGATATGTAATACTTTTTTATGACGCTGTACTAATTAGTAGTACATTGTTATTACTTGATAATTTCAGTAACTTGACCAGCACCTACTGTTCTTCCACCTTCACGAATAGCAAATTTCAAGCCTTTGTCCATCGCAATTGGTTGAATCAATTTAACATGTAAGTTAATGTTATCACCAGGCATAACCATTTCAGT
>CAZTOP010000013.1:64167-64375 GCA_964615145.1 uncultured Chitinophagaceae bacterium
CCTGCAGGCAAAGTACACTCACCGGTTACATCCGTAGTTCTGAAATAGAATTGAGGACGATACTTATTGAAGAATGGAGTGTGACGACCACCTTCATCTTTGCTCAAAACGTAAACTTCGCCTTTAAATTCAGTGTGAGGAGTAATAGATTTAGGAGCTACGATTACCATACCACGACGGATTTGAGATTTCTCAATACCACGTAATA
>CAZTOP010000014.1:0-62302 GCA_964615145.1 uncultured Chitinophagaceae bacterium
TAAAAGTGATGTGCTCTACCAACTGAGCTACGAGATCATCCCTTGTTTTTTCGGATTGCAAAAATAGGAGTATAACTTTATCTGCCAAATATTTTTTAGTATTTTTTAAAATAAAAATATTTAGGTTCTATTGTTTAAAAATTATTCATTAAACATAATCGAATGGGCTTTTAGTGGCTATTAAACTAATGCTGTATTGTAAAATATAAAAATACGGTGACCAATACAAAATTTAATGATAAAATAAATATCTTTCCGCAGATTTAATTTTTTGAGTTATTGCTCTAATATTTTTTTCATAAAACGATTGCAAATGGAAGTAAAAAGACTATTTGATGCCATAGATTTTCAGTTAAACAAATTTGGAAATAAGCCTGATACTCTCGCCTCTAAAATAAATGGTAACTGGATTGCGAATGATACAGTAAGCATTCAATTAACAATAAATAAACTGAGTGCGGGTTTAATAAAACTTGGTGTAAGTGGTAATAATTTAACGCCTGAAAGTGCCGATAAAATTGCCATCATCAGCAACAATAGACCAGAATGGGTTATTACTGATTTGGCAGTGCAACAAACTGGTGCTATATTGGTGCCATTATATCCCACAACAAACCCAATAGAAATTGAGTTTATTTTAAATGACTCTCAAACCCAATATATTTTTGTTAGTAATGATGAAATGTTTCAGAAAATCAATGAGCTTAAATCCAAAATACCATCTTTAATTGATATTTTTTCTTTCGATAATGTTGTTGGTTGTAAACATTGGAGCCAACTCACAACTAGTATTGATGAAGGTGCACTGCAAAATGTTGAAGCAATAAAAAAAACAATTCCTGCATCCCATCTTGCTACAATAATATATACTTCTGGTACAACAGGAACACCCAAGGGAGTTATGCTTACACACAGTAATATATATACTTGTGTTCAGTATAGTAAGGATAGTTTTCCTTTTGAAGATGCACCAGATAAAAAGGCATTAAGCTTTCTTCCTTTGAACCATATTTTCGAAAAAGTTATTACCTACATCTATTTATATAGTGGAATTAGTATTTATTATGCAGAAAGTATAGAGACTATTGGCGACAATATTAGAGAAATACAACCTTTTGGATTTAGCTGTGTGCCCCGATTGTTAGAAAAAGTATACGAGAAAATTATGTTAAAAGGGAGCGACTTGAAAGGGGTTAAAAGAATGCTATTTTACTGGGCAGTTGCTTTAGCAAAAAAATATGATAACAATGTTAGTGGTAGTTTTTTGTACAATCTCCAATTAAAAATTGCCAATAAAATTATCTTTAATAAATGGAGAGAAGCATTAGGTGGTAAAATAGAGTTTATAGTTACAGGCGGTGCAGCTTGTCCCATTCATTTATTAAGAATTTTTAATGGTGCAGAAATTCCTATTTATGAAGGATACGGACCTACAGAAAATAGCCCAGTAATTAGTGTAGGTAGAAAAGGTAAAGGCAATAATAAATATGGAACAGTTGGGCCACCTATAAATGGAATTGAGGTAAAACTTGCAGACGATGGCGAAATTTTAGTGAAAGGTTCAACTGTAATGCTGGGTTATTATAAACGACCAGATTTAACTAATGAAACTATTGTTGATGGTTGGTTACACACAGGAGATATTGGTGTTTTTGATGAAGGAAAATTTTTGAAAATAACCGATAGAAAAAAAGAACTTTTTAAAACGAGCGGTGGAAAATATGTGGCTCCACAGCCAATTGAAAATAGGTTTAAAGAAAATAGATTTATTGAACAAATGGTTGTTATCGGTAACGATAAAAAATTTGTTTCAGCTTTAATTGTTCCTTCATTTAGTGCATTAAGAGAGTGGTTTAAAGAAAAAGAAATACCATTTACAACCAATGAAGATGCAATAAAAAACGATAGAGTTATTGCTAAATATCAAAGTTTAATTGAGCATTACAATAGCTATTTTAATCACGTAGAGCAAATAAAAAAATTTCAATTATTGCCAACTGAATGGAGCATTGAGACTGGCGAAATGACTCCTAAAATGAGTTTAAAAAGAAAAGTTATTTTAGATAAGTATAAAGATGTAATTGAGAAGATTTATGCTTAAAGCTTTATATTTTCTCTTCAAATTTTGATGGGTTTACTACCATATACCTTGTAACTTTATTGATGAGCATTTCATCCAAAACTTGCACCAATGTTTTATAGTTGGAAGAGGATGTAGGTTTAATTAATATGAGTATCTCGTTTTTATTTCCAAATTTTTTTTCAACATCAATCTGCTTCCTTATTATCAGATTTCTGAGTTCGTTATTATTAAAACTACAACTACTCATCCGAGTAGAATCGTAACCGAAATAATAATTTACTTTATTGCTACAGATAATTAAGTTCAAAGTTTTGCTACTAGCTGCAGTTGTAGTGCTCCCATCTGCAGGGAAGTTGATGGGCATTGCTTTTGGTTTGGCTAAAGAATTGGAAATAATAAAAAAAGTGATGAGTAAAAATCCTAAATCGACCATAGGAGTTAAATCAACTCGTAAAAGTTTATGAGTATTTTTTTTGTTTCTTACAATCATATCTGCCATAATAAATTAATTTTATTGTACAGATGATTCATTTACTAACAAAATCCATATTTTACATGTCTTTTTTTAAAAATCATATTCTCTTTTTTTCAAATTCATTCTTAAGCCAATATTGAAAATGTTTGTTTTTATGTCAGCAGCATTGTCTTGTTTATAAGTTCTTATAATATAATCTGCATCTATAAAAATATTGGGCAATAGTTCGTAAGTGGCAGTTGCTTGTGCTATCATACAATTTGCTTTTATACCTGTTCCAATTTTCCAACCATAATCTCTTGGTCTTGTAAAGTAAGATTCAAAAATATTTGAACCCATATTTACTCCTGCAGAATCTAAGCCTTGTGTATAATAAATTAGTTTGCCTTGTAAACGAAGTTTATTTGTAGGTTGATATTTTATAATAGCAATCATTTCTCTGAAGTTGGCACCAAGAGGATGGGCTAATGCCTGATTGTAGTGTGTATAAGAACTATAATTATCCTTTGATGTGTAAACAAAAGGACGAACTAAATTAATCTCGCCTTGTATATCAAGATTACTTATTCCTAAAAAATCTATTGATTTTAATCCAAGCTGGATAGCCTGTTTATTAGCCCAAAATCCATTTTTATATTTTAAAACTTCGCCTAAAACAAATTCATTAATGATGATTTGACTATAAAGTTGAGTGTTTTTAAAAGCATTAGCTTTAATATTTAGCCCAATTGTTGTTTTATCTGGGCTGCCTAATTGATGTCCTAATGCAACTGTAAATATCATTGGATTTAAGTAGTTAATATCATAACCATTTTTTCTTCCAAACATAATATTTTCAAAAAAACCAACGTTTAACCATTTAGTTATTTGTAAATCCAAACAATGAAATGTCATATATTTTTTTGGATAAATAGTATCTCCATATACCCCTTCTCTATTTATCATTTGTGCAAATAAGTTGGTATAATTAAACTTCCAGAAACGGGTATTTATTTTTAAGAAAAGATAGTTATTGCTAAAGTCACTAAGTATTAAACTTCTGTAACCATTGCCAATAAAAAGTTTATCAAATGCAAACTGCATATCAACACCTTTAGTGGCATTAAACATTACTCCACCTTTAACTTCAAAAGCATCTATGGGTGCTGTAGAGCCATTTTTTACATCTCCTTTAAAATAACCAAAACCAGGCACAGCATAGTTTGCAGTAGTATATTGCCTTACATATAATGGGTTTCTTAGTTGGTTATCTGTAGCATAAGTATAGTAGCCAATACGTTTAGAAACTTGCCCACGCCAATGTGCTATTTCTCTTGAATTATTGTAAATTTTGGCATTAGAAATGCTTTCTTTCCCAAATTGGAAATTGTACATTAAATGAGAGTAAAAAGAAAAATCGCCACGTTTTACTCCAAAATAAAATGGATTAGTTAAATGCTCTTTTCCCCACAAATTTTTGAATTTTAAAGAGGTGTCTCCAAGCCCTGTTCTCCAATCAAAATTATCTTTTAAAATCATTTGTAAATTATATTTATCAACTCTTGATAATTTAATGCTTCCCGATTTGTTTAAACTGTCAATGTATTCTAATCTTTGTGTAATAACTTTTCTATCGTAAGGTTTTACTGTGCTAAAGTTTAAAACCGAATCTGTTCTTAATTTTATCTCTAATCTATCAAGAACATCGTATTGGCGAGAGCCAAGTTCAATAAAGTCGGCTTGAGAGAACAAGGTTTGCACGAATAGAATGCTAATAAAAAAGGAAAATATTTTTTTCATATTTATTGTTAAAGAATTCAAAAATAGGATACAATGAGAACTTACCTAATAAAAAACGCAAGTATTGTAAATGAAGGCAAAATCTTTGCGTCTGATGTTTTATTAAAGAATGAACGCATTGAAAAAATAGATACTACTATTGACGTGAAATATCAAGTGGAAGAAGTTAATGCTGATGGTTTGTTTTTGTTGCCAGGTTGTATTGATGACCAAGTGCATTTTAGAGAACCGGGCTTAACTCATAAAGCAACTATTTACACCGAGGCTAAAGCAGCAATTGCAGGAGGTGTAACAAGTTTTATGGAAATGCCAAATACAAATCCACCGGCATTTACACAGGAATTGCTAGAAGATAAATTCAACATCGCTTCTAAAAATTCATTGGCTAATTACTCTTTTTTTATGGGAACTAGCAATGAAAACTATGAAGAGTTAATGAATACTAATGCAAAGAAAAATGATGTGTGTGGAATTAAAATTTTTATGGGTTCATCAACAGGTAATTTATTAGTTGACAATCCTGTTTATCTTGAGAAGATTTTTGCTGGTGCTGAATTGTTAATTGCTACACATTGCGAAGAAGAGGCTATTATAAAAGCAAATATTGAAAGGTTGAAGCTGGAAAATCACGAGTTTACAGCAGCATCTCATCCTATTATAAGAGATGAGGACGTGTGTTTTGAATCATCTCTAAAAGCTATTCAATTTGCAAAAAAGTACAATTCAAGATTACATATATTACATATTTCTACTGAAAAAGAACTACAACTTTTTGGTAATATGATGCCTTTAAAAGATAAGAGAATTACAGCAGAAGTTTGTGTGCATCATTTGCATTTTACAAGCGAGGATTACAATACATTAGGAAACAAAATAAAGTGTAACCCTGCTATAAAATCCTCAAATATAAAACCAAAATTATGGGAAGCTTTATTGGATGATAGGCTTGACGTGATTGCTACAGACCATGCCCCACATACAACAGACGAAAAATTCAACAACGATTATTTTATTGCACATGCAGGTTTGCCATTGGTGCAGCATTCATTGCAATTGATGTTATACTATGTAAAACAAGGAAAAATATCTATTGAAAAAGTAGTTGAAAAAATGAGTCACGCTGTTGCTGCTTGTTTTCAAATTAAGGAAAGAGGCTTTATTCGAGAAGGGTATTTTGCAGATTTGGTACTTGTTAATTTGAACAAACCATATACCATTTCAAAAGAAAATATTTTATATAAATGTGGTTGGAGCCCATTGGAAAATTTTACAAGTCCAGCAACTATTGAAAAAACTTTTGTAAATGGACATTTGGTTTATGGAAATAATGTGTTTGATGAATCTGTAAAAGGGAAGCGATTAAAATTTGAACGAAGTTAGAAGTGTTCAGTTTAAGGTACAGGGCTTTTAAACCATAAACATAAACCATAAACTATTAAAATGCAAATAGACCAAACTACACTCAATGATTTATCTATATTTCAGTACGATGAAGAATACTCTGTTTTTAAACATTTAAACTTTACTCAAACTACCGATGGTAAAATTTTTCTGCATAATCTGTTAGCATCACCCTTAAATAATATTGATGAGATAAAAGACACCCAAATAACTATTAAACATTTGTTGCAAATTCATGAACAATTCCCAAAAACTATTACCAATGGAACTATAATGGTAATGGAACGATTTTATGAAACAGCCATCACTAATATTCCACAGCCAACCAGCATATTCAATACATTTCTTTACAAAATATTTTCCACTAGTGATTTTTCTTTAATAAAATATTCCGTAGAGCATTTTTTTAATTTTATTGAGGGAATGAGCAAAATTGCTAATCTATTACAACCCTCATCGAGTAAGTTAGTGCAATATTGGGTAAGCAAGATTGAATTAATTATCAACAAGCCAAAGATTTTAGAAATAAGAAACAATATTATTGATGTAAAAAATATTTCTGGCAAAACAATATTGCATTTTGCTGCTTATTTAAAAAGCCATTTTAAGCAGGATTGTATAGATCTAATATCAGTATTTAGTAGTATAGATGCTTATACCAGCTTGGCAAAAGCAAAGGAAAAATATGGCTTTGTATTTCCCGAATTTATTGAAACCAATAGTCCAGTTATTGAATGTGATGGTTTATTTCATTTACTTTTAGAAAAGCCAACTGCATATAATATTTCTTTAGAAAAAGAAAATAATTTTCTTTTTTTAACTGGAGCAAATATGGCTGGGAAAAGCACTTTTATTAAAGCGGTAGGTATTGCAGTTTATTTAGCACATATTGGAATGGGCGTACCTGCAAAAAAAATGAAGCTAAGTTTTTTTGATGGGTTGCTTAGTAACATTCATATTGTTGATAACATATTCAAGAACGAAAGCTATTTCTTTAACGAAGTGCAACGTGTTAAAAATACAGTTGAAAAAATTGATGATAATAAAAACTGGCTGATTTTAATTGATGAACTTTTTAAAGGCACCAATATACAAGATGCTATGAAATGCAGTACTGTTGTTATTGAAGGATTACAAAAAAGAGAGCATGCAGTTTTTATTTTATCAACACATCTTTATGAAATAGGACAAGGGTTAAAAAAATTCAATAATATTCAATTCAAATATTTTGAAACAAATATTAAAAATAAAGAACTTGAATTCAGCTATCAATTAAAGGATGGTATTAGCAACGATAGATTAGGATATTTAATTTTAGAAAGAGAAGGAGTGGTTGATTTGTTAGCTAAATAGATGATTTGAACTGTTTGATAAACTATTCAAATATTTTTCTGCTGTTTCAAGATGTTTGTGTTTCTTTTCTATTGGCATTTTATCAAAAGTATTTACAAGCATCCCCAGCCTTGGATTAGATAAAAAAAAGCTTCTATGTGTGTGCATAAACTTCCAAAATAATCCATCCCAGATTGTTTGCCAGTTTCCTTTCTTAAAATTACTCATCTTCATCAAATAATTGCTACCACTAATGTATGGCTTTGTTGCCATTAGTCCCCCATCAGCAAACTGACTCATTCCATAAACATTTGTTACCATTACCCAATCATAAGCATCAATAAACATTTCCATGAACCATTTATATACTTCATTTGGGTCAAATTCACATAGCAACATAAAATTGCCCAATACCATCAATCTTTCTATATGATGACAATAACCGGTTGCTAAAACCTTTTTTATAACAATATCAACAGGCTCAATTCCTGTGGTGCCATTCCAAAATGAGGCTGGTATTTTTCTGGTAAATTTCCAGTAGTTAGTGGTTCGTTCTTGTGTACCCTTTTGCTCATAAACTGCTCTAATAAATTCTCTCCATCCAATAATTTGTCTAATAAAACCTTCTAAAGAGTTCATTGAAATTTGATGCTTGGCAGCATAGTTCAAAGTTTCATTTATTATTTGTTGTGGTGTAATTAAACCAATATTCAACATTGGTGTTAATACACTATGATGCAACACATTTTCATTATCAACAATGGCATCTTCATATTCTCCAAACTCAGCAAAACGAGTTGCTAAAAACTGCTGTAACCATTGCTGTGATTGAATAAAATCAGCAGGATAAATAAGTTTTGCAGAAGCTATTCCATAATTATTTGGAAAATTATGCTGCACATAATCTATCGCTTCTTCATAAAAATGATTGAGGGTTGGAAAGGTGATTGCAGGCACTTTTTTATCCTTTGGATATTTCAATCTATTCTCTGCATCAAAACTCCATTTACCACCTATTGGCTTTTGATTTTCGTCAATTAAAATGTTTAATCTCTTTCTTTGATGCGTATAAAAATCTGATTGAAAATATTTTTTCTTGTCTTTAAAATATGCTTCATTTTCTTCTTTGGTGTTGATGAATAACGGATTTGAATATTGACGCAGTTCAATGTTGTTTTCTTTTGCTTTACTAGATATTCTCTTCTCCAACCAATTATCTGTTGTATCGTAATAATGGATTTTAGTTACACCTTTTTTTGATAGATATGGAATTAGTTTTCTGATATCACTTATATCATTTGTCGTTTCAATATAATTTACTATGATATTATTTTCTTGCAAATAAGATTCATAAAATTTCATAGAGGCTCTATGAAAAACAAGTTTTTGTTTATGAAAATTATATTGTTTAAAAAATAAGCATTCCTCTATAAGATAGACTGCATCTGCTTTTTCAAGCATTGTAATGTCTTCAAAAAGTTGATGTGGGAATATGATAGCTACTGATTTCATTGGTTTTATTTTGTCTTATTCATTCTGCATTTATCACTGCAATATTTTACTTCATCCCAAACTTTCCCCCATTTTTTACGCCAACTAAATGGACGTTTACAAACGATACAAATCTTTTGTGGCAGGTTTTCTTTTTTAATTTGTTTCACTTGATTTCGTTTTGTTTGCGGCTTTCTTTCGAGTGTGCATTGCCAATATTCTGTAGTTTTCTTTTTTTACTTCTTCATTATTTCTGTGGCTCCAAATATTAGTTCTTGCTGCTTTGCCACTTTCTTCTAAATCAACAATTGGAGTGGGGTAATCCTTACCAATAATAGTGTTGCAGAGTGTTTGATCAATGGCTGTCATTTTCCAGGGCTCGTGAATAAATTCTTCTGGAACATTCGCTAATTCCGGCACCCATTTTTTTATAAATAATCCTTTAGGGTCGTGGTCTTGAGACTGTTTAATAGGATTGTAAATTCTAATCGTATTAATGCCAGTTGTGCCTGCTTGCATTTGAAATTGTGGGTAATGAATCCCAGGTTCATAATCCAAAAAAAGTTGTGCTAAATGATACACCCCATCTCGCCAATCTTGATACAAATGATGGCAAAAAAATGACACCAGCATTGCTCTCATTCTAAAGTTTATCCAGCCAGTTTGTTGCAGGCATCGCATACAAGCATCTACCAATGGATAACCAGTTTTCCCTTGTTTCCAGGCATTGATGAATGCTTCGTTTTTGGTGTGCTCTAATAATTCATAACCAGCATTTACACATTGTGTTTCGTAGCTACATTCCACTTCAAATTTTTGCATAAAATGACAATGCCATTTTAATCTTGTAAGAAAATTTTGAAAGGCAAACTTGCTTGAGCTATTGCTTTTGGCAGCATACACAAATTGATAAGCTTGTTTAATGCTGATATTTCCCCAGGATAAATAAGGCGATATTCTACCGCACGAAACCCTACTCTCTAAAGGTTTTGAGATATGCTTGCTATAATTTTTGCCTCTTTCGTTTATAAAAGATTGCAAGTATTTAAAAGCATAATCTTCTCCGGCTGGTTGAAATTGTGAAGGATAATTTTCAAGTTGTTCAACTAGCTTTTCTGGAATATTGAAAGAATGTTTTACTTCAATAGCACAGGCTTTTTTATATTCGTTTTTAATAATGGGTGCGTGCATTATTGCATACCATTGTTTGTCCCAACCATCTCTGTTTTTACTGCCTCTTACAATACCATCTCTTTGAAATTCTTGCCAGATGATATTGTTTTCAGTAAACCACTTTTTAATTTGTTTGTCTCGCTGAAACGTAATGTTAATGCCAGTTTCCTGATAACTAAAAACATTGTTGATGTTATATTGAGATGAAATTAATTCAAATACTTCCTTCGCTTCAGTATGAAATATTTCTACTTTTTTATTACACTGATTCAATGCCACATTCAATTTTTTTAATGAGTGATATTGAAATTGTAAATGCCTCAGAGAAGTATCGGGGTGGGAAATAATTGTTGGCTCAAAAATGAATATAATAATGTATCGCAAAGGAGCTGCTTCTGCCATTTGCAAAGGCAAATGATCCTGTTTTCTCACATCTCTTTTAAGCCATACAATATTGATTTGTTCTTTATTCATTGCAGTAAACAGCAACCATTGATTATTTTATTAATACCGTTTCTTTAATATTTTCTCACATTGTTTCCAATAAGAAAAAAAGGAAGGATAATAACCAACAACATCTTTAAACATCCAATCTCTGTTTTCTTCAATTCCTTTGTAATGCTTTGCTGTTGGGTGTTCTTTAAAATAAATATTAGTTAAATGATACTCCTCAATCAACTCATTGAACTCACCTGCATATACTTGAATGTTGTTGATATTGTTAGCTAAAGTCAAAACGAAATCAATGGTTTTAGATGATACAGGATATTTTTTAAAATGACTAGGCTCTAGCATTAATATTCTATTGCCAATTTCATTTTGATGCCATAAATAATCAAGATTATAAAAGTTATAAATGAAAGTTGGTAGTGTATTATCAACTATTATTTCTTGCTTTGGTGGAAGTGTTGTTGTAAGTTCTAACGTTGTTGTATGTAGCAATTGTTCAGGAATAGCGAGGGTTTCAAAGCTTTCATAAGCAATATCTAAAAAAGTATGATGCTGATTTGTGTTGCAGTATTTATTTATATTTTCTTGATTGGCATAATACTTTTTGCTGCTAAAACTGCCTGCAACCCACTGCCAACTGCAAGCATTACTTGCCCAATCTGCATCCAATAAATGATAATACATCCATTGTGCAGGAAGTTTCCAGTGGGATTGAGCAATGTTGCAGGTAATAGATGCCACATACATTCTTAAATGATTGTGCATATATCCATTTTCATACAATTTATTAATTCCATTGTCTATTGCCTCAATATTAGTATTGGCATCTACAATTGATTTTGCTATGAAAGTATTGCCAACATTGGGTTGTGGCTGTTTAATATCATTATTAATTTCATCACCTAAAGCTATCCATGCTTGTTGAAAATAATCTCGCCACGCAAGTTCTTTTAAGAATGAATCAATAGAGTAAGGTTTGTATCCTTTGTTTAAAACAGTTTCTGCAATTTGTTTTGTACTTATAACACCGCGAGAAATATAGGGAGATAATTTAGTTACTGCACCATCACAATAGTTCCTCGTTTTTCCATATTTAAGTGGGTCTATGGCATCAATTTGTTGCAATATTTCTTGATAAGATGTTGAAAACATTTTTATCTTTTACTGATTTTATTGTGTGTGATAGTTCTTTGCAATGCACATTTAAACCTTGTTATATCTGCGTTACGTTTTGCTAAGTGTTTTTGGCTAACACCACTGTTCACTCTTTTTCTCCAAAGATTAAAGCTGCTTCTTTTTAAGTTGGCTCTCATTATAGCAATGACTTCACTTTCTGTTTTACCAAACTGATATTCTATGGCCTCAAATGGAGTTCTATCTTCCCACGCCATCTCAATAATTCTATCAATTTCTATAACCTCCATAGCTTTTACATTTTACCAAAACGTTTTTCAACAGCAATAGTTCTGTAATCAAATATTTCTTTCAATTTGCTTTTTATAATGAGTGAATTGGCAATAGCACCAATAAAGCCAAACGGCGGTTGGTACGTAACAATATCTGTCATTAAAACACCTCCCTCTATTGGCTGAAGTTTGTGTTGATGATGCCACAAACTATAAGGACCAACACGTTGTTCATCCACAAAATATTCTTTGTCTTTAACATGTGTTATTTCTGTCATCCAACTCAGTTTAATTCCAAATAAAGGACTCACTTTATAAGTGATAATCATTCCTGGGTACATTTTACTTTCATTGTTTTTACTCGTAACAAGAAAGCCCAAATAGTCAGGTGTAATTTCTTTTAAATTCATTGGAGATGATACGAAATCCCAGACAGCATCGATACTTGCGGGAATTTTCTGTGTTTGCTCAAACTGATAGAATGCCATAGTGATTTATATTTTTACAGTGGACATACCACCATCTATATGAAAAATTTGACCTGTTGTCCAAGACGATTGTTTTGTAAGTAAGAATACTGCTGCATTGGCAATATCTTTTGCAGAGCCTACTTTTTTTAATGGATGCCTTTGAGCATTGGCTTCTATTTTTTCAGGTGTTCCCAAAAGTGTGTTTGCCAATGGTGTTTGCGTTAAAGAAGGTGCAATACAGTTGACTCTGATTTTTGGTGCAAACTCAGCAGATAATGCTTTTGTTAATCCTTCAATAGCTCCTTTTGAAGAAGAAACTATCGAGTGAAAATTAAATCCTGTTTGCACTGCAACTGTGGAAAATAAGACAATAGAAGCACTTTCGGCATTTTTTAGTTTTGGCAGGCATTGTTGAATAATTTTTATAGCACCCAATACTTGCAACTTATAATCTTCTAAAAAATCATTAGGATTAATGCGTACAAAAGGCTTTAGGTTAATAGCACCTGGACAATACACCAAGCCATCTAAACTATCTGGCAAAAAACTTAGATCATAGTTTTCATCCAATACGTTCAGATGATGAAAAGATGTGTTTTGTTGGGTTATACTTGGTTGATTTTTACAATAAGTTCCTAATACATTACTGTTTTGAGATAGCTGAAAAGCGATGGCTTCGCCAATTCCAGATGAAGCACCAACTATTAAATAATTTTTCATTTTGCAAAGAAATGATGTATGGTAATTGTGTATTTACTCAAATTCATTTTCTGTTGGCTATTTTGGAAAATTATTATATAGGTCTTAAAGATTAATACTCTTCAATTTTTCTTTTAACTCTTGCAATATCATCGCTGCAGTATATATTTCCTTGTGCTTTTGCTTTTTGATACCATTCTAAAGCTTTATTAAAATCTTGCATTACAAAAATTCCATTCTCATAGTATGCAGCGATAATTTTTGTTGCTTCATTATTTCCGCTACTTCTTCCATTATTGTAAGCTAATTTATAGTAGTAAAATGCATTTCCATAGTTAATGCCTATACCCTCGCCATTTTGATTCATTAATCCTAGCCTAAATGCACAAGAATATCTTGAGGGAATATTTGAATAACAATTAGCACCTCGTTCCCAATAATATCGGGCGGCACCTAAATCATTTTGTTTATAGGCATCCCATCCCCTTAGATAATAATATCTAGAGCTGTCAAGGGTTTCATTATATGATTTTCTTTGCCTTTTATAGTATATTTTTTTGCTTTGTGAAAAGCATAGTAACCCCGAGAAAATACTAAATAAAAAAAGTAATGTAAATTTTCTCATTGTATTTGATGTTGATTGTTTATCAAAAATTTCCTAGCTAATTGAATACAAAAATATAAATAACATCTTTGATTCTCTACCCCTAAAATAAGGGGTGAGAAAAGATTTTTTTCACTAAATAGTTTTTTAATTTTTATTTTTTTTGCAGTAATAATTTTTATAATCAAATATTTGTCGAAAATTGAATATGACAACTGATTTGTCCTGGCTCTCCAGAACTGAATTATTAATCGGGAAAGATAAATTGATAAAGCTAGCTTATAGTCACGTAATGATTGTAGGGCTTGGAGGTGTTGGTTCTTATGCAGCTGAATTTATTGCAAGAAGTGGAATTGGGAAAATGACAATTATTGATGGAGATGTAGTGGACCCAACAAATAGAAATAGGCAATTGCCAGCTTTAGCAACTAATCATGGGGTTTCAAAAGCTGAAATTATGGCAGAAAGATTAAAGGCCATTAATCCTGAAATAGAATTGAATGTAGTAAAGCAATTTGTAAATCCAGAAATGGTTCAAGAGCAGCTTGCCCATAATCCAGATTATATTATTGATGCTATAGACAGTATTACACCAAAAGTTACATTTATTTCTTTAGCTTTTGAAAAGCGTATACCAATGATATGTAGTATGGGTGCAGGTGCTAAACTAGACCCAACTCAACTACAAGTTGTTGATATTTCTAAAACATACAACTGTCCATTTGCTCAGCAAATACGTAAAAACTTAAAATCAAAGTTCAATATACGAAAAGGATTGAAAGTTGTTTTTTCGCCAGAGTTGCCCATAAAAGAAAGTTTAATGCTTACAGATGGTAGGAATTTTAAAAAATCGGCTTATGGAACTATATCTTATTTGCCAGCTGTTTTTGGGGCTGTAACAGCAAGTGTAGTTATTAGAGATTTGATAAAATAATTTTTACGACTTAGAAAACTTTATTTGTTAAGTGTACGTAAGTAATGTTGATTCATATATTTTCGCTACCTCAAACATTGACTAACATTAACAACGATAATATAATTGTTTCCATTGCTGACTTAAAAGCAAAAGAGAAAATAGCATTTGAAAATTTGTATGACAAATATTCTGGTGCACTATTTAATATTATATTACGAATTGTGGTTTCTAATGAAGTAGCAGAGGATGTATTGCAGGATAGTTTCTTGAAGATTTGGAAAAATATTGATAGTTATGATGAAACTAAAGCTACAATTTTTACTTGGATGATGAATGTTTGTAAAAATACAGCTTTAGACACGCTGAGAAAAGCAAATTCTAGACCATCTATTAAAACAGATACTGACAATCCTGTGGTGTACAATTTACAATCAACACAATTAAACACAGATAGTATTGGTTTGAAAAATTCTTTAAAATATTTAACGCAAGAACAAAATATTGTAATACAAGCGGTTTATTTCAATGGTCTTACGCACGAGGAAACATCAAAAGTATTAGATATACCTTTGGGAACTGTAAAAACAAGAATCAGAAGTGGATTGGCTATATTAAAAAATGTTTTTAAAAATTAGATGAATATTAATGATTACATATCATCGGGTATTCTAGAACAATATGTTTTAGGCGATATTTCCCCTCAGGAAAAAAAGGAGGTGGAATGTATGAGCCATATTTACCCCGAAATTAAAGATGAACTTGTAAAAACTCAAGTTGCATTAGAGGGTTTTGCTATGGATAATGCAGTTCAACCTCCATCTTATCTCAAGAAAAATATTTTTGAACAAATAGAAAAAGAAATAATAAAAGATAAGGAAGAACCTAAAATTGTGGCTATAAGGCCGACAGAGCTTGTTGAACAGAAAAAAATAATTAGTTTAAATAAATATTTAGTTGCAGCTTCAATTACATTTTTAATAGGTGCAAGTGCTGTGTATTTTATTCTTCAAAACAATTTTAATCAAAAGGAATTAGCACTTAACAATAAGCTTGAAGCACTGGAAAAAGATAAAGCAGATTATAAAAACCAATTGGCCACACTTTCTGTTGAGAATAACAAAACTTTTGTTTTGCAAGGCAATGTAAAAGCTCCCGGAAAAACAATGGTTGTTTTGTGGAATAATACAACTGGTAATGTTTATGTAAACAATGTACAGTTACCTAAAACTCCTAGCGATAAGCAGTATCAACTTTGGGCTTTGAAAGATGGTAAACCTATTGACTTGGGTGTATTTAATGCTGATGGCTCCATTCAAAATATGAAATCTGTTGTTGGAGCACAAGCTTTTGCTGTAACACTTGAGCAAAAAGGAGGAAGCCCAACCCCTCATTTAGAAGAGCTATATGCTATAACAAATATTTAATACCTAATTTATTTTTGTATCTAGAGTAAATCCAATTGTTGTTCCTACGTTGGGAGTGCTTCTAACGTGTATAGTTTTGTTATGAGCTTCAATAATATGTTTGCAAATTGCTAATCCTAATCCACTACCACCTACATTTCTGCTTCTACCCTTATCGGTTCGATAAAATCTTTCAAATACTCTTTGTAAATGTTCAGGTGCTATGCCAATTCCATCATCACTAATTTCAATCAAAACATTTTTATCGTCGGTTTTGTAAATGCCAGCAACAATATTACCATTTTGTTTACCGTATTTGCTGGCGTTTACCACAAGATTGTTTAGTACTTGTCTTATTTTCTCTTTATCTGCAAAAACGGATATTGGTTGCTCGCAACCTTTTTTTATTTGTACTTTAAGATTTAGGTTTTGGGTTTTAATATAAAGTGTTTCGAAAACCTCCTTAATTAAATCTTGAATAATAAATTTTTCTTTGTTTAAAGGCTGCTCGCCTGTTTCAAGCTTGGTTATTTCGTCTAAGTCTTTAAGTAAATGCACCATTCTTTCAATGTTTTTATGTGCATTAGTTAAAAATTTTTGATTAATTGAGTTGTCTTCCATTTCTGGTAAAACAGTTTCAATATATCCTTGAATCGCAAATATTGGAGTCTTTAATTCGTGAGAAAGATTTTGTAAAAATTCTTTTCTGAATGCTTCATTTTTTTGCATTAATTCTAATGCTGCGGTTTGTTGTGTGGCCCAATCCTCAACCTCTTCTCCCACTTCTTCAATGCTTTTTTTGGGCAAAATATATTTGTAGTAAGACTCGGCTTTTTTATTGGCTTTGGTGTTATAAATTAACTTATAAATTAATTTTATTTTTCTGTAAATAAACCAATTAAAAACATAGCTTAGAAAAAAATGTATTGAAATTAATAAAACAAAGAAGGATATAATTCCAGTGAACCAATTTTGAGAAATAATGCCTAAGCCAATAGCAACAAACAACGAAATAATACAGGCAGATAAAAATGAAAGATACTGTATTGATAAATTTTTTCTTTTGAACATAATTCAAAGTAACAACTAAAAATTAAAGTTCAAACTTATATCCCACTCCTTTTACAGTAGCAATGCAATCAACTTCCATTTTCTGTCTTACTTTTCTTACGTGCACATCGATAGTTCTATCGCCAACAATTACATCATTTCCCCAAACCATTTGCAATATTTCATCTCGTAAAAAAACCCTTCCAGGTTTAGATGCTAATAACCGTAATAATTCAAATTCTTTTTTGGCAAGTACAATATTCTTATTGTTTATCACAACTGTAAATTTCACCGGGTCAATTATAATACCACCAATTTCAATTGTTTTATCCGATTCTATATTTTTTGTTCTTCTAAATAACGAATTTACTCGACTCACCAATACTTTTGGACTAATAGGTTTGTTTACATAGTCATCTGCACCAGATTCCAACCCCTTAATGTGAGTTTGTTCATCACTAATAGCAGTTAGTAAAATAATGGGTTTATCTTTTAGCTGTTGATTTTGTCTAAGAATAGTACAAACCTCAATTCCTGATTTGTATGGCATCATTACATCAAGAATTATTAAATCTGGCAATAATTTTTGTGCTTTTGCAATAGCATCATTACCATCAACAGCCTTGTATGTAATAAAGCCTTCCTTTTCAAGATGGAAACCTATTATTTCTAAAATATCTGGTTCATCATCTGCAATAAGTATTTTCTTTAATTCGTTTTCCATACGTTCTTTGTTTAAACAAAATTAACAGCGAATTAATATAGAATGTGTTTAATAGTATTATGTAATTGTTAAGCACTCTATTTTAATACATTTGCGATAGTAATGGTTAAAAAATTATTTATAATATTTATTTTATTGTTAGGTAATGTGAGCTATTTGATTGCACAGTATTGGGCAAATCAAATGCCTGATATTCCTTTAATGCATCAAAGATTTCACGATAATATTGATAAGGCACAGCGTAATATTTTAAGTTTGAAATGTAATAAAGATTCTGTGTTGCTTGCTACTAATAATATTGATGTAAACTTATATCTAACACAATTTGTAAAAAACAAAATTGATTATTTCCAATTTTTTATTGAAACTAGTAGCAAGATAGATGAAAATAATAAATACAAATGGCTGAGAGGTGTAAATGATTTGCTCTCAGAGTTTATTGTGCAATACAAACAAAAAAGGATATCAATAATACAAGTTTACGATTTGTTGCAATGCTTTCAAAAAGCAATGGAATTGGAAATGGAAAATAAATCCATTTTAGGAATAATTAATATTGCTCCACTAGAAGTTGGTACAATTCTTACAACAAATTTTGCTTTTGAAGGTAATGATGGAATTGAAGACAGCAAGTATGTTTTATTGTATAAGTATTGCAAAAAAAATCCTGATAATATTTTAAATGTTCTATCAAAATATCCCAACCTCCAAAATGCTGATAGCTTAATTGTTGAGTTTGCTTATAGAAATCCACAAGAGTTATATGACTATGCAGCATCTAATACGCCACTTGGCAATAAAATTAGAACCATTCAAGAACCTTTGGTAAATGCAGTTACACAAATGGCATCAGTGAATGAAGGCAGATTTTTATTTCCTTTTTTAGATGCGATTATGGCAAAAAAATTATCAATAGATGAAATAAAAAATTCTATTAACGATTATGAATCATATTTTAAATTACTAATTAAAACACAGGGCTTTTATGAATTGCTGAAGCAAGAAGGCAAGAATGTTTTTTCTTATGACGCACTTCTTGATAAAATTAAGGCTAAGGCAATTGAAAATTATATAACTCCAATTAATGCTTTGCACGAAGAAAACAATCTTAGTATTCGCTTTGATAAAATTAAAAATTTAGCACCACAAGATTTATACTTTGTAACTATCATGGGCGAAGAGGAAATTTATACAAGCAGCTTTATTAATGGTGTATATCCAAAAATAATTGATGGTTTGGCAGGCTTAAAAACAGATAGTTTATTGAAATTGGTTCATTATGCTTACTACCGAAAATTTTTAAAAATTTGTGCTTCTTTCAATATGCTTGAAGATTTTTTATCAAAAATGGATAAAAATATTTCAGAAAATTTGTTAAACAATTTTGCCTCAAATTTAGAACAGGCAAATAATTTAGAAGAGGCTGTTGATGTTGCAGATTCTTATGGAAGTATTAAAGATTCAACCATTAAAAAAATAATTGTAAGTCAAGTTAAAAAAAATCTGGAACACCAACTTAAAAATAATAATAAAAAAGGGATTGTCATTTATGGCTTATTAAATCAAATATTTATGTCGTTTGATTCTGCAACAAAAAATAATCAAGATTTTTTCTATGATATTCCAAGTGTAAATTCACTAACGATAAATGAATTAAAAAATGAGAATGGGAAAATAAATATTCAACAATTTTTTTACGGCGATAAAGATGGAAAAGATTTTTTTAACGACTTTGTGAATTCATTCAGAAATATGGGCTGGCGTGTTATTTCGAAGCCTAATTGGGTAGAAGTTGTGGGCAATGGGAATACACCAATTACAATTTATGCGAATAGGCCATTAAATGAAAGTGAGGGATTGGATGAGGTTGCACAAAAGAAATTAAGTGATTACTTAGACTCATTAAACATATATCCAACAATTGTTATACATCGTGGTCATAGTTATTATGTAAATAGCAGTATTAAGCAAATTACAGCTTATGCAAAGCTGGTTTTGTTAGGTAGTTGCGGTGGTTATCATAGTTTAAATAAAGTTTTAACGGTTAGCCCACAAGCACAAATCATAGCAAGTAAGCAAATTGGAACAGGTGTCATTAATATGGCAATGATTGATTTGATTATGGATAATTTAAAGCAGGGAAAAGATTTGAATTGGCAATTATTGTGGCGAAATCTTGACACAAAATTTGCCAACAGGAAAGAGCTGAAGGAAAGATTTGATGACTACATTCCTCCATATAAAAACTTAGGAGCCATCTTTATTATGGCTTACAACAATGCAACAAAAAAAATGCAATAGTCATAAAACTAAAAACAATGAATACATTGCTAATCTTTATTTTTGCGTATGCAGCATAATATATTTCAAATATTTGTTTATGGATCATTACGAAGTGGATTTCAAGCTCCAGCATATCATTACATAAGCAAATACTTTACATTAGTAAGTCACGCTAAAGCAAAAGGGTTGCTTTTTGATTTAGGAGATTTCCCAGTAGCCATTTCAACAACAGAAGATAAATATTTAGTTGGGGAACTTTACGAAATTAACGACAAGTCAGTTTTTGATTTTGCAATTGCACAACTTGACGATTATGAAGGATTGAATGCTGAAGAAGGAGATATTACGCAATATGAAAGAGCAATTACAGAGGTTGTTTATAATAGTAAAACGACAAAAGCGTGGGTATATTGGTACAAGGGAAGTACAGAAAAAATGCCTGTAATTGAATCTGGAGATGTATTAGAATATTTTAAGCAAAAAAATAATCTGTAGTATATTGAACACATCAAATAGCAAAATTTATTTTCTTTCTGACTTTCATTTGGGAGCACCTGATTATGCAAGCAGTTTGATTAGAGAAAAAAAAATTATTACATTTCTCGATTCCATTAAAAATGAAGCAAGAGAAATATTTATTGTAGGAGATGTTTTTGATTTTTGGTACGAGTATAAAAATGTAGTTCCCAAAGGATATGTTAGATTGCTAGGAAAACTTGCAGAGCTGACTGACGCTGGTATTCTCATTCATTTTTTTGTTGGCAATCACGACATGTGGATGAGTGGATATTTTGAAACAGAACTGAAAATTCCTGTTTATTTTGAACCTCAAAAATTAGAACGCTTTGGAAAAAAAATATTTATCGGACATGGCGATGGTTTAGGTCCAGGTGATAAAGGGTATAAATTTTTAAAAAAAATATTTAGAAACTCTATTTGTCAGTGGCTCTTCGGTTTTTTGCATCCTACTATAGGTATTGGTATTGCAAACTATTTTAGCAGAAAAAGTCGTGCAAAAACAGGTGGTAGCGATGAATTTTTTTTAGGAGAAGAAAAAGAATGGTTAATCATTTATTGTAAAGAAGTATTGGAAAAAGAACATTTCGATTTTTTTGTTTTTGGACATAGACATTTGCCACTGATAATTCAGTTAAATAATAATAGTAAGTATATTAATCTTGGCGATTGGATAAAGAGTTTTACTTATGCAGTATTTGATGGTAATACTTTTGAACTAAAGAAATGGTAAGAATAATTCTTTTAATACTAGCTTTAATATTATCTTTTGCTAAGGATTCAATGGCAAATGATTCTACTTTGCAAATCCTACTATCCAAAGCTTTTTCGGGCAGTTTCAAAAATGTTGAAGTAGATAATCTCAACAACTTCTATTTTATTTCATCAAATAATCAACTAAAAAAAACCGATGCTAATTTTAAAAGTTTAGCAGCTTTTAACGATTCAAGAAATTTTGGAAATATTAGTGCTGTAGATGTGTCAAATCCCCTTAAAATCTTGGTATTTTACAAGGACTTTTCAACTATTTTAGTTTTAGATAGATTCTTGAATGTTATCAATTCTATTGATTTACGCAAGAGTAATTTTTTTCAGGTAAGTGTTATAGCAACAAGTTACGACAGTAAAATTTGGCTATTTGATGAAATAGAAAATAAGATATTTAAAATAGATGATTATGGTGTTAAGATGATGGAAACTGCTGATTTTAGAATGTTGTTTGAAAATAGTTTTATACCGGAAAAGATGATTGATAATAATGGTAAGCTTTATGCTTATGATAAATCAAATGGATTGATGACAATGGATTATTATGGTGGGCTGAAACAAAATTATCCTATAAAAAATCTAAAAAATATTATAGTTGCTAATGATGCTCTATTTGGATTTGACAATAATGAGTTGGTAAATTTTAATTTATCGCTGTTAACGAAAAAAAATATTCATATTAACTATAATGGTTTAAAACCAATAAAGCAATTTGTCGTCAATCAACAATTTTTTGTATTAGATAAGGTGAGTCTAAATGTGTTTGATATTAAATAATACTTACCCCATTTTTATTAATTGCTGATATGTGGGTATGAAATTCAATTCCTGTTTTTGAATAAATATCAATCATTGCTAATTCAACATTGGTAGCTATTTCAGCAGTTTTACTTAGCATAAAAATTGATGGTCCACTACCACTAATTCCACCACCTAAAGCACCAGATTCTTTACACGCTTTTTTAACTTCATAAAAATTTGGAATGAGTTTGCTACGGTATGGTTCTACAATAACATCTTCTAAACTACGACTAATTAAATCATAATCGTGTTGCATGAAACCTGTTACTAAGCCTGCAACATTTGCCCATTGTGTTACTGCATTTTTTAAAGGAATTTCTTTAGGTAAAATGTTTCTTGCGTCGGAGGTTTTTACTTCAATTTGAGGGTGAAGTACTGTAACAAATAGCTCAGGATAATCGATAGAAATAATATCTAAAGGATTATTACTACGAATTAGTGTAATGCCACCAAACACAGCAGGAGCAATATTGTCAGCGTGTTTAGCACCACTTGCAACATCTTCTCCAAACATTGCAAAGTCAACCAATTCTTTTTTTGAATATTTATTACCAATCAAGTAATTTGCGGCAACCACAACACCAGCAGCACTTGCAGCACTACTGCCAATACCACTACCTGGTTTAATAACTTTTTTGCTGATAAGATGAAAGCCTTTTATATCTTTTTCTAGCTCCAACATTTTTAACAGTGCTACACCACTTACATTTTGGGTAGCATCAGTTGGTAAGTTGTAATCATCAAAGTTTTCAATAGTTACACCTTTTTTATCACTCAACAAAACAGTAAACTCATCAGAAGGATTATCAAGACATAAACCTAATATATCAAAACCGCAAACAAGATTTGCTACTGTTGATGGTGATTTAACTGTTATTGATTTCATTTCTTAGATTGATATTTACTTTTTTAAATTACATATTTACTTACAACTTTGTGAAAATACAGCAAGAGCAGTTATCAAATTAAAAACAAATGAGAATTTTAAAATAATATTTATGCTTGTTTGTTGTACTTATTTCTATATTCTAATGGAGATATACCAGTGATTTTTCTAAACACTTCTCTAAAAGCTTTTACATCTGAATAACCAACATCGTACATTACCTCATTAATATTCTTACGAGTGTTTTCAAATGCTTTTTTTGCTGATTCTATCTTCACTCTTTGCGAATATTCAACAGGTGTATTGCCTGTGGCTTTAATAAATCGTCTATCAAAATTTCTTCTTCCAACAGCAAACTTTGACGACAAATACTCGACAGATATTTTTTCATCGACTTTTCTTTCAATATAGGCTTGTGCTTTTTGCACCACTTCATCATCGTGTGCTTTCTGTCCATTAAAAATACTAAATTCTGATTGGCTGCTTCTGTCCATTTCTATCTGAAAAACTTTAGACAAAAAAATGGCTGTTTGTCTGTCGTAATATTTTTCTATTAAATAAATAATAAGATTCAAAAAAGAATAAGCACCACCGTTGGTATAAATACCATTTTCATCAGTAATTAATTTGTCTGTTTGCAAGTTCACGTTTGGAAACATTGTTCTAAAAGCATTGGTAGCTGTCCAGTGTGTTGAGCAAATTTTTCCATCCAACAAACCCGTAGAAGCCAATAAAAATGCACCCGTGCAAATGCTTGCTATTTCTGCACCTTGCTTATATTGTTGTTCAATCCAATCAATTAATAATTTATTCTCTTTTAAAGTATTTTCATAATGATGATTTAGTGAAGGAATAATTATAAGATTTGTTTTAGCAATACTTGAAATATTGGTGTGTGGTTTTACACTAAATAAACCATCATAAAATTCTACTTTCTTTGAAAGACCTGCCAACTCAATTTTAAACAATTCTCTTTTGCCATTGGCTTTTCTATATTCATTTGCTTTTGTAAATATTTTATAAGCACCTACTATACTGCTTAAATTATTTTCGCCATTAGGCACAATGATGGTAAGATGTTTCATTAAAATTATTTTGGCAAAGATATAAAAGTAACTTGTCCAAATCAACCCGCTATAAAGTCTATTTTACACCCTGTTAAAGTTGTTTTTAGACAATATGTTTGCATTCTAAAACTTATTACAAATTAATAATTGGCAATATGGCAATGATGACTGTGATTTACAAAACACCAAAAGACATTAACGCTTTTGAGAAACATTATTTTGAAGTACATATTCCATTAGCAAAGCAATTACCTGGTTTAATAAAGTATGAAATAAATGATGGCTTGATAACTTCCACAACAGGACATTCTGAAGTTCATCGCACAGCTAATTTATACTTTGATTCAATGGAAACGATGATGAGTGCTTTTCGCTCAGAAATAGGACAGCAATGTGCTGCTGATAGAAAAATTTTGGCAAGCAATGAAGAAGTTCAGATTTATTTATACGAAACAAAAACCGTTTAATAAACCTGCAATTACAAACTAAAAAATGAATTTTATAACAACTAAAAAATACAAAAATGAACACAACAGAAACAGCCGTTAAAATGGTTTTAGACAGATGGTATGGCTCCATCAAAAATTGCAACAGCATATTAGAATCGCTTACTGATAAGCAATTAGAAAAAGAAATTGCACCAAACAAAAACAGAGGCATTTACTTGCTTGGACATTTAGTAGCTGTACACGATGATATGATTAGACTATTAGATTTAGGAGATAAATTGTATCCAGAACTATTTGAACCTTTTATTAAATTGGCAGATAAAACTGTTGCTGAAATACCTACTGTTGCTACATTACGAGGATTTTGGAACAAACAAAACGAAGTACTAGCAGAAAAATTCAATAGTTTGTCTATAGAAAATTGGTTTCAAAAACATACTGCTGTTTCTGCTGAAGATTTTGCCAATGAACCACATCGCAATAAACTAAATATTATCATTACCAGAACAAGCCATTTACAATATCATTCAGGACAAATAGTATTATTAAAACCATAGAAAATGACAACATCAAATTTTACAACAACTATTACAGTTGACAATTCAGCAAAAGAAGCTTTTGATGCTATTAATAATGTGAGTGGTTGGTGGCAAGGAGAAATTAAAGGCAGCACAGATAAACTGAACGATGAGTTTGAATATCGAATGAAGGATATTCATTTTTCTAAACAAGAAATAGTTGAGCTTGTGCCAAACCAAAAAGTTGTATGGCTTGTTACAGACAGTAACTTAAGCTTTACAAAAAGCAAAAGTGAATGGACAGGAACAAAAATACTTTTTGAAATTATTGAAGTAAACAATAAAACACAAATACATTTTACGCACTTGGGTTTAGTTCCTGAATTTGAATGTTATGGAGGTTGCTCAAATGGTTGGAGTAAACTTATACAAGAAAGTTTGTTTAGCTTAATAACTACTGGAAAAGGAAAAGATGTTTTTTAATCAGAATAAAGGGTATCAAACAATACTCAATTTAACGCTATAAAATATAACGTATCTATTAAATAGTTAAAAATTTACTAGACTGCAACAGACCTTAGCAAAAAACAAAGAAGCATTATTATTTAGTAATAATGCTTCTTTGTTACAAGCAACTTTTTTGTACCATTTATCCCCCAACTCCTAATGGTGAAAAATACATAAATATACCAACAATAATGATTACTACAATTAAAGACAATATTACATCTATTTTGTTCCAACTTGCTCTACTTGCAGCCTTATCCTCAGCGACAGTTGTGGCAAATGTTAATCCTTGAATTTGTATGTCATCTGGCTTTGGTGTGCATAAACTAACAGTCACCATTACAGCAATTGAGAATAAAAATAGATAAATGCAGAAGTATAAAAAGTTGATAGTTGCAAACTGATATAATATTCCATTAGCAGGCAAATCGTCTTTAAACATTTGTAAAGTGAGCTTTAAAACCCCAATAATAAAACCTATGACCATTGCAGATAATGCACCTTTTGCATTAAGCCTTTTAAAGAAAACACCTAATAAAAAAACAGCTGCAATAGGAGGTGCTAAATAAGATTGAACACTTTGCAAATAGTCATACAAGCCATCAGAAATTTTACCCATTAAAGGAATCCAAGCCATACCCAAAAGCACAACCACACCTGTTGCAATTCTGCCCACTTTTACCAATTGTTTTTCACTTGCTTCGGGATGTTGTTTTTGATAAATATCCATAGTGTATAACGTAGAACAAGCATTATATACTGAAGCCAAGGAACTCATTAAAGCTGCAAGCAAACCACCAGCAAGCAAACCACGCAATCCAACTGGCATAAGCGTTTTAACCATAGCTGGGAATGCAGCATTGTTGTCATCTAACTGTAGTTTCCCTTGTGAGTGCAACACATAAGCAATCAATCCTGGAATTAGGAAAATGAAGAAAGGAAGTAATTTTAAGTAAGCAGCAAAAATGGTTCCTCGCCTAGCTTCTCTTTCATTCTTTCCTGCCAAACAACGTTGCACAATATGCTGATCTGTACACCAATACCAAATACCTACAATAGGCGATGCAAATAAAATTCCAAGCCAAGGATAATCTGGGTCGTTTAATGATGGAAACATATTCAATTTTTCTTTAGGCAAAGCAGCAATCATTCCATTCCAACCACCCACTTCTTTTAATCCAAATATTAAAAGAATAGCAGAACCTACTAATAAAACCATTGCCTGTATAGCTTCTGTGTACATAACAGCGTGCAAGCCTCCAAATACAGTGTACACACCAGTTACAACAACTAAGATGATAGCACCTGTCCAAAAATCAACACCCATAAATTGATTAAAAACCAATGCACCAGCAAAAATGGTAACAGAAGCTTTCGTAATTACATAGCTTAATAATTGAATGATGGAAAGCAATCTTCTTGCTTTAGGGCTAAACCTTCTTTCCAAAAACTCTGGCATTGTATAAACCATACTACGCATATAAAATGGTACAAATACCCAACCTAAAATAAGTACAATGTAAGAGTGTAATTCATAATGTCCTAACACTGTACCAGATTTTGCAGCAGAACCTGCAAGCCCAACAATATGCTCAGAGCCTACATTTGAGGCTAGTATAGAAGCACCAATTACAAACCAGCCTAAATTTCTATTTGCCAAAAAATAATCAGATGCAGACTCTTTACTCTTGCGAATACTCCAAATAGAAACTCCAGCAATTACAAGTAAATAAAGGATTACAAAAATCCAATCGATTGTACCAAGAAAGTTCATAGTAGTTGTTTTGGTGGTTATTAAATAAATCTATTAATAATGTTTTCTAAATACTCTTGCTTACCACTTATGGTTGCAGGCTCCCCATTTGCAAGAGCAATATTCTTTAAATCTTCCAAAGAAAGTTTACCAGCTTCAAAGTCTTTACCAGCAGTAGTTTCAAAAGATGCATAACGCTCTATTCTTATCTTCTTATAATCAGATTTCTGTAGAATATTATCAGCTGTTATTAATGCCCTTGCAAAAGCATCCATTCCGCCAATATGAGCATAAAATAAATCTTCAGCATCGGTTGAGTTTCTTCTGATTTTTGCATCGAAGTTGATACCTCCACCTTTAAAACCACCAGCTTCTAAAATGATTAGCATCGCTTCAGTAAGTTCATTAATGTTATTAGGGAATTGGTCTGTATCCCAGCCGTTTTCATAATCACCTCTATTAGCATCCATACTTCCTAGTAAACCAGCATCAGCAGCTACTTGCAGTTCGTGTGTAAACGTATGTCCAGCCAATGTTGCGTGATTCACTTCTATATTCAAACTAAAATCATCCAACAAATTATTTTGGTGTAAAAAACCAATGACTGTTTCGCAATCATAATCATATTGATGCTTAGAAGGCTCGCAAGGCTTGGGTTCTATAAAAAATTTACCTTTAAAACCATTACTCCTTGCATAGTCTTTAGCGGTATGTAAAAACTGAGCAAGATGCTCCTTTTCACGTTTCATATTGGTATTTAACAAACTCATATAGCCTTCTCTACCACCCCAAAAAACATAATTTTCTCCATCTAATGCTATCGTTGCATCTATGGCAGATTTTACTTGTGCAGCAGCGTGAGTAAGCACTGCAAAATCAGGATTGGTAGCAGCACCATTCATATATTTTCTATTAGAAAATAAATTAGCAGTTCCCCACAAAAGCTTTACACCACTGGCATTTTGCTTTTCTTTTAAGTATGTAGTTATAGCTTGTAATCGTCTATCGTTTTCATTAATGTCATTAGTGTAGTCAACTGCGTCAACATCGTGAAAACAGTAATAAGGCAAACCCAATTTAGTGATGAATTCAAATGCTGCATCAGCTTTATCTTTTGCTTTCTCAACAGCATCTTGCTTTTCATTCCAAGCAAATAAATGTGTTGGCTCACCAAAAGGGTCTGCACCATTTCCACAGAAGGAATGCCAATAAGCACAAGCAAATCTTAAATGCTCTTTCATTGGTTTTCCTGCAACAAATTTATTTTCATCATACCAACGAAATGCCAATGGATTATGGCTTTCAAGTCCTTCAAATTTAATTTGAGGAATGTTTTTAAAGAATTCCTTTTGTCCGAATACGATACTCATATAATTAAAAATTAAAAAGTCAAAACCAAAAAGTAGTGACCTTGTTTAAAATAATTTTTTATACCAATTAAGCCAAAGTTTTAGTTTTTGACTTTTCCCTTTTTACTTAATTAATGTGTTTCAATAAAATAGCCTTCCAATTTTTATACAAATCATTATATAAATTTAGATTAAATGGTTCAAAAGTTTTTATAGGTTTATTATTACTAAATGCTTCTTGTGTTGTTTTACAAATTCCTGCTCCAATGCCTGCACCAATTGCTGCCCCAACACTTCCATCACAATCGTATAACTCAACACCAACGCCAGTTGCATTCACAAAACTTTCAATAAACACATCACTCAAAAACATATTAGCATTACCAGCACGAATTATTTTTGGATTCATTCCATTCTCTCGCATAATATCTAATCCATATCTAAAAGCAAAAGCAATTCCTTCTTGTGCTGCTCTATATAAATGTGCATTGGTATGCACATTAAAATCAATATTATGAATATGACTTTGCACGATTTTGTTATTCAACATTCTTTCAGCACCATTACCAAAAGGAAGCATCATCAATCCATTACTTCCTGCTGAAATGTTTGCTGCTAAAGTGTTTAATTGTTGATAACTTAAATGATTTCCAGCAATATTTTTAATCCATTTATTTAAAATTCCTGTTCCATTAATACATAACAAAACACCAATTCGTGTCTCATTTATTGAGTGATTAACGTGAGCGAAACTGTTTATTCTTGATTGAATATCATATACCAAATTATCTGTAACACCATAAATAACACCACTTGTTCCTGCAGTTGCAGAAACTTCATTTGGTTGCAAAACATTTAATGAAAGTGCATTGTTAGGTTGATCGCCAGCTTTATATGTAATAGGAATATTAGGTGTTAACGAAAGTTCTTCAGCTACAGATTTTAACAATAATCCGTGTTCACTAAACACATCTTTTAGTTGTGGAATAATAGAAGTATCAAAACCAAAATATTGGAAAACCTCTTTAGATAATTCATTGTTTTTGAAATCCCAAAAAACGCCTTCGCTTAATGCTGAAATGCTTGTGGATATTGAGCCTGTAAGTTTCATAGCTATAAAATCACCAGGCAACATTATCTTATCAATCTTATCAAAAACATCTGGTTCATTTTCCTTAACCCAAGCTAATTTACTTGCTGTAAAATTGCCTGGTGAATTCAGCAAATGGGATAAACATTTTTCGTTGCCAATGGCATCAAAAGCATTGTTGCCAATTTCCACTGCCCTGCTATCACACCAAATAATACTATTGCGTAAAACGTTTTTATTTTTATCAACACAAACTAAGCCGTGCATTTGGTAAGCAATGCCAATTGCTTTTATATCAAGAGGATTATATTTTTTTGTTTGATGTAGTTTTAAAATAGCAGTCTTTACATTAATCCACCAAGTTTCTGGTGATTGCTCTGCCCAACTCATTTGTAAGGTAATAATTTCAGCTTCTGTTTCTGGATATTGTGCAGATGCAACACAGCATTGCGTTTGAACATCTACAACAGATACTTTAATAGAGGAAGTTCCAATATCAATTCCTAATAATAGCATAAGGCAATTTGGTGAATTACTACAATCGTTGAGACAACAAAATTTGATTATTTATGCTAGAATAAAAACTGCAATATTCATTAATAAATATGCTATCTTATCATTATTATTTCATTATACTACTATTATATGATAATATTGTAGTTTATATTTTGAATCAATGAAAACAATTCTTCAAAAAGTATATGTAGAAGAAAATCACTCTTTTGCTTGCAGAACTTACCGAACACCAAACTTTGAAACCAATTGGCATAAGCACGAAGAAATTGAAATTATTGTTATTACTGAAGGACAAGGCACAGTTATGATTGGTGATTATGTTGGCGAATACAAAGTAGGTGATGTGTTTTTTATTGCAGGAAATTTGCCACATTGGTTTAGAAAAAATAATTCTAAAATGATTGGAAGTGCTGTGGTTGCACAGTTTAAGAAAGAAATATTGGGGAATGATTTTTTATCAAATCCAGAAATGAGAACAATTAATAACTTGCTTTCAAAAGATGAGGGATACAAATTTGAAAAGAAAATCAAATCAATTATTGCAGAAAAATTAAAAGCATTGCAAGATGCAAAATCCTTTAAAAGATTAGAGTTATTGCTTGACATTTTACACAACATTAGCATTACAAAACAATACAAAATGCTCTCGCAAAATTTCAGTTCAAACAATAATCATATTAACCCTGCCATTGAATCTATTATTGATTATTCTTTTAAAAATTATTTAGAACCAATTACATTAAACAAAGTTGCCGCTATTGCTAAAATGAGTATTCCTACTTTTTGTCGTTTCTTCAAAAAAAATATCAAGAAAACTTATTTTGAATTTTTGCAGGAACTAAGAATTAATCACGCTTGCAAACTTTTAAAAGATGTTGATAAACCTGTTATTGAAATTTGTTATGAAAGTGGTTACAATAGTTGGTCGCATTTTAGCAAACAATTTAAAGCAGCAAAAAAAATGACACCAACTATGTATAAGAAAAATTTTTTTGAGTTGTGATTTATTACTTCGCCAATCGAATAATATCTGCAAAAACTCCACTTGCTGTAACATCAGCTCCAGCTCCTGCACCCTTTACTACCAAAGGATTTTCAGGATATCTATCTGTGTAAAAAAGAACAATATTATCCTTGCCGTATAGATGAAAAAAATCGCTTTGAGGTGGTATATGTTGTAAACCTACACTTGCTTTACCATCATTAAAGCTAGCAACAAATTTTAGTTTGCAGCCTTTGTCGTTAGCATCTTTATACAATTGTTTAAAATGTTCTTCATTCTTTAACATAGATGCATAAAAGTCATCTACACTACCAGCATAACATTCTTGTGGCAAAAAATCATCTTTGGTAATTTCACTCATTTCCATTTGCTCGCCTGCTTCTCTTGCTAAAATCATAATCTTACGCATTACATCTGTTCCACCTAAATCCAAACGTGGGTCTGGTTCTGTATAGCCCTCTATTTGAGCTTGTTTTACAATATCAGCAAATGGTTTTGTAGCATCGTAATTATTAAATACAAAATTCAAAGTACCACTCAATACAGCTTGCATTCTTTTAATTCTATCGCCACTTTTAATAAGATTATTCAATGTATCAATAATGGGCAAACCTGCACCTACATTAGTTTCAAACAAATATGGTGCATTGTATTCTTTACTTAAATGTTTTAAATGAGCATAATTATTATAAGCACTTGATGCTGCTATTTTGTTACAAGCTACTACCGCAACACTTCTTTCAAGCAATCTGTTATAAACACTCGCAACATCTGCACTTGCACTTACATCTACAAATACACTATTGCGTAAATTATGTTTGATAATAGTATCAACATAATTATTTATTGTTGTTGATTCTGATTGTTGCAGCAACTCTTGCCATTGTTGCAAATCAATACCATCTTCGTTTACAAGCATTTGCTTGCTATTGGCTATACCACAAACTTTAATTTGTAAATTTAAATTATTTAATAAATATTCACTTTGCTGTTGTAATTGACTTACTAATTTACCACCCACATTTCCTACACCTGCAATAAAAATATTCAATTGTTTTTTTGATGATTCAAAGAAGGCTTCGTGCAAAACATTCACAGCTTTTTTAACATCACTATAAGCAACAACAGCACTAATATTTCTTTCGCTGCTGCCTTGTGCAATGCCACGAATATTAATACCATTTCTTCCCAATGCACCAAACATTTTGCCACTAATACCTTGGTGATTTTTCATTTTATCGCCAACTGCCGCAACAATTGATAAATCTTTTTCAACGACTAAGGGCTCAACTTTGCCTGTTGCAATTTCATAATCAAATGCCGTATCCACAGCACTTTTGGCTTTTTCAACATCAACTGTATTTACACCAACACAAATGCTATGCTCACTACTGCTTTGTGTAATTAAAATAACATTTACTTTTTCTAAAGCCAAGGCTTCAAATAATCTTTTACTAAAACCAGGAATACCAACCATTCCACTTCCTTCTAAACTTAAAAGAGAAATATGGTTGATACTTGAAATACCTGTTATCATTTCGTTTGAACGTGTATCTTCGGTAACATTTGCTGTAATTTTAGTTCCATAATCCTCTGGCTTAAAAGTATTTTTTATCCAAATAGGAATATTCTTTTGCATTGCAGGTTGAATAGTTGGAGGATAAATAACTTTTGCTCCAAAATGGCTCAATTCCATTGCCTCTTTGTATGAAGTGTGTGGAATGTTTTTAACATTTGCAACCCAACGTGGATCTGCAGTCATCATACCACTTACATCAGTCCATATTTCTAAATTTTCAGCATTTACGGCACCTGCAAAAATAGCTGCTGTATAATCGCTTCCTCCACGGCCAAGAGTAGTAGTAACGCCACTTTCGTTGGATGCAATAAAACCTGGAGCAAGAAACAATGTTGAATTTCGAATGTTGAATATTGAATTTATTTTTGGATTAGTTTTTCCAAAATCAACATTTGCATTTCCAAAATTATTGTCAGTAATAATTACCTCTCTGCTGTCAATCCATTGATGTTGTTGATTTATAGACGATAGGTAAGCAGAAATTATTTTAGATGAAAGCAGCTCTCCAAAACTTACTACTTTATCTTTTGTTCTTGTAGTAAGTTCACTTAATCTATAAATTCCTTCACAAATATTTTTTAATTCAGTAAAACTTTCTTGCACGTCGAGCAAAGCCTTATTATTGTTAGTTGGTATTAATTCAATAACACAATCAATATGCTTTTGCTCAATGTGGGCAATGGTTTCAATATATTTTCCATTGCTAATTGAAGCATCAATAGCAGTTTGAATTAATAAATCTGTTACACCGCTTAATGCAGAAACTACAACTATTGAATTAATATATTTAGTTTGTGTAAATATTGAAACGGTTTGTTTAATGTTGTTTGCATTTGCAACAGATGTGCCACCAAATTTTAATACGTTCATTTTAAATTATGAGTTATTAGTTATGAATAATGAGTAGAAAACTCTTGTTAATTTTTGCAGCAAAGCCCGTGGATAATATGAAAATGTGCAACCCTTAAAGGGTTGTAGTAGTTGTTGTGAAATTTGTTGCTGATATGATAATATTTGCTTGCATTGGGTTGCAATATAAGTACAAATCGGACTATTAAATTGGTTAAAGTTTTTTTTTATCAAATTTTATTTTGAACATTAACAAATAAGAATATTTTCGTAGAAATATTACTTAAATGAAATTATGTCTTTCTGTTGTTTTATTTATCCTATTATCGACTTTCAGTAATGCACAAACAGCTACTTTAAAAGGGAAATTAGTTGATTCTGTTGGCAAACAAAATTTACAAAATGCATCTATAAGTTTATTAGAAATTGGTGATAGTACACTTGAGCAATTTACTTTAGCCAAATTAGATGGAAGTTTTTCAATGAAAAATATTCCCTTTGGAACGTATTTACTTTCTATTTCATTTCAAGGCTTTGCCCCAATAATCAGACAAGTTACTTTTAATGCAAACTCTATTGATAAGGAACTTGGCAATATTTACTTGCAACAAAAAGCTCAAAACCTCAGTGAGGTAACAGTAACACAAGCACCTATATCAATTAAAACGGACACTGTGGAATATAATGCAGGTAGTTTTAAAACAAAGCCCAATGCTTTAGCAGAAGATTTATTAAAAAAAATGCCCGGTATTCAAGTTGATAAAGATGGAAATGTAAAAGCTCAGGGAGAGGATGTACAAAGGGTTTTGGTTGATGGAAAGCGTTTTTTTGGAGATGATCCCAAAATGGCTACAAAAAATTTACCAAGTGATATTATTGATAAAATTCAGGTTTTTGATGCGTTAAGTGATCAGAGTGCTTTCACTGGTTTTGATGATGGAAACAAAACCAAAACAATAAACATAGTTACAAAAAAAGATAAACGAAAAGGAACATTTGGCAAAGCAACTGTAGGTTTGGGTTCAGATGGTAATCAGCTTTTAAATGATCATAATGTAAACCTTAGTAATTTTAATAATGGTAAACAACTAACTTTTACTGGGCAAGGCAATAACGTGAATAAACAAAATTTTGGAGTTCAAGATTTTTTAGGAACACTAGGTAATAGTAGTGGTAATATGCGTGGTTTTGGTGGTGGAAAGGGTAGTGGCGGTGTTGCCAGTTTAATTCAATCTCTAGTTGGTACAAATGGTGGTGGAGGTATTGTAAATACTTGGAGTGGCGGATTAAATTATAGTAGCGACTTGGGTGGAAAAAACAGGCAAGATGAGTTTAATGGAAGTGGTTTTTACAATAATCAAAAAACCAATAAAGTTGAAAATAGTTTTACCGAAAACTTAAAATCAAACAATCCAGATTCATCTACATTTAGCAGTCAATTCAAATCTTCTCTTACTCAAAATTCTAATGGTAGAATTAATTTTAATATTGAAAAAATGCTTGATAGTGCAGGTGTAAATTCATTTATTTTTAGGCCCAATATTAGCTTCCAAAATACTACAAAAAGTTCAGATGGATCTACAGGGCTAGCTAAAGCTCAAAAAGTGCCTTTGACCAATTCAAAAACTAACAACGGTAGTGAGAATAGTGGTTACAGTGGTAATATTGATTTCACATTCAGACACAGATTTAAAGCAAAAGGAAGAACCTTAAGCATTAATGCCACCCTTGGTAGAAATGATAATGATGGTAGCGGTAATAATTATTCTGAAAATGAATATTTCAATATTGGTTATAGAAAAGACACCATTGACCAAATGTTTACTAGCTACAGCTCAACCAAAAATTATGGATCCACTATATCTTATACAGAACCCATAGGTAAATTTTCTCAAATTGAGTTTGCTTATAACCACAATTATTCTCAAACAGAATCTGATAAAAAAACGTATGCTTTTGATGAAATTTTAAAAGCATATTCTAATCCTGTTTTAAACCTAACCAATGAGTTTAGAAATACCTATAAATCCGATAGAGGTACTTTAAGTTATCGATACTCTAAAGATAAATTTAACTTAACAATTGGAAATGGTGTTCAATGGGGCAATTTGAATAGTGTTAATAAATCTACAAGTAATATTATTATTCAGGATTACGTAAATTTATTTCCAACTGCAAATTTTAATTACAGATTTAGTAA
This sequence comes from uncultured Chitinophagaceae bacterium, assembly GCA_964615145.1. GTDB lineage: Bacteria > Bacteroidota > Bacteroidia > Chitinophagales > Chitinophagaceae > CAIVPM01. The sequence continues at coordinate 35,591 of CAZTOP010000014.1, forward strand.
GACAAAAAATTTAAGACTTAATTATTCAGGGAGAACAAACCAGCCAAGTGTAACTCAATTACAGCCTGTGTTAGACAATAGTGACCCATTAAATATTAAAATTGGAAATCCAGATTTAAAACAGAAATTCACACACAACTTTAGGGCATTTTACAACTCGTTCAATATCCTTACTCAAAAAATATTTTTTGCAACTATCAATGCTAGTTTTGTTACCAACGATATTCAAAATGCCATTACTGTAAGAAACAATGGAGTGCAAGTAACACAACCCATTAATCTAAATGGTACTTACAATATTTTGGGATATGTGAATTATGGTTTTCCACTGAGGAAACCAAAAAGTAATTTGAATTTTGGTTTAAATTTTAATCGTATGCAAAGCCAGACTTTAGTTAATAACGAAAGTAATTTTAATCGTAATACCACTATTGGTACTAACATTATTTGGACTACAAATTTGAAAGAAAAGTGGGATATTAATTTTACAAGTAATACCACTTATAATGTTGCTAGATATACGTTGCAGCCTACACAAGATGCAGATTATTTTTCTCAATATTTATCTGCAGAAGCTACTTACTATACCAAAAGTGGTTGGATATTTTCTACTGATTTAGATTATACTTACAATGGTGGCAGAAGTGATGGTTATAATGCTTCTATTCCATTACTAAATGCAAGTATTGCACGTCAGGTATTTAAAAATAAAGCAGGAGAAATAAAACTTTACTTTTTTGATTTGTTTAATCAAAATCAAAGTTTCACTAGAAATGTGGCTTCTAATTATATTCAAGATGTGCAAACAAAAGTGTTAACTAAATATTTTTTAGTAAGCTTTACCTATAACCTGCGAAAATTTAAAGGACAATCTAATATGCCTCCAATGATGAAAATGTTTAGAGGAGGAGGTGGTGGAAGAAGTGGTGGAATGGGAATGCCACCTATGTAAAATGATTATTATAAAAAAAGCCCTTCTTTGCAGTAGGGCTTTTTTATTTGTTAAATCAGATTTATTTTTTTGTATTCTGCAAGCTTTCTAGTTTTTGTGCTTGTTGTTGTGTTAAAATAGACTTTAAATAATCGGCTCTTTGTTTTTTAACAGCTGCTAATTGTGCTTTTTTTGCATCTTGACTTAAGTCTTGATTCTGACGTATTGTTTTAGCTTGATTACTAAATTCCTTTTGCTTTGCTTTTAACAATGCTTGCTGGTCTGTCGTTAGTTGCAATTCAGTATTTAATTTTTTAAGTCTGGCTTTAGCATTGCCTTTCATTTTGTGCTGTTTGCCTTCTTTTAACTTAGCCTTTTGTTCATCTGTAAGTATGTTATTTACTTGAGATTTTCTTTGTTCTTTAAGTGTTTTCATTTTGCCTTTAAAATCACCTAAAGTCATTCCATCATTGCTTTTTAAAGCATCTGCTTGTTTTTTAAAATCTTGGTGTATGGCTTTCATCTTTTCTTTTTGATCGGCAGATAAATTTAATTTTTCTGCCATCATTTGATGTTTTCCTTCACCGTGTTTTCTTGGTTGTACACTTTGGTTGTCTTGTGCCATTACAGAGCCTATTGTTAATAAACAAAAGCTCAGTGGAATAAATAGTTTTTTCATTTTTTTTATTTTTTTGTTCAAGGTAGAGATACATCATTTTAAAAAAAGTTTAAAATGTAATTGTAATAGAAATGTTAAAATGATTTTATTTGAAATGCTTTTTGTAATTTTTATCATCAATATTAAAGCATAACAAACATTATCTTCGCTGTAACAAATGAGCAATCCTAATTTAAATAAAGACACAGAAAAATTAAGTTCAAACGAAAGAGAGTTTGAAAACAGTATTCGTCCCACCGAAATTGACGATTTTACAGGTCAACCTCAATTAATTGAAAATCTTACCATTTTTATAAAAGCAGCAAAAATTAGGGGCGAAGCCTTGGATCATACCTTATTTCACGGTCCTCCGGGTTTAGGAAAAACAACTTTGTCAAGAATTGTTGCAAATGAAATGGGTGTAAACATTAAAGAAACAAGTGGCCCTGTTATTGAAAAACCTGGCGACTTGGCTGGTTTACTTACAAATCTTGAAGCTAATGATGTGTTGTTTATTGATGAAATACACAGACTAAGCACTGTGGTAGAAGAATATTTATATGCTGCAATGGAGGATTTTAAAATTGATATAATGATTGATTCTGGTCCCAATGCAAGAAGTGTTCAAATAAACTTGAATCCATTTACACTTATTGGTGCTACTACAAGAAGTGGTTTGTTAACAGCCCCTTTGTTATCAAGATTTGGAATAAAATCGAGGTTAGAATATTACAATGCTGCTACACTAAAAAAAATTATTCAACGTAGTGCAGGAATTTTAAATACATCTATTGGTGATGATGCAGCTGCTGAAATTGCTGGAAGAAGCAGAGGTACACCACGTATTGCAAATGGATTATTAAGACGTGTAAGGGATTTTGCTATGGTGCTAAATGATTGTGTAATAGACTTAGGAATTACTCAACACGCCCTTAAAGCTTTAAATGTTGATGAATATGGGCTTGATGATATGGATAATAGAATATTGCTTGCCATTATTGATAAATTCAAAGGTGGACCTGTAGGATTAACTACTATTGCAACATCTGTTGGAGAAGAGGCTGGAACGATAGAGGAAGTTTACGAACCATTTTTAATACAAGAAGGATTTTTACAACGTACACCACGTGGCAGAGAAGCCACATTAAAAGCATATAACCATCTAGGGAAAAAGCCCATTATTAACAACAATATTGGTCTTTTTGGAAATAATGACTCCCTGTAGATTTTATTTGAAAAAAAATATTTTTTTCATAAAATAATCTTAACATTTTTAAAACGTTATAGTTTGGAACGGGTTTTGACTGTTTGAGCTTAGTTTTGCCCAATTGAGCAGATTATTTTTTGAAAAAGTATTTAAACATATTAAAAAAAATTGCGTTAGTACTAGTTTTATTAATTATACTAATGGCAATTGCTATTCAAACAAACACTGTACAAAATTGGTTAGTGAATATTGCTACAAATAAAATATCTAATCAATTAGGCACAAAAGTTTCTGTAAAAAGTGTAAGCTTTAGTTTATTTAATAAAGCTAATATTAATGGACTTTATGTTGAAGATAAAAAGCGAGACACCATACTGTATGCAGGCAATTTGAATATTAGCATTACAGATTGGTTCTTTTTTAAATCTAAAGCAGATATTCATCATATAGGACTTGAAGATGCTATAATAAAAATGAACAGGAATGACTCTGTTTGGAACTATCAATACATTATTGACCATTTCGCATCTAATAGCACTTCTAACAAAAAATCGGGTGGGTTAGATTTACAATTGAAAGAAATCAATTTTAAAAATGTGCAGATTATAAAAAATGATGCTTGGAGAGGCGAACTACTTACAGTGAAGCTTGACAAATTAAAAGTCATTGCAGATAGCTTAAACTTTGATAAAAACAAACTTTACGTTAAAAGTATTAACATAACCAAACCACAAGTAAACATTCAAAAGTTTCCCGGAAATAGACCTGCAAATTATGTTTTTCCAGTAGTTGTAGAAACTATTTCAGAGAATCCTTTTTTATTAATAGTTAAAGATTTTGAAATTGAAAAAGGAGAATTAGCCATTAACCACGATTATGATAAACCTACTAATCATTTTGATGGAGCACATATTTTTTTATCGCCTCTAAATGCCAGTTTCAAAAATTTTAAAATACATCAAGATACATTGTTTGCAGATATTAATTTGAATGCAAAAGAAAGAAGCGGTTTAGAACTCAAACAGCTAAAAGCTAAATTTAAGTTTACACCAAGAATAATGGAATTAAAGCAATTAAACTTGGATTTAAACAATAGCCATATTACAAATTACTATGCAATGAAGTTTAAAAACTTTGATGATGATTTTGCCGAATATGCTACCAATGTTATAATGGATGCACATTTTAGCAACTCTTACATCAACAGTGATGATGTTGCATTTTTTGCACCCGATTTAAAAACCTGGAAAAAAGAGTTGCAGATAAATGGTAAGTTTTTAGGCACAGTATCTGATTTTAAAGTGAATGATTTAATTGCCAAAGAGAAAAATAATGGCACCACTATATCTGGCACTTTAGCAATGAAAGGTTTGCCAGATATGGATAAAACGATTATTGATTTTAATAATGGCACTATTAAAACAAATCATCAAGACTTAGCAGCCATAATTCCAGCATTAAAAAATGTGAACAATCCCAATATTACTGCTTTGGGTACAATATTGTTTACAGGTAGTTTTTATGGCACCACAAGTAATTTTAACACTAAGGGTGTGCTAACTACTTCACTTGGAAATATTACAACAAACTTATCAATGCAATTGCCAGATAAAAAAGATGCATTATACAATGGTGAAATTGACATTAATAAATTTAATTTGGGTAAATTTTTAAATGAGGATAAGCTTGGAGTAGTTGATTTTAAAGGCGTTTTAAGTGGCAGTAGTTTTAAATTATCAAAGCTAAAAACAAAGCTCGAAGGTCATTTTAATGCCCTGGATTTTAATGGCTATCAATACAAAAATATTACAACTAATGGCACTTTTTTAAATAAATATTTTAAAGGAGAATTGAAAATTGATGACAACAATTTTAATTTAAATGGTCAAGTAGAAGCCGATTTTTCAAAGCAAATACCAAGCTTTAATATTTTAGCAGATATATCAAAAATGAATTTACAAAAGTTAAACTTTTCAAAGGATTCATTACACTTAACAGGTTTATTAGACGTTTATTTTGCAGGTACCAATATTGATAATTTTTTAGGTACTGCTAAGTTTTTAAATGCCTCCATTTCTAACCAAAATTCAAAATTAAACTTTGACTCTTTAACGCTTACGTCTGAATATATTGATTCAGTTAAAAATCTTCATTTTGCTGCAAATGATTTCAGTGCAAATGTATCTGGCGATTTTAAAATTCTTGATTTGCCCAACTGTTTTCAATATTTTCTGCATAATTATTATCCATCCTATATAGCACCACCTACTACGCTTGTACAAAACCAAAAATTTACAATTAATGTAAATACCAGATATATTGAACCATATATACATTTATTTGATAAAAATGTAAATGGGTTTAATGATGCATCGCTTTCTGGGGTCATTGATACTAAAAATAAAATTTTTAATATTGGCTTGTTAATGCCCTATGCTAAATACAAAAACTTTTCTGTAACAGGGGTTGATGTTATTGGTAAGGGTAATGCTGATACATTAATAATTAATGGTAATGTTTATGAATTTCAAGTTGGAGATAGTTCTAGTTTTCCCAATACATATTTTTCAATAAATTCCAGTAAAGACATATCAAACATTGCTCTAAAAACCAGAGCTAGTAACACTTTGAATGAAGCTGACTTTAATGCAAAAGTAGAAACATCGCCCAATGGATTTAAAATAAATTTCAAACCATCTTCATTTATTTTAAATGATAAAAAATGGAGGCTAGACAAGGAAGGAGAAATTACATTGTATAAAAATTTTACGGTGGCTAAAAATGTGAAATTCATTCAAGGATTTCAAGAAATTTCTGTTGAAACAGCTCCAATAGATGATGGTAATACCAATAGTTTGGATGTAAAATTTAAAGATGTGGTTGCAGGCGATTTGATATCATTATTTTCAAAAAAATTAAGAATAGAAGGAATTACAAATGGTACCGTACATGTTGATGATATTTTTGGTAAAATCAATGCTACTGCAAATTTGAAAATTGATCAATTTAGATTCGATAATGATTCAATTGGCGTTGCTTTCATCAAATCTAATTATAATGTAAAAACAGGAATTATTTCGGCTAATATCAACTCACCCAACAGAAATTTTGATTTTTCGATAGATGGAATGCTTAATCTAGGCGATTCAAGTTTAGTTCCAATTAATACTGTTTTAGATTTAAGAAACTCCAGAATTGATATTGTTCAAAAACTTATTGGAACAGATGTTTTTTCAGATATTACGGGGCTTGCATCAGGTAAATTAACAGTTATAGGAAAACCAGACGCCTTGAATTTACGAGGAAAAATTAGGCTCAACAATGCTGGTTTAAAAGTGAACTTTACACAAGTTTATTACAAAATTGATGAGGCGAATATTTCATTTGACGAGGATGGAATTGATTTTGGTGAGCTAACTATCAAAGATACTTTTGGCAATACAGGTATTGTTAAAGGAAAGCTTTATGAAAAAAATTTCAAAAAATTATTTTTTGATTTTGATGTTGTAACAAATAAGTTACTATTGATAGATACTAAAGCAACAGATAATAACCAGTTTTATGGAAATGCAATAGGTAAGGCAACTCTAAGCTTTAAGGGGCCAGAGGATAATGCAAAAATGACTCTTGCTGCTGAAGCTACAGAAGCATCTCATCTTACAATTCCAAACAATAATAATAAAGAAACAAGCGACGCTAGTTTTATAGTTTTTAAGCCAATTGGAATTGAAATGGCTGAAGCTAAAAAACAAAATAATTTTAATTTACAAGTGGATTTGGATTTATTGGCTAATAACAAAGTAGATATTGATGTGGTTTTAGATCAATTAACTGGGGATGTTATTAATGCAAAAGGTAACGGAAGATTAAAGATAAAAGTAGGTACTAATGATAAAATGGATATGCGTGGAAAGTACAATATAGAAGAAGGAAATTATAATTTCAATTTTCAATCTTTTATAAGAAAACCATTTGTTTTAAAAAAAGGAGATAATAATTTTATAGAGTGGAATGGTGATCCTTCAGATGCCAATATTCATATAGATGCAATGTATGAAGCCAAAAACATAAGCATAAAAGATTTAATTGGAAACAATAATCAAACATCCTTCAACAGCGTAAGTAAAAGCTTTAGAGATGATGTATATGTAATAGCAACACTCTCTGGAAAATTGCTAAAGCCTGATATTAAATTCAAGTTTGATTTCCCTCAAAATAGCCCTATTAAAAACGATGATGTTTTTGATAGATTTAGAAAAAAAATTGAGAGTGATGATAATGAAATGTTAAAGCAAGTTACTTATTTAATTGTATTTAATTCATTTGCTCCTTATGGAGAAGCAAGTGTGGCACAAACTAATTTTACATCAATTGGTGTAAATAGTATTTCAGCACTAATTACAAAAGAAATTAATAAAAACCTTACTAATCTTTTATATAAGATAACGAAGGATAAAAGTTTGCAGTTTGATTTATCAAGTGCGGTTTATAGTAGCAATGATTTGTTTTCAAGCATCAATGCAACATCTACACAATTCGACAGATATAATGTTAAATTTAAAATCGGTAAAAGCTTTTTTAGTGATAAAGTAAGAATTAATTTCGGTAGTGATTTTGATATCAATTTACGTTCATCAACTCAAAGTGGAAACTTTCAATGGTTGCCTGATTGGAATTTAGAATGGAGTTTGAATGCAGATAAAAATTTATTGTTATTAATATTCAGTAAGAACAGTTTGGATATTAGTGGAAATACACTGGGTAGAAGAAACAGACAAGGAGTTGGTATTACTTATAAAAAAGACTTTGATAAAAACCCATTTGAAAAAAAGAACAATGATGTACAATTTGTAGCACCTACACCACCCGCAAACAAAACACCTGAAGTAAATACAACTGGAGGTAAATAGTTCTCATTATAATTCAAGTTTATCAATAATAATTTTTGCCATTTTATAAAAAGCTTCATTGCTATAACCAGCAATATGTGGTGTTATAATAACATTATCTTGTTTCGATAAGAAATCCAATTGATGTTTTTCTTCTTTAGAATATGTTTCCAGTTTTTCATTTTCCAAAACATCTAGTCCAGCAGCTCTAACCTTTTTATTTTTTATAGCATTAATCAGTGCATTTGTATCTACCACATCTCCACGACTAGTGTTAATAAAGTATGGCTCCCTTTCTAGTGAATTAAAGAATGCTTCATTTGCATAGTATTTCGTAAACTCTGTTAAGGGAAGATGTAAACTAATTACATCTGCATGTTGTACAATTTGTTCTACAGATGCTTTTTTTATATACTCATTATCAAACCCAGATTTAATAATATCATTTGCTAGAACCTTTACATTAAAGGGCTGTAATATTTTAGCAAACGAACTTCCGGTATGCCCAAAACCAATAATACCAATAGTTTTGCCAAAAAGTTCCTCCCCTCTGTTAATATCCCTCAGCCATTTTCCTGCTTTAACTTCAACAGCACTTTTATTAATATTGTTCATTAAACCAAGCAATAATCCCAAAGAGTGTTCAGCAACAGCATTGCAATTACCCTCGGGGCTACTAACACATTTTATGTTTTTAGTTTTGGCATAAATAACATCAATATGTTCCATACCACTACCTAACCTTCCAATCCATTTTAAGTTGGTAGCAGCATCAATCATTTGTTTATCAATTACAATACTTGTTGTGGTTATTATTCCAGTAAATGAAGAAACTATTGCCAGCAATTCCTCATACTTTATTCCAGGCAGATGAATTATTTTATAGTCTCTAGAAATGAGAGAATCTAAAAGATATTGATGACACTTTGCAGTAATGATAACTCGTTTACTCATTTCATTCTAAATGTTAAATCAGCAAAATCCTGAACAGAGAGTTGTTCAGGGCGTTTGGTGAAAATGTCTTCTTGTAAAACACTTGTTTCAAACATTCCTTTTAATGGGTTTCTCAGCATTTTCCTTCTTTGATTAAAGGCTGTTTTAACTAATAATGAAAATTTGCGTTCATCGCTAAATTCAATAAACTTTTCTTTTCTTGTTAATTTAATTACACCACTCATTACTTTGGGCGGTGGGTTAAAACTTGTAGGAAGAACATCAAACAAGTATTCAACATCGTAAAATGCCTGAATGAGTACGCTGATAATGCCATAAGCTTTACAACCATGTTTTGCTGCAACCCTCTCTGCAACTTCCTTTTGAAACATTCCTATTACTGTTGGTACCTGATACTTCCACTCTAAAATTTTGAATAAAATTTGCGTTGAAATATTGTATGGGAAATTCCCAATTACAATAAACTCATCTTCAAATGGTGGATTAATTTGTAAAAAATCCTGATGAATAATTTTATCTTTTAATACAGGATAGGTATTAATTAAATATGGAACTTTTTCATCATCTAGCTCAACCGCTTTTAAATTGATATTTTGTAGTTCTATTAAATATTTTGTTAATGCACCTGCACCAGGCCCAACCTCAACCAAATTTTTAAAATGGCATTTGCCAAGTGCGTCAACGATTTTCTTGAGAATAACTTCATCTTTCAAAAAATGTTGCCCAAGACTTTTCTTTATACTATAATCCATTAAAGCAAATGTATTGATAGTCGTTAATGAAAACTAATTTCCAAACAAACCTTTTAAAGAATCCATAATGCCACCACTATTATTTGATTGCTGCTGGCTTCCAGTAAACTGATTGAGTAAATCTCCAACATCAAAGCCTCCACCAGCATTGCCACTTAAATTGCTAACTATACTTTGAATGTTAAAACTACTATCGTTAGGATCATTTGTTTTATGAACTAAATTTTGTAAAACATTTGGAAGTAAATTACTTGCAACATTGCCTGCTTGTGATTGGTCTAAACCAAATTTATGCATTAAATTCTGCACCATATCATTTTGCATTAATCCGGCGAGTTGTGAGTTGCCTGCATTTGCTGCACCATCACTAAACATTCCTAAGATACTATTAAGATTGCCACTAGTGACAGCATTTTTTAAAGTGTCAAAAATAGAATTTGAAGCTAATTCTACAGCGGCATCATTGTGTTCGTTAGGAATTGCTGGATTGTTTATAATGGCTTCGCCAGCATTACCTTTAACTAAATCTAGTAAGTTTTCAAACATAAATTGAGGGTTAAATTGTGAATATATTATTTGATTAGTAAGTTGTGAAATTGTAGTGAATCTCCATTAAAAACATTGAAGTCAACTTTTTCGGTTATGCCATTTACACTTCCTCCATCATTGTGTTGCCAAAATAGCCAATTTCTGTCAATTTCTGGTTTTTCAAAATCAGTATAATGTGCAATCCATAAAGGGAAAGTATCATATCTTTTACCTAAATTATTATTGTAAAAATCTACATAAGAATATACAATTGGATTTACACCATAATATGTTTTAAGAACATTGATACAATCTTGCAGCCTTTTGTTTATAGTTGTTTTGTCAACATTATAAACTTCTTCAATATCAATTACTGGTGGTAAATCTCCCTTTTCTAGTTTTACGTTTTTAATAAAATTTTTTGCTTGTAATTTTCCATCTTTTGTTGAAATAAAAAAAAGATATGCACCTCTTGTAATATTATTTTGTTTTGCAAGTTCCCAGTTTCGTTTAAACATTCCATCAACATCACTTAGGCCTTCAGTAGCTTTTATAAAAGCAAAGTCGATAGTTATACTATCAATCTTCATTTTTTTAACTGCAGCCCAATAAATATAGCCTTGATGTTTACTAACATCAATTCCATTAATTGAGTATTTGTTAGGAATGGAAATTCCAAATGCTTTATAAAAAGTATGTTCACTTCTGTTTACCAACTTATATTGATAAAACAACCAAACTGCAATTCCAATAATCAATATGCTTGAAATGATAATGATTGCTTTTAGAATTCTTTTGAGTGTTTTATTAACCGCCATAAGTTGAGTCAAATGTCAGCATTAAAATGTGAAAGAAAACAATTTTTTTTAAATAACAGTGGTTATAACTTTTTCAATAGTTTCAATTGAATGATACAGTTGCTCAAAAGATTCCACCACATAATAAGTATCTTGAATATGGTCATTCTCATAAGGTGTATTCATTATTAAAGCTGCGTCATAAGGAATATGTTTAGGCTCATTACTTAATGAAAACTTTGTTTCACTGTAAGAAGAAATAATTCCAGCACCATATATTTTCAAATCATCATTAGTTTTTATTAAGCCAAACTCAATAGTAAACCAATACAATCTTCCAAGCATTGTAACCACCTCTTCATTATGTAAATGTAGAACACCGAGTTTTCCAATTGTTTGAAAAAATTCAGCAAAATGATAGTGCGTTAGTAAGGGAACATGACCAAATACATCATGGAACATATCTGGTTCAGGAAGATAATCAAGCGACTCTTTTTTTCGCAACCAGGTGGTTGCTGGAAATTTTTTTTTGGCTAATAAATTAAAGAAATCGGGTTCTTTAATAATTCCAGGAACAACAATTAGTTCCCATCCAGTTTGAAGGCTTAGCAATTTATTTGTTTCTGCAATATCTGGAATTTTATCAGAGGAGAAATTAATATTGTCGATACCTTCTAAATATTCTGTTGCTGCAACTTCTTTTAATACTGGAATTTGTCGTTCATATAAAAATTTCCAAACTTCAAAGTCTTCATTTGAATATTTTGAATATTCTTGTTTTAAGCCACTAATCATATCATAACGCATATACTGAACATTTTTAAATAAAAATAAGCACAAAACTAACACTTGATTAATAAATGTTTTAAGCTTGTTAGTTTTCGATGGAATTAATATTTGTTGGTTATTAGTTAAACGAAAAATTTCTTCAAACTAACACTTGTTATCTTTAAATTTCAATAGCCTATTTTCGCAACCTCAATAAAACTAATATGTCTTACAATCCTAAAAATAAAGTTAGAATAGTCACTGCTGCTAGTTTGTTTGATGGTCACGATGCCGCCATAAACATTATGCGAAGAATTATGCAAAGTATGGGTGCAGAAATTATTCATCTTGGTCATAATCGTAGCGTAAAGGAAATTGTTGAAACAGCAATCGAGGAGGATGTACATGGTATTGCTATTACCTCATATCAAGGAGGCCATGTTGAGTTCTTTAAATATATGAAAGACTTATTAGACGAAAATGGTTGTGGACATATTAAAATTTTTGGAGGAGGTGGTGGCACTATTTTACCTACAGAAATTGAAGAGCTGCACAACTATGGTATTACAAGAATTTATAGTCCAGACGATGGCAGACAAATGGGATTGGAAGGAATGATTCAGGATGTGATAGAAAAGTGTAAAGTAGCAAGTAAGAAAACAGAATTACAAATTACTAAGAATGCTTTAGGCGAAGCGAAAGATATTATTTCAATTGCCCAAAAAATTACTGCTGCTGAAAATGGCGAGACTTTAAACCTTATTCCCAATGCTCAATTCCCAATTCCTGTTTTAGGAATTACAGGTACTGGCGGTGCCGGAAAATCTTCTGTTACTGATGAAATTGTTCGTAGGTTCTTAAATAATTTCACTGACAAAACAATTGCTGTTATTAGTGTTGATCCATCAAAGAAAAAAACAGGAGGTGCATTATTGGGAGATAGAATACGTATGAATGCAATTTCTCATCCACGTGCATACATGAGAAGTTTAGCCACTCGTGATGATAATACTGCATTGAGTGCTTATGTGATGGATGCTGTTAATATTTGTAAAGAAGCTGCTTTTGATTTTATCATTTTAGAAAGTGCTGGCGTTGGACAAAGCGATGCATCGATATTAGATTATTGTGATGTGAGTATGTATGTAATGACCCCTGAATATGGTGCTGCATCTCAGCTAGAGAAAATTAATATGCTCGATTATGCTGATATAATTTGTATAAATAAATTTGATAAGTCGGGTGCATTAGATGCGTTGCAAGATGTTCGCAAACAGTATAAACGCAACCATCAAATGTTTATGGCTAAGGATAGTGATTTGCCAATTATTGGCACAATGGCCAGCAAGTTTAATGATGATGGAGTAAACCACTTATTTGAAATGTTGTTAAAAGCAATTCAAATAAAAACCAACACATCATTTGGAAAATATCATTTTAGTGAAACCGCAAAAGTTTCATCTGCAATTATTCCATCTAACAGAACAAGGTATTTAAGTGAGATTAGTGAAACAAATAGAACATACGATGGACAAGCAAATGAACAAGCTGCTATTGCCTCTAAACTGTATCAACTAACTGGAACATTAGAAATATTTAAACAAAAAAAACAAACAGAATTAGTTGAAATTATTCAACAACAGATTAATTTTTATAATGAACAACTAAATGCTGAATCTAAAAAATTACTTGCCAATTGGAATAATCTTATAGAAGTTTACAAAAAAGATTTTTTTGAATATCAAGTAAGAGATAAAATAATTAAGCAGCCACTTACAACTACATCCTTAAGTGGAACAAGAGTTCCGAAAGTTGTGCTGCCAAAGTATAAAGATTGGGGTGATATTTTAAAATGGCAATTGCAGGAAAATATTCCTGGAGCGTTTCCATACACAGCAGGTGTTTTTCCTTTAAAACGTGATGGAGAGGATCCTACAAGAATGTTCGCTGGTGAAGGTGGTCCAGAACGCACAAACAGAAGATTTCATTATGTAAGTGTTGGGCAACCTGCAAAGCGTTTAAGTACAGCTTTTGACAGTGTTACATTATATGGAGAAGACCCAGCTCATCGTCCTGATATTTATGGAAAAGTAGGAAATAGTGGTGTTAGTATTGCAACAGTTGACGATGCAAAAAAATTATATAGTGGGTTTGATTTATGTGACCCCAAAACCTCTGTATCTATGACCATTAATGGTCCTGCACCAATGTTGCTAGCATTTTTTATGAATGCAGCTATAGACCAACAATGTGAAAAATATATCATTGAAAATGGGTTAAGAGATGAAGTAAATAAAATTATTGAATCTAAATATAATATCGCTGAACTGCCAAAATACATTGGCGTTGATGGCAAAACAGTCTCGCCATACAAAGGAAATTTAGAAGGCGTTTTGCCAGAGGGTAACAATGGTTTAGGCTTGCGTTTATTGGGTTTAAGTGGTGAAGATGTTTTGCCAAAAGAGATATATGAAAAAATAAAATCACAAGCTTTACAAAATGTTCGTGGCACTGTACAAGCTGATATTTTAAAAGAAGACCAGGCACAAAACACTTGCATTTTCTCTACAGAATTTGCATTAAAATTAATGGGCGATGTTCAGGAATATTTCATCCAGCAAAAGGTGAGGAACTTTTATAGTGTAAGCATTAGCGGCTATCATATTGCAGAAGCTGGTGCCAATCCAATTACACAGCTTGCATTCACTTTAGCAAATGGTTTTACTTATGTGGAATATTATTTAAGCAGGGGAATGAATATAGATGATTTTGCTGCTAATCTTTCTTTCTTTTTTAGCAATGGAATGGATCCTGAGTACAGCGTAATTGGTCGTGTTGCACGACGAATTTGGGCAAAGGCAATGAAGTATAAATACAAAGCCAACAAGCGTAGCCAAATGTTGAAATATCACATACAAACAAGTGGTAGAAGTTTGCACGCACAAGAGATTGACTTCAATGATATTCGTACAACATTACAGGCATTATATGCCATCTATGATAACTGTAATTCGCTTCATACAAATGCTTATGATGAAGCAATAACAACGCCTACAGAAGAAAGCGTACGACGTGCAATGGCAATTCAATTAATCATCAACCGGGAATTAGGTAGTGCTAAAACAGAAAACTTTACACAAGGAAGTTTTGCATTAGAGGAAATGACAGATCTTGTTGAAGAGGCTGTGCTTGTTGAGTTTGATAGAATTACTGAACGTGGTGGTGTGTTGGGTTCTATGGAAAGGATGTATCAAAGAAATAAAATTCAAGAAGAAAGTTTATACTATGAACATCAAAAGCATACTGGCGAATTACCATTGATTGGTGTAAATACTTTTTTAAATAGTAAAGGCTCTCCAACCATTATTCCAAGCGAAGTTATAAGAAGTACTACTGAAGAAAAAGAGCAACAAATCAATACTGTTGAGGCTTTTAAAAAACGTAATGAAACAAAGTCAGCAGAAATGCTGAGTAAATTAAAAGCTGTTGCTATAAACAACGGAAACTTATTTGAAGCATTAATGGAAACCGTAAAGTACTGTAGCCTTGGTCAAATTACCAACGCACTATATGAAGTGGGTGGACAATATAGAAGGAATATGTAATTCAATTTACAATTGATAATTTTAGTTTTAAAACTTAACTAATTAAAAGTTAAAAAATAGTTTGATATTATGACAACAATTTGCGTTTGTGGAGCAGGAACAATGGGTAGTGGTATAGCACAAGTAGCAGCACAAGCTGGCTATAGAACTATTCAATTTGATGTTAGCGATGCAATGCTGCAAAAGAGCAAAGCCAGTATTGATAAGACTTTGCAGATGTTAGTTGATAAAAATAAAATTACTATAGAGCAACAAACCAATGCTTTGAATAATTTAGTTTTCACAAGTAATATCAATAATTGCATTGCAGATATTGTTATTGAAGCGATTGTTGAAAAGAGAGATATTAAAGTGAATTTATTTAATCAATTAGCTGCCATAAATTCTGTTGAAACTATTTTTGCAACCAATACTTCTTCTATTTCTATCAATGAAATTGCAAAAGAAGTTGAGCACCCAAAACGTGTTCTTGGTATGCACTTTTTTAACCCTGCTACATTAATGAAATTGGTAGAAGTTATTAAAACAGAACATACTTCAAACTCAGTTGTAGAAACCATCTTGCAAGTTTGTAAACAAATGAATAAAGTGGCTGTAGTGTGTAAAGACTCTCCAGGTTTTATTGTAAATCGTGTGGCAAGGCATTATTATTTAGAAGCAATGAAGTTGATAGAACTTAACCTTGCAACAGTTGAAACCATCGATGAAGTATTGGAAAACGCAGGCTTTAAAATGGGTCCTTTTAAATTGATGGATTTAATTGGAATGGATATTAATTTTGGTGTTAGCAATATAGTTTATGAAGCAATGGGCAAGCCAGCAAGATTAAAACCTAGTATTGTGCAACAACATAAAGTTGAAGCTGGAGAACTTGGAAAGAAGACTGGCAAAGGGTTTTATAGCTACTAGCTCATTTTTAAACACCTAATATATGGAACACGGATGAAACGGATTGAGCTGATATCAACAGATAAATAGTGGTGCTAAATTATCGATATAAAATAGTTAAGGCTTTGCACCTTATGTTGCTTCCCGAGAATAAAAAATAATATCCGTTACATCTGTTTAATCATGTTCCATCCCTCGCCACCCATTCATACAAAAAATATTTTCCTTTACAACAACTCCCTAATTTTATAACTTAATAATTTTATATGAAACAAATTTTGTTTATTTTGATTATATCATCAGTAATCATTAGCTGCAATTCTAACCAGCCTACAATAAAACAGATTGATGCTAATAAAGATTTAGCTGCAGTGCTGGAGAAATACTACGAAGAAAGGTTGCAGTTATTCCCTTTAGAAGCTACATCAAATGGTGACAATCGTTACAACGACAAATTGTATGCGGACTTTACCGATAGCTATAAAGCCAAACTGCAAACATTTTACAGCAACTATGCAAAAGCTATTGATGCTTTTAAAAGAGATGATTTAAATGAAAATGATAAAATTAGTTATGACGTTTTTAAACGTGAAATGGCAATTAGTTTGAAGGGTTTAACATTTAATGAAAGCCTTACGCCACTCAATCAATTTTATGGTCGCCATTTAGATATGGGACAACTAGGAAGTGGTGACGGCAATCAGCCTTTTAAAACTGTAAAAGATTATGACGATTGGACAAAACGTGCTACAGCATTCAGCTTTTGGGTTGATAGTGCTATTGTTTATTTTAAGAAAGGAATAGATAAAAATTATGTACTACCAAAATCATTGGTATTTAAAATAATACCTCAATGCAAAGCAATTGTTGTTGATGATGTTACTAAAAGTTTGTTTTGGGGACCCATAGCAAAACTTCCTTCAACATTTTCTGATGCAGATAAGCAAAGAATTACAGCCGATTATACAAAATTGATAAAAGAGCAAATTGTTCCCTCATATAAAAAACTAGCAGACTTTTTTGAGAAAGAATATTTACCAAAAGCTCGAGCAACAAGTGGTATTAGTAGCAATCCAACCGGAAATGACTATTATCAATATTTAATAGAACAATGGACAACTACAAATCATACACCTGATGAAATTTACAATAAAGGATTGGAAGAAGTGAAACGTATTCGTGAAGAAATGGTGAAAGTAAAAGACGAAGTAAAATATATTGGCGACTTAAAATCCTTCTTTGAATTTATGAAAAATGATAAGCAGTTTATGCCTTATAAAACTCCGCAAGATGTGTTGGCTGCATTTCATTCTATTCAAACTAAAATAGATCCTAAGTTGCAAACAATGTTTGGCCGTGTGCCAAAATCTAAATTTGAAATAAGACAAACAGAAGCCTTTAGAGCAGCTAGTGCTAGTGCAGAATATAATCAACCAAGTGCAGATGGAAGCAGGCCTGGCATTTTTTATGTGCCCATTTTAGATGCAACAAAATTCAACACTACAAGTGGTATGGAAAGTTTGTTTTTACACGAAGCCATTCCGGGGCATCACTATCAAATTTCATTGCAGCAAGAAAATGAAAACTTACCAAAATTCAGAAGATTTAGCTGGTATGGTGCTTATGGAGAAGGCTGGGCTTTGTATTGCGAAAGTTTAGGTAAAGAGTTAGGATGCTATACAGACCCTTACCAATATATGGGAGCTTTGGGTGATGAAATGCACAGAGCTGTAAGGCTTGTGGTGGATGTTGCTATTCACACAAAAAATATGAGTCGTGAAGATGCCATAAAGTATATGATGGAAAACGAAGCTATTAGCGAAGAAGGAGCCACTGCCGAGATAGAACGTTATATGGCAATTCCTGCACAAGCACTAAGTTATAAAACCGGAGCATTAAAGATTAAAGAATTAAGAGAGAAATATTTGAAACAAAAAGGAGCTGCTTTCTCATTGAAAGGTTTTCATGATGAATTTTTAAAGGATGGTTGTTTGCCTTTAGATGTTTTAGAAAAAAAGATGGATGACTGGGCTAAGTAAAAAATACTAAGATAGGCACTCAGTAGAGTGCCTATCTTAGTATTTATAATTTTAAGTTGCGAATTCGAGCAACATTAAAATTTGTGATTTTTAATTTTTCAATGCTTATTAGGTAACTTTTTTATTCTTTATTTAATATCCACGTCCTGAAGATTAGTAAAACTATTACCGATATGCTTCTATGAATAATTGGTTAAATTGTTATTAATAAACAATTAAAAGGTATTTTGATTGGTTTGTTAGCATTAATTTCGTTTTTTTCCAATCCTTATTAATTACTTACCCCATTTCAACTATACAAAAATTAGTGTGATTATTATATAAATCAACACTGATAATTTGCTATTGATGATTTCTTCTGTTTTAAATAAACGGATGGATTTGTGTTGATAGTCAATTATCACTGTTGTTGTAGCTTCACTAACTTAAGGTAGCAGATAAATATCAAATTAGAAAAATACAAATATTATACATGAATCAATCTCAACAAAACGCAAACAAAACAACAATGAGAAAAGTGTTCGTATCGCTATTAGCAATTGTTTTTACTGTAGTCACAGTAAGTGCACAAACAATCACTTTTACTGGTGCTACTACAGATTTTACAAATCAAAGTATTTCAGCATTAGCTGCTGGCACTGGTGCTGTCACTTACTATGCTTCCTCTGACGGTACTTTTATGTATTTTGGAGCATTTAGAACTGGTGGCAGTACTTGGGGAAGTACAGATCACTTTACCATTTATGTTGATGCCGACCCAAGAAGCAACCCTTCTGGTGCAGGTAATGGATCTACAACTGGTTTGGCGTGGGATAATCAAACGCCTACATTAGCTACCAGAGTTGATTACAGAATCGCAATCAGAACTGATGGAAGCACAGGCAGTGGCTCGGGTTCTAGTTTTTACAGTAGCAATAATACTACAACTAATACAGCTAATTGGACTACTGGTTCTGCCAATGCTAAAGGTTATACTCAATATGTAAGCAATGCAACCAATGGAGGTATGGAAATAAGAGTACCGTTATCAGATTTTGGTAACCCGGCTTCTACATATATTTCAATGTTCAGTTCTTACTCTGGTAGTGGTGGTGGTTTTTTTGCACCTGCAACAGGTACTTTTACTGGAAGTACATTAAATGGTTATTTAAGGAATTTAGGGGTATATAAGAACAACAATATAACTGCAGGGTCAGTTACTACAGCGATAACAGATTTATCAGTTAATAGTGCCAACACAACAGCTGGCGATTTTGGTGATGTTACAATAACTGGTGCTTTTACTTGGACTCCAAGTGCAAGCAGTTCGTTTACTGGTTCGCTAACAATAGGCTCGGGAACAACCAATTCTTCAAGAGTTAATTTAACAAGCAGTTCCAATACACTTTATGTGGGAGGACGTGGATTTGGTGGTACAGCTGGAATAATATCAATAAATGGTTCAAGTGGTAATGCTATTTACTCAGGTACATCATCAGGTGGTATAGTTAACTTTTTAGGGGCTGGTTTAGTTAATGGAGCGGCCACAACTAGAATGTTTGGTAATACTTCCAACGCTGTTGCAATACAAATTGGCGGTGCTGTTGATTTTACTGGAGGTAGTGGAACAACCACCCTTTTCAACGGAGGATCTTTACAAATAAATGCTAATGGTTCTGTCAGCAATCCGCTTACTTATCAAACTGGTACTACTCTAATATACAGTACAGGTGGAACATATACTGCAAATGGCGAATGGACGGCTGGAGCTACTAGTGGTGCAGGATACCCTGATAAAGTTACAATTGGTAACGGTGTTAATACCACCTTAAACTTTGGTTCTTCATCAAGCTTTAGGCAATGCTCTGGTAATTTTACTATTAGTAGTGGTTCTACATTTACATTATCTACTGTAGCTGGTGGTGATTTTAGGTTTGCTGGAGGTTCTAGTTCATCCATCACTAATAGTGGAACATTTAACACTAATGGCAGGGCATTGTGGTGGGTAGGAACAGGTACAGCTACATATACCAAAACAGGTGGTGGTACCGAGAATATTGACATCTTTATTCATAACTCATCATCAACACTAAACCTAGCATCGGGTGCTAATGCAACTAACTGGACAATGGTTAGTACAGGAACTACTACCGCATCTTGTTTGCAATTTCAAAGTAGTGGTAGTTTGTATTTAGATGCCAATACTTTAACTATACCAAACAACGGTACTATTTATGTAACAGGTGCATCTGCTACTATTGGTGGTGTTAGCACTAGTACACCAGGTATTATTAATTTTGCTGGTATAGGTAATATTACACCCGTTACGAGTGGCACAAGCCAAATAACACCAAGTGCAAATACCAGAATACAATTAAATGGTCAATTAGTTATTGGTGGCACAGCTGGCACTCCTGCTTTAGCAACATCTGGTCTTGTTAGAATAAATCAAGGTGGATATATAGATAATACAGGCGGTACTGGAATTCCAATAAAATATAATTCAGGATCAACTTTAGAATATAACCATACAAGCGGTACCTACGGTGTGCAAGCAACTGAATGGCCTGCTACAAACTCACCAACTAATGTAACTGTTTATGCTAATGGTGGTACCGGTATTACTTTTGGAACGAATAATATAACTGCACGTACATTAACAGGTACTCTTACAGTGGGGGCTAATCAAAATGTAAGTCTTACAGGTTCAGGCACGCCCAACTTAACAGTATTAAATACAACTGCTAGTGCAGGTGCTACTATTAGTGGTACTGGAACTTATACCCACTCTGCTAGTGGTACATTTACAACAGCCCATACTGGTGGTATAAATGGTACACTTACAACTGGTGGTGCAGTTGCATTGCCTACCACTACCAATTTTGTGTTTAATAATGCAACATCTTCTCAGGTTACAGGAGCATTATTACCAGCAACAATAAATAATTTAACTATTAATAACCCAACTGCTTCTACTGGTACTACTATTTCAAACAACACATTAGTTATATCGGGTACCACTACATTAACTGCTGGGGCTTTAGTATTGCCAACTGGTGTAAGCAACTTGGTTACCTTTACTGGTAGTATAACTTCAACAAGTGGTACAATTACAGGCAGTGCTACTTCAAATATTGCAACAAACTCAACATTAGTAACTAATGGACTAACTTTTACAAGTGGTGGTACATCATTAAATAACTGGACACATAATACTGCTACTTTTGGTACAACTTCTTTAGGCTTACTTTCAGTTGTTACAATTAATGGTGCTTTTTCTTTGCAAACTAGTGGTGCTCCAGATTTTTATATTGGGTCAACTGGAGGTCTTACAATTGCAAGTACTGGAAGTTACACAGATAATGGAGCAAGCAATAATAGAATATTACAAACAACTACACCCGGAGGTTCTTTTACATTACAAAGTGGTGCTAGTTTCAGTACTGGAAATACAGCAGGTTTGATTGCTACTGGAACAGCTTCTGGATCTATTCAAACAACAAATAGAACATTTAGTGGTGGTGCCAACTATACCTTCTTAAATACAGCTAATAGTGCACAAGCTATTGGTACAGCAATTGATGGTGCTGGTGCCACTGGACAAACTGGTACTTTAACTGGTACTTTAACACTTAATAATGGCAACTCAACAACTGGAATTACTTTAAATCCCGGTACAAATTATATACTTGGCTCTGGTGGTGTTATTAATATTGCAGCAAGTTCATATATAACAACTGGTACTGCAACTGTTACTTCATTAGCAGCAAGTAATGGTACTGTAAATATGTTAGGTGGTGCTACAATGTTTGTATCAAATGCTTCTGGTATTAATGGCGTTTTTCCTGCTGGGTTCACGGGAACCTTGAATTTAAATAACTCTGGATCAAACAACACGAATTTTACTTTCAATGGTAGTGTTGCACAAACTACTGGTAGTTTGTTGCCAGCAATTATTAATAATTTTAATTCATCAAATACTTTTAGTGGTACAAATCCAAGTTCTCCTAGCCTTGCATTTTCAAGTTCTTGTACCGTAAACGGTACTATTACATTTGCAGGAGGAACTGCACCTCTAGGCTTAGTTGGAATAGGAGCTGGCAATACCCTAACGTTAAATGGAGCAATTACAATAACCAATGCTGGTAAGATTATAGGCAGTTCTACATCAAATCTTATAATTGGAGGAAGCGGAACAATTACAGCTTCTAATCTCTTTGCTACTGGTGGTGCGGCTTTAAATAATTTTACTGTAAATCGCTCTGGGCAAACTGTTACCTGTAGCACTTCACTAACTGTAAGCGGAACATTTACAACCACAGCAGGCGTATTTTCAATTAGTGGAAATACTTTAACCTTGAATGGTCAAATTGCTTTTGGGGCAGCAACATTAACTGCAACAGGTCCTATATCAATTGGCGGCTCAGGATCTATTACAGGATCTCTTTTAGGTACAGCTAACCCATTGGCATTAACTGGTATTACAATGAATCGTAGTGGTGCTACATTGAGTTTAGGTAGCAATGTTACAGTTTCAAATACTACTGGTCTAACCTTAACTGCTGGTAATATTTCTTTAGGATCATTTAACCTTACTTCTACAAGCTCAACAGGTCAGTTAGGGGCAGGAAGTAGCAGTTCAATGCTTGTAGCAACTGGTAGTGGTCAGGCATTTAACACCATTCCAACTACAGGATTTATTGCACAAACTTTCCCAGTTGGAGATGGAACTAATTATACTCCAGTGGTATTAACATTTTCAGCCAACACAGTAGGTGGTACAGTAGGCGTAAAAACAGTTGCATCTGCACACGGAAGTATTAATTCTGGTTCAACTCCAGCTGCTTACACAGCACGTTATTGGACGTTTACAAATACTTCATTAACAAACTATACATATACAGGTACTTTTAGATATATTTCTCCTGGAGATGTTACCGGCACTGAGTCTAATCTTAAATTGAGCAGATGGAACGGAAGTGCTTGGACAGAGTATGCTGGATCTTCGGTAGCAAGTCCGGTTATTAGTTCTGGTAGTCTAACACAAGCAACGGGTCCATTAACGCTTGATTATACAGGAAGGGCAAATTCTGCTGCAGTTAACTATACTTGGGTGGGTGGGGTTTCAAATGACTGGAATGATCAAAACAACTGGAATCCAAATACAGGTGTTCCAGGTGCAATAGACAACGTAACTATTGATGTTGCGGGAAGTTTCACAAATTGTTCTATTAACAGTGGTTCATACAGTGTAGCTAATTTTACACTC
Source organism: uncultured Chitinophagaceae bacterium (assembly GCA_964615145.1). GTDB lineage: Bacteria > Bacteroidota > Bacteroidia > Chitinophagales > Chitinophagaceae > CAIVPM01. The sequence goes on from CAZTOP010000014.1 coordinate 58,855, forward strand.
AATGGTGCTGGTGCATTTAATGTTGCAGCAAGTGCAAGTATAACTATATCTGGCTCGTTTACTTATGATGGTTCAAGTGGGGCTACTGCTTCATTTAATGCTAGCAGTACAGTTAATTTAACATCTAGTAGTTCCACTACAATACCTGCATTAAACTATGGCAACTTAAACCTAACAGGTGGTGCAAGGGTATTGGCAAGTAGCGGTGCTATTGGTATTGCAGGCACATTTACACCTGGTGCTGGTGGCTTTACAGTTACTGGTAGCACTATTAATTTTAATGGTAGTGGAACGCAAACTATTCCTGCCTTTACTTATAACAATTTATCATCATCATCTTCGGGTGCAAGAACATTTGTAAGTGGTGGCACGATAACAGTTGGCGGCACATTTACCCCTGGTTCAAATACATACACCAATACATCCAACACATTTGTGTTTAATGCAACTTCAGGTACAGTAAATATTACTTTACCTACAGTTGCATCTGGCAATAGCTTTAATATTTTAACTATCAATGGTAGTGGCGGCACATTTGCTTTGCCATATAGTGCAAGCACACAAAACTTGGCAACTACATTAAATGTGACTGCTGGAACGTTAGTTTTAAATCCAAGTTCAAGTAGTTTGGCAAATACTGTTGCGGTAGGAACAATTAATATTAATGGTGGTACTTTGGATGATAGAGGTACAGTTACTGGTTTATCTACTACGCTTCAGGTAAGTACTGCCTGGAATCATACTTCTGGTGTTGTTACCAATACTAGCTCGAATGGAACAGATAAAATTGTGTTTACTGGAGGTGGTAGCACTACTTTCAATGGATTAACAGCTAGTGCTAACTTTATTTACTGGAGTGTTCAAGTTTCAAATAATACTACAACAACTTTATCTTCAAATTTAACTGTGAATGGGTTTGCTACATCAGCAAATTTCGTTACTGTTGATTTAGGGTCAACACTTAATGCATCAACATTTACTATAAGCACTGATGCTGCAAACACTGCTTTGATCAATGGAACGTTTAAAACAGCTAACACAGCTGGTTTTTACGGCTCATCGGCTGCTTTTAGCTCAACAAACTCGCCTTTGTTTTCACTGGGTTCTTCCTCTACAATTGAATACACGTCTGGCAGCACCGCAACTATAAGTACTGGATCTATTTATGCAAATATTACAGTTTCAGGTAGTGGTACATTTAGCTTTAATGGTAGTGTTACAATGAGTGGCAATTATAATCAAAGTGCAGGAACGGTGACTTTAACTCCCTCAGGTGTTGCCTCTGCTTATGCATTAAATGTTACGGGTAATTTTGTTATGACAAATGGTACTTTTAATGTTCTTTCAAGTACTACTTCAGGTGGGGCAGGTACTGTAACCGTTACAGGAAATACAACAACTTCCGGTTCTGCAAGTATTGTTTTAGAATCGGTAAGCAATACAAATGCTAGTGGTATTGGTATTTTTCAAACAACAGATTTTACAACAACAAGTACCTCTTCTTCAATAATTGAAGTTGGAGCAACAGGAACCTATACAAACAATGAGTTCAGAATTAAAGGGAACTTAAATAAATCAGGAACAGGATCTTTTAATATCCAATCAACAAGTAATTTGGCTGGGGGAATCGTATTTAACAAATCAGGAACTCAAACATTAAACTATTCAGGTACTGCATCAAGTTATATGTCTTACTATGTAAATACTGGAAGTACATTACAAATGTCAACTGGTATTGCACTTGGTACAAACAATAACCCGTACAGTAACTTTACTGTAAACAATGGTGCCACTGTTGATATGGGTTCATCAAGTATACTTAGTGGGGGTAATGCCACAGTAACTGGAGTTAATACTGGTTTTACTTTGTCTTCTGGAGCCACTTTAATTACAGCTAATGCAACAGGCGTTGCTGGAAGTGTAACAACAGCAATTAAGAATTTTAGTTCTTTGGCAAATTATGAATTCCAAGGGGCAGCTACAGGTACATTTACAACAACTCCAACAGCCAATACAGTAAATAATTTAACTATCAATAGAAGTGCTGGGGTAAGTTTGGGTCAAGCAATTACAGTGTCGGGTACATTAACCCTAACTAGTGGTATTGTTACAACTACAAGTTCAAATCTTTTAACTATTGGTTCTGCTGGTAGTATCAGTGGTGCTAGTGCTAGCAATTATGTTAGTGGGCCATTGGCAAGAGTGCTTACAACAACAACGGCTTCAAGTTTCCCAATAGGCAAAGGTGGAAATTATCGTCCTTTAACATTTACCTATGCAGCTGCACCGGGAACCAAAACAGTAACTATAGAACAATTTGAGTCGGCTTATCCAGGTACAGTTCCATCTACTGCAACTGTTTCAAGATTTGGTTCAAGATATAGAACTATAACACAATCTGCAACTGGTATAGCATATACAGTAGGTTTAAATGACGGTGGGGTAACACCAACAGGTACAGTAGTCATTTTGAGAAGAGAAGGAACTGGATCAACCACTTCAAATGCTACGTCGTTTAGCTCACTAACATATACCAACACCAGTTCATTTTCAACAACCAATGTTGCAAATGATATAGCTTTAGCAGAGACAGCCATACCGTTAACTGTAACAGGAGCAACAACAAGTAATAAAATTTATAATGGTACTAATACTGCAAGTGTAACTGGAGGAAACTTAGTAGGTGTTGTAAGTCCAGATGTAGTTACTTTAAATCAATCGGGTACTTTCGCTCAAACAGCAGTAGGTACAAGCATTGGAATAACAGGAACTTGTTCTTTAAGTGGAGCTAATGCTGGAGCATATAGTCTATCTCAACCAAGTTTAACTTCTAGAGATATTACGGCAGTGCCACTTACCATCACTGCAAATAATGTAAACAAAACGTATGGGTCATTATTAACAGGTGGTTCAGGTTCTACGGCTTATACGTTATCAAGTGGAACATTAATAAGCCCTGAAATAATCAGTAGTGTAACGATTGCTTATGGTTCAGGAGCAGCAGCTAATGCAACACCAGCAACCTACACAGGCAGCGTAACACCAAGTGCAGCAGTTGGAGCTAATGGCTTTAGTGCAAGCAACTACGATATTACATATACATCTGGAGATATTATAGTTTCTTATGGCTCACCAAATGTTTGGGTAGGTGTAACCAATAATGATTACAATACATCCAGTAACTGGCAAGATGGTAATGTTCCAAGTTCAAACAGCAACTTAACAATTACTTCGAGTGGCAATAACCCTGTATTAGCGGGTAACACTACAGTCAACAATTTAACTTTAAACGATACTTTATACTTAGGAGGCTTTAAGTTAACAGTGAACGGTGCTGTAACAGGAACCAATACTGTATTATCTGGTACCAATGCTTCTAGCGTTGAGTACAATGGTAGCGGTTCAACTACCTTAACATTTGACCAGACAACCGATGGCAATGTAACCA
>CAZTOP010000015.1:0-54740 GCA_964615145.1 uncultured Chitinophagaceae bacterium
CCTTTCGAGTACCACCACCTCAAGGTGGCTTGTCTACCAATTTCAACACCTGGGCTTTTGTGGAAGAACATTTTTTTAAATAAAATAGACTGAAAATTCAGTCCATTTTATTTAGTTTTTTACTTTTCTGAAGGAGTTTTTTTGCCTGACATTAATTTTTCGATTACAGTATCCAATCTCCTTTGTTTGGTTTCTTCTTTTTTTGCACCTTCAATCCAAACCACATATTCCTGTTGGTGTGATGGAGAAAGAGATGTAAAAATTTCTTTTGCTTGTTTGTGTTTGGTAAACGCTTTTTCTAAAACACTTGGCATTACAGTTAAACTTTTTTCAAAATCTATTCCTTTTACTTCAACTTTTTCCTTTGTTTCAGTTGCTTTTGGGGCTGGTGAAGTAGTTGTAGTTGCCCCACTTCTGTTGAAACGCATTGCACTCCACATATGATCTATATCAATCAAATTGATGCCTTCATAGCCATTGGCAGTAAAAAAATCCCAGCTACTTTCCCTATTTAAATCACTAACAATCTTACTAGTAACTTTCGGATAAGCAACCCAAAGTTTACTATCATCACGCAGTGCTGGCATTATTTCTTTCATAATATTTTGCAACTGATTTTGGTTTATTGCAAAAACCAATGCAAAATCCAATTTTCTGCTTTTTACTAAAGGGGTTACGTTTTTTGCATACGACAATTTAGCAAACTGTTTTTCAATTGATGATGGAAGTCCTTGTACAAGCATACTTTTTTCATCTTGCAACTGCAATTTTTCAAACAAACTTAAATTCGACATATCAAAGATTAATTTCAGGGTTTAAATAAAAACAAAGTGCAAAAATAACTATAAATACCTATTTAGCAAGATTTTTAAATATTACCTTTAATTATGTAAGTTAAATAATTAAAAAACATTGATTTTATGCTTACCCTTATAATCAAATGGCACGTTGATTGAAATTCCAAGTTTGCTAACTTTAGAGGTTCCTTTTACATTCAGCTCAATTTCCTTATTAAAAAGTACTGATATGGCATTTTTATAAACATTTTTCATATCAACAGAAATTTTTGAAGGCAAACTAAATTCTGATTTTTTTTCAATTTTCATTATGGTATCTAGCTTATAGTGACCCAAAAAATTTTTGTCTATATATATGTCACAATCTACATTTTTAAGTGTAACCCCAAAATTGTTTGGATTGAAATAAATCAAATCCATTGAAAGTACTGTTTGCTGAAAACCAAGATTTTCAATTTTAATATTTTTAACTTCTCTGTAATCGAAACCTTGTGGTTTTTTGCAAGAAATAAGTGTTGCAAGAAAAATTGTAAGAAAAACAACAAATTTTTTCATTAGCTTTTTTTACAAAACTATATACTCGTATATTATTCAAATAAATAAATATTAAAAAATATTCCCAATTAGTGGTATTCTTTTCCCAACTGCGTAACACAAAGTGTTAAACACAACTAAATTTGCTGATTACAACCTATAACCAAATCTTGAATTCTAAAAATATAAATATTGTTCTTACTGGTAATCCTAATAGTGGAAAGTCTTCTTTATTTAATGCCTTAACTGGTTTAAAACAACAAGTTGGTAATTTCCCTGGAGTTACAGTTGAAAAAAAAATAGGCACAATAAAATTAGATGAAACCACTGTTAACTTAATTGATTTACCCGGCACGTATTCATTATATCCAAGACGTGCAGATGAGTGGGTTTCTTATAAAGTTTTAATGGGATTAGACGAAAATGTAAAACCAGATATCATTTTAATTGTTTTAGATGCTAGTAACCTAAAAAGGAATTTGCTTTTTTGTTCGCAAATAATTGACTTAAAAATTCCTGTTGTGGCAGCAATTTCAATGACTGACATTGCTGCTTCGAAAAACATTAAAATTGATTTGAATGGTTTACAACAACAATTAGGAATACCAATTGTAAGTGTAAATCCAAGAAAAAACAAAGGACTAATAGAATTAAGAAAAGTCATTACTGCCACTATTAAGCAACATACAAATGGCGTAAAAGATAATTTTATAGATGTAAAAGGATTAGCACCAACTGCCATTGAGAAGTTTCAAGAAATTATGGACGTTAATGACTACAAAGCACTACACTATTTAATTAACTACGAGGAGTTTGGTTTAGATGAAAAAACAAGTAAACAGGTTCAAGAAATTGAAAAAAAATCAACCTTTAATGCTACAAAAACACAAGCCGAGGAAGTAATTAGCAGATACAATCGTATTAGAAAAATAATGCTAAACAATGTTACCGAACCCAATCCTTTAGATAAAAAAATATTTACTGATAGACTAGACAATTTTCTTTTACACAGAGTTTGGGGATACTTGGTCTTAATATCTGTTTTATTCGTTTTGTTTCAGAGCGTTTTTTGGTTAGCACAATTTCCGATGGATGGTATCGAATGGAGCTTTAAAGAACTTACTGCTAAACTTCATAATTATTTACCCGACAATAAAGTTACAAGTCTTTTACTTAATGGAATTATTGCAGGCTTGAGTGGTATTTTAGTTTTTGTACCACAAATAATGATTTTGTTTGGTTTAATAACTATTATTGAAGATACTGGCTATATGGCTCGTATTAGCTTTTTAAGCGATAAATTAATGCGTAAAGTAGGTTTAAATGGGAAAAGTGTAATGCCAATGATTAGTGGCTTTGCCTGTGCTGTACCTGCTATTATGGCTGCCAGAAATATTGAAAATAAAAAAGAAAGGTTACTTACAATTTTGGTTACACCATTAATGAGTTGTAGTGCAAGGCTGCCAGTTTTTACAATCCTAATATCATTGGTAATTCCCAATAAATACTACTTTGGGTTTCTCAGTTTGCAAGGCATTGTTATGATGGCATTGTATTTACTAGGCATTATTGCTGCTTTAGCAGTAAGTTATATTTTGAAATTTTTTATTCATATAAAAGAAAAAAGTTTTTTTATACTAGAACTACCTGTTTACAGAAGTCCAAGATGGCACAATGTACTTGTAACAATGCTGGAAAAAGCTAAAATTTTTGTAGTGGATGCAGGTAAAGTAATTATGGTTATTAGTTTACTATTATGGTTTTTAAGCAGCTATGGACCGGGTAATAAAATACAGGAAGCTGAGAAAAGATATGCACTTGAAATTAGCCATCACCCACAACAAAAAGATTCATTAACCAAAATACTATCTACCGAAAAACTTCAAATGTCCTATGCAGGATATTTAGGCAAAGCCATTGAGCCTATTATTAAACCATTAGGCTACGACTGGAAAATAGGTATTGCACTCATTACCTCATTTGCTGCAAGAGAAGTTTTTGTAGGAACAATGGCAACACTTTACAGCGTTGAAGATAGCAACGACTCTGGATTACGAGATAAATTAAAAGCTGCAAAACACATCGATGGAAAGCCTGTTTACACACTTGCAGCAGCTTTATCATTAATGGTTTTTTATGTGCTAGCCATGCAGTGTATGAGTACTCTTGCAGTTGTAAAAAGAGAAACTAAAACATGGAAATGGCCTATAATACAGCTGATGTATATGACTGGATTGGCATATTGCTTAAGTTGGCTCACGTATATTCTATTTAACTAAATTATTTTCTACTAATAAACCAAATCTTCATAGGCAGCTTGTAGTTCATTGTAAGAGTGATTATCTTTTGCTTTTTTTGCCTCCATCATACCCTTCTCATACCATTCAATAGCTTGTTTTGTTTCGCCAATGCGTTCCAATAATTTTGCTAAATGATAATATGAGCCTACATAATTTGGTGAATCTTCAAGAATGTTTAGGAACAATTCTTTTGCTTTTTCATCATCATTTATTTTAATAAACTCCAAAGCAAGTGCGTGCCGTAGAAAGTTATCTTTGGGACTAGCCTTTAAAAATTCCTGTATTTTATTAATTCTATCCATTATTATTTCAATATAAAGTGATACGCATATTCAACTAAAAAAAAAGCTATATTTAATACAAATAAAGGAACAGATATTTTGTTTTTTTTTCCTACTAAATAAACTACAGATGTTATTAGTATGGTAATAAAATTAAACACAACTGCACTTAAAGCTAGTATTAATAGTATTTGCATAAGAATATGACTTTGCAAATTTTTAATATCGTTGAGTACAAACATTGCCGCAAAGCATATATTACAGATGAGGGCAACACGATTCATAAATAAAAGCCAACGCATAAAAAATATTTGCCTCAAATATCATTAATTTGCTGACATAAAATTTCATTAATGAAAAAGTTTAACTGGAAAGCAGCAATGCCACACGCTATTGCTATTGTTATTTTTGTGGTTGTTGCTCTAATTTATTGTAGGCCCGCTCTTGAAGGCAAAGTTTTACAACAAACAGACACTACGCAATGGAAAGCGATGGCCCAAAGTTCGTTTAAATATAAAGAACAGCATGGACATTTTCCTTTATGGATTAACAGTATGTTTTGTGGTATGCCAGCTTATCAAATTGCTATAGATGGGGATTCTAGGTATGACTTTCTTTCTCTCAGCCCAATAAGTAAACTATTGAGTTTCGGATTACCCAACCCTGCAAGTTTTTTCTTTCTGGCTTGTATTTGCTTTTATTTTTTAGCACTCATACTAGGCTGTAATCCTTATGTAGCAATAGGCACGGCACTTAGCTATGCGTATTGTACGTATAATCCTGTAATTATTGTTGCTGGTCATGAAACTAAAATGTGGGCAATTGCATACATGCCTGCTTTAATAGGTGCTATTTTGTTGTTGTTCGATAAAAAATATATACTAGGTACTGCATTAACAGGATTGTTTGCCACAATGCTCATTGGAGCCAATCACTTACAAATAACTTATTATACGCTTATTATAATAGCTTTTATGGCTGTAGCTTTTGTAATAGTTTGTATAAAAAATAAAGCATATAAGCATTTGTTCATTGCAGGTTCGCTAGCCATTGGAGGTGCATTGCTAGGCGTTGGTGTTAATTCAATAATACTAAATACCACTAGTGAATATGGTAAATTATCTATCCGTGGTGGTAGTGTTTTAGCAGGTACCGATACAAACGTTAAAGGAAATGTAACACAAACCGGATTAAATAAAGATTATGCATTTAGTTACAGCTTGTATAAAACAGAACCATTGGCAATGTTGATACCAAGAATTTATGGTGGAAGTAGCAGCATGGAGGTTGATGAAGAAAAATCAAAGGCCGTAGAGAAATTAAGAGAGATGCCACAACAGATGGCTCAGCAACTACAAGGATATTTAGGATCGTATTGGGGTGGTATTGGTGGTACTGCTGGTCCTCCATACATCGGTGCAATTATCTGTTTTCTTGGATTGATAGGCTTTGTGGTTTTAGACGATAAATACAAATGGTGGATTTTAGGAGTTATCATATTTTCACTTATGTTAAGTTGGGGCAAATATTTTGATGGCTTTAATACCTGGATGTTAAACAATTTACCGGCTTATAATAAGTTTAGGGCTCCAAGCATGATATTGGTTGTACCAACACTTTTATTAACAATGATGGCTGCATTAAGTTTGCAAAAAATCATTTCAACAGAAAACAAAGAAGAACTTTGGAATAAATACAAAAAAGGCCTGATGGTTGTTGGTGCTGTTTTATTGTTTTCAATTTTAGTTTATTTAAGTGCAGATTTTGCTGGTGAAGGTGATAAAGCTTTGCTAAAACAAGTTGGAGACATACAAGACCCTCAGCAGAAAGCAGGAGTTTACGATACTGTTAAAAGCTTTGTGACTGCTTTAAGAGAGGATAGAAAAAGTTTATTTTTAGGGGATTTGTTTAGAAGCATTGCATTTATTGCAGCAGCAGCTTCATTATTATGGTTACACATAAAACAAAAAGTAAATACTATTGTTGCAGTGGCAATGGTTTGTACACTTGCATTTATTGATGTTATTACTATCGATTTAAAATATTTCAATAGCGATAAGTTTCAAGATGCAACAGAATATGCAGATGCTAGTTTTAAGCAATCGCAAGTAGAAACTCAATTATTAAAAGACACATCGAATTTTAGAGTGTTTAACGTAACCAATGGCACTAGAGATGCTTTTAATGGCGATGCAAGAACATCTTATTATCTAAACTCAATCGGTGGCTATCATCCGGCTAAATTGAGTATTTATCAGGATTTAGTGGAAAGACAATTGTATAATTTCCCTAATTGTTTACCTACCGTAAATATGTTAAATGCTAAATATATTATTCAGCAAAATCCTCAAACTGGCCAACAAGTTGCATACCCAAATCCAGATGCACTAGGCAATTGCTGGTTTGTAAAAGGTGTTGTATTTAAAAAAAGTCCATTGGATGTAATGAATGCACTTACAACTTTTAATACTAAAGATTCTGCTATTGTAGAAGAAGAAAATAAAAGCTTAGTAAAATATGATGTTGTAATGGATTCTTCTGCTAAAATTAGTTTGTTAAAAAATAACAACGATATTGTTGAATATACTTCAAAATCATCAACTGCTAATTTTGCAGTGTTTAGCGAAATATACTATAATGCTGGCTGGAAAGCATATATAGACGATAAAGAAAGCCCTATTGTAAAAACGAATTATGTATTAAGAGGTTTAAGTGTTCCAGCTGGTGAGCATAAAATTAGATTTGAATTTAAGCCAGCATCTTATTACAATTCACTAGTTATAAGTTATATTTCTAGTTTGTTAGTTTGGATTTTATTAATTGCAGCTGGATTTTTGTTATACAGACAAAAACAAAAAATAAAGTAATTTAAATTAGAATAAATAATAACAAAGCCTTTGCGAAAACAAAGGCTTTGTTATTATTAAATACATTCGAAAACTATCCTCTGAATCCTTTTAAAAAGTCGGTGGTTTTAATCCGTTTTTTTCCCTCGATTTGCATTTCAAGAATATGTATATAACCGTCTTTACAAACAAATTTAAAAAAACTTTTATTGTCTGTAACATAAGTACCCATTGCTTCTTGTGGGTTTGCATATTCTTTTTTGCATTTATATATTTTCAAATTTTTATTACTTAAACTTGTAAATGCTGTTGGAAAAGGCGATAAACCTCTTATTAAGTTATACACATCATTCACGGTCGCATTCCAATTTATTTTGCAAGTATCAGTAAATATCTTTGGAGCATGATGTAATATTTGATGTTCAATGTTGGACGTTTGATTCTGTTCTATTTCGGCTACACTTTTCTGTGCAATAGCTTTTATAGTATTCACTAATAAAGCAGCACCTATTTCCTTCATTTTATCGTGTAGCTCGCCAGCTGTTTCGTCATCATTAATAGGAATAACTTCTTGCATTAAAATATTACCAGTATCAATTTCGTGTTTTAGTTTAAACGTGGTTACGCCTGTTTGTTTTTCTCCATTAATAATTGCCCAGTTTATAGGTGCTGCACCCCGATATTGTGGCAGTAAACTACCGTGAACATTAATGGTTCCCATTGGTGGCATATTCCAAACAATTTCTGGCAACATTCTAAATGCTACTACAACTTGCACATCTGCTTTCAAAGATTGTAGCTGTTTAATAAAGGCTTCACTTTTTAATTTTTCGGGTTGCAGTGTATATAAATTATTTTCAGTTGCATATTTTTTTACAGCACTTTGTTGCAGTTGCAATCCTCTGCCAGCAGGTTTATCAGGTGCTGTTACTACACCAACAATATTGCATCCTGCTTTAATCAAAGCATCTAATGATGCTACTGCGAAATCTGGTGTACCTAAAAAAACAATCCTTAAATCTTTATAATCGCTCATGGCTGCAAATGTAGACTTCTAAATCTTTTAACAAATCTTTAAAGGTTACATAATTATATAAATTGGTATTTATAAGTGCAGCTGCTTTCACAAAATTCTTCACTTAATTAAAACAAAAAAAATGAAAACTAAAATCATCATTGCCGTAGTGGCAATAGCAGCTTTATGCTCCATTGCATATTTTACTATTCAAAAAAATGGATTATTAAATTCATCTATTCCAAAAGAAACCAAATTTACTATAGTTGGTGAATGGAAGTTGGATTCGGCTTTTAACAATAAAGATTCAGGAAATTTAAGTTTATTAGCTATAGCTTTTTCCGATTCTAATGTAGTGTTCAAGTTCAATGCAGATAGCACTTTGCAAACAATTTCTCCAAATGAAGTTACCAAGCAAAACTATTATGTAAACAACGATTCTTTATTTATTAAAGAAGATTCAACTTATACGTTAACAATGTTGCAAGCTAAAAGCGACAGCATTATTACACTTATAAATAAGGACAGTACTATTTATATTTTAAGCAGAAAATTGGCTAAATAAATAATCTATTAAAAGGGCAGGCAAACTTGTCTGCTCTTTTTTTATGCAAATATCTTAATCGTCACATCTAACTAAAAAAAAATGAAAATGAAAAAAATAATTATCTGCATTATGGGTGCTGTGTTAATAATAGCTTGTAATGCCAAGAAAGAAAATACATCAACTTATAAAGAAGCCAATAAAACTAGTGCAAAAGAAATTACTGAATATAAAACTGATAGTACTTCAAGTGCATTCATAAATTCGGGAAATACAAATGATATAGAATTTAATAGCAACAATATAACTTATGCTGCTACAACAAATGCAAATGCTACTGGCTCAACAGAACAAATAAATGATCAAATAGAAGAGCATAAGCCACAACAACAACAAAACAAACCCTACACTGAAACACCTAAAAAACTTCCTTCAAAAACTTATGAAGATTGGAATAAAAAGATTATTAAAACTGGAAACATTACCCTAGAACTCAATAATTACAGGGATTACAATAATCAAATTCATAAAAATGTACAAAATTTTGGTGCGTATATTGCTCAAGAAGAGCAAACACAAGGTGATGATAAACTTGAAAATAGTATTGTTATTAAAGTGCCAGTTGAAAACTTTGATGCCTTAATTAATAGCATTGGTGGCGATAGTATTAAAGTAATTGAAAAGAAAATAACAAGCCAGGATGTTACAACTGAAGTGGTGGACACCAAAGCTAGAATTGAAGCTAAGAAAATTGTAAGACAACAATATCTTGAATTAATGCGTCAGGCAAAAAATATGAAAGACATATTAGAAGTTCAAACAGAAATTAACTCCATACAAGAAGACATAGAATCTGCTGCAGGCAGGGTAAATTATCTTGTTCATCAATCATCTTACAGCACAGTTAATTTGAGATATTATCAACTATTAAATGGCAAAAAGATTGACTCAGAGGATACAACTGGTTTTATGCATAAACTAAAGGAAGCTTTAAAAACAGGCAGCAATGTTATTGGCAATATTTTAATACTAGTTCTATCTATTTGGCCAATAATTATTATAGGTTTTGTATCTTTATTTTTATGGAAAAAGAGAAAAAAAACAAACACAAATTAAAGCTAGTAGTCTTAACCGGTGCAGGAATTAGTGCAGAAAGTGGATTAAAGACTTTTAGAGATAGTGATGGTTTATGGGAAGGATATGATGTGTATGAAGTTGCTACGCCACGTGGCTTTGCTAAGAATCCACAACTCGTTTTAGACTTTTATAATATGCGAAGAAAAGATGTTGCAGCTGTTGAACCTAATGGTGCTCATTTTGGTCTTGTTGCTTTAGAGAAAGATTTTGAGGTTACCATCATCACTCAAAATATTGATGATTTACACGAAAGAGCTGGCAGTAAAAATGTGTTGCATTTGCATGGAGAAATTTTTAAGATGAGAAGCATTTATAACACCGAAAAAACATTTGAAATAAGAGGAGATATTAATGTTGGCGATAAAGCTGAAGATGGTGGGCAACTAAGGCCATTTATTGTTTGGTTTGAAGAGCCTGTTCCAATGCTTGAAAAAACTGTTGACATTGTTGAAGCAGCAGATATATTTGTTGTTATTGGCACTTCTCTGCAAGTATACCCTGCTGCTTCATTAATAAATTATGTTTCTCAAAACTGTAAAAAATATATTATAGACAAAACAATTCCTCATACTCTCGTCACTAAAAATATCACTACAATCGAAGCTCCTGCAACAGAAGGAATACATTTGTTAAAAGAATATCTAACCAAACTTACTTAACAATTTTATTGTTTGCATTTAAATAATTTTCTATTGAAATAAATGCTGCTCCTTCTTTTTGTAAATCATCTACCAATCTATATAATTTATCCAACAAAGCATTGCCACAAGGTTTTACAATATAAGAAGGCAATTTATATTGCATTATATTAGTAAATTCCCAAGGATGAAAATACAAACTTAAATAGCCATATTTATTCAATGCCTGTAGTGCCCAATACTTATATAATGAATATGGTGCATTTTTAAACATTAGCCAAAACAATGGAATTCTAAAATCAGGAGTAACAGCTGTTGGTACAATAATTAACCCATTTCTGTAATAGATTGTTTTGGGGAATTTGAGTTTGTTATAACGACCAGGTATCAGCGTTGGATTCATTGAAGAATCATACTTGTATCCTGCCTTAAGTACTTGCTCCATTGAAACTTCTTTCAATCTTGGCATTCTTAACCCTACTACTTTTTTTCCAGTAATTTCTTCGAGCTTTTGTTTGGATAAAAACAAATCATCATTACAAAAAGAACTATGATAATATGTGTGTGAAGCTATTTCGTGTTTGTTGGAAAGTTCTTTTATTCTAATTGGGAAGTGCTCTGCAAAATTTGCTGTTGTAAATAATGTAGATTCGATATTGACTTGATTCAACAATGGCGTAATAGCATTTAATCCATCCATCCCTACTTCCATTTGTTGATGCATTGAAATAGATTGACGATGCTCTAAAGGCAAATCAAATTCTTCAACATCAAAAGTTAAAAATACAGCAGGAGTAGCCATTTAGTTGATATTAGTTTCCTTAATAATGAAATGCGGACGTTGTTTATTTTGCATAAACAACTTGCCTAAATACAATCCAATAATACCAAGAATCATTAACTGCAATCCACCAAAAAAAGCTATGGTAACTATAATCGACGCCCAGCCAGAAAGGGCATCCCAGCCAAAATATAAACTCATTATTGCATAAGGAATATACAATAACGATAATAATGAAAAAGTAAACCCAAGGTAAATAGCAATATTTAGTGGTTTGGTACTAAAAGATGTAATACCACGCAAAGCCAATCTAGTTAAAGCTCTTCGGCTATACTTAGTTTCGCCAAAGCTTCTTTCATTGGGTGTATAAGGAATACTTTTTTGAGTAAAACCAACCCACTTAACCAAGCCTCTGTAAAATGGATCATTCTCTGGCAAAGCGTTTAATACATCAACCACTTTTCTATCAATCAACCTATAATCAGCAGTTCCATCTTCTAATTCAATATCTGATAGCCGATTGATTGTTTTATAAAACAGGGATGAACCAATATTATTAAAACGACTTGTGTGTTCATTTTTATCTTCTCGGTATGTATAAACAACTTCATTGCCTTGTTGCCATAATTCAATCATTTGTAATCATTTCTGGCGGATGCTGCATATCTGCATCAATAGTAACAATTGCATCTCCTTTTGCCTTTTGCAAACCTGCACTTAGTGCGTTATCTTTTCCAAAATTTCTTGAGAATAAAATGTATCGGATACAACTATTTTTTGCTGCCAGTTGTTTTAATACGTTCACAGTATTATCAGCACTTCCATCATCAATAAAAATGATTTCGTAGCGATATTGCATTGTAGCAAAAACAGCCTCTATTGCTGCTGCAACCACACTTAAATTACTTTCCTCGTTATAAGCAGGAATAATAATGCTGATTAATTGATTCATTTGTCAAGCGTTAGTTTTATAACTCCTCTAAACTTTACAAATGTAGTGAGTGTAGTGTAACAAGCCAATTTGATGCTGCATCATTTTACCAAACATAAATCCTCCCAGCGACTTGTGTATTTAGGGCTATGAAAGTTTTGTTGCATTTTCCAGTCGCGTGTTGTTCCTGATGATGCAAATTTTAATATATCATTTCTTTGACTAAAATTGATGTTATCCATTGTGTTCATTAACAATCTGCCCTTATTATCTTCATCTGACAAAAATAAATTGCCTTGAACAGCAGTATCTGGCACAATATCGCTTAGTGTTACACCTGCTTTTTTATAAACGGTTCCTTCTTCAAACAAACGATCTACAAGTTCTAAAGCAGGTTTTATTAATATATTGGTTAACGATGTGGCAATAGGCAAAGTTGTATAGCTGCTGATTGTAGCCCCACGATTGTAAGTAACATTATGATTCTCTTGCTTGGCAACTATAAAAACACCAATCATTTTTGCTGCTGAATATTGTCGTCTCAATTTTTCTGCAGCCCTTGCAGTGTAAGTGGCAACAGCCTCTTTAATACTTTTGATATCGGTAACAGTCTCCCCAAACATTCTTGTTGTCATAATTACTTTTTTACATACCAATTCTTCTTTCATTTGAATAGATGGAATACCTTTTAGCTCCTGCAAAAGCCTTACACCAACAACACCTCCTAATCTTTTGTGAGCCCACTCAATGCTTTTTATACTTAAATCAAAAGCTGTATGTATATTCCAATGTTGCAACTTTTCTGAGTAGCTAGAGCCAATACCCCAAACATCATTAACGTTAGTTTTTTGCAAGGCTTTTTCAATTTTAATTTTAGTATCGAGCACCATTACACATTGTGTTGCCTGTTTATTTTTCTTAGATATTTTATTGGCAACTTTTGCCAATACTTTTGTTGGAGCAACACCTACAGAAACCTTAATACCCGTCCATTGTTCAACAGTTGTTCTTATTTGCATTGCCACGTCTTGTATTTTTTCAGCAGGAATTATATCCAGATTAATAAAGCATTCATCAACACTATACACTTCTACCCTATCTTTTCCAAACATTATACGCAGTGTTTCCATTACACGCCAACTTAAATCTCCATATAAATTATAATTAGATGAAAACACTGCTACATTGTTGGCTTCAATAATTGGTTTGGCTTTAAAATATGGACCAGCCATACCAACGCCCAAAGCTTTTGCTTCATCAGTTCTTGAAATAATACAGCCATCGTTATTACTTAAAACAACTACTGGTTTATGCTCTAAATCCGGACGAAACAATCTTTCGCAGGAACAATAAAAACTATTACAATCTACTATGGCTATCATAATAAAATTAACGTAGTTGGTGAATAACATAGGTAATTACACCCCAGCAGTTGAATTCAGAAAACTCGTTAAGCACAATGTCTTTATATCTTTTGTTATCGGCACATAAAATAGCTTTGTTAATACTTTGCTGATATCTACGTACCAATAGTTCTCCATTTACTGCTGCAACAATTATTTTACCAGATGTTGCTTTAATACTTCTGTCAACAATCAGCACATCTGTTTTAAATATTCCCGATAGTTCCATTGCATCGCTGTTCATTCTAAAGAAATATGTAGCAGGTTTGTTGCGTATCAGCATTTCATTCAGGTCAATACCACGCTCCATAAAATCATCTGCTGCTGCACCAAAGCCTGATGCATTTGCTGTTTTAACATCTTGCTGTTTAAAATCTTTTGTGCCAACATAGGCAGCACGGTATAAAAATTTTTCGTTCATTATTGTAATTATTTAGGTATGATTAAAAAATAAATTTTAGTATGCTAAATTAATTAGTATTTTTACACTACAAAATTTAGTTTTATGAATACATCAAAATTTTATGCAATGCCTAATTATAAAATAACGATTGAATGCGGTCAAGAGCACACTCCTGTTACAGTTGCAGGATTTACCACTGCAGAGGAAACAGAAGCATTATTATGCAGACACCTTAGCAATCTGTGCATTCAAAGCGATAAAAGCTTTGATGGAACACAGCAACTAGTGTTACAATTAATGAAACAATGGCAACTATCTTTTAGTATGCAGGAGATGCAAACGTTACAGGTTGCCAGTAATTTAAAAGGCGTTTTAATAGCATCGATGTGTTTATACAAGCAAACCAATGCAGGTAAAGAACAATTGGTAAATAGGATAAGTTTTTAAATTAATTAATATGCTTGTTAAAGTAAATGCAACTCGAATCAGTTTTATCCGTTAAATAAGTGTTCCATCATTAACCTTTATTAACAGCATATATCCAAACTATTAGTAATTATTTTATTTCAATTAATCCAAACTCTTGTTCCAAACCCGTACTTGCTGCTAAAATTGTATCAAATAAAGCATTACCAAATTGTGTGTACAGGTAAGCCAAGTTTTCTATTCTTTCTTGCAAATTATCATTGGGGAATAAGGATTTCCTGATACTGATGAGTTGATTTTTTTGATCAGAATATTTTCTTTTTTCAGCTTTTAACATCTTTTTTTCTAAAGCTTCTATTTTTTGAATGGCTTTTACAGTAATGGCCTCTACATGTTGCAACAATGTTTTATCTATCTTAACAATACTTGGTTGCAGTGCTGCATAACTTGCTTTTGTCGATGCTAAAAA
This sequence comes from uncultured Chitinophagaceae bacterium, assembly GCA_964615145.1. Lineage (GTDB taxonomy): Bacteria > Bacteroidota > Bacteroidia > Chitinophagales > Chitinophagaceae > CAIVPM01. The sequence continues at coordinate 14,506 of CAZTOP010000015.1, forward strand.
ATCACTAAGACTAATATTATTTTCTGAATGTTTTACAACATAATCAGACAATAATATTTCAGCATTTTGGAATATATCTGCTATGCGATAGTTCATTTTTGCTAGTTTCTGTTTCTGCATTGCATCATAAAATAAAAATGAATTTCTAAGTACTAATACAGGATATGGAATACTAACTGCATCAAATATACGCTTTAATTGTAGCCAATATGCCAACTCTCCTCCCCCACCTATAAATGCTATATTTGGCAAAATAGTTTCCTGATACAGTGGGCGTAAAATTACGTTAGGACTAAACCTTTCGGGATGGGCTTTTAGCTCCTGTACAATAGCTTCCATAGTAAAAGATAAGCCTAGTTTTTCTACCACAAAAAGCTGTTCTTTCAACTCAATTCTTTCTCTATAATCATCCAATAAATAAAACAAATTAATGTCTCTGCCAGCAGCTTGTGTTTTATAATGTTTACCAAGTTCTGCATTGGTTTCATCAACAAGTTTTCTTGAAAATTGCTCTGTTAATTCCTTGGTAATGGTAGGTATAAAAGCTTGTTTTAAATAGGCATTATCCGATATTAAAACAAGCAATCCATATTGAGCAAATAAACTATTTACTAAGCTGAAAGTTGCATTTTGTATGGTTGTATTTAGTTGATATGCATTTTTAAAAATAGTCATGAGCTCAATGCCAAAAGGATTTACAGCAATTTGAGCTTCTATTTCATTCATCATAGCCATGAAAGTTGCATCTACTTTCATTCTACCAACTGCACCAGTTTGTTTGGTGTTCCATATTAATTTTTTGCCTTGAATGGTAACATTACCCAACTCATCTAAATCGGCATCTTCGCTGCCCATAAAATAAACAGGCACAAACTGGCTATCCTTAATCTCATTATTTAATTCATTTGCCAATTTTATAGTATGCAAAATTTTATAAATGAAATATAATGGACCAGTAAAAATATTGGGCTGATGTGCTGTGGTAATAGTATAGCAATTATCATGTAACAATAAAGCTATATTACTATTTTGTTTGGCTGTTAAAGTTGTATCAATGTATTGTTCAGTAAAATATTGATGCAATAATTTTCTATCGACAATACTTTTTTTGCGGGTTTCAATAGCATCATTTATACCTTGTTTTGTTGCTCTATGCTGATAAAAAGGTTGCAGATGGGTGTTATTTTCCAAATAATCAATAACAATTTTACTAAAATAGCCCGTTTGCTTGTAACTTATATAACTAGTATTTGAATCCATTTTATACGGCAATGCTTTATTAAAGCAAATCTAAATGGTAAAAATATTCAGTTACTGTTTTATTTTTATTTACTACCCTATCTTTATCAAATGAAGAGACTAATTTATATTATTTTACTACTAATCATTTTATTGGGTGGAGGAGCATTTTGGGTAATCTATGGCTCAGCTACTGCATTTGAAGAAAAATCAGTAATGCTTTTGGTAGATGATGAACATACTACAAAAGAAAATTTATTGAATTTATTAAAAGAGAAAAAAGTAATTAAAAATAGTTTTGGATTTGAACAATTGGGCAATCAACTGAAAATTTGGGATAGAATAAAATCGGGTAAATACAAAATAAATAAAGGTGAAAATACGCTGAATTTAGTGCGAATGTTTAGAAATAATAAACAAGCAGAAGTTAATCTTGTAATTAATAAAATTAGATTCCCAGAAGATTTAGCAAGGCTCATTGGCAAAAATTTTTCAACCGACTCTGCTACTGCTTTATCTATTTTAAAAAACAATACAACTTTGTTGGACCATGGGGTTGATAGCAATACATTTTTGTTTAATATCATTCCAAACACCTATTCATTTTTCTGGAGCACTTCGGTTGATAAAATATTTGATAAAATATCTGCTGCATCTACCAAATTTTGGGATGAAAATAATAGAACCAATAAAGCCGCCAACTTAGGTTTAACCCCTTTGCAAGTTTATATTATTGCTTCCATTGTTGAAGAGGAAACGAATAAAGAAGAAGACAAGGGAAACATTGCAAGTGTGTATGTAAACAGAATCAATAAAGGAATGACCTTGTCTGCAGACCCAACCATAAAATTCGCTTTAAAAAATTTTGCACTCAGAAGAATTTTGTTTGAACATTTGAATGTACAATCGCCCTATAATACTTATAAAAACAAGGGTTTACCACCTGGTCCTATTTGTACCCCCTCAATAAAAACAATTGATGCAGTTTTAAATATGCCAAGAACTGATTATTTATTTTTTGTAGCAAAAGCTGACTTTAGTGGCTATTCTCATTTTAGTAGTAATTATGCCGAACACGAACAATATGCCAAAGAATATCAAAAAGCATTAACAATATATTTGAATAAAAAGAAACAACAATTACCATAGTTTAACATAAGAATTACAATTAGTGAACAAGTTTCAAAGAAAAATTATTGAATGGACTCCCATAGCTTTTATTATTAAAAAAAGCAAGCAAATTATTTTGCCTGGTTTTCAAGGTTTGCCTTTATATGATGTGGTGGTTTTCTTTTTTCAGCAAATTAATAAAGTTGGATTAAATGAACGAGCTGCTGCCATATCGTTTAATTTTATTATGGCTATTCCTGCTGCCTGTATTTTCATTTTTACTTTGGTTCCATATTTACCAATAGGTAAACAATTCAATGTTGAATTATTAAAACTTACCAAAGAGTTTACACCTAATCAAAACACCTACTTATTTGTTAAAGACTTTTTAGACGATTTTTTTGGTCGTCAGCGTGGGGGTTTGTTATCATTTGGTATATTGCTAGTGTTATATTACGCAAGCAATGCAATGATGGGCATTATAAGAACTTTTGATAAATCTATTGCTCAAAAAAGTGGTTGGCTTTTCCATAAAAGATGGCGTGCAATACAGCTAACTTTTTTAATGTTGCTACTAGTCATTGCATCTGTGCTTATTTTAATTGGTCAAGAACAGTTAGCTGTTCTTTTAAAAAAAGTTTTTGGAATGAAAAGACGTGCTACTATTCCTTGGTGGAATTTTGTGCGATGGACATTAATAATTGGGTTACTATTTTATGGCATTGGACTTATTTATAAATTAGCTCCATCTGTACATAAACGATGGAAAATAGTTTCTCCAGGTTCCATTTTAGCTACCATATTACTAATGGCAACAACTGGTTTATTCTCCTATTGGGTAAATCATTTTGCAAATTTTAATAAAGTTTATGGCTCTATTGGAACTGTATTAATTATTATGACTTTGGTATTTTTTAACTCCATGGTTATTATCATTGGCTTTGAATTAAATGTTAGTATTACCTACTTATTATCCAATGTAGAGGAAAGAAATAAGCAGCAACTGAAAGAACCATTTTAATTTACATTGCCTTATCTTGCCACTTTAATTTTTGACAATGCGATTTACTTTTTTTTGCATCCTTTTTTTTCCTTTAATAGCTTTATCACAAGCTAAAAATGCCACTATCAAGGGTAAAATTATTGATGAGGATGAAAACCCACTTGCTGGGGTTTCTATTAGAATACTAACAAAAAGTGAAGGTTCAATCTCTGATGATAAAGGCAATTTCAAACTCATCGTTCCAGCTAATAAGCTGGTAGCTGTAATATTTTCATCAACAGGATATAAATCTATTCAAAAAAATTTCAACTTAAGGTATACACAAATAGAAAAAATAACCATAACACTTCAAAGAGCTTCGGATACTTTAAAAGATGTTACTGTGAAAAGCAATTATGAACAAAGACAAAGTGGTTCTATTGCTATTGACCCTAGTAAAACTTTATTAAATCCATCGCCTAATAATAGCATTGAAAGCTTGCTTAAATTTTTTGTGGGTAGTTCATCAGAGTTAACTTCACAATATTCAGTTCGGGGGGGTAGTTACGATGAAAATTTAATTTATGTAAACGATTTTGAAGTGTATCGTCCTTACTTAATTCGTAATGGACAACAAGAGGGTTTAAGTTTTATTAATCCCGAATTAACGGGGAATGTAAAGTTTTATGTTGGAGGTTTTCAAGCAAAATATGGCGATAAAATGAGTAGTGTTTTAGACATTACTTATAAAAAACCTAAAGAATTTGGAGGCAGTGCATATATTGGTTTACTGGAACAAGGGTTTCATATTGCAGGGATAACTAACAATAAAAAACTGAGTTATTTATTTGGCGTAAGAAACAGAAGCAATAGAAATTTATTAAGTAGCCAAGAAACAAAAGGTAATTATGTTCCATCATCGAGTGATGTACAAGCACTACTAAACTACACTATTGATAGCAGTTGGAATGTTGAACTTTTTGCAAATACATCCTCCACCAAATTTACATTAGTACCAGAAGAAGCTAAACTTTCAACATCAGTTTTTACCCCAGTTTTTTCAGCAAACCTTGGTATTGATATTTATTTTCAAGGGATGGAAAAAGATGCATACACAACTAAATTTATTGGTTTAGCTGCTACTAATAGAATATCGAAAAACTTAAAGCTAAAATATTTAATCAGTTATTTTAATAATAAAGAAAGTGAAAATGTAGATATTTTAGGTGCTTATCTTTTTGGCGAAAGAGACTTTGATAAAAGCCATAGCACGTTTGGCTTAATTACAAATCCATTGGGTGCAGGCGTATATCAAAATTTTGCCAGAAATACACTTGATATTAGCATTTTAAATGCAACACAAAAAGGCAATATTGATACAAGGAATCATCATATACAATGGGGTGTTAGCTTGGAACAACAACAGATAAAAGACAAACTAAATGAGTGGGAATACAATGATAGTGCAGGTTATTCATTGCCTTACAATCCATCTGTTTTAGCATTAAACAAAGTACTTAAAAGCACTGCAGATATTAGTGTTACAAGAACTGCAGGATATTTTCAAGACAATATTGTTTTAAAAGATTCCAATGATTTTATTATTAATCTTGGCGTTCGCTATAATTTTAATACACTTAATAATGAATTATTTATTTCGCCTCGTGTTGGTGTTTCATATAAACCCAAAAACTGGACAAAGAATGTTATCTTAAAAGCATCTGCAGGCTCGTACAATCAAGCTCCTTTTTACAGAGAAATGAGAAGACCAAACGGCACATTAAATACTCAATTAAAAGCACAACAAAGCTGGCAATTTAGTGCAGGCTTTGATTATAATTTTAATTGGATGAATCGTCCAGCAAGAGTTACAACAGAGGCTTATTACAAAACAATGAGCAATGTTGTACCTTATGATTTAGATAATGTTAGAGTTAGATATTTTGGAGAAAATAATGCTAAGGCTTATGCTTATGGTATTGAAACAAGATTGTATGCAGAGTTGATAAAAGATGCAGAAAGCTGGTTGAGTGTGGGTATTATGAAGACAAAAGAAAAGATTGACAATTTTAGTTATCAAACCTACTACAATGCAGCAGGGCAAGTAATTACACCCAGTATTCAAGATCAAACTATTAAAGATAGCAGCACTACAGAAGTTGGATATTTAAGAAGACCTACAGATAGATTATTGACTGTTGGACTATTTTTTCAAGATTACTTAAGCACCAATAAAAACATTAAAGTGTATTTAAGTGGCATCTATGGCAGTAACTTGCCATACAATATTCCTGGTAGTGTTAAGTATAGAAATGCATTAATTATTGACCCATATTTAAGAATTGATATGGGCTTTGCTGCTATGTTGTTAGATGGAGAAAAGACAAATAGAAGAAGCCATTCACCATTTAGAAAATTTAGTAGTATTTGGGCTAGTCTTGAATTATTTAATGTAATTGACAGACAAAACACTATTAGTTATATGATGATAAAAGATTTTCAAAACAATGTGTTTTCAATTCCAAATAGATTGACACCAAGAATGATTAACTTAAAGCTAATAGCTAGGTGGTAGTTATAGTTTTTGCAGTTGTGCTTTAATCATATTGACTACAATTTTATCAATAGGCAAGCTAAGGTTTGATTCATTCAAGTCAATCAAATCTATCCACCTAAAAGATTCTGCACAAGTAGTTTTATCTGCAATTTGTTCTGGCAAAAAATCAAAAGGTTTATTACTTGTTTTTAAGTTTGTAACATCACTTGCCTGAACGTAGTAATAAATAGAAATAATTTGATCTTGAAGATTGAAGGCTGAAATCTGGAAAAAGTCTGTAGTATAAATATGTTCGCCAATAGTAACATCTAAGCCAGTTTCTTCTTTAAACTCCCTAATTAGACAAGCCCTTGTTCCTTCGCCCAACTCCAATCCACCTCCTGGAAATTTTGTAAAAAAGTTACCTCGTATAAACTCATCACTTACTAAAACTTGGTTGTGATTGTTTACTAAAATACCATAAACACGAATATTAAATTTCATAATTTAAAAAAATTAAAACCATTTCTTTTTCATAAAATAACCAGAAATTAGTAATGATATTAAAAGTGAAATAATTACAGGAATATAAAAAGCATGTGCAGTATCCTGGCCAGGAATTTTAACATTCATACCATAAATACTTGTAACCAAAATAGGTAGTGAAAGTATGATGGTTATTGACGTTAAGCGTTTCATTACATTGTTCAAATTGTTGCTTATGATACTTGCAAAAGCATCCATTGTACTGCTTAAAATATTAGTATAAATATTCGCCATTTCAAGTGCCTGACTTGTATCTACAATTAAATCCTGCAAAAACTCTCTTTCCTCATCTGTAAGTTGTAAAAAATTAGTACGTTCAAGTTTCATCATAAGCATTTCATTACTTCTTAATGCAGTAACAAAATACACCAAACTTTTTTGAATTCGCATTAGCTTTAATAAGTCCACATTGCTATTGCTATCGTACAAACTTTGTTCGTACTGATTTCTTTTTTGATTAATTTCTTTTAAATACTCTAGAAAGTTTTGGACAATTTTCTCAAATATTTTCAATACCATCATACTCCTTTTATCGGGATGGCGTTTTTGAAAAGTATTTAAAAACTTTTTAATAGCTCCATTATCAAATGAGTTAACAGTTACTATGTGATGATGCGATAAAATAATACAAATTGGAATGGTGATATAATAGGCATCACTATCATTGAATGAATTATTTTCGGTGGGTGTTTTAATTACAAGAAACTTTACATTGTCTTCAATTTCAAATCTGGGTCTTTCATCAATATCTAATGAATCTCTCAAAAACTCAATTGGCATATCTAACTGCTCAGATAATTCAACGAATTCTTCTTCCCTAAATGGAGGCACAAGATTTACCCAAACACCTTGCTCAGGCTTATCTACTTCAATTGTTTGAGAATCTGAATTTTTAAAATATTGAATCATTTGATTGTTTTTTTAGTCGGGAGTTGTTTTCATGAGTTAGTATCGTGAGTTGGAAGTTTTTTCGGGAGTTGCTTTCATTAGTCGGAAGTTGTTTATCGGGAGTTTTAATCGAAAAAAAATAAACTTATGATAACTTAAGCAGCAGTACTTCCGTTAACTCACGAGTAAAAACTACCGAATTAGAACTTACGCCTACTCACGAATTATTACTCACGAATTATTACTTCTCCTTTAAATACAAAAGTTGCGGGCCCGCAAAGCCATATATTTTCAAAACTACATTCACCGGTTTTATCAAATTCTACAGCTAGCTTTCCGCCAAGTGTTGTTACTTCTATTCTATTAAACCCATTTTCGTTATGATAAAAAACCAAAGCACTTGCTGTAACGCCTGTACCACAACTTAAAGTTTCATCTTCTACACCACGTTCGTAGGTTCTAACATAAATATTGTCCTCGCCAATTTGCTCTACAAAGTTTACATTAATACCTTCTAATTGATATTCTTTGCTATTTCTAATTTCCTTACCTTCATTAAAAACATCAATATTTTCAATGTTTTCAACAGGTTTTATGTAATGAGGTGAACCAGTATTTACAATAGATTCTCCGTGTAGATTAATGATGGTATCTACATCTTTCATTTTAAGATGTATCCATTGGTTATCTGAAAAAATAGCTTCGTGCTCACCATCACTAGCTATGAATTTATATCTTTCTTTTACAATTCCACAATCAAAGGCAAATTGTGTTAAACACCTACCTCCATTGCCACACATACTACCTATATTACCATCAGCATTGTAATAAACCATTTCAAAATCGTAACCAACTTTATGCTGCAATAACATTAAACCATCTGCACCAATTCCAAACTTTCTATCGCACAAATATTTTACTTGCTCATTAGTTAGACTGATAAATGAATCCCTATTGTCTATTATAATAAAATCGTTACCTGTACCTTGATATTTTGAGAAGTTTAATGTCATTTTTGTTCGGGAGCTTTTTATTTGGGAGTTCTTTTTCGGGAGTTTTTGTTCGGGAGTTTGTATTCGAGAGTTTTTTCGTTAGTTCATTATTTGGTATCTAGATTCTTTATCATTTTTGAAAGCATTTGAAATATTCTGCTAATATAGTTTTCTACCTCTACTACATTTTCTTTTGCAACATAATTTAACATTAAACTAATTTCAAGTTGTGTATCTATTTCGACTAATGAACTTCTAGCTATTTCTAAAAATCGCCTTTGCTCTGCATCTGTTTTTCTAGACAATCCTTCCGCTATATTGGAACAAACAGAAATCGATGCTCGCCTTACTTGCGTAATTAATCCAAACTTTTCAGTTTCGGGAAAAGATTTTGTAATAGCATATATTTCTTTAATAAATAATAATGTTATTTTATATACGTCTAGCTTTTTATGAGATAGTTGAAGCATAAATGATATGTATGAATTAAAAATAAAACATAAAACAAACTCACGCCTCACGCCAACTAACAATTCCTCCACTCCCGTCTTAAGACTAACTTACGACCAACTCACGTTACCCTCTACAGCACAGCAATTTTCTCCAAACAAGTTTTAATTAAATATTCTACAGCTGCTGCACCATCTTTACTAAATTCTTTTCTTACTCTATTAGCAACAATTACGTTAATACTTAAACATTGATGACCTAGTAATTTTCCCAAGCCATATATAGCACTTGTTTCCATTTCAAAATTACTGATACGATGGCTACCAAAGCTAAAGCTAGTAAGGTTTTCGACCAATGAAGGATTACTTAAACCCAATCTTAATACTCTACCTTGAGGCCCATAAAAACCAGGACAAGTAACTGTAATTCCATTATGAAATCCATTAACAAAATGCTTTAAAACACTACTTCCTGCACTACTAATATAGGGTTGAATAGAACCAGTTAATTGTGTATGTGCCACAAATTGTTGCATTAATTGCATCTCCTCGTCATTCATTTGCAGACGATAATAGTGCATTAAATTATCTAATCCTAAACCGTGTGTACCTGCCACTAAACTATCTACAGGAATATCGGCTTGTAACGAGCCAGAAGTACCAAGTCGAATAATAGTTAATGGTGTATGTTCTTCTTTAATGGTTCTTGTTTCAAAGTCAATATTCTTTAAAGCGTCTAATTCGTTTAAAACAATATCAATATTATCTGGACCAATACCAGTAGAAATTACTGTAATTCTTTTATTGCCTAAATAGCCAGTATGAGAAATAAATTCTCGGTGCTGACGCTTTACTTCTATTGTATCGAAATATTTGCTTACAACAGCTACTCTATCTGGGTCGCCAACTGTAATAATAGTATCTGCAAGTTCTTCTGGTCTTAAATCTACGTGATAAATAGCACCTCGGCTATTGATAATTAATTCTGATTCTGGAATTCTGGTCATAGCAAAAAGTTATTTTTAAATAAGTGTGTAAAGGTAACAGCTATCGGTAATATGTAAAATGAATTTCATTGCAGTTTGGTGCTAGTTAAAAACAACTACAACTAAAATTATTCCACCACTAACTTATCTGTTTTTATTTCACCATTATTCATAATAGCTTTTACAACATAAATGCCCTTTGAGAATCGTTGAACATTAATTATTGATTCTTGATTATTGATTATTTTTTTGCTGTAAACCTCCTTGCCCAAATAATCAATAATCAATAATTCTTTAGCTCCATTACAATCAATAGTAACAAGGTCTTTTGCTGGGTTAGGAAAGATAATAATGTTTGGAGTTTGGGGTTTGATTGTTATTTGTTGAATGGTTGAAAATGTTTTGCTACCATCTTTATCTACACTTTCAATTCGGTAGTACAGTCTACTGTCGACTGTCGACTGTTGACCTTTGTCAATAAAACTATACTCATTATAACTTTTATTATTGGCTGCTACATTTCCAATTGTAATAAAATCTTTAGCACTAGCACTGCGTTGTATGTTAAAATGAGAAACATTAACCTCGTTAGCAGTTTGCCAGTTAAGCAACACATTATTGCTTTCTTTTTGTGCTGTAAAAGAGAGGAGTTTGAGGGGCAGGACGGAGAAGCAATCAACTATTGTTGGAATATACCTATCCATACTATCTGCAAAACCTATTTGTCCTGAAAAATTATCACCCCAAGTCCACATAGTACTATCGGCTTTGATACCAACTGAATGCCAAGCACCATTAGCTAAAGACTGCCAATTATTAGAAGAGCCTATTTGAATCGGGTATTTTCTGTCAATTAAAGTATTGTCACCGATTTGACTTAAATCATTCCTGCCCCAAGCCCACAATGTCCCATCATTCCTTATTGCTGTGTTATGATAAGCACCTGCATTGATTAACTTCCATTTTGTTCCAATGGCAATTTGTTGAGGTGTATAGCTGATTGAGTATATACTATCTCCAAGTTGACCATAACTACCTTCACCCCAGGACCAAAGAGAGCTGTCTTGTTTAATAGCTATACTATGTGCCCATCCCACACTAAGCGTTACCCATTTTTTTGTTGATACTATTTGAATGGGACTTTGTTTACTAAATGTGGTTCCATCACCCAATTGTCCATAATCATTATTGCCCCAAGCCCAAAGTGTACTGTCCTGTTTCATAGCAAATGAAAAACTCAATCCAGCAAATACGTAAAGCCAATCGTTTGATAAACCCACTTTAGTAGGAACATTTTTACTGATATTATTCCCAATTCCCAATGCACCATAGATATTATCACCCCAAGCCCAAAGACTACCATCAGTTTTAATTGCTAGAGAGTGTAGATAACCCACAGAAATTGTTTTCCAATTATTTTCAGTTCCAATTCTAGTTGGTACATTTTTGCTGATAGTATTTCCAAGACCCAATTGTCCATAGCCATTATTGCCCCAAGACCAAAGGCTACCATCATTTTTTAATGCAATTGTGGATCACCTATACCAATACTAACTTCTTTCCAATTGCTATCATTTCCAACTTTAACAAAGCCGAACTTAGGAATATAAGTACTGTCACCCAAATTTCCGGTTGCGTTATAACCAGTTGCCCAAAGTGTTCCATCTAACTTAATTGCTTTAGTGTGATTGCGGCCAGATGCTACAGTTTTCCAGCACTGCCCACTCCCTCCCAAACTCACCATCAACCCAACAATAATTAATATCTTTCTCATAGTATGTTTTATTTAATGGCTTATACTAAAAAACTTCTCGAAAGTAATAAATTTCAGTATGTTAAATTATAAATTGCAAAATAAACAATAAAAATAAAACCATTGAAATTATGTGCATCTCTGTGTTCCAACAAAAAAATCTTAACCATACTTTATATAAATGTATGACTAAGATTTCCAAAATGTTTATTTAACATTAAATACAAGTTAACTAAACATTTTTTTGGTTTTAAGCAATAAACACATAAAGAAAAGCCGCCCAATATTTAATTAAACGGCTTTGTGTAAACTAACTAATAAATGCAAAAAACAACAACTATACTACTGTTAAATTTTGTTCAAAAGCATCGCTTCTTATGGCATTATTGCTAGTGTATGCTTTTCGTACTTCTACATAATAACTGCCAGCAACTAAAGTATCAGGAATCATAAACATCAACTTACCCTCGGTGCGTTGTGCAATTTCTGTTACCTTGGTTTCGGCATTGGTTGCTTTATTTACAAAAAAGATTCCTTCAGTAACATTGGCTGCATTAAACTTTAATTCGGTACCAGTAATAATACCAATGCCACCCTTACTAACTTGCGTATGTGTATTAGTTCGCACATCTAAAAAATCAATAATATCAGGACTCAACACACTTCCGGTAATTTTTTCAACACTTGCAGCAGCCATTCTATGAGCTAAGTCAATACCAGCACTTAAACTAGCCCTAACAGTATGTCTGCTGCTGTCGAAACTATCATTTACATCAGTAAACACACCTTGTATAGATGGTTTAATGTTCACTAAACCTAGGTTCACATTGTAGCCTTCGGCAACTGCATCTGCTACTTCGTTCATCACTAATTTTAATGCAGCACTTAAGTCTGTTTCGGTTAATGTTGTACCACGCTTTACACAACGCTTGATTATGTCTTGAAAAAGAAGAATAGCAATAGCTTGTACCCTTGCCTTTTGATCATTTGGATTGGGTGCAATAGGATTGGGTTGCAAATAATACTTAATAGCCATTTTTTTAAAAGTTTAAATTTCAAAATATTTTTACCATCCAAACTTAAAAACTAAAGTTTTATAATTTTGTTAAATTACTTGATAGCAGCAACTTATAACAACCCATAAGTATTCCTTTAACAAAATACTTAGAATTTATTATCTGTTCCAAAGCCTTTGATATTGCCCTAATAAAAAAAATATAGCATTACCTAAAACAGACTTATTTTGTAGCTAATACCACACAATGAATCAAAACAAAAAAGTATTACAATTTGTACTGCTATCAACAGGCTGTTTGTTGGCTATGTCGTTGTGGGTATATTTCAATAAAATCAATTCGCCTGTTTTACAAAATATTAGTATTATCAGCGATGTATTAAAGCGTACAGACAGTTCCCAAGCTATCGTACAAAAAACAATTGTTAAGGATTCCATTTTAATAAATACGGCACAGCCCGATAGCAATGCAAGTAAAGTCAATACTACATTAGCTCATTTTAACACTCCTAATAGAATTACAAACTTTGCTGCCGATACTAACCAAATAGTCATTGATGCTTTTATTAAAAAACTAATAGAACTAAAGCGAACTAAAAAGGGTAAAATTAGAATTGCATATCTTGGCGATAGTATGATTGAGGGCGATTTGGTATCTCAAACATTGCGTAAAATGTTGCAAGCTTATTTTGGAGGCAGTGGAGTGGGTTTTGTGCCTATAACATCGGCAGTTGCTGGTTTTAGAACATCGGTAAAACATAGTTTTTCTACCAAATGGAGAGAGAGCAATTTTAAAAGCAAATTATCTGTAACACCATTGTATTTATCGGGCAAAACCTTTTTTGCCAATGGTTATAACTGGATGGAGGCAGAAGATAAAACCTATACTTATAAAACATTACCATTAAAAAAATATTTACTTACAGGCTATAAGCCGGGTAGTGGACAAATAGCAATTAATTCAATATTCAATGGCTTAAAACCAGCACAATCTTTTAACAAATTTTTAGTAGATAGCAGTTACAACAGTAAAATAAAAATTGAAATTTCTGATGCTGCTTTTCCTTTATATGGTATATCATTTGAAACTAATGATGGGGTTATTGTAGATAATTTTTCGTTTAGAGGTATGGGTGGATTTGAATTTGCAAATATTGATACGTCCTTTTTACAACAAGTGGCTAACACACAACCCTATGATTTGATAATTATGCAATACGGTGTTAATGTACTTAACAAACCCAACAACAACAGTTTTGATTGGTATTACAGGGCAATGATTACAGCTATCAGTAAGTTAAAAAAATGTTTTAGTAATACCGATTTTTTATTAATAAGTGCAGCAGATAAATCGTTTAAATATGCCAATGGCACACATACTGCTATTGGAATGGATAGTTTAATTGCTACACAAGAACGTATTGCTTTTACCGAAAAAATGGCTTTCTTTAATACTTATTATACAATGGGTGGTTACAATAGTATGGTAAATTGGGCAAATGGTAGTCCGCAATTAGCAGCTAAGGATTACACACATTTGAATGCCAAAGGTGCCGAAATATTGGGTACAAGTATTTACAATAGTATTATGTTTGAAGTGGGTAAAGCTGAGAGGAAGTAATTCAGGTGTTGATTGTATTTGTTAGATTAGGTTTGTGCCCAAAGATGCAATTCTAATAGTCCCTTAAATGGATTGCTTTTGGTAAGATGCTTTGCAATAACACCAAGATTTAACTATAGTGTTTTTAACAGAGTTAATTCTGAAATAACATTATACTAAACTGAAGGAAGTCAATAAAACAATCGTCTAAACAAATAATGAAACAAATCTTTATTATTTTCATATTATTTGCAAACATTAAAATAAATGCTCAAAAGGCAGATTTGTTATTGCAGTTTAAGCCTATGTTCAACCAACAAGAATTAAGGTTGAATGATACTTATTATTTATTGAACAATGGAAAAGATAGTGTACAAATTACCAAGCTAAAATTTTATATATCTGCTATTAAATTATACAATAACAAACAACTTGTATATGCCGAAAAAAACAGTTTTCATTTAATAGATGCTAGCGATACCAACAGTTATTCTATCAACCTACAAGGATTGCCCAATAAGGCTTTCAACAATATTAAATTTAATTTAGGTATAGATAGTGCTACCAACGCCAAAGGTGCTATGGGTGGTGCATTAGACCCAATAAAAGGTATGTACTGGACTTGGCACAGTGGTTATATTAACTTTAAGCTGGAAGGAACAAGCAGTCTTTGCAATACCCGCAACAATGCTTTTGAATTTCACTTAGGGGGTTTTACATTTCCCTATAACAGTTTGCAAACAATTAGCCTTGCATTAACCCATAAAAAAACTTCAATTATTAATGTAGATGTAGCTAAGTTTTTAGAAGAAGTTGGATTAAATAAAACCAATATGATGATGACGCCAAGTAAAGCTGCTGTTGAATTATCAAAGCAAGCTGCAACAATTTTTTCAATTAAATAAATGAGGAAATTATTTGCCATATCATTATTAACAATCATTATTCTCTCCTTTAAAATGATTAATGATTTATTTGTTGTACCCAAAAACTTTCCCAAGCCTGTTTATGATTTTTCAAACAATCCATTAAGTGCTAATAAAATTGCTTTGGGCAAAGCGTTGTTCTACGATCCTATTCTTTCAAAAGATAATACCATCTCTTGTTCGAGTTGCCATTTATCATACACTGCGTTTACACATACCGATCATAATTTAAGCCACGGTATTGATAATAGAATTGGTACACGCAATGCACCTGCATTAATGAACCTTGCCTGGAACAAATATTTTATGTGGGATGGAGCTGTACATCATTTAGACATGCAAGCTTTGGCACCTATTAGCAATCATAATGAAATGGACGAAACCATTGAAAACGTTGTTATCAAGCTACAACACAATAACAAGTACAAGCAACTTTTTTATAAAGCATTTAATGATAGTAATGCCACTGGCGAACATACTTTAAAAGCTATTGCACAGTTTATGGTTACTCTTATAAGTGCGAATAGTAAGTACGATAAAGTAACAAGAAAAGAAGCGGGTTTTAGCTTTACAGATAATGAACAAAAAGGTTACAATTTATTTAAAACGCATTGCTCTAGTTGCCATACTGAACCTTTGTTTACCAATAATGAATTTGAAAATAATGGACTTAAACCAGATACGTTTTTGAATGATATTGGCAGAGCCAGAATCTCTCAAAACTCAAATGATTCATTTAAATTTAAAGTTCCTAGTTTAAGAAATGTAGAACTCTCCTATCCTTACATGCACGATGGCAGATTTCCAAATTTGCAAATGGTATTGTTTCATTATACAGAAGATATTTACCAAAGTACAACCTTATCTCCTCAATTAAAAAACAAAATTATTTTAAGTGAATCGGATAAAAATAATCTGATTGCATTTTTAAAAACACTTACCGATGAAGAGTTTTTGGAGAATCCAAAGTTTCAACCAGAGCGATATTAATTTGGTTTCTATACTTTCGCCAAAAGATTATCTATGATAGAAACACAAACTAACATTAGAGTTCGATATGCAGAAACAGACCAAATGAATGTTGTATACCATGGTAATTATGCACAATATTTTGAAGTAGCAAGAGCAGAATGTATTAGGTCTTTTGGTTTTACTTACAAACAAATAGAAGAATTGGGTATTATGATGCCCATTGTTGATATACAAATCAAGTTTCTTCGCCCAGCCCATTATGACGATTTACTTACAGTAAAAGCCATCTTAAAAGAGTTGCCGTTGGAACATAAGATGGAATTCCACCATGAAGTCTATAATGAGGCTGGTAAATTATTAACTATTGGTAAGGTTGTTTTATATTTAGTTGATGCAGTTACAAAAGAAAGAACCACTATGCCCGAGGCAATGTTGAATAAGTTTAAACATAAATTCAATCCATTTAATAATTAGAATTATGACTACACACATCCACTTATGTAAAAAAGTAATAGAATTTATACAAACCCTTACTTTCACCCACTCAAATTTTTTAAAATGAAAAAAATAATCTTACCCATTGGTCTTGCAATGCTGGCCATTACAGCTTGCAAAACTGAAAAAAAGGAAGAACAACAGTTTTTAACAGTTGCCAATATGGACAGTACTGTTAAGCCAACTGATAACTTCTATATGTTTGTTAATGGTAAATGGTTTAAAAATACTGTGATTCCAGGTACCGAAAGTGGAACAGGAGCTTTTTTAGATATTTATAACAGAACAAAAGACAACTTAAAAACTATTTTTACAGACCTTGCTAAAAGCCCTCAAAAAGAAGGAAGCATTGAACAACAAGTTGCAGATTTTTATGCTTCTGGAATGGATAGTGCTGCTATTGAAAAACTTGGCTACGAACCAGTAAAACCTTACATAAAAAAGATTGATGCCATTACCGATGCTAAAGGTTTAATGCAGTTTATTGCTGAGTCTAGCACAGAAGGTTCTAGCTTTTTATTTGGTTTACAAATTGGTGCAGATGAAAAAAATAGTGCTATGAACTTGCCTTCGTTTTATCAAGGTGGTTTAGGCTTGCCAGATAGAGATTACTATTTTAAAAATGATCCTGCAACACTTGCAATTATTGCTGCCTATCAAACTTATCTTAATAAACTATTTACTTTAACTGGTAGCGATGCAGCAACTGCTGCAAAAAATGTTGAAGCCGTTTATAACTTGGAAAAACAAATTGCTACTGCACATTTAACCAATGTAGAATTGAGAGACCCTCAAACCAACTACAATAAAATGGCTGTTGCTGCTTTAGATAAATCAATGCCAAATATTGGCTGGATGAATTTATTAACTGGAATGAAGATTAAGTCTGATTCTTTAAACATTGGTCAGCCAAAACACTTCGCTAATATCAATGCATTATTAACTGCAACTTCAATTGATACTTGGAAGTTGTATTTAAAAGCACATTTGTTAAGTGAAGTTTCTGCAGCATTGAGCAGTGATTTTGTGAATGCAAACTTTGATTATGCTGGTAAAGCTTTAGGCGGTAAAAAACAATTAAAGCCACGTTGGGAAAGAATGATTGCAGCAACTGATGGTAACTTAAGTGAGGCTTTGGGTCAATTATATGTAAAGAAATATTTTACAGAAGATGCTAAAAAAAGAATGCTTGAGTTAATCAACAATTTACAAAAAGCATTTGAAGCTCGTATTGATAAATTGGATTGGATGGGCGAAGCAACTAAACAAAAGTCTAAAGACAAGCTTCATACCTTCCTTAAAAAAATTGGTTTTCCCGACAAATGGAAAGATTACAGCAAAGTAAAAATTAACAAAAATCAATACTTTAATAATCTTGTTGAGTGTAGCAAAAACGAGTATAATTTCCAAGTTAGTAAAGTAGGCAAACCTGTTGATAGAACTGAGTGGGGAATGACTCCTTCAACTGTTAACGCATACTACAACCCAACTTTTAACGAGATTGTTTTCCCTGCTGGTATTTTACAATTTCCTTTCTTTGATTTGAATGCTGATGATGCTATTAATTATGGTGGAATAGGAATGGTAATTGGTCATGAAATGACACATGGTTTTGATGATCAAGGTGCACAATACGACAAAGATGGCAATATGCAAAACTGGTGGACCAAAGATGATGAAGCTAAATTTAAAGAAAAGGGTAAAGCTGTAATTGATTTGTATAATACATTTACTGTGCTAGATTCTTTGCACGTTAAAGGTGCTTTAACCGTTGGCGAAAATATTGCCGATATTGGTGGTATTGCGATTGCTTATGAAGCATTTAAAATGACTAAACAAGGACAAGATACAACTAAAATTGACGGCTTTACTCCCGACCAAAGATTCTTTATTTCTTATGCTCAAATATGGAGAAATAAGCAAAAAGACGAATCTGTTCGTCAAAGAATTAATACAGATCCACACTCTCCGCCAATGTACAGAGTATTGGCTCCATTAATGAACTTTGAACCTTTTTACAAAGCTTTCAATGTTAAAGAAGGAGACAAAATGTATGTTGCTCCAGAAAAGAGAATTAAAATTTGGTAACAAATTAATACAAGATATAAAAAAAGCAGATTATTTTTGGTAATCTGCTTTTTTATTTTAACACTAAACAACCAAAACTAAAACAAAATGAAAATTTTAAAAATCACCGGACTTGTAATTCTGGCTTTGATATTATTGTTGCTAATTATTGCAGCTTTTATTAAAAAAGATATCAATGTTACAAAAGAGATTATTATCAATAAATCAAGGCAAGAAGTATTTGCTTATGTTAAGCTATTAAAAAATCAGGATAGTTATAGCAGGTGGGGCAGTATGGATCCGAATATGAGAAAAACATACACTGGTACAGATGGAACAGTTGGCTTTATATCAGCTTGGGTTGGCAATAAGGACGTCGGTGAAGGAGAGCAAGAAATTCTTAAAATAGATGAAGGGAATAGGATTGATTATGCACTAAGATTTATTAAGCCATTCAAAGTAAACTCAGAAGCATTTATGGTTTTTGAAGATACGGCTAATAATCAAACTAAAGTAAAATGGGGTTTTAAAAGTACAATGCCCTATCCAATGAATGCGATGTTGCTTTTTATGAATGCAGAAGAAATGTGTGGCAAAGATTTTCAAATTGGACTAGAGAATCTAAAGAATAATTTGGAAAAATAAATAAAAAAAGCCTGCTTCACTAAAACGAGCAGGCTTTTTTATTGCATCTATTTCTCAATTAAATAACACCACCTTCTTAGTTTATCTTCAAAATCAAAGGGTGTAGTTGCTTTGGTAATGTCTTTTATTTTATCTGTATTTATTCTTTCTGTATCGATAATAAACTTTGTGAAATTAGTGCTGAAATAGAGTTTACCACCGGTACTTAATACATTCAAAGCATCGTTAATTAAATCAACGTGGTCTCTTTGAATATCTAAAAAATCTTCCATCCTTTTGCTATTGCTAAAAGTTGGAGGATCCATTACCACAATATCGTAACTATTGGGAGCGATTGTTTTTAAATGCTGTAAAACATCTGCGTGAATAAATTGGTAAGCTATACCATTCTTCAATCTATTAATAACAAAGTTATCTGCTGCCCATTGCAAGTAGGTTTTAGATAAATCTACTGACGTAACTAAACTAGCTCCAGCTGATGCAGCATAAACAGAGAACGAACCTGTGTAACAAAATAAGTTAAGGACTCTTTTTTCTTTACTGATGGCTTGCACCATTTGTCTTGTGGTACGATGGTCCAAAAACAAACCTGTATCTAAATAGTCTGAAAGATTTACTAAAAACTTTAACCCACTTTCCTCAACAGTAAAAAACTCTTTCTGTGCATCTGTTTTTTCGTATTGTTGTGTACGATGGTTCATTCTTTTACGTTGCTTAATAAAAACATTTTCATCAGCAACTTGCAACACTTTTCTAATTACCACAATAGTTTCTTCTAACCACAAACTGTATTCTTCTTCATTTAAATTATGTTTACTAACATACTCAGCAATGTAAACCTTATCGTCGTACAACTCAATAGTAATAGGAAATTCAGGCAAATCTTTGTCATATAATCTGTAACAAGATATACCCATTCTTTTGGCTTGTTTACCTCTGTGTTTAAATACTTTAGTTAACCTGTTTTCAAACATTAATAGTTTAGACGCTAGTTCCATACTTTACAAACATATATTAAGTTTATAATAGCAAAAGTTTAATAGACTGTAAATCCTTAAAAAGTGTGTTATTTGCAGCAGCAAATGAATTGTTTTCTCTTCATATCTTGGTTTACATCGTTCATTAACTGGCTTATTCAAAAAGATAAAGCATTGTTTTTGTTCTTTAATAAACAGCACACAAACTCTTTTTTTGATTGGTTAATGCCAGTTCTTCGTGAGTCAAAAACTTGGATTCCATTATACATATTGATACTTGCATTTGCTGCTTTTAAGTTAAAAAAGAAAGTGTGGATTTGGGTACTTGGTGCAGCAACAACTATACTTTTATCAGACCAAATTAGCAGTCATATTTTCAAGCCATTATTTGCAAGGCAACGGCCTTGTGCTGATGTTGATTTTGCTCCACAAGTGAGATTATTATTGGACCATTGTAGTGGTGGATTCAGCTTCACTTCATCTCATGCTTGCAACCACTTTGCTATTGCATTATTTATTATCACAACACTAAAATTGTATTTAAAGAACTGGAAATATGCTTTCATTTTTTGGGCAGCTATCATTTGTTATGCACAAGTATATGTAGGTGTTCATTACCCTTTAGATGTATTATGTGGTGCAGGTTTGGGAACTTTAATAGGAAAATTAACAGGTAGTTTTTGTTGTGTAAAAATCAACAAACTAGAAACTGTAAACCATAAACGATAAAAGAATTTATATGACAGAAAAAATATTGATACTAGATTTTGGAAGCCAGTTTACACAATTGATTGCACGTTGTGTTAGAGAGGCAAATGTGTATTGCGAAATCATCCCTTATAATAAAGAGTTCGAGCTTGATGATACATTAAAAGGTATCATTTTGAGCGGTAGCCCTTTTAGCGTGAATGACGAAAATTTTCCTTGGGTTGATATTGAAAAGCTGAATGCGAAACTCCCAGTCCTTACTATTTGTTACGGTGCCCAGCTAACAGCCAAACATTATGGTGGCATTGTAAATAAAAGCAATAAAAGAGAATATGGCAGAGCACATTTAACCATAGAAAGTATGGATATTTTGTTCAAACATATTGAGAGCAATTCTCAGGTTTGGATGAGCCATAGCGATAGTATTGTTGAACTACCAAATGGATTTGAATTGCTAGCAAAAACAAATGATATACCTGTAGCTGCATTTAAAAAAGTTAATGCAAGGAATCCTTTGTATGGTTTACAGTTTCACCCAGAAGTGCATCATTCCACTGATGGAAAAAGAATGATTACTAATTTTCTTGTGGAAGTATGTAAGTGTGAATGCAACTGGACTCCTGCATCTTTTATCAATGAAACTGTAGCTGCATTAAAAGAACAAATTGGCGATGCTAAAGTGATTATGGGACTAAGTGGTGGTGTTGATAGTACTGTGGCTGCAACGCTTATTCATAAAGCAATTGGCAATAATTTATATGGCATTTTTGTAGATAATGGTTTACTGCGTAAAGATGAGTTTGAACAAGTGTTGGACATTTACAAAAGCCTTGGATTAAACGTTACAGGTATTGATGCCAGGCAATTATTTTACGATGGATTAAAAGATAAAAGCGACCCCGAAGAAAAAAGAAAAATCATTGGTAAGTTGTTTATTGATGTGTTTCAGGCAGAAGCCAATGTATTTACAGATGCCAGGTTTTTAGGACAGGGAACTATCTACCCTGATGTGATAGAAAGCGTAAGTGTTCACGGTCCATCTGCCACTATTAAATCTCATCATAATGTTGGAGGATTACCAGAAACTATGAACCTGAAGCTGGTAGAACCATTGAAGTTTTTATTTAAAGATGAAGTTAGAAAAACTGGTTTAGAGCTGGGCATTCCTGCTACATTAATTAATCGTCATCCTTTTCCTGGGCCTGGCTTGGCTATTAGAATTCTGGGCGATATCACACCAGAAAAAGTGGTCATGCTGCAAGCTGCCGATGCTATTTATATCAATGCTTTAAAGGAACACGATTTATACAATAAAGTGTGGCAGGCAGGTGCTATTTTATTGCCTGTTAAAAGTGTGGGCGTTATGGGCGACGAAAGAACTTATGAGTTTACACTTGCTTTAAGGGCAGTAACTAGTGTGGATGGAATGACTGCAGACTGGAGCCATTTGCCTTATGATTTCCTTGCCAAAGTGAGTAATCAAATAATTAATGAAGTGAAGGGCATTAACAGAGTAGTGTATGATATCAGCAGTAAACCTCCTGCTACTATTGAATGGGAATAGGAAAATACTTTAGTTCTGTTTTTAATTGATTTCAAAAAAAAATAATTAGATATTATTGTTTCAACACACATAAAAAAAGGTCAACAATTCAAAAGCAAAAACAATCTTTCAAGAAATGCACTAAGAAGACAAATGGCTTATAGCCGGTGTTGTAATAAATGGGAAGTCTTGTTTTAATTGCTTCTAACCTTAATCTCTAAGATATCTACATAGATTTTTTTGCGAAAATGATAGCTGTAGTTTTTTATTAATGTATACAAGAAAGGCTGCCCTTCTTTTGGCAGCCTTTCTCGTGATATTTAAAAATCCTGTTGAAATCGTTATTTTATTTTACCATAACTCTCCTGATATTATCACCCTCAGCACCAACGGCTTTTAAGAAATAAATACCTGTTGTAATGTTGCCATTTTGTTTTAGGTTCAATATAAAATTGTTATTGCCTTTTTTAAGTTCAACAGTTTGTTTAAAGATAGCCTTTCCTTGAGCATCAGTTAATTCAAAACTAACGGCATTACTTTGTTTGCTTGTAATAGTAACTTTAATTTCCCCATTTGTTGGATTTGGACTAACAGAGAAGAATTCGTTTCTTGTTTCTAGTTGCTCGTTTTTAGTTGCTCGTTTTGATAAAATGATATTATGTTCATTCAATTCTTTATCCCAAGCAGCAACGTCTGTAATATCACTAGAAATCGTCAGTTTTAAATCGCTAGTTGGTAGTCGATAATTAGTTGACCGTAACACTAAAGTAAACAATTCTGTCCCATCTTCTAATGTTTTTTCAACAGCATTTTTATCGGTCCAAAGCATTGTAATATTTCCATTTTCTGTTGCTTGTTTGCTGTTAAAGTCAATGTTAAGATTATTGTTTTCAATACCTACTAATTCAAAGTCTTTATTGTTAAAGTGAAGCGTGTATTGCATTGCAACAAGGTCTCTAAAATTATTGGCTGTTACTTTAATTCTTACAGGGTTTTGAGATTCCTCCTTACTTATTTCATATAACAATTCCAAAGGTTTTAATGCAAGGCCTCTTCCTTGAGTAACTTGCCAATCATAATTCACATCGCCAAGTTTGATACCAACAAAGGTTTGATTAGTATTATTGCTGTTGAGTGTTGCACCTGCAACTATGGAGTCTTTAAAAGGAAATGGGTTTGTTGTATCTGGGAAAACATATGCACTATCTACAAATTCCCATAGTCTATTACCTTTTGTAGTGCTGTTAAAGGTTGTATCTGTTCCTAAAATTAAGCGTTTAATTCTAAGTACATCTGTTGCGTTAATGTTCTTGTCTCCATTAACATCGGCAGCAATTAATTTGTAAGCACTATTTAGTTTTGTGGTGTTTAAAATATGTCTTTGTACAAACAGCACATCTGTTGCATTTACTCCACCCGATTTTACAACATCATTATTTTTTGAAAGTTTAATAGTGTAGTTTGAACTTTCGCTAGGCACTAAACTACTCAAATTGTAAACACCGTTTATTACAGTAGTGTTATAGGTATTAGCATTATTTCTTGAAACCAGATTGGCATTATTAACCAATTTGTAAGTACCTGTTGTGCTGCTTAATGCTATTACTCTACCCGAAACACTATTAGGAAAAGATGGAGCAGGAGAAGCAAAAGAAGGAACTTTTATTACAGAATTACTATTAGGCACTTTGCCTTCTTCCCAATTACCACAATCATAAATATCTGCTGTGCCGGCATTTCCAGTCCAAATAGAAACTCTTGTAGTAGCTGCATTGGCTACATCTCTTGTATTTAGTGTAGTAGGTGCAGTATAAGTAATATTTGCCCATACTTTTTGTGCTGGTTGTGCCGTATTAGCATTTCTAACTTTAATCGTAATCCATCCAGTGTAGGTAGCACTGTAACTGCCACTAATAGGGGATGCAGCAGTGCTGTTGCCACTTGCCTCACTTAGTTTATTGCCATCTAAATCCCATAAAGAAATAGAGATATTTGTGTTATCAATAGCAGGTTTAAGATAGTATGCTACGTTAGTTCCACTTTGAACAAAAATTTTACCTGCAACTCTTTGATTGGTCGAGTTGGCAGGTAGTTGACCACCTTGTCCTAAACTTGCACAATGACTGTCGCCCAAATCGTCTGCCATTTCCCACTCTTGTTGTGTAGTTCTAACTCTTGGTTGGTCATAAGTTGAAATGTAGTTAAATAAATCTTGAACAGAAGTTGGTGTGCCATTAGGATATGGAGCCCAGATAGAGTACCCATGTCCATAAGCACCAGCAATTGTGTGACCACAAGGAGCAGTTTTAATTAATACTCTTCTATCTGACTGAATAGTACTACCGCTAATGCCGTGTGCACCTGAATAATCATATAAAATAGTTCCAGGAGTCCAAGCTGTATTGCAAGTAACCCAAACTTGTTGGTCGTTAATATTATTGTTGATAGTAGAATAAGCATCTGAAATTCCAATTAGTGCTTTTCCTGTTCTTTCTAAAACCAAGTGATCGCCACTGGAACCAGAAAGATAAAAAGGAGCATTCGTTCCTGTTTGTGCAGTAGGTACACCATAATCACCATCTTTAAATGATAACTTTTGATGACATTGCATAATGTTGCCTACATCCGCTCTTAATGGTAAACTATCTGAGTTTGACGGTAAATGAGACCATCTGGTGTTCTTACTAAAATAATCAAATACATCTTCAATAAAAAAACAAGGATTGCCATCAACAGCAGCTATTACAGCATTTGCAGCAGCGAATCTTGGTTCACGCGGGTCTAAATGTTGTCCATTTCCTCCTAATTCCTGAGAGGTATTCCAACCTGCTGTATTTCCTAAAGGTTGAGAGTAATTGCCATTTGCAGTTAAATTAGGGCGATAAGTATCGTGGCTATTTACAAAAGGTACTGTTTTGTAAACTCTGGTGCCATTAGGATAATCGAAATAACGAGTACTTTGTTGAGCATTGGGAATAGTTTGCATATCAAAACTGCCACTACTCATAACCATTGAATAAATACCACCACCAGAGCCATATCCTCTTAATCCAAAATCAAATCCACCACTCATTTGCTCATTGGCAACACCCGATTCTGCTGGGGTTCCAGTTTTTACTAATTGGCTTACGTAGTAATCAACTTCCGATTGTGTGCCTACATATTCACCCACATTAAACATACTGTTGCCACCATTGGCAAAACCACTTTGATATTTTAATGCATAAGTAATATCTCTTTGTAAATCGTATCCAAAATGTTTAACTGCATCCCACCTAAATCCATCAGCCCCAGTTTGTTTTTTATACCAAACAGCCCAATCCTTTGCTCCTTGAGCCATGTAATTACTAGGTTGTGATGGGTTGAAATATGTTTTTGTAATGCCTTTGATAGTAACTGAACCTGAAGTTGGAATATTGGTACTTAATCCAATACTATTGTTTTCATAAGCCATATCTGGACCAAAATAAGCAGTATTTATAGCATTTGTGTTAACTGCATTATTATTAGCATTAGGATAAAAATTCATTATATTCTTACTCCATCTTCCTTTTCGAGTAAAATAATCAGCAGCACTTGTATCTAAATGTGGGGTGCTGTAGCATACATATCGAAAGTTCTTAAAATAGTTAGATGCAAAATCATTGTAAGGGGCAGATGTAGCTGTATAATCTCTACCACCTCCACCACCTCTGTTGCCTGCACCCGATTGATGGTTTAAAACTACATCCTGTATAACATCAATTCCATTGGCGTGCATTACAGCAATCATTCTTAATAATTCATCTTTAGTACCACTTCTGGTTCTAACTGTGTCACTGGCTGTTTCACCTTTTTGGTTTTTGTCGCCCAAATCGTATTGGTCAAAAGGGCCATAACCAACCGAACCTGGACCATCGTTTTTATAGTTTGGGGGTACCCAAATCGCATCCACACCCAATGCTTTTAACCTTGGTGCTAGTTCAGTTAAATAGTCTGCCCATTTGAATCTGAAATTATTATTCCAGTAATCCCACCAAAAAGCTTGTACAACTACTTTTTTAACACGTTGTTGTGCCTTAGAGTTGTTTATACTGAAGGATAGGCATACAGCAAGTACAATTGCTTTGAAGGCAAAATTTGTAATCTTCATTTTCATGATGGCTCATTTTAGAAAGGTAAAAATAGGTATTGTGTAAATGGTACACAAATATTTCTTGAATTATAATAGGCTTAATTTATCAAGGAAAATCAAAATTGTTAATACAATGTTAACGCTTGGTAGTATAAATTTACTTTCTTTGCAGTCTAAAACTTTTATATGAGATTGAAAAGAATTTATCAAGCTTTTATCGCTTTGCTAATTATTCCTTTGGGAATATATGCACAGGTTACAACAGGTAGTATTACTGGAACAGTAAAAGACCTTGCTGGAGGAAACTTACAAGGTGCTACTGTTGAAGTAGTACATGAACCTAGTGGAACAAAGTACAAAACAGTTTCTAATGCTACTGGTAAATTTACTTTGCCAGGTTTACGCGTTGGTGGACCCTACAAAGTAACTATTACTTATGTAGGTTTCAAATCCGAATCAGTTTCTGATGTGTATGTTCAATTGGGCGAACCTTCAATATTAGAAGTTGGAATGGCTGATAACAAAGGAGAGTTAAAGGAAGTAGTGCTTTCATCTACAACTTCAAAGAAAGGTGCTCTTATTTCTAAAGAAAGAAAAGGAACTTCTACAAACATCAGTAACAGATTAATCAGCAGCTTGCCTACTATTAGCAGAAGCGTTACTGATTTAACTAAACTTACTCCTCAAAGTAATGGTACTTCATTTGCTGGTCAGGATAACAGAGCAATTAACTTTACTTTGGATGGCTCAATTTTCAACAATTCTTTTGGTTTACAACCTTTAAATGGTAGTCAAACCAATTCGGCTCCAATATCTTTAGATGCTATACAGGAAATTCAAATTAATGTTTCTCCTTACAATCTCAGAGATGCTGGTTTTACCGGTGCAAGTATCAATGCTGTTACTAAAA
This sequence comes from uncultured Chitinophagaceae bacterium, assembly GCA_964615145.1. Taxonomy (GTDB): domain Bacteria; phylum Bacteroidota; class Bacteroidia; order Chitinophagales; family Chitinophagaceae; genus CAIVPM01. Next base: position 41,959 of record CAZTOP010000015.1, read on the forward strand.
GCGGTACCAACAATATTCACGGTACAATGTTTTACAATTTCAGAAACCAATCTCTAGTTGGTAAAAAAGCTGGTGCTGGTGGAAAAGAAGATATTACTGTTAATGATTTTGATGTAAAACAATTTGGAATTAGCCTTGGAGGTCCAATTATCAAAAATAAATTATTCTATTTTGCAAACTATGAGGGTGAAAGAAGAACTGACCCAGGAACATTGAATGTTGCAAAAAATGCAGGCAATGTAGCTGGTGGAAGTGTAACCTCGGTTCAAGAGAGTGATTTGATTGCTTTATCTTCTTTTTTGCAAAGTAAATTTAACTACACAACAGGAGCTTATCAAAATTATAAGTTTGCTACCAATAGCGACAAAGCTGTTGCAAGAATTGACTGGAACATTAGTGATAAACATAAAATGAGTGTTAGAGGTAATTTGTTACGTTCTCACAGAGATGTACAAATTAGTAATTCAAACACTGTTAATGGTAGTAGAAATAGTAATATCTCTATGAGCTATGCCAATACAGCCTATGAAATTAACAACGATATATATGGTGTAATAGCTCAATTAAATAGTAGATTCAGCAATAATGTTAGTAATGAATTAACATTTGGATATACTGCAAACAGAGATTACAGAAATATTAAAGGTTCTCCATTTCCTACTGTAGATATCCAAGACCCAGCTTCTGGAAGGACTTATATTTCTTTTGGCGTAGATCCATTTACACCAAACAATAAGTTAAACACAGATACTTGGCAGTTTAGCGATAATCTTACTGTATATAAAGGTAAGCACACTGTATCAATGGGACTAAGCTACGAAAGTTTTAACTATTTAAATGGCTTTACTCCGCGTTATTATGGTATTTACACTTTTGCTAGTTTGAATGATTTTTATACTGCTGCTAATGCATATATCGCCAATCCAACTGCAACTACAAGTCCAGTGCCTTTAAAAGGATATTCTGCAACTTGGAGTAATTTGGCCGATGGTGGTGCTTGGTATGCAACTACTAAAGCTAGAAACTTAGGCGTATATGTTCAAGATGATTATGAGTTAAACAAAAACTTTAATATTACTTATGGTGTTAGATTCGATGTTCCTTTTTTTGCTAATGAAGGAACTAAAAACTCAGAAGTGGATAATATGAGTTTTGTTGATGAGAAAGGAGCTCCTACTAAATTAAGTACATCTAAATTACCTGGCTATAAAGTAATGATTAACCCAAGAGTTGGATTTAATTATGATGTTAATGGCGACAAATCTGTTCAAATTCGTGGTGGCATGGGCTTGTTTACTGGTCGTCCTCCATTTGTATTTGTAAGTAATCAAATGGGTAATAATGGAGTAATGAATGGCGATGTTAACTACACAGGTTCTTTTGGTAATGGTACTACTACTGGTCCAACTGCTACTCAAATTCCTTTTAAACCTAACACACCTGCAGCTCCAATTACAGGATATGGATTCCCTGCTTCAGTTCCTGGTCAGCCAGCAACAACTTACAACATTGCTACTACCGAAGAAAGCTTTAAATTTCCTCAAATATTCAGAACAAACTTAGCTGCCGATGTTAAATTATTCTCAGATATCATAGGCTCTGCTGAACTTATTTATACTCAAAGTTTAAGTAACATTTACTACTACAATGCTAACCTAGTTTCATCAACTTCTAATTTTAATGGTGTTGACAACAGACCACGTTATGGTGCTGTTAGAACTGGTACTTTAAACTCTTCAAATGTATTAACTGGAGCTACAACTCCATCGGTTAGCAGCATTAGAATCAACTCAAAAATATCTGATGCTATTGTTATGAAAAGTGGTAGTTATGGTGGTGGATTTATGGGTACTTTAAAAGTAGAAAAACCATTAAAATCAAAAGGATTTGGTTGGTTAGCTGCTTATAATTTTGGATACACCAGAGACTTTATTAATGCTGGTTCTATCGCTTCATCTAGCTGGACTGGTAATAAATCAGTTAATGGCAATAACAGACCAGATATTGCTTTCAGCGATTATGATGTTAGAAACAGATTGATTGCAAACATCAATTACAGAACAGAAGTTAGTAAAAATGTTGCTGTTCAGTTTTCATTATTTTATGAAGGAAGAAATTGGGGCAGATTCTCTTATGCTTATTCAGGAGATATGAATGGAGATGGTATTAATGGTAACGATTTAATGTATATTCCAACTGCCGATCAAGTAGCATCTATGAAATTTGAAAACTATAGTTTAGGTGGTGTTACTCAAACTCAAGCTATGCAACAAGCAGCGTTTGAAAACTTTATCAGTCAAGATAAATATTTAAGTAGCAAAAGAGGTGGATATGCCGAAAGAAATGGTGTGTTAATGCCTACAGTTAACCGTTTTGATGTATCTGCGGTTGTAGAGTTATTCAGAAATATGGGTAAGGACAGACACACAATTCAATTACGTGCTGACATATTTAATGTTGGAAATTTAATTAATTCTAACTCTGGCGTTGCTTATGTTATCAATACAACAACACCAATCGCGTTCCAGGCTATTGATAATACAAGTGGTTTACCTGTATTTAGAATGAATGCTGTAAATAACAGCCTTAACTATTCTACTTACAGAAAAGGAACAAGTGTTGCCGATGTTTGGCAAGCACAATTTGGTATCAGATATATTTTCTAAACCAATAACTTCGATATATAAAAAATCCCCTGCAATTTGCGGGGGATTTTTATTTTAATAACAGCTATGGCAAATAATTATTTTGCATTTAAACAATTTACTATTTATCAAGATAAATGTGCTATGAAGGTATGTACAGATGCTTGCATTTTTGGTGCTGTTTTGCCCAAAATGAACAATGGCAAGGCGTTAGATATTGGTACAGGAACAGGGCTATTAAGCTTGATGTTTGCTCAAAAAAATACAAGCTGTAATATTGATACCATTGAAATTGAAAACGATGCTTTTGAACAAGCAAAAAACAATATAGCCTCTTCTATATTTAATCATCGAATCAATATTATTAACGGCGATATCAGGTGTTATTCATCTGAAAATAAATACCAGCTTATTTTTTGTAATCCACCCTTTTACGAAAATGATTTAAAAAGTAATAATGATGCTAAAAATATTGCTATGCACACATCATTATTATCGTATGATAGTTTAATGAATGCAGTAGTTAATTTGTTGGATATTGATGGAACTTTTGCAATATTAATACCTTACAAACTGGAGAGGCAAATAATAGATAATGCGTTTAGTAGTGGGTTGTTTGCAAATAGTATTATCAGGCTACAACAAACCGAAAATCATTCTTACTTTAGAAGTATTATTTTTTTTAACAAACAGATAAATACTGTTAAGGAATCGGCTTTAATTATTAAAATTCAAAACGAATATTCAAAAGAATTTATAGAATTATTAAAGGACTATTATTTGTATTTGTAGCCATTATTTAACATTTTTTACCACACCGTTTACCTTGCTAATAAAGTAGATTTTGTTGTTTTCGTAATAGTTAATTTCAGTATTTGTGGTATCTGTAAAATAAGGTTGAATATCTAATGAGTTGAATACTTTAAATAAATCATCTGAAAATAACTGAATAGCACCTGTGTTATATAAACTAAAGGTTTTACCAATTCTTAGCATTGTTTCGTAACCTTTCAATACTATATCACTTGGTTTAGCATTATAAATGTTTTTGTATTTTTTAGTTACAGACATTAATAAACTATCTGTTGGGGAGTAGTTATAGGGCGATGTGTACACTACTTCAACTCCTTGGTATTGCGATTTATTCAAGTTTTTCAATCCATCCCAGGTTGGCATTCCAAATACTTTTGCATTGTATTTTGATTGTAACGACAGTGCATTAATAACCCTGTAAGAAAAAGGTTCATTTACTGTAGCACATAGAACAATGTTATTTCTAGTGCTGTCTAATAAATCTGTTAGTTCTTTTACCTCAAATGAATCTGAAAATATTTTTGCTCTTAATTCAAGAGCTTTTGCAGGATTGTTTGCATCATACTCAGAGAAATAGTTTTGAACTATTGTTTCAAAACCACCCTTGCGGGTTAAATAAATAATATTATCTGATGCATACTGTTTTTGTAAATATTGATACATTGCTTTACAATGTGTACGCAGAGTTGAATTGAGGAGAAAGAAATAAGGATTATTGGAAATGCCACCATCATTAGGATAAGTAGCAGATATGAGGGGTATTTGTTGTTGTTTGGCATAATCGGCAAGTATTTTAATGTCTGAACGATTATCAAACGAAGCAATAATAACTTTTGTCTTAGCTAGTTTAGAAGCAGATTTAGAAATAATGTCGTTTAAAGAATTGTTCTTACTTCTATAATCGTAAATATCTACAATAAGGTTGCCTGTACTATCAGATTTTAAAGAATCTATTGCCAACATAACCCCATTATAAAATTCTAAACCTGGCAACATATTCTTAGGAATATAATTACCCCATATTTTATAGGTATTTCCATTGAATGCCGAGTCGATATAAATTGGTGTAAAAACAGCAATTCTTGTTTTGGGTTGCTGTGCTTTAGCATTGTTTGTAAAACAAAATACAAGAAAAACAAAGAGAAACAAAAACAGACCAACTTGCTTTATAACATTAAAACGATTACACATATTCAAACAATTGCTTGGTGCAAATGTTGTTTTTTTATAGCAATTGAGCAACATTAGTTTTGCGTTATTATGTTATAGGTAATGAGCAGTTAGATTGTAGTTGTTGATTTAATTGTTTTCCATATACCATTTTAAAGCTGTGTTGTAAACGGTTTTGCCTTGTGGTGTTTTTAGTTGCCATTGAGCTTTTAAAGCCAGCGTATAGATGATTTCTTGTGCAAACGCAACAGCTTTTGCGAATTTAGACTGTGCCTTTTTTTGATTGGTTGAAAGGATAATATTTGACAAATCGGGGTACTTTGATACAATTGTTTTTTTGTTATATTGTTTAATAATAAGGTCTTTTCCTATTTTACCAGAAAAGCCATTTAAAAGGTTGTTTTTATTTTTATTGATAGCCATAGATTGTATAGTTAATGTAGTATTAGTGTGTACCCATCCTACGTTCATCCTACGTTTCAGGTGGCTTTATGATATAGCGATGAAAGGGCAGTTTATAGTCTATAGTTTGATGTTTATGGTTTGGGGTTTATGTTTTTTTGTATGTTTCTGCCACGAATGCACGAATGGATTTGGCATACGGTTTTTTATAATAGATTAACCAAAAACATAAATAAATTTAGCGATGATTGCGAAAACAGTATTTTAGCAAATAGAGGTACTCAAAATGATGTAGTACTTGAAGAAAAAAGCCAATTATTTAGTGTTTACCCTAACCCAGCTAATAGTAAAGTAACAATAGCCGGTGGGCAGCTAAAAGCAATAGGTATAACAGACATTATTGGTAAAATTTTAATAAAACAAACAGTGATTGATGGTGAAAAAATAGCTATTGATATATCTAAATTAAATGCAGGAATTTATATAATGCAAATTTTAAAAGCTGATGGAACAGTTATTAAACAAAAGCTTGTTAAGCAATAGTTATAAATGCAATTATTGTTCTACAGCAAAAGCGTACTCTTTTAGAGTATGCTTTTGCTTATTATATTGCTTGCAAGGTTTGTATTGCTTTTCACAAAAAAACTTAGTGCCTAATTATAGTTTTGAGCAGTATATTAATTGCCCATCTTCATTAAATTTAGCCCCCCCCTCCTTGGTATGAACCTACCAACAAAGGTAGCGGATATGCAAATGCCTGTTCTGTTGACCCGCTTACAAGTGTTCCAAATAATTTTGGAGGTGGGGGGGCATATCAATACCCCAAAACCGGTAATGGATACTTAGCTCTTTTTTATGTAAATGGATATTTATCTAACCAAAGAAATTATGTGCAGGTAAAATTAACTGATAGTTTAAAAAATGGTAGCTATTATAGCTGTGAATACTATGTAAATAGAACTGAGGGTACGCAGTATGGCTGCAATAATATAGCTATGCTAATTACTAAAACAGCAGTTAAAGTAGATATTGCTAACTTTCCTTATGGGGTTTTGCCTGCAAATCCACAAATTGTAAACTATGGCAATCCTGTAATTAGCGATACGATGAACTGGGTAAAAGTAAGTGGTATATTTAAAGCACAGGGTGGGGAACAGTATTTAACATTAGGCAATTTTAAATACGATACTCAAACCATATTCAAACCATTTCAACCAAGTGGTTACTATGGTGCCACATATCTTATAGACGATGTTTCAGTAATACCATTAGATAGTATGCCTCTAAAAGCAGATGCCGGTAGAGACACAACTATTTCTATTGGTGATAGTGTGTTTATAGGCAGCTATACCAATGGTATAGATACTATACAATGGCAAATATTAAATACTGTTACAACCATTGATAGTTTAAGACCTGGTTTTTGGGTGCATCCATTGGTAAATACATGCTATGTGCTTACCCAAACTGTAAATGGCTACACTAGTAGTGATACAGTATGTATAACGGTAAAGCCATTACCGTTGAAGTTTATGAATTATGCCCTTCGACAAACTCAGGGTGACAAGGTTGAAAATTTATGGACAACTGCTAATGAAATAAATGTTAGCCATTTTAACATTCAACGTTCAATAAATGGTAGAGACTTTACAACAATTGCCAAAGTAGTAACTAATAATAAAAGCTTTAATGAGTATAGTTTTATGGACAACGGTCAACTGTCGACTGTTGACCGTCGACTGTACTACCGAATTGAAAGTATAGATAAAGATGGATATAAGGATTATAGTGAGGTGAGACAAATAGCAATGGGGAATGGACAATTGGCAATAAGTGTGTATCCTAACCCTGCAAAAGACTTTATTACTATTGATTGTAAGGGTGCAAAAGAATTCAAGATTATTGATTATTTAGGAAGGCTGGTTACTCATAAAAAAATTATCAATTATCAATTATCAATAATTAATGTTCAGGATTTTGCAAAAGGTATGTATATAGTGCAAATAGTTACAGATAAGGGCGAAGTATTGAATAAAAAGCTATTGGTAGACTAATGATACTACAGCTTGTTAGCGTAAGGGATAGTAATGGAAAGCCCACAGTAGCCAAAGGCTACGAGGACTTGGAATGGATAGCACGACCTGCCACAAGCAGGATACGCCATTATTGTATTATGGGTTCGTAACTAAATTTTAGGTAGCAGATTAAAATATACCAAACTTATGTGTTTATTTTACTTTTATTAAGCAATTCAGCTAATTTCGTATTTATAATTATACGAATGAAAAAAATTTTACGTATTTTGTTTATTGCAATTTTATTATTTGCAGAAGCAAAAGCACAAGTTGTAACCCCTTTTAATAAAAGATTTCAAGTAACCCAAAAAGGCGGAATTGTTTATTTATCGAATGTTGCAGTTAGCTGTAGCAGTAACCCTACTACATCTGGTGGCAGCTGTCAAACTGCTGCAACTGCTGCACCTCCCAATGGCACAGGTGTTAATAATAGCTTTAATCAGGTATATGTTGATATTGATGGAGATGCTTCTACATTTCAATCGTCGAGCGATAGTTTAGCACTTCCAAGTTGTTCTCAAATAACCTGGGCAGGTTTATATTGGGGGGCAACTGGCAATGCAGCAACAGCACCTACCAGAAATAATATTAAAATCAAAGCGAATAATGGAACATACCAAAATATTAGTGCTGATGTTTCGCAACTGAATACAACTGGTTATACTTCGTATCATAATTTCAAAGACATTACATCTATAGTAACAGCAGCAGGAAAAAATGCAAGATTTACCGTAGCTAATATTCCATTTGTTAATAATGGAACTTCAAATAACTGGGGTAGTTGGACAATAGTAGTTGTATATGGTAACCAACTACAAAATATGAAGCAATTAACCGTATTTGATGGTTTAGCAAATGTGAGTGGTTCGAACGTAGTTAATGTACCTATATCTGGATTTTTAACCCCACCTACAGGTCCGGTTAATTTTGAACTAGGTACTTATGTACACGATGGAGACAGAGGTCCTAGTTATTCTGGAGATCAGATGTTATTTAGTGGAAATGGCGGTCCTTTTATTAATGTTTCTGATGCATTAAACCCTTCGAATGATGTATTCAATAGTACTGTCTCAAATAAAGGTGTTGCCACTCCTTATCGCTATCCTAATTTAGGGAATACAATGGGACTGGATGCAGACATTTTTCAGCCGAATAATGCCACTAAAAACTACTTGGGCAATTCAAATACAAACGCAACATTAAAATTAACAACCGGTGGTGAAACTTATTTAGTACAAGAAATATCCACAGCCATTGATGTGTATGAACCGGATTTAAGAGTTGATAAAAAAGTGAGAGATAGATTTGGTGTAGATAAATATTTAGGAACAGTTGCACCTGGTGATACTTTAGAATATACCATTACAGTTTATAATATAGGTTCGGATACGTCGATTAACACTTTTATTACCGATTCACTTGTTGGAACAGCGAAGTATGTACCAGGATCAACAAGAATAACTTTTGGTCCTAACAGCGGCTCAAAAACTGACGCAAATTCAGATGATCAGATTGACTATAATGCTGCTAGTCACAAACTCACATTCAGGGTTGGAACCGGTGCGAATGGCTTGATTGGTGGCAAAGTGGCTAACAGTGCGACTGGTGTAGACAGTACTGTCATCAAATTTAAAATTACCACAGAAACAGATTGTTTTATTTTGAAATGTGATGATGTTGTTCGTAACAGGGCGTATGCACATAGTACAGGTTTAATTTCTGGCAATATGATTACCACTGGAAGTAATCCTGCTGCATTTGATGGTTTGGGTTGTCCTATTTCTGGTTCTACTGATACATATATTAATGTTTCATTGGCATCTTGTACATTCCCTCCAGATACAACTATTGCCAATGTTTGTCCTATGACACAAACATTGGCATCTCTTTACACAAGACCAGGTTACACTAATTTTTATAATTCAAGTTTTACAAGTGTAATTACCGCTAGCACCCCTGGCACTTATTATGCTGTTAGAACAGCTGCTACAGGTTGTAAAGATACTGTTGCCATTACAGTAAATACAACAAATTGTACACCTCCGGCTGTTATGAATGATTCTGTAACAACCGCTATTAATACGCCTGTAAGTGGTAATATGGGTAATAATAATTATTTTCCTTCTGGATATACGACACATTTTAGTACAACTCCATCTGTAAATCCAAGTCACGGTACTTTTAGTATTAACGCTGCTGGAAATTATATTTATACACCTAATAATGGATATAGTGGAAATGATTTGGTGGTAGTACAATATTGTGGTACACCTCCTGTTCCTGGGCCAGATGTTTGTTTTGATGACACTTTATTTATTAAAGTATTACCAAACATTATTACAAATAATGATTTTGCTGTCACCACTCAGGATGTGCCTGTAAGTGGAAATTTAAATACTAATAATTCAGACCCAAGTGGAACAACTTTAACAGTGAATACAACTCCAGTTAAAAATCCAAGCAATGGAGTAGTCTCAATAGGTTCAGATGGTTCATATACTTACACCCCCAATCCTGGATTTATAGGAAAAGATACTGTAGTTGTAAATGTATGCAATGGCACAACACCACAAATGTGTAAGACAGATACGCTGTTTTTAAACATTATTGCAGGATATGGAAGTGTTGGAAATTATGTTTGGCAAGATACAAATGGAGACGGATTACAAAATGAGCCTGTTTCAAATGGTATTAATGGAGTTACGGTAGAATTATATAATGCAAATACAAATGTTCTAGTTGCAACTACTGTAACTGCAAACAATGCAGGAAACCCTGGCTATTATATTTTCAACAATGTTTCTGCTGGTGATTACTATGTTAAGTTTCCTACATCACACAGTGGAAGCGGTTTAACAACAGCTAACCAAACCGACATGGTTGATGGAAATAGTGATGCAAATACAAGTACAGGTAAGAGTGAAGTATTTACTATAAATCCAGCTTTAACAGGACAGGATAAAGATAATACTACAATAGATGCTGGCTACTATTGCAATCTTGCTACACCATCAATCAGTGCTTCAGGTGCTGTAAGCATTTGTAATGGAACAAGTGTTATTTTAACCTCATCATCTGCAACAGGAAATCAATGGTATTTGAATGGTGTTGCTATTCCTGGGGCAATCAATCAAACTTATACTGTAACAGCATCTGGAACTTATACTGTGGTTTATACAATTGGAACTTGTAGTAGTCAGGTAAGCAATTCAATTGCAGTAACAGTAAATACTGCAACAACACCAAGCATTGCAGCACCAGATGGTACAAATATTTGTATTGGTGGCAGCATTCAACTATGCCCAGCAGTTTGGGGATACAGCAATTATCAATGGTATAAAAATGGAGTTTTAATACCTGCACCAACAGGAACAGCGAGCTGCTTAACATTAACAGATGTTGATGCTGGTTCTTATACTTTAGCTGCACAGAATGGGGCTGGCTGTTGGAGTAATCAATCTGCAGCAACAGTTATAACTGTAGGTGGTGTTTGTTCTGTTTCAAGTGGAGGAAGTGGTGGCATAGAAACTAAAAGCCTTGGAGATGTTATTTCAAAAAGATTATATGGGTATGCAGTAACAAACAAATCAACTGAAGTGAATTATGCTACTGCAAGTCACTTTACTCAAACTAATGGTACTGTAATTAATGGTGCTAACAACTTAACACTAGCTGAATTATTTCCATCTTCGGCATATAATACTACAGATTTTTATGTTACTACACCTACAGATTTAATAAACATAACGAATGCCTTGGAAGTATTAGCAGTAGATTATACAAAGAATAACATAACTAAAGCTGTTGCCTTTGGAACTAAGACTTTAGGTGGAATTTACGAACACACCAAACCTATTTGTGATAGATTAAAAGCTGCTGAATTAAAATCGGTAAGTTCTATTAATATCAATGGTTACACCTTGCTTGTATATAAAATTATTCAGCATACTGGGCAAATCGAATATGCAATAAATCTGAGTGCTGGTGTTAATTCAAGTAATAATAATATCACTTTGCAAAGCAACTGGTTTACTGATAATTATTTGCCAAGTGAAAAATTATTCAATTTCCAATTATGGGCTGTGGATGTTACAACTGTTAGGTCTTTAGCTGAAAACATTATTTATCAATTACAACAAAGAGGAACTCTTATTGGTATTGCCCCTAAAGATATTCCTACCACTTTTGTTGAAAAAGGAAGAAGAAGAAATGATCAGATGGAGTTAACAATCCAAAATAATACATTACACACAAGTGGTTATTTTAGTATAAAGGAAAAAGCAAATGAGAATTCAGCCGAAACTTATCGTCAGGTTCCTTTTACTTTAAATGCTACATCTAATACTCAAGTTAAAGTTCCAGTAGCAGATTACTACGAGTCAAGCATCTACGTGTATTTAAATGGTAAGTTAGTAGATTTAGTTTATTTAAGTGATGGTACTTGGAATATTGATTACGATAAGAATAGCACCACTATAAATACTTTTAATATTGATAATAACGCAAGCGTTGTTGTAAACGCAAATGAATTGAATGTAATGCGTAATGTAAATGTTGATGCAAGTGTTAAAAATTATATCAGTATATACAAAACAATTAATGGTGGTGGGCTACAAGAGGATTTGACAAACTATAATACACTTAAATTTAATGCTAGTTTACAGTGTGTTTCTAGTATGGTAATTACTTTTGTTAAGAAAAGTATTACTAATTGGAACAATCAATATAATATCGAAGTGCAACCCAATACTACTGGAGAATATTCTATTGACTTAAATAGCCTGAAAGCAGCTGGTCTATCTGGAGTTAATTTAAACGATGTTGTTGCTATAAATTTTGCCTTAATTAATAGAAGTAGTGGTGGATATGCTAATATTGTTGCTACTTTATCTAATTTAAGGTTTACCAACAAAGCAGTTAATTCTAATGTTATAGAGTTAGATCAAACAATAGCAGTCAAACCCAACCCTAACTCTGGATTATTTACAGCTAGCTTTAATAGTAATACTGATATGCCTTTGCAATTAAGCGTTACTGAGCTTAGTACAGGAAGAAAAGTGAGTCAGCAAATTGTTAGTGCAAAAAAAGGTAATAATAAGTTTGTTGTTTCTTTGGATAAAAATCTAATAAACGGTATTTATGTAGTTACGTTGGATGGTGATAATATAAAGTACAACCCTGCAAAACTAATTATTAGTAAAAATTAGAACTAATGTTTTAAAAAAGATAGAGGCTTTATCCTAATAGTGATATAGCCTGCTGATCCATTGTTTTTGTTTTTAGTGATAAATGTATTTGTGTTTTCTTATGAAAGTTATTTTTAAGCAGATTGCCTGAATATTGTTTTTAAAAACAATATTCAGGCAATCTGCGATTTTTGTTTCGTTTGGCTATATTTTGTGAACACATACAGCATTTTCCAGTTTGAAACAGAAGAAATTTCTTTAAAATCTCCTATTGCTTTTGCACAAAGATTGTCACACATCAAATAATCATCTCTTTGAATCAAATCGGAATAATTTAACAGTAAATGAAATGAAAATCTAAAACCAATGTTTAAAAGAACTTTTATTAAGTTTTTCTATAAAACTTAACATTCAATAAAGATTTAACTAATAAAAATTGGCAATGTGGTAAAAAACAGTTGGTTTTTGGGTTAAAATAATTTCGATTTTTG